>JAIQZQ010000091.1 GCA_021777105.1 Candidatus Anammoxibacter sp.
CTTTTTTAACGCGCATTCTTGCCCTCCTGGTTTTTTATTATAAATTTATCGTTACAGGTATGGTAAGTTTTGCGCGTTATTTTTTCAATATTTTATTTCGGTTTTTTTCGAATTTTCTTTTCCGCAACAGATACTAAGTATATCTTCATGAATCTCATGCTTTAACACACTTCCCATTCCTATCCAATACTTTTCATTTAAATAATTCGAGAAGTCCCAGCTTCGCCTTGTAAAGACGTGTCACTTCCCAACTGCATTCGAAGCTGGGGCTTCGAGAATTATTTCGTTCCCAAGCAGGGGCTCTTACTGTTGGACAAATTGTTGCCGGACAAAATAAGAAACTTGTTACAAGGCTCCAGCCTTGTAACACACTGTCCTTAGAGGCTCTGCCTCGTCTTAAACGTTGTTAATTAGATCGGCATTAGTAAATTAATGGCGCCATTTGTTATTCTGACAAAATGAGGCAGAGCCTCTTCGTACACCCAGTTACAAGGCCGGAGCCTTGTAACTAGCTACAGTGGGTACTGCGGATGTTGGCGATTGCTCCAACCGTCACGGCGCGGGGACGCGTCTACACTACATTTTGACGCTCTGTGCTTCGCGCCCATCGCTCCGCGCCTAAAACTCATACTCAAACCCAACAAAAAAATGTCTGCCGGGTCTTGGCGAACCATTTGGTATTGAGTCCTGAGCGGGGTCGGCGTAATCTTTATCTAATAGGTTATAAACTGTTCCCTGTATTTCAAGCTCCTTAAAAAACTCTTTTGCAATTACTGAAAGGTTTATAACCGCGTATGAAGGCATCTTGTCTAAAAGATCGTCTGGTTCTCTGGTGCGCCTGCCGCTGATAAAGGCGTTTAGGTTCGCGTTAATATATTTCCATGGTTCTATATTTATTCCTATATTGCCTTTATGTTTTGCCACAAACGGCAGGTCGCCCCCTTTGTCGTCCTCCGGGTTTTGATATGAATAGTTCATGAAGATGTAATTGTCATCATCAAAATCTATCCGGCCTTCGGCTTCGATGCCATAGATGCGGGCATCGCCAAAGTTGTCGAATCTTGAAATATTTAATGACGATTCTACCTTGCGCAACGCGATAAGGTCTTTTATATCATCGTAGAAATAGTTAACATTAGCGGTAAATAGATTATTAAATTTATAGCCAAGCTCTATCTCGTATGTTTTAATCTCTTCGGGATCAAGATCTTCGTTGCCCTGCACGGTTGGTTGATTGCCGGAAAACATTTCAGTTAAAGTGGGGGGGCGGAACGCCTCGCCGTAGAGCAGTTTTAACCACGCGTTTTCCACAAACTCCCATGTCAGGCCGATCCGGGGGTTGATTTCGCCGCTTTTGCTGTCGTCGTACCAGTCATACCGTGTTCCGATTGTCAATCCAATCGCATCGGTTATGCTCCAAACATCTTGCGCATAAAAGGATGTTACTCGCCTTATAGTCTCTTTTATAAAAGGCAAATCGTCTGAAAAATCTTGAACTGAATCCAGGGAATCAAATGTCAACGGAAAGAAATTGGCTGAAAATTGGACGTTGTCCTGATAAATATATCTGTATTCAAAACCTAGTGTAAATGTGTTCTCGTCAAACAATTTAAAGTCAATAGGCAGCTCCAGGCCCGCGACTTTGTCGGACACTTTTGCTATTGCCTGCAGACCGTCCTTGTTAGTCTGGAACGAGTCCTCGACTTCGTCTCCGTCAGTGTCTATTAGAAGCGTGGCTCGGGGGGGGAAACCTAAAATGTCAAATGTGTCGTCAAATTGGTCGTAATATATTCGCGGTTTAATCTCAAGCCAATCGTTAAAAGTTTTTTTATATCCTACCTCTCCAAACACATAGTTTGACTCTAAATCGGTTCTATCGGTTAAAGCCAATTGTGTGCCTATAAACGGCCCGCTGTTTTTGTTGCCGTACCACCCCTGAAAGTAAAAATCTTTATATGTTATCTTTAGGTTTAAATCAAACTCTCTTGTCCAGTCTTTAACTTCCCCTGGAGCTTGCGACACGGCAGGGAAAAACGATGATAGAAAACCATCCGTCATTGACTGGAAATCGCTTTCAACTGTTCCGTCATAACCGTCGGACTCACTAAAGTGAAACATCCCGGTGATTTCAATATCATTGTATTCTTTTCCAAAGAGAACATTTCCCTCCTTTGAATCAAAACTGCCGTATCCTGCGCTAAACTTTACGCCGTCAATATCATCCGCGTCCATGGTTATAATATTGATAGCCGCCATAAATGCGTATTCGCCATACACGGCTGATCCTGGTCCTCTAATAATTTCCAGTTTTTTTATATTTTTAACAGGATATTCGTCAAAATTAATAAATGGGTTGCCGTCAAGAGGATTGTTAATAAGATGGCCGTCAAGCATTACCCTTACCTGATTGCCGTCTTCAATTCCCCTTACTGCGGGATATGAATCGCCAAACGCCGCCGACTTCAATATCTCAAAACCAGGCACAATCCTTAAGAGTTCGCTAAGAGTTCGAAATCCAAGGTTTTTAATCTCTTTTGCCGTGATAACGGTAATTATGGAAGGAGCCTCGGAAATCCTCTTTTTGCTTTTCGTGGAGATGTTTACGTAATTCTCTTCGCGCAACCAGGCAAGCTCGTCTTCAAAGTTCAGATCTAGTTTTGAACTTTCAGGTTGAACGCTGAATGCATCATCAGCAATAACGTAGCGTAAGTTTACCAGATTAAACGTTAACGCTAATATTATTAGTAAATGTGTTGGTTTTAATTTCATATGGTCTTCCGCTTCTGGTTCTCAAGCCTCTGCTTTGCGAATTGCGCATCTAAAACTTATACTCTACTTCTATAAAAAATGTTCTGCCTTGGCGTGGAAGATCGGTAGAGATAGTATTTGCGGGCGCCGGATCATCATATTTTTTATCAAAAAGGTTAAACAGGGACGCCTTAACCTTCATATCTTTAAAGAAATCTTTTGCTATTAATGTAAGGTTTGTGATGGCATACCCGGGCGAATCCGACCTCGTGTCCTTTTCCGCGCGCACACGATCGTCACTAATGAAAGTATGCAGGTTCGCGTTTAAATATTTTGTTATGCCTGCATTAATGCCGATGTTTCCTTTATGTTTAGGAACATCAGGCAATGGATCGCCTTTTGATTCAGCATCCTGGTATGTGTAATTTACAAAAATATACGCATCAGACCAATAATCTGAAAGGTCAGCTTTTGTTTCAAATTCAATGCCCTGTATGTTTGACCCTCCCATGTTTTCAAAAACTCCTGCCACTGTTGGAGCATTTGAAAAAACCATAACAATTTCATCTCTAATAACATTAAAAAAATAGTTAACATTGGCGACGATTCTTTTGTTAAATTTATGTCCCAGTCCAACTTCATAGGTTCTTATTGTTTCAGGCTGCAAATCGGGGTTTCCTAACAGGGTAGGATTGCTTATTAAATATAGTTCTTTAAGACTAGGCGCTCGAAATGCTTGACCGTATAAAAGTTTAAGTGTAAAATCATCCATAAAATCCCAAACCAGTCCTATCCTGGGGTTAGTAGTTCCTTCAAAATCGCTATAATGATCGTGCCTTATCCCTATTGTAAGGTCAATATTATCTGATATGTTCCACATGTCTTGAATATAGATTGCCCATATCTGGCGATATGCTTCACCAATCCAGTCAACAACATCCTGAATTGATCCAAGTGAGGCATTATTTATAGGGTTAAAATTGGCATGATGTGTAACATTGTCCTGCCTTTCCCATTTATAGTCAAAACCAAGCGTAAATGTGTTATTTTCAGAAATATCATAATCCATCTGTATCTCTGCCCCTAATCGTCTATTAGTTGCTAATCCTTGCGCTATCTTTCCATTCGGAAACTCTTCTATGTCACCATCACCATCCAAATCACTAGACATCACAAACCCATCAGGAAATTGCTCAACTAAAAAATCCATGTCGTATTGATCATAATAGACACGTGGTTTAACTGACAATCTCTCGCCTACATCAAATTTATAATTAACCTCCCCCATAACAAAATTGAACTTGTTTTCACCATCTTCAGTTAAGATAAAACTTGAACCAACAAATGGTTCTGTATCCTTATTCATATATTTGCCGATAAAGTTGATATTTTTATATGTCGACTTTAGATAAAAATCTAACTTATTCCGGCTATCGTCCGTATCTCCGGGCGTAATGGAAAACGGTTGCCTCGCCATTTGATCCTCTTTAATTGTTTCGCTTAATCCGTTTGTATTATAAAAATCAGCAAAACCTGTAATATCTATGTCGCGAAACGTTTTTCCAAACGAAACGCTATATTCCTGTGTATCATATGTTCCAAATCCGGTTGCAACTTTTACCCCGTCAATATCAGATGCATCCTTAGTTACAACATTTATAATAGCAAGGAACGCATTAGCTCCATACAAGGCGGAACCAGGCCCTCTGATAATTTCTATTTTTTTTACATTTTTTAATGGGAGATCGTCAAAAAAGAATTCAAAAGCCCCATCATATGGCATATTAAGAGAATGCCCATCTATAAGCAGTTTAATTTTTGAGCCTATGGAGGCTACACCTCTGGCTTGAATTTTTATTTCACCAAAATCTCCATCTTTAATAATGTCAAAACCTGGAACTGTGCGGATAATATCAGGCAAGGTCTTGGCCCCGATATTTTCAATCTCTTCGGCTGTGATAACCGTAACGATGGATGGCGCTTTTGACATTTCAATAGGGTTTTTAGTTGCAATATTTACATAATTCTCCTCGCGTAGCCATGCAAGTTCATCTTCAAAATCCATTGTCAATGATGAACTATTGCCGAATCTATTTTCTATTTCATCATGGGCGAAAACAGTAAATAGTTCGACTGAGCAGAACATAAATACTAAAATCAATGTCACAATATACGTTAGTTTTATATTTTTTATAATAATCATAATGTTTTCTAATTTATACTTCTGGTTAATAAGCCCCTGATCCCTGTTCCGCTTCCGGAGCTCAAGACCCTGCCCTGCTTTCCCGGCGCCCAAGCCCCTGCTCTTACTTTGGACAAATTTTTGTTGGACAAAATAAGAAGCTTGTTACAAGGCTCCCGCCTTGTAACACATTGTTCCTAGAGGCTCTGCCTCGTATTAAACGTTGCTAATTAGATCGGCATTAGAAAATTAACGGCGCCATTTGTTGTTATGACAAAAAGAGGCAGAGCCTCTTCGTACACCCAGTTACAAGGCTGGAGCCTTGTAACCAGCGCTGTTGTATAGCCTTAGAACTGTTTACTTGCCCAGCGAAAAATTGTCCAACAGTAAGAGCAGGGGGCTTTGGGAACGAGGACTAGCGCTGCTCTCTGCGCCGCGCTCACCGCACTATGCGCTCTCCTCTCCGAGCTTCGCGCAATCAATCGCTTTTTTTATTAACTCTTTAGCCCTTTTTGTGTCTTTGGAGAAAGCTGTGTCTTCAACCATTTTTAAAATATCTGGAAACGGCGAATCGTAGCCTTTGCAAAGTTCCGCTATCTTACTTGTCTGCTCGGTAATCTTGCCCGTTAGATAGTAAGGAACCTTTTCAAGCGCAATAAACTCTTCCTCTAGTTTAGCGTAAAGGGCCGGAGGTATTGACGACCTATTTTTCGTTTCAGGGCTTGGCGCGATTTGCTCATAACGCAAATATTTTTTCAATATAGATATTAATTTATTAATGTTTAAAGGTTTTGTTAAATAGTCTGATATTCCCGCTTTTTGGGCTTCGCTTTGGCGATCAGTGAGCGCGTCGGCTGAAATTGCGACAATAGGAATGTTTTTGCATGCGGTATTGCGAAGGATCTCCAGAGATGTTTCAATCCCATCCATATCCGGCATATGCATATCCATTAATATAAGGTTAGGCTTTATTTCAAGGGCTTTTTCTATGCCGGATTTTCCATTGTCTTCAATATTAACGGTCAAATCAAGCCTCTTAAACAATGATGTAATCATTTGCTGGTTCATTATATTATCTTCCACCAGCAGTATTTTATTATCTTTATGGAACCTTACATCTTTCCAATTCTGTTGTTCCTGTTCCTCAACGTTATCTTTGCTTTCTATAAGCGGTACCTTTACGGTAAAAACCGCCCCTTCCCCTTCTTTACTTTTCAAAGTAATTGTGCCGCCTAAAAGGTCCGTCATCATTTTAGCTATGCTTAAACCAAGGCCGGTTCCTCCAAAAGTGCGAGTTGCCGTGGTTTCCGCCTGCACAAAGGCTTCAAATACTGATTCATGGTTTTCCGCGGGAATACCCACGCCCTGATCTTCAACTTTAAATACAATAGAATCAATGTCACGCAACGCTTTCAGGCTTACAGCTTTTTTATATTGGGTGAATTTAATCGCGTTGCTTGTAAGATTCATTAGTATCTGGTTAAGTTTCGTGCGGTCGGAACATATTATTTCCGGCAGATTCGGGTCATATGAATATGTAAATTTGATATTTTTGTGAATGGCCTGGGCTTTATTAGTATGAAAAATGCCCTGGACAAGAAGTTTCAGGTTCAGGTTTTCCATTGAAAGGGATGTCTTGCCCGCTTCAATCTTTGACAGGTCAAGGATGTTGTTGATCAGTTCTGAAAGATGCTCTCCGCTAACATTAATGTTTTTTAGGAATTGTATAAACTCTGAAGTCAGTTTCATGTTTTTGCTGTCTTTTAATAACATCTGACTAAATCCAACAATAGAATTAAGTGGAGTGCGAATCTCATGGCTCATGTTGGCTAGAAATTCGCTTTTGGCGCGATTAGCGGAAACGGCAACCTCCTTAGCCTGTTTCAAATCTTTTGCCACCTTTTTTTTGTGATCCTCTTCACGCGTTTTTTCCATAAAAACCCCATAGGTTCGCAAAAACGGATCAAGAAAGGAGGCAGTCTCCCCGTCATAACCGCCCGGCCTGTTTGCCACCCCCATAACGCCAACCAACTGTCCTTCAATGCCTTTAATTGGCAGTCCAAGAAAAGCTTTCAATTCCGGATGCCCATCTTCCCTGGGGTATCCTCCTCGGCGCGGATCGTTATGCGGGTTGTTGCAGATGACGACTTTGCCGGTGACAACTACCTGCCCAAAGAGGCTCTTCATATTATAGAAGTTAATCCCTTTGCGGTGATTCTCTTCGTAGAAAATGCTGGTCTTCTCGCTCCAGGAGATGTCGCTGATTACATGAGACCTTAGAAAAGGCGTTCCGTCTTCTTTATGTAAAAGTTCACAGATAAACCCGATTTCACTTTTAGAGAGTTTAAGCAAGCTTTCAAGCGTATTAGAGCGCCAATCATAGGACATGCCCTGGGCCAGGAAATCATCCTGCATGGAGTGCACTGATTTTAATAAATCATTTTGCTGCACCAATTTTTTTTCTGTTTGAATCTGTCTACGGTTTAACAACGCAAGTTTTCGAATCCAGTAGAAGACAACCAGAAGGACGACCGCAACTACGGATAACGCTTTCCAAAGTATTGAATAATCAAACGCTTGCTCATACCTGACAGAGAACCACTTATTTAACAAAGACTTTTTCTCGTCTTCGGTGAATGAGTCAACCCCCTTGTTCAAAATCGACAACAACTCCGGCGGTTTGCCCTTGCGCACGGCAATTGTGAAATTTACCGGTATATCCAGTTTGCCGCCGATTTTCAAGTCAACCATCTGGTTCCGATTAATCTCGTAACCTATGGTGGCGACGGTGTCGATAAACCCAAATATACTGCCGTTTTGAACATGTTTTAGGCCGGCCAGAACATTGTCCATCTCAACGATTGTTAGATTAGGATGTTTATTACGGATAAGGTCAATATGGGCGTAACCTCTCACCACTCCGACTGCCTGGTCTCCGATAGAGTCAAGATCGTCAACAAACAATTGTTTTACCGGGACGGCGATTACCATGGGAAAAGAAAAATATGGTTTGGTAAAGTCAAGATACTTTTTCCGTTCCTGTGTGATCCCGGCGGAGGACAATAGGTTGCAGGAGCCCTCCTGAACGGCCTGCAAGGATTCCAGCCAGGTCTTAGCCGGATACAAATCGAACCGTAACCCCGTTCTTTCGGCCATTATCCGTATAAAATCAGCTACAATACCTTCATGCTCTCCATTTTCATTGATCCGTTCAAAAGGCATCCAGTCCGGATCAACACAGAACGAAACTTTACCGGTTTTATTTAAAAAGAGTTTTTCCATGGCATCCAGAGAAATTAATGCTTTTTTTTCCGTCTCCCGGCCGGCGGCCCCATCGTTCTTATCCCTGTTTGGATCAAAAATAATCGATTCCGGTTCCACTATTTTTTTTGCAAAGCCGGTTTCGACAAAAACCTCCTGAATTTTTCTGATACGTTCAGGATCGATTGAGCCAATTGGGTAAACTTCAGGTTGCATAACGCGTCGCATTTCCTTTGCCTCAAACAATAAGTGTTGCTTGCTTTTTCCCTGGCTGTTATATTTTTCCAGAATCAGGTCAACAAATTCTTCAGGATGTTCCAGAGCGTATTGCCAGCCCTTGTTGCAGGCATCGATGAAGGCCTTTGTTATCACTTGATTCGCATTGGCATAGTCCTCTGAAGTGAAGAGATTAAGGTCGTAGAAAGGAACTCCGAAGCTGTTGGGATCAAGGATGTTGTAAGAGACCCGTTTCTCGTTAAGCATAAAAATCTCATTGGTCATAAAGGCTGTCATGGCATCCACTTCACCGTTTACGAATGGGTCGACGTTATATGTATGAGGGACAATGGAAAAATCATTCGCGGTAACATTGTAACGGTTAAACATATGCATGAGATTTGAACTGAAAATTTCAGTCAACTCTCCCATCACTACCTTTCCCTTCAATTCATCCGGAAAAAAAATGTCAGGCCGAGTAACAATTACAAGGGGGGACCGTTTCATATAATTGGCCAACAGCACAACCGGTTTTCCTGTCATACGCTCCTTAATAAGTGATGGGTAGCTCGTGCCAAAGGTCGTTTTACCGGCCAGCACATCTTGAAACATGTCCATTCCAGGCGCGTATTCAATCAACTCCACGTCAAGCCCGGCTTCCTTATAAAATCCTTTCTCTTTAGCGGCATAGAATCCGGCGAACTCAAACTGGTGCTTCCACTGTAATTGGAGGCTGACCTTTTTAAAGTCCTTGCCGTCATCTTGAGCCGTAGCCGGATAGGGCGCAAAAAAAAGCTCAGCCAATAGCAGGATTGTGAAGATTATCATTGATGTTTTGACTTTATTCATTATTTTTCCAATCATATTCATTGATATTCCGACCCATCCTTTATGCGCTTCGCTCTCTGCTCCCCGCGCTTTGCGCTATGCGCCCTGCGCTTCGCGCTCCGCGCATTCAATCGCTTTTTGAATTAAATCTTTTGCTTTTTTTGTGTCTTTGGAAAAAGCGGCGTCTTCCACCTGCTTTAAAATATCTGAAAACGGCGAATCGTGATCTTTGCAAAGGTTCGCTATTTTTTTAGTTTGAGCTGTAATTTTGCCCGTCAAATAGTAAGGTATCTTCTCAAGGGCGGTAAACTCTTCCGCTAATTTAACGTAAAGGTCGTGAGGTATTGGAGATTTATCATCCTTTTTCGCTTTTGATACGCCTTGCTCATATCGTAAATACTTCTTTAATAAAGTGATAAATTTGTTTATATTTAATGGTTTGATCAGGTAGTCGGACACGCCGGCTTTTCCGGCTTCGGCTTGCTGTTCGCTAAACGCGTCGGCTGAAAGCGCCACAATTGGTATATCGCTGCATTCAGGAGTAAGACGTATTTGACGAGTGGCTTCAAGCCCGTCCATTTCAGGCATGTGCATATCCATGATGATCAGATCAGGTTTTTGTTTCCGCGCGGCTTCAATGCCGTCTTTGCCGTTGTCGACCATTTTGGGGCTTAAGCTCAATTTTTCAAACAATGCGTTAAGCATCCTCCTGTTCATTATATTGTCTTCAACCACCAATATTTTATTATCGCCGGCGAAGATGATATCATCCCATTTTTTCTCTCTTTTGGATTCAACATCTTCACTGCTTTCAACAAGAGGAATCTTAACCATAAAAACCGTTCCTTTGCCCTCTTCGCTTTTTAAACCAATTTCTCCGCCTAAAAGTTTTATTAAATTCTTTACGATGCTCAGGCCAAGACCGGTGCCGCCATATTTCCGCGTGGTAGACGCTTCAGCCTGGGTAAAGGCTTCAAAAATAATATTCTGTCTGTCAAGAGGTATGCCTATGCCTTGATCTTCAATTGTGAATAAAACAAAATCATCCAGGCGCGCGGCTTTAATAGAGACGGCTTTCCCCTTCGGAGTAAACTTAATGGCATTGCTTGTCAGGTTCATTAGAATCTGGTTAAGCTTTGTCCTGTCTGAATAGACTATTTCAGGCAATTCCGGACTGTAGGAAAATGTAAAATCTAAATTTTTCTGCATTGCCTGAGCTTTATTTGTGTGGAATATGCCTTGGACAAGAAGTCTCAGGTTAAGGTCTTCCATTGATAGGGTTGTCTTACCCGCCTCGATTTTTGAAAGGTCAAGTATGTTGTTAATCAACTCAGACAGGGTTTCGCTGTTTACTTTAATTATTTCAAGGTATTGTCTAATCTCTTCAGGAGAAGGACTCTCCTTGCCCTGTTTTAATAAAATGGCGGTGAACCCAACTATTGAAGTTAGCGGGGTTCGGATCTCATGGCTCATATTGGCAAGAAAGCGGCTTTTACTCTCATTAGCGGAAACAGCCTGGTCGCGCGCCTCGGCAAGCTCAATTGTGCGTTCCCTGACATTTTGCTCAAGGTTGTGGCTATACTCTTCAAGTTTTGCGTAAGAGGTCTTCAGGTCTTTTGACATCTCTATAAATGTTTGCGCCAAGACTCCGACCTCGTCTTTTGAATGAACAACAATCTTGTCGGCCGCGTCAAAATCGCCGCCGGCTAGATCATGGGCTGTTTTTGTAAGGCTTATAAGCGGTTTTGAAAGCCTGCTAAAAAGCAGAGAGACTAATCCCGCGCCTATTATCAACGCCGCAAAAGCGGTAAAAAAACCGCGTATGACAATGGCTTTGATGCGATTTCTCGCTTTTTCCTTAGAGTTAAAAATCACCTTGTTTAACTCGTCAAGGGTGTACCCTAGGCGCAAAACTCCCCATGATTCATCGCTTATCTGGATAGGGACAATAAACTCCATATATGAGACGCCGGACTGGTCGAATTCATTTATTGTGGCATTTTCCTGTTGCAAGGCAAATTTATCCTCTTCTCCCTCAAGCAATGTTTCCTGCAACTGAGGAATTTTTGTGTGGATATGCGCGATCCCTTTGGAATTAGTCAGTATAATGTAATCAAGTTCATCTTGTTCCCGCACGGCTTTGTCGGTTTGTTTAATAATGCTCATAAGGTTGAACGACGCAATCGCATCCTCAACCTGAAAGGCAAGATTATCGGAAAGGGTTTTTCCGCGTTCAACCAGATTCTTCCGCATTAGAGTGATGCGGCTTCGCAAATCAATGTCAAGGGCCTCTTTTTGCGAGCGCACCAGGACAAATGTAAACACCGCAAACAGGCTTATAATAAGGCCTATCATTGTGAATAGAAATTTCCACCTAATGCTGTTTCGTAATAGTATTTTTTTTGTCATTTTATTTTGTGGCGCCACTAAGGCGCAAAAGCGAATATGCCACTAAGGCACAAAGACACTAAAAAAGCTTTAAATGCAACTTAAACTTAAAAGTGAATATGCCACTAAGGCACAAAGGCCTTAAAAAAGCTTCACCGAGATTAGGGATTCTTATCACCCTCCCCTAACCCCTCCCATCAAGGGAGGGGGAATTAAAGGTTTATATTTAATTTCGATATCCCGCCAATTGGGTGAAACTTTTTAAGTTTACGATAAAAACCAAAACGAATTTAAAAGCCAAATTCCCCTCCCCATAGTGGGAGGGGTTAGGGGAGGGGGGATTTAAAATCTCTTAATTTAAGTTAAATTATCCTCACTGCTTTTTTGCCTCGGTCTTTTCGTGCCTTTGTGTCTTAGTGGCGCTTTTTCCTTTTGCTTTTTTGCTAAAATTATTTTTCTTCAATAAACTCGTTTACCGAGGATAGCGCCCTAGTATTTAACGTGAGGCCATACTCTTCTATTTTATTAAGATTAATCGCGATGTATGAGCCGGCCGGGTCTTGCGTTTTTTCGTTTATTTCAGCGCCGTTGGCAATGTTTAAAGCTATTTTCGCCGATTGCCTTGCCATTGTAGGGATGTCGGCGGAGACTATAAAGGCCGCTCCAAAAGCGGCGAATATCTTCTCGTAGGCAAATACAGGTTTGCCGGCATCATTGCAAAGTTTAAATATTTGGTCGGCCTGCTTTTTGCCGGAAATAATAACTGGGTCGGGTATTAGCCATATGGCGTCAACTTTAGGAAGCAGGCCCTTAAGCTCTTTTGACAAATCGCTGTTTTTGTCTATATCCTTGCCTATAATATTTATGCCAATATCCTTTGCTTCGGCCACCGCATTCTTAAACCATTGTTTGTTGTTTGATTTGCTGTAGAGAATGCCGATAGTGTCAATATCGGGAAAGAAGTAGCGATACATTGTTAATTGCGTTATTGCGGGAACTTCTCCGGCCACAACAATTGTGTTTTTATTTAAAGGGAGGCGTTGCCAGTTTATGCCGAGGGAGAATATCTTAGGCGCTTTGCGCGCCAGCTTGTTTGACTGAATGTATGCCTTGGACCCAATACAAAATATTAAATCAGGTTTTTCTTTGCGAATAGTCTTTTCGAGCCACTCCTCGTCTTTCCATTTGCTGCCAAGATCAATTTCCACTGTTGGGTTGTTATACTTTGCCTTAAATTCGTTTTGCATGATTGAGTACTTTTTGACGGAGGCGTTTGAATTGAGGATAAGCGTTTTTTTGTTGTCTTGATCCGCGCGGGCATCCGGCAATAATGCAAAAGCTAATAACAGGACAAGGGCAATTACGGATATCAAACAGCAACCAACGGCGGATTTCTCCCGTATGTTTATGCGCGTATTCCTTTTAAATTGTGATGTTTGTCTTGTCATTTATTTAGAAGCTCTCCATCTTTTTCATCAATTTTGCGCCATCCATCCAGGCCGAGTATTTGAATGCCTTTATTGCCGTCTTCAGTGTCGCCCATATTTTTAAGAGCAATTAACAATTTGGCGAGATTGGGGCTATGATTTTCTGGTATTGCCACAACCGGAAGCAGTATATCATCGCTAACGGCAAGAGTGGTTAGCTTGTCGCTAAGCCGTGGATTTATGGCGGATAGCATATCAAGGCTGCTTTCAGTGGTTAAGGCTGCTTCAGCCAGTCCAAAGCCGACTGATATGAGGGCGTCAATATCTTTAGGCACTGCCAGCAACTGAAATGATTCGACAAGTTTTTCATTCTCTTTGCCGAGCATCTGTTTTAAAAGATTTCTTGTATAGTCATCGCTGCCGGCTGAGGCAATGGATGCGCCTTTAAGCGTTTCAATGCTTTTGACTTCTTTCCTGGCGGTAAGGGCTTTCTTTTGAGTGGTTTTGCCGTCAATAACTCCAACAAGGACGGGTTTGATGCCGTTCTCTTCTTTTAGCATTTTGTAATGCCAGCTTGAAAGTATTGCCAGCGCTTCCTGGTTGCCTTTAAATTGTTTCTCAAATATATCTTTGTCAATAAATGGTTGAAACCGGAATTTACCTGACTTCTTTAGCTGGATATCCATTTTGGATTTAAGGGAAGCAAAATTATCCACATTTGATTCAGGATTGTAGAAATACGCATAGCAGCCTGATTCAGCGTAAACAATGGAGAGCGCCTGAACGATAGAGAGGCAGAATAGCATTAAAACAAATCGCTTTGCATTCAGGATGGTAAAAATATATTTTACTGCCGGCAAAAGATAGGATGTTTTTTGGATCATGATTATCGCTATTTGTGATGCATGGAGGTCTGTATTTATAATGCCGTGAAAAAGAAAACAAAGCTCCGGCCCGGACATAATTTCGTTTTTTTTGAGCCGACCCTTAGTTACGGCCTGCTAATAAATAGCAAATTATATGCCAAACAAATTGTTTCTGTGTCTGAGTTCTACTCTTCCTTCCACCAGGGAAGTGTAAATGAGAAGATTGAGCCTTTGTTAATTTCGCTTTTAACTTCTATTATTGATCCATGAGACTGTATTATCTCATGCGCAAGCGGGAGGCCGTATCCCGTGCCCTTTTCACCGTCAGTGCCGTCAGTGCTGACCCTTTTATGTTTTTTGAATAACTTGTCGATATTCTCAGGATCAATGCCTACGCCGGTGTCAACAACCTCTATCATGAGGCCTTCATCTTTAGAAACAGCGTTAACAACAACTTCGCCTGAAGACGGTGTGAATTTAATTGCGTTTGACATCAAATTGATTAAAACCTGAAATAAACGATTGTAATCGGCTTTTACCGGCGGGCTCTCACTGACATTGTTGACTATGCGCACATTTTTCTTTTCAGCCTGGGTTTTAAGCTCGTTGGCGGCTCCACTTGCAATTGGCGCAAAGTCGCACTCTATAAAGTTCATTATAATCTTGCCGCTTTTCATTGCCATTAGGTCAAGCAAATCATTAACCAGGCTTAAAGCCCTGTTTGACGTCTTCTCCATCTCGGGTATAAACTCGGCGGTGTTTTCAGGAATTTCGGTTAAAAGCCTGCAAAAAGAGGTAAAGCTCACAATTGGATTGCGCAGATCGTGTGAAACAATGCCCACAAACTCTTCCATCTGTTCATTAACCTTTTTTAATTCTCCTATATAGCTCTGGATACTTAATGCTGATTGTATCCTGGCGCGGAGAACAACGTCATTTAACGGCTTATTTATAAAATCCATGGCGCCGGCCTGAAAACATTCGTCAAGAAGGTTGTCGTCCGTATCGCTTGTGAGCATTATCACCGGAATGGTTTTATATATTTCGTGAGCTTTAAGTTGTTTTAATATTTTCAAACCGTCGATCTCCGGCATATATATGTCCAGCAATATGAGATCGATAGACTCGCCGTCAAGAATATCAAAGATGTGAGTTGCGTATACCGAAGGAACAGGGGTGTGCCCAAATGAGTTGATTAAGGCCGTAACCTGCTGAAGAGTTGCCTTGTCGTCGTCTATTATTAAAATATTTGCCATAACTAAACATGTTCTTATAAAATGAATTAAATTTTTAGCATTTTCAAAGCAATAATAGTAGTATAACGAAAAATGATATGCAACATTTTTCTGTCTCGCCGGCGCTTCGCCATAACGCTGATTTGTATATCGCAAAACGTGTTCCAATATATTACGGCATGTTTTTTGCGTAATAATGCGTAATAACTGGAAAGTAAATTGTTATATTGCTAAACTATGAATTTGAAAAATTGCTATATTGATAAACTGTTAAAATGAGAAAATGGAAAAACTGAATTTTCTATTAGTTGACGACGACAAGCTTACCAGGGCGTTGCTAAAAAGCTACCTTGCAAAATGGGGGTTTGATTCGATTGAAGCGGGCAATGGGCGCGAAGGGCTGAACCTGCTTAAAACCAATAGCGTGGATTTAATAATCTCTGATCAGGAGATGCCTGACATGGGCGGGCTTGAGTTGCTGGAACATGTTAAATCAAGCTATCCCGGCGTGTCATTTATAATGTTGACTGGGCACGGCAGCATAAATAACGGCGTCTCGTCAATTAAAAATGGGGCTGATGATTATGTGCTGAAACCGTTTAATCCGGAAGATATGCTTGCAAGGATTAAACGCATTGTAGACTATCGTTGCCTTGCGGAAGAGAACAAAAAGCTTAAAAACCATCTACAGGATTTGCATAGCTTTCAAAATATAATTACCCGTTCGCCCGCCATGAAAGAGGCTGTGACATTGGCCGAGAAGGTCTCAAAAAGTCCGGCAACAACAGTATGCGTAATTGGAGAAAGCGGGACCGGCAAGGAGGTTATGGCCCGCGCAATACATTTTGCCGGCGATAATATGGAGAACTGTTTTGTGGCTATTAATTGCGCCGCAATTCCGGCTACTCTGCTTGAAAGCGAACTTTTCGGCCATGTAAAAGGCGCGTTTACAGGGGCGACTGAAAATCGCAACGGAAAATTTGATTTGGCCCAGGGCGGCACAATACTGCTTGATGAAATAGGCGATATGCCGCTTGATATTCAGGCAAAACTGCTTAGGGTTTTACAGGAGCGCGTTTATGAGCGCATTGGATCAGGCGAACAAATCAAGGCTAATTTCAGAGTAATTACCGCCACTCACAGAGATATAAAAAAAATGGCGGACGAAGGCGCTTTTCGGCAGGACCTTTACCACCGGATAACTCCTTTTCCAATATTTTTACCCCCGCTTAGAGAACGCAAGGAAGATATACCCGCTCTGGCTAACCTTTTTATGGATCAATTGCGCAAGGAGCTTGGCAAGCCGCTGCCCGGCGTATCAAAGCAAGCAATGAACGCGCTTCAGAATTGCCAATGGCCCGGCAACATCAGAGAACTACGAAACTGCCTGGAACGAGCGGCCATTTTATGCGACAACAGTCCGATTACCCCGCAACTACTTAACATTTCAGCTTCTGAAGCGCCGGATTTTCAAACAGTTTCAAATAAGGACAAAATCAACATCTCTTTAGACACTGATAACTTTTCACTGGATTACGCTGTTGATCAGGTGATGGAAGCGGCCCTTAAAATGTGCAATTATAATAAGACGCAGGCTGCAAAGTTGCTCAAGGTTAACAGGAAAATTTTTTACAAACAGAAATAATATCTCTTCCGGCTCAATAACCATATCTTTATCGCAAAAAGATGTCCCACATAGCGGACGCATTGTCCGAAAAAGGGACAATAGCGTTTAACTTGCCATATTTCAACAAGTTACAACTCAAACCCAACCTCAGTTGTCCCTCATTGGGACAACAAATGTAAAAGCCGCAATTCCTTAGACTCATCAATCTAATTGATTTTTCAGTTTTTTAACGCATATTCGCAGAAGTTCTTGTTCTGTTGTGTAGACGCGTCCACGCGCCGTGGCAGTCAAGGACAATCATGTGTGTTGCAAATAGCGCATAACCACGCAGTGTAACCATCGATAATTGTCCTCTAAAGGGACAATTCGGCCGGCTTTCAGGACATACGCGCTTAACTTCAATATTTTCAATAGGTTACGGTTGTCATGACTTGATTGTTGTTACTCAAACGGACAACTCTTGTTAATTTGAAAATTGTGATTATTGCCAACAATTATTGTTCGGTTAAAAAAAAATTAAGCGATCTATAAAATTTGCGAAAAGCCGTTTGTTAACCTTGCCTGCTTAATCAAAGTTCCATGTAAAACACAATTTCCGGTGTTCACGCAATATTATAAAACAATTTAAATGTTCTAAAATATATTACACTACATATCATAAAAGCGATACAGTCAAACATTGATCAAAGTTTAAAAACATCTTTTGGCATTCTTCTTGCATTATATAATTTTCCATATAGAACAGAAACACGGCAATTTAAATTATCTGATTTATCGCCGCGATGCAATTAGCATATTTAAATTATTAAAAAAGGGGAATAAAATGACGGCTACTATAAATATTAATAAACTTCGCAAAGGTATGTTTGTGGATTTGTCAAAATCATTATTTAGAAATCCTTTTAGCAAAGATAAATTTCTAATTCTATCCGAAAAACAGATACAAAAACTTTTACACTCCGGGATTGTTTATGTGACGGTAGACCTGTCAAAATCAAAAGAAGGCGCGTCAAAATCCCTTGAAAAGCCTAAAGAAAAGCCGGTAGAGGTATCGTTTTTGCCTGTAGAGGCGGATAACATTTATAACATTGGAGTGTCCCTTTAAAAACAATCGCGCATTTGTGAACGCAAAACAATAAATTACCAAATCGGGGTAATACTATGGTGTCAGACAAAACAGCAAATCCACAAAAGATGACATTAGGCCAAATACTTCTCTTAAAAAAATTTATAACTGAAGAACAGTTGCAAGGCGCCTTAAATGACCAAAAGAAGAAGCTTGCGTCAAAACTAGGCGCCTTGTTGGTTAGGCTTGGTTATTTAAAAAGTTTCCAACTGGAAGTTGCCGTCCAAAAACAAAAAAAGCTTAGAGAAACCGAAAATCGAAACGTTCCCATTGGCGAAATTTGTGTCGCGGAGAACTTGATTACTAAAGGAAGCCTTGAAAGAGCCCTTAGGTTTCAGAAAAAACAGTACAGGCCGAAGGTTGGCGAGCTTTTGCTTAAGATGGCATACGTAACGCCTGAACAGTTGAATATTGCCATACAGATTCAACGTCAATCACAACGAGGCTTATCCGTTCAAATAAGCAAAAGAGTCTTTGCCAACAACGCATATAATATATATACAGCGGGTAGAACTAATGGCGGCGAAACGAGATTTATGTTAAAAAGGGATTTAGCGACAAGGGACACATTCCTGAACGCGCTCGCCGGATAAAACAGAACCCAATCCGCCCTTAAACAGTCAATTTAAACGCTTATTCAATAGAGCGTCTAATAGATCTTTCAACCGGCTTCGGCTGGTTGGAAGATCACTCCCTATTGTAAAAGCTGCAATTGCCTTTGTGCTCAGGCAATATTGTAGATTGCTTCAACCACCTTCCACCTCGCCCCAAAACCACAGTTTGGGAGAGAAATAATTCAAGAAGCCACAGGTTAGCGTTCCATCACAATCACAAAACCCTTGTCATCCTACATAAAAACCAACTTTTCCATAGTGGCGCTTCCATTGTAGACATAGAAAATACAAAATGGTACAATCCCAACTTCTGGAATTATCTCTTTGTTTTATCTATTCAGTGATTTAAAGTTAGAATACGGCAAAGGATTCAGCCGTTCAAATCTTCAATATATGCGTCTTTTGTATATGAAATATCCAAAATGCCAGACAGTGTCTGGCATTTTGGGCATGAACACTGAGCCGCTACCTGCTCTAGTGGGAATTATCCTCGTAGGGACAGATAGGGTGGGGGGATTCAAATAGTGTATACCGGCAAACTGAATCAGAAAATTTTAGACCATTAATCACTGTAATCTCTGCATTTTAATTATGAATATAAACGAACTTGAATATATTCGACAAAAATTTCATAATGGAGAATATGCAGTTAGTGATCATGCGATTATTGAGGCCCGAAAAGATGGAATCGAACCGCAAACTATCACTAAATTGGAATGGGTGGCTATTCATGGAAAAGTTATTGAAGAGTATACTGAACGCCAAAGATTACTTATTTATGCTGAATTACCGGAAAACATGTTGCCTGTGCATATTGTTGTTGAATATTCATTTCCGGAAGAGCCTGTGATTGTTACAAGTTACGTTCCGGATAGCAGATACTGGATAAAGTATCAGATTAGAAAAAAATAAGAGGACGTCAATTATGAAACTAATAAAAAAGAGAAACTGTCCGGAATGCCGGTCGGAAATGCGCCCCAAACTAATTAATTTACACTATAAAAAAGAAGACAGCGATCTTCAGGTTGAAGTGATAGGAATTCCCGCGAATGTATGCGTGCAATGTTTTTATAGAATTATCCCTGGAAAAGTAGCCAAATATATAGATACATTAGTTGATCCATTTTATGAATCTCAAAAACATATCCATGAGAAAGTTTTACCCACACCTCATATTGATATTCAATTTCCGCCACTGGAAAAAACAGCTTATTCCTATTAAGACCGAGCCCAGAAATTTATTGGAATTTAGCGCCCTTATGTGTAAGACTCTCAGTTAAGGAATTCTGAGATATTGGTGAAATATTATGACGATGAATTTTTGTAGAGTTGGAACTGTTTTACTTTGTGCTTCATAAAAAGATAAACTCAGCTTATAGAAAAGATAAGGTGGCGCGGATAAATAGAAAAACGAAACAAACGCCACTCATTTTCATTTAATCATAAGCTTCAACAACGCTTTTTTGATGTGCATTCTGTTTTCGGCCTGGTCGTATACTGCGGAATTTGGGCCGTCTATAACTTCGTCAGTTATCTCTTCGCCTCTGTGCGCGGGCAGGCAGTGCATTATTATAACATTGTCTTTTGCCTGCGCGGTCAACTCGCTGTTTATCTGGAAACCTTTAAAATCATTTCGCCTGGTCACGGCTTCGCTCTCCTGCCCCATGCTTGTCCAAGTGTCGGCGTAAATTACATCGGCGTCTTTGGCCGCTGATTGCGGATCGTTGCCGACAGATATTGAAAAGTTGTCTGATGCGATTTCGTCAACTATTGACAATGTGTTTTTATCCAGCTCGTAGTTTTCAGGCGTCGCGATTCTAAACGGGGTTCCCAGTTTTGCGCAGATAAACGCCAGCGAACGGGCAACGTTGTTGCCGTCGCCGATGTATGACACTATAACATTGTCAAGCGAGCCGCGTTTCTCCTTAATTGTAAACAAGTCGGTAAGCGCCTGGCATGGGTGGCAGTAATCAGACAATGCGTTTATAACCGGAACTGACGCCTCTTTTGCAAGCTCTTCAACCATCTCCTGCCCAAAAGTCCGTATCGCAATACAATCAACGTATCTTGAAAGCACATTAGCGCCGTCTTTAATTGATTCGCGTTCGCCAAGGTTGATATCTTGTTTGGTAAGATAGATTGGGTGACCGCCAAGTTGGGCCATTGCCACCTCAAATGAAACCCTGGTGCGCATGGAGCATTTTTCAAAAATCATGCCGAGTATCTTGCCCGTCATCGTATTAGAGTAATCCCTAACGTTGGACCCCTTAAGTTTGGCCGCGACGTCAAATATCTCCAGGATGTCATCACCGGTTAAATCAAGTATGGATGTTAGTTTGTTTGTGTTCATGTCTTTTCGCCGATTTAATCTGATTGCAAAATTTTCTTTAAAATTGAGACGCCTTCGTCAATGTTCTCTTTTTTGACATTTAACTGCGGCATTATCCTGATAACCGTATCGTGTGTGCAGTTGATCAGCAATCCCGCGTCCATGCATTTTTTAACTATATCTGCCGCCGGTTTTTTAAGCTCAACGCCGATCATAAGGCCTAGCGTCCTGATCTCTTTAATTACGTCAAATTCCGCCGCAAGTTTATCAAGCTCCTGCCGAAAATATAGGCCCATTTCATTTGTGTTTTCAAGCAGCTTCTCCTCAATAGTCGCGTCAAAAACCGCCACGCCCGCTGCGCATGCCAATGGGTTGCCGCCGAATGTTGACGCGTGCGTTCCGGGCACAAGGCTTTTGGCTATCTCTTTTTTTGCGGTGATGGCGCCTATTGCTATTGCCCCGCCCAATGCTTTGGCCATTGTCATAATATCAGGCTCAATATCATAATGCTGATATGCAAAAAATTTGCCTGTTCGGCCCATGCCGCACTGGACTTCGTCCAGAATGAGCAGGATGTCCTTTCTATCGCACAAGTCACGAAGGCCTTTTATATAACTTTTATCAGGTATATTAATGCCGCCTTCGCCCTGAACGGTTTCGGTCAGGATTGCGCATGTCTGATCGTCCACAAGGCTTTCCACTTTTTCAAGGTCGTTAAACGGCGCGTATTCAAAACCGCTAACCAACGGCGCGAATCCCTTATGGTATTTAGGCTGGCCCGTGGCTGTGAGCGTGGCCATTGTGCGGCCATGGAACGAGTCGTTCATTGTTATAATCTTAAATTTGCCCTTTGCTTCATTATGAATGCGCGCAAGTTTTATGGCCGCCTCGTTTGCCTCGGCGCCGCTGTTGCAGAAGAAGCACTGACCGCCGAACGAGTTTTCAGAGATGCGTTTGGCAAGTTGGCCTTGCGGCTCGGTATAGTAAATGTTGGGCGCATGCTGCAAAAGGCCGGCCTGTTTCTGTATTGCCGCCGCCACTTTAGGGTGGCAATGGCCCAGATTACTTACAGCCCAACCTGAAAAAAGGTCGAGGTAGCGTTTGCCGTTTGAGTCCCAGATTTCAACCCCTTCGCCTTTTACCTGGACTATTGGAAACCTGATATAATTAGGTATTACATACTGATCGTAAAGTTTTATAATCTCTTCGGTAGTTGCCATAATGTTGTTCCTTATTAATTCTAAAGTTACATTTTTATGTTTATATATTCAAAAGCTCGTAGATTGAGCATCTTTTAATTCTGTATTATATTTATAATTAACAGCGCAAATGTTGCCGGCGCAAAACATTACACAATTATTTGCGTGCCGATTCCTTTAACGGTAAATATCTCCAACAGCAGCGAATGCGGTATGCGGCCGTCTATGATATGCGCTTTCTTCACGCCTTTTGTCAGCGCGGAAACGCACGCGTTTACTTTCGGCAGCATGCCTGAAGTAATAACACCTTTTTGAATTAGTTCGCGTATCTCATCTTCATGAAGCGTGGACGCAAACGAGTTTTCATCGCCCGGGTCCCTCATTATCCCATGCGTGTCTGAAAGCACGACAAGTTTTTCCGGAGATAAAGATTGCGCCACATATGACGCCACGCTATCGGCGTTAACGTTAAATGTCTGGTTGTTGTCGCCTTTTGCCACGGGCGGGATAATAGGTATCTTGCCGCTGTCGCAAAGCGTCCTTAAAGTTTTTGTGTCCACATCTGAAATTTTGCCCACAAAGCCAAGGTCTTCAGACTCGTCGGTTGAGAATCCCGCGTCTCTGTCCAGCAGGAATTTCTCCGCTTTTATCGGGTTGTTATCCAGATCCCATACGCAAACCGCCTCGTTTCCAAATTTGGACATTGTTTCAACAATTGATCTGCTTATTCCAGTAGTGACTTTAACCACCACATCCAGTATCTCCTCGTCCGTATAGCGGTATCCTTTAATAAAAGTAGATTTTTTATTAATTTTTGCCAATTCACTGTTAATATGCGGCCCGCCGCCGTGAATGAGCACCGGCTCAATGCCTACGGTTTTCAGAAAAACAATGTCCTGCACAACACCCTGCATGACAGCGTCGTCCTTCATCGCGCTACCGCCCAACTTGATAACCACGATTTTGCCGCGAAAAGATTGTATATATGGCATGGCCTCTATCAAAGTATCAGCCTTGCGTATTGCTTGTTCCATTGTTTTTATTAAAAAAAAGATTTTTCCCGCTGTTAATATTGTAATCACTCAAGGAGGTTTAAACTTAACTGCTTAACTGCGGAATTGTTGAAATTGGCGCAAACAGCGTAAAACATAGCATGTTTTACCTATCTGCTTTTTAAAAAGGGAAACAGCAATTATATCATACGGCAAATAGCTGTCAAGCCAAATTAGGGGATGTTAAAATGAGAGGGTATGTTTCAACTAGCTCCGGGGCTACTTGAGATTGTCGCCTGTTTTGGTTGACGCCATTGCGCTTGCTAAATTCGTCTCTTCTTCAATTGGTTTAGCCACGCCTTTGTCATCGCCGGAAGCGATTGATTTAGCTTCACCTTTATCATAGTCCGATACAATTGCGTCTGCCGGTTTAGCCGGGTCAGCAATAGAATCATTTGTTTTATCGGCTTTGTTATTCTTGTTGGAGGCTATTGGAGCTTCCGGCTTCGCCGCGCCATCAGTAGAATCATTTGCCTTATCGCCGGCTGCTTGCCCGGGAGCGGTTGCGGCGGCTAAATCCGTTTTCTCATTTAATGGCTCTTCTGCCTTCTTGTCGTCTCCCATTGACGCCAAAGCGGCTATTAAATTAGCCTCCGTATCAATAGACTCCATTACTTTTTTAACAACCATCTCTCTAATGCTGTTAATATTGCCTTTAACCGCAAAACCCATATCCCTTACCAGCGTCTTTGCAACAATATCGGCTGCCGCGTCAAGCTCATACCTTAGCAACTCGCCGTTGTTCTCCTTATAAAGATGGTACTCGAAACCGGTTGTCCGTCTTCTGGCGTTTTCCTTAATCCTTGTTTGCCATAAAGTCTTATTATCGCTGATTCGCACCATCTTTGCGTCCGCCGTTAATATAACGTTTGGATCCCATAATATTCCCGGATCCTTGATCCCGTATGAGTAAACTGAAAGGTCTATAATAGTGTCAACGCCTGTGTGCCCGGCAATCTTGATGTAATCATCTTGTGTTTTTGGGTATTTATTAATAATATGCTTAATGTTCGGCGCGTCAATCTCTTCCTGAATAACAGGGTTAAAATTGGTTCCCGCAACAAGCTCGTCCCTGAATTTTTTTCTGACTATTTTCTCTATATTCAGGTCAAATATGATATCGTTAAATGAAACGGCCTCTTCCTTGTTGGCGGCGTATGTTCCATAAGCCATCATTAATTGCGGCACAATTGCAGGGCCCATCATTAAATAAAACATGTTTGAGTCGCCGGTTATGTTAACCTTCATATCAAGGCTCTCTTCAGGGCCGATAATCGCTATCTTGTTTATGAATTTAGCGTCGTCATTTTGAAACGATATCTTCTCAATGCCATTGCAACCAAACCCGGTTAGCGATAAGATTATTAATAATAAAAGTTTTTTCATTTATATAAATAAGTATTAAAGCGCCCATTGCCCGCTTATTAAAATTAATGAAATTATAATAACTATTCCGCGTAATTTACACACCCCGTCCACCAACTGGACACCCCTCTTTTTAGAGGGGATATTAAATTGGATCTGTTTCCACAAAGTCCCCTCTAATAAGAGGGGATTTAGGGGTGTGAATAGTCAAGTAAAAAACACGTTGAATAGACACAACTAATTAAAGACTCCCTTTTAACAGCTCTTCCGTTTTTTTCAGATTATCGCGTATTTTTATTAAATCAGACTTTGGCAAACTCGTCTTTTTCATCGCTTTCTGATACAACCTGACAGCGTTCATAAAGCTTTTGACCGCTTTTTCGCTCAATCCGCTATTTATGGAACATTCGCCGACTTTCAGGTGCGTGTCGGCTATTAACACCACGGCCATCACCCTTTTCGGTTTATAATGCAGGGCGTTAAAAGCGTTATCTATCGCGTCTTCGTAAATATTGATCTTTGCCGAACACGGAGCGCTTTCTTTTATATTGCCAAGCTTTCTGGTTGCCAGGCCTATCCAGTAACCAAAAGGATCCTCTGATTTGGGAACTCCCCCATTTGAATAAGCTACTTTTTCATCCCAAATCTCTTTAATCGGCACGCTGTAATCACCCACGGTGATTGAAAGAGTCTTATTATCTCTTTTAATAACAACTACGGTTTCATTTCCATCTTTTAGAGATTTAGAGATTTTGAGATAGTCGCGTGTCTTTTTTATCTCTTTTCCATCTATACTAGTGATAATATCGCCTTTTTTTATGCCCGCGTCTTTCATTGGCGTTTTATCTTTAATCTCATAAATCTTCACACCATCCTTGTTGTCCAGCACCGTTATACCTGAAAAAAGCGATTCCGGGTAGGCATTTTGCGCAAAAGCCGCTGAAACCGCTAAAATGAACATAAATATTAAAAGTTTACTATTTTGTTTTATCATGAGTTAATATTGCCTCATTTCCTTGTTGCCCCTGTTTTGAAGGACATTATAGTTCCGAGTTATTTTAATACATCAACAAGTAAGAGTTTCGTTATGAATATTCCCATCATTAACTTTAGATAACAATACTTCAAGGCTATAAGTCTCTACACTTGCAGGCTCTACTATTAATTTGCCGTTTTTAAATGAAATATCACCAGTAGCTCCTTCATCAATATTTGCCTCTATAGCAAAAAATTTAGGGATACGAAGAGCCGGGCTGTTGCCCCATTTTTGAATATGTATTTGCATAATAATCTCGCAATAAAATTTTTATGCATTGAATATACAAAAGAGGTTAGATTATATCAATAATCTTTCTTAACTGGGGATTTTTTTTGGGGAGCATAACGGCGCCGCTAAATTAAACTTTATGCGGAAGCTCTAGGATATTTCTAAAGACAGCAAGATCAAAAATTAACTAAACTTAATATTTTAAGACTTTGCCCTGACCCTGGGCCTTGCCCGTAAATTCAGTTTGCCAAATCCGGCTCGCAATTGTTTCTGGATTTTTTAACTAAATCAAACAGGCGTTTTTTCTAAAAAACTTTTTAAATCTACAATATTAATTCTTTGAAATTGCTTTAAATTTCTTAAATGAGGATCTCTTGAAACAATGAAATCCGCATTTCCCTCCAAAGCGCACGTAAGAAACATATTATCATCAGGATCGTTTTCAATTTTTTCAATACTATATTTCTCTTTAGTTATCAGCGCTTTTTCTAAAATAAGACCGATAAATCCGTCAATATCCTGCTTAGAAGGTTTAAATAATTTTTGAATATGCTCATAATGAAGAACTCTATAGAGTTCAGCTAATATTTTTTTAGAAGTAACAAGAATAAATACTTCATCCGCAATCATATCCCTAAGTTTCACTGTAAGCTTACCTTTTGGAAACGCGGCGCTTATCATTATATTGGTGTCTATAACTGCTTTAATTCGTGACATGTTCACGAGACCTCACTGATGCCACCGCCTGATCAATTACTAAATCAATATCATCCTGTGAATAGTCCTCTACTCCCTTTGAGAGTCTATTCGTAATTTCTTTAAATGTTTGAGACCACGCGCTTTTTGTTTTAGGATTTACTGTTTTTTCAAAATTATGTTTAACTATAATACTTTCAATTACTATTTTAATGGCCTCTTTTTCCTCATCATCCAGAGTTGACACTATTTCAAATTGTTTAAGCAGATCTTTGTCTGTAATTTTCCCAACAGCGCCGCTTGTAAATTTATCAAAAGCCAGCTCATCAATAGAAACTCCCAGAGTTGACGCTAATTTTTTGACTACATTGAGGCTTGGAGAAGCTTTGTCAGTCTCGTACCTCCTAAGTTGAGTTATCGCTACGCCGCTCTTTTCCACTAATTCTTTCTGTGTTAATTTGTTTTTTTCCCTATAAAGGGTTAAGTTTTTGCCAAAAGACATGATAAATAACTCCTTATAATAAATGCGCCAATTGTTCTGATTTAACGCCGAATCAGAGTCTGCTTGATTTTTATGAAATGTTCTTCATGTAAAAAGCTCCGAATAAATATATTATGAACCTTTTATTATTGCTGCTAATCTTTTAGACGTCAATTGAATTCCGTATAACAATGCCGCTGTTTAATTGAACTAATGAAAACGGAGCAGCTTGTCTGCTCTAGTGAGAATTATTCTCGGAGGGGATAATTTGTGACTCTATGGAATTCCCCCCGCTGCTTGCGTGAGTTTTTGACCTTCGTCTCGCCATGTCAAATAAAATGCCGTATGCGCCAAATGGCGCTTTAAGAAAAGGCTGTTAAATCTTGAATATTGTTCCGTAAATCAATAGGATATCTCTAAAAACAGCAAGATCATAAATTACCTAAACATAATAATTAAGACCTGACCTTGGGCTTTGCCCCTTAAATAACCACAAAGTTTTTGCTTTTCTTCATGCCTTTGTGGCTTTGTGGCTAAAATTGCTTTTGATTCTATAAATTAAAGTTTATGCGGAAGCTCTGTATGAAGGTGGCGGGTATTTCACCTTCGTCTCGCCATGCAACCTAAATCTAAAAAGAGGGGTGGCTTTTTAATAAGTGATAATTGGTTTTTTTATGGTTTGCAAACTTCACATGGTTTGCCGCCTGAGTTTGCGGCATCGTCAGACGAACCAAATTTAACCAGTTCATCTTTTTCTATATTTGAAATAACATCACAGTCTTCTTTGTGATATGTTCGTGAATCTTTACCGGCAAAAACTTTCCCCGGTTTTTTAGCGCTATTCTCATTTGTTATATCTTTCTCATAATCTTTGAGATTGCCGCCATTAATTTTCACGCCTATTATATCTAAAAAATCTTCTCCTATTCCAACGACTTTGTCGTCATGCAATATCACGGGAGTCAACTCCTCGTCCGTTATGGCTCCATCATTAATTGCCCGGGTATAATAATATAAGATTTCATAGAGACCATCCGCTAATTGCGCTTCTTTAGTTTTATAAGGGTTTGTGATCGTAACAGACTCATTAGTTGAACCGGAAAATGATTTTGTCCCCATTATTTTATAAACTCGTGATTTTGGCGTTCCTATTTTTATCTTCCGTATCTTCTTTCTATTTTTTAAAGCGTTATTTTTATAGACATCTCTGGAGTACAATGGGGTTAAATTATGCCGTGGGGATAAAGTTGCCGACAGCACAGGAGACGCGCAACTTGCAAACATTATAAATAGAATAATTAATAAAACAAATTTTCTTATATACATTATAAAATTTCTCTAAAAATATTCATGATCCTAAGACAAAGCCCTTATAATACTTTTATTTTATCCTACTCTACGTCAAGGTCTGCCCCTGAGGCTTTCCTCTTATTACACAAGTATTCCTCGTCTACCTGAGCAAGGCCAACCCTCTTTATTTTTATGTGGATAGAGTTTTAGGTTTTTATTTTTTCTATAGAATTTCCTTTCACAAATTGAACATTCATAAACGAAACTAGAATCATTTTTTGATATTGGATTATTTGCCATTCTTCTTGTTGGTGGCATTGAAATAGCACCACTTGAACTGATTTCAACAGGAAATTTCTCTGCATATGCAATATTTGTAATTTCTATTGATTGAATATTTGAAATTGAATATGCTTTTGCATGATTTGCTTCTCTCTCAAATCCATAAAACAACCTATTGCCAATTCTTGAAGTTCTGAATGAAAGCGGTTCCACTGTTCTGGTTTTATTTTTGTATTCTAATTTAATACAGACTCTGTTTGCTGCCGCAAATTGAATTTTGTGCAAAAGGAAATTAGTAGAATGCGCATCAATTACTCTACCAGGGTGGAAAATTTCTTCATCTTTAGCAGATACCGAGACAATTTTGCTTTCAGATAATTGTCCTTTCAACCAATCAAAAAATGGGGATAAATCGTTCCAAAACGATGAAAGGTTTGGAAGATGTGACAGCTGATGGGCCAGCATATACTTCCATTGAGGTTCTAATTCATCAAACTTTTCATGCTCTTCGATGTGTTGGAATGTAGGTGTTAAAATCTTTTTATAGCTGCATTTTTTTTGAAGCACATTATAAACAAGTGTAGGATTATCAATCATCTGTCTATTTCTGAAGAAATGAACAACATCGTATAAGTCTCTCGGCCTTGCTCTTTGAGCTAAAGCTCTAATTTTTTCCGCTACAACTTCTTCGAAAGCATAACAATTAGCATATATCCCTTGAGATGGCTCATCGGTATATGGATGATGCACTTTATTCCTTACAGTTTTGAGTACTACTATTTCATCCGTAGTCAAATCCAGTTTTATAGTTGCAATGCCTTGTTTTCTTCTCAATGGTCCGTTGTAATATATTTTACCTTGAGCAGAATAGTTCCCATTACCTTTGTCAATAATTTTAAATTTAAACTTGTCCGTAAAGAATTCTAATCCAACTTCTTCCATCAAAAATTCTGCAATTTCAATAAAATTATTTAATAGAAATTGTTCAGTTAAATGTGATTGCTTTGTAACTGTGAAATCTAAATCTTCAGAGAATCTGTATGTCTCAAAAAAACATTTTTTTAGGCTTGTGCCTCCTTTAAATGCCCAGATTGAAGTTTCAGGTTGTCGATTTATTCCAAATAACATCCAACCAAGAACATAATCTTTTGCAACCGTATCCGGGTTGAGCTCCAAACCTGCCGCCATTTTCAGGATTTCATTTTTTTCGATCATATTTTTGTTTCCAAAATTCTGATGTTTTTAGTTTCCATTTACAAATATTAAGTTTTGACGGCACGGTTGGGTCAAACACTGAGAAACCGGATGAAATATTTTCCAAAAATATTGATAAAACGTTCTCATTTGCGTTAAACATTGTTTCATATATCAAGCCAAGTCTCTTAAAAATCGTCTTATTATTCATTTGATGGGCATATTGTATCAATAAATCAACATTATAATCCTCTGAATCAATATATTCGGAAAAAAAATCTGTAATATTTGTAATTCCACCGGCTATTTTAGGATCATCAAGTAAGTCAATCATAGTTTTAGAAGGATCACTAATTTTAATTTTTTTACTTCCAAACCACAATGTCTTTAATCCAAATAACTTATGCCTGGAAATAGTCTTAAGTTTAAATTTGATACCACCATGAACAGGATTACGATTTTTGACTTGTTTAATGGTGAAATATGTTACAGATTCAATAATTTGTTCTGAGAAATCCCAGTGTTTTACCGCGCTAAAACCGGCAATATATCCGGGGCCGTATAAAGAATCTACTACAAGAAATGGCTCCTCTACAATTACTTTGCTTGTTGTTGATTCTAAAGGAATTGGAATGTATGCGCCCATTTTGATTCGTTTGATCCAACCACTCTTATTCCATCTTGAAAGTAGTCTTCCTGATTCCTGAGCTGCAATCTTTAAAGTTTCAGAAACTAATCTAGGTGTAATTACACTGTAATTATTTTCCAAAACTCTACTTAGCTTATTTCGATAGGATTTTCCTATTCCTGATAATTCATCCATAATGATAACTATTATACTGTTTTTGCCGGTAAAAGGCAAAAATGGAATAAAATATGTATAGAATTGTTTTTTAGCATAAGCTATAGAGAGTTTGGCCGTATATGTCACGGGCATTACAGCATGTGACTTCACCTTAATTGTGTTGATCATAATTAGGGGGGCAGGCAATATAAAATAAATTCAATTTAATTCAATTTTCAAAAAGGCGAATTTAAAACTGAATCTCGAATGTGGGGTAATTTATATGTGTAAATCTCTTTGATGAAAAATATTTATGGATGATGGGAGGGGGGGGGTAATCTTCTTTTATTTCTGTTTCACCTCATCATCCATATAATCTTCCGAATTCTGCATTTTTATTAACAAATGAAAAAGGTTCCACTTCGGACTCGGCAAGAAACAGGTTAGCTTTCTTTATCCGATTCTTCACATCATCTTTGTGAGATCTTCAATCGTCAAATCCTTAACGTGGCTTAGGCCACGCTGCGAATTTTACTCAATCAGATCTCGCAAATCTAATGCAAATCTTCAACTAAAAAAGCTAACCTGTTTCTTGTCGAGTCCTTAATCCAGAACCCAAACACCTCAACAAAAAGCGCCTCGCGAAGTAATAAAGGGCTTGGGAAAAATCAATTAGCGCTTTTCCGTTGAAGAGCTGCGTTAGATTTGGTCATTATGATTGAGTTGAACCGGAAGCGCGGCCTAAGCCGCGTTGAGGATTTGACGATAGAAGAATGGCCGAAGATAATGTGGCTATTCTGCTAAAAAATGTAAAGTGGTTTTGCCTGAGTCCTAAATCCTATTAAGCAAATAATCCTTCTCAACATCGCCCGAGGAGGTGATTAAATTTAACTTGCTCATTTAACTTTTACATTTAGGTTAGACTTGTTCAAACTAAATGATGTAAACCGGAAGCATAGCCTAAGCTATGTTGAGGATTTGGCGATTGAAGTTTGGAGAAAGGCTTGTCCTCGTGAAAACGGGGATCTCCCTGAAGGTGAACGTTAAATGAGTAAGGCTAGATTAACCGCCTCCGCAGACGTACACCGGCAATGTTGTTTTTGAAAAATACATAGAACTGCCGTAAATTAGATTTTTAAAATTCAGATTTTGGTTATATTTGAACTTTATGATTGAACGATTCCGCAAGCGTAGCCAAAGCTACGTTGAGGAAATCGTGATTGAAAAACGTTCAAATATAGCCGAAAGATGGATTATTAAAAGTTTAATTTATGACAGCTCAATGTATGGATATGATATATGGCATCCTCGCCTTCCACAACCATCCTTGGAATTCCGACCATCGTAACCCTCCTTTCAGTAATGTCTTACAGTCTTTTAAGCCATTTTTTTATAAAAATACAATTCTACAAAATTCATGCTCACATATTAAGCATAAACATCCTGTCCCCAGTTATTCCTTAGCGTCCGGTGAATGTAATTGTTAGCTGACATACCACGATAAACATACAAATGAAGTCAACATCGCTTTTCATAAGGCAATGTTATTATTCCAGCGTCAGATGCTTCACTCAAATAAGACAGTGATCTGTTACACCACTTATTTTCATATTTAAGAATAGATTTATATCCAGTAGCCATGACTTTTATCGCCCCAGTGGCAATTCCAACAACTGCGGTAGTACTTTCAATAGGAGCACCAATCATAGATTCTGCGATTTTTCCAACTGCTAAAGCTACAGCAGGAGTCTTCCAGCTAAAAATACTTTGAAAAGTTGGTATAATTACATCAGACTTAAATGCCTTTATCATTCCTTTTTTCAGGTAGTTTAGTTCATTGATGAATACTTCTTTGCTACACATGATGGCGTCCTTAACTTCAACTTCTGTACTGGAAGAAAGAATTCTCTGCTCCAAATTTGAGAGCCATACACGTAAAGCAAGTAATTGATCCCAATTTTCTTTTCTAAATTTCACAATATCTACCCATGGTACGTTTGGACCCGGAGCTGGTAATAATCCTACCGTAATAATCCTCGCAGCACATGTTTTTTCTGATTTTTCCCCATAGGCTAATATTTCATTATGCAACTGATCTGTTCCTGGAATAATGAACTCAGTCGAATTATGTGCATATGAATGCATATATGCACCAAGAGCAGATAACCGCTCCTTGATTAGAACGTCAGTTATTGAAGAGATATCAGGTACAGGGTTTTTATTATTTCCATAGCAGCACATAGAAACAGTTAAATTCCTTAATTTATCGTCTGCCTGATTGAGCATAGAAGACAATTCTTTTTTACATCCATAATCAAGCTTGATCGCTCTATAGACGCCACAATCTTCTAGAAAAAGACGTGTGTCTTTATTGTGTTGAGTCTTTGCTAACTCAATGTCCTTTTCTTTTTTTGACAATGGGCAAGAGCCATATTCTATAGTCGGCGACATTGGCCCGATATGGCAATCTGCATGGATATCAGCCGCATGATCAAGGACATCTTGCTTGTCTAAATATGCACTCCTTAATTCTGTATCCAACACTGCTATCTCATCCCAATACAATAGAACACGGCGAAGAAATGCATCATTTTGAGGCATGATATATGGGTAGTATAGCAAGGTTCTTTTAGGCGTGTGTGTAATCATCGCAAACTTTATTATAGTTTCTTATTTATCGGACTGTAATAGTCAGTATTTTACAGCTAACGATGCGCTAAGCCGCCCGAAACGGCTAAATAAAATAATTACGAATACTTAAAAAACAAATTAAAACCGGCAAACTTGAGGGTAGGCTTTAGCGGCTTGTTGGAAACGAGATACTCACTAAACCTTGACGTTCAGAAAACCATGCTTTTGCATTTCAACCGGAAATATCATTAAGATTGCTGCTATTTTGTTTAAATTTCAATTGATTATATGATAAATAAATGCTTCGTCTTATCAATCTGTTACTGAAAAAGTATCACTTTCCATTTGTTAATGAAACAATATACTGTCTGTCGTCAATGTTTTGCTGGAAACATCACAGCTTACTTGCCATCTCTTTAGTATCCATTTCAATCCTTGAAAAGCCAAACCATTTTTTACCTAAATCTTTTAAAGAAACCCCAATATGAAAAACGATCTTGTTATCAATAATCATAACTATTTAAAACAGCTGAAAGCATTGCAACGCCTTGCTCTGTAAATGCGTAAGGATTAGAAGAAGAATGCTTTAAAACTTTAAACCGGTCACAATTTGTGACCAGTTCATCTTTTTCATAATTATTAAGTTGAAATCTAAATATCTCAGGAAATCTTTCACTATTTTTTTTTACTGCTTGATTTAAAATGTTTGTTTCAACCCGAAACAATTCAGCCAAATCTCTATCAAACATCACAGGTAAACCTCTATATGTAAAAATACGATCCTGAATTTATTCGTGTTTTATTATTAGATTTTTTTTACTCATAATTCATAACCCATTCTTCAAAAAAAAAGGTTATAACGTCCAGTGCCAAGATATCCCTATTACGATGAATATTTCATATCAGAATGACCAACAGTGTTGATACATGGAAAATTGAGATTTAAATTTTCCATGTTGCTGATATTCAATATGGAAAACAGAGTATTTTATACATATTCTTATATTAATAGGCGCCAAGAGCAGAAAGAGGTGAAATGTACGATTGGGGCAAAGAGTAGCATGCCCATCATCAAAAGCTACCATCCGCCCCAGGTTCCTATTCTCAGGCATCCAATGACGTCGAATATGAGATTTCCAGATACGGTTGAATACCTTGCCGGGAGTTGTGCAACCAACCAACGGACAAAGCCGCCTGTTTTGGAAAAGTCTTTCCAATTCTTCTTTGGCGCGTGGCTCATTAAACCGTGAAGTTCCTCATATCCTTCTTCTCCTTCTATTGCAGAAGGCCCGAAGTCTATCATGGTTGCGAAAATGTCCAGTTTTTCTTTTATGGCTCCCAATATAGCGCTCAACTCCAATCTCTTTTCCTCATAGTAAGCGAGATTGCCATTATTTCCTTTTTGAAATAAGTGAAATCCATTTCCGAAACCTAGTTGTACGCCTGTATCGCGCGTGACCTCAAACAGCGGGGCAAATCCTCTGTATTGATAAGTGGCAAAACCATACGTCTCGCTTGATCGGCCCTCAGCTATGGTCTCACAAAAGATTCCTCTGTAATTTAGCCTGCTCCAGACTCTTGTATAGGGGTAATCAGCATCCACGCCTTCGAATCCGGCGTAGTCTTTGTTAATTACTACATTGTAATGAGTTGTCGTTGAATCAAGCCAGATCTTGGAGCCGGACTTTACAAAACAGAGCCTTTTTCTAACGTGTGGGTTTCCTTCTCGCCAAACCTGAAAGCGGCAACCGGGCACGCCGTCAAAAGTTCCTTGTGTGCCGCCGTCTGATATGATTTTCATGCCCGGCATATAACCTGCTGTTCCAGCCTTAAGGCTAGCCATTATAATTGTAAGATTGATGCTGGTTCCATATCCGGGATCTACAAGGTAAAAACTGTCGCAAATATTCCAGAAAAGGCCAAGGGAACAGCCTACGTCTGCCCCTGCCGCAAGATATAGTAGGCGCCTATTTACTCCTGTGTCATAACGCAGAAGGTAGTTGCGCGCTGTTGATATTGTTTTTTTTGGCATTTATTTCTATGTTGGAAGATCCATTTCCGAGCGAACCTAATTAGATCGTTCTTGAAAACGGAATCTTAAAATTTGGGAGCTCTTATTAAAAAAGCATACGTCTAAATGTTAGCTAAAATCCCTATTATCGGAAAGTCTGTAATCTATGGGCAAATTCGATAAATTTAATGCGCATATAGAGCTTTTAGTAATTTACATTAATTTCTAAAACTAACGGTTAGGATTGTACCATTTTAATTTTTATATGTCTATTAAAGACTGATGTGTTTTGTTGTGAAAATACAACTTTTATTGAGAGAAAACTAGTGTAATTTGTAATAGTTGTTTGCAATGGGGGATGGTTTTTGACGTAAAGTGTTAATTAGAAAAACGAAGGCGTTTGTTGGCGACAGTTATTGTAAGGTCATTTACCATGTAGTTTTGCTGGGGTGGTATATTGGGTTCGGGAATATTTTTTTATAAAAGCAAAGCGAGAGGCTCCGTCAAATGGTCAATGGTAATTAGTAATCAGTAATTGGTAATTTGTAGAAAAGCAAAAGCGCACTTCGTAATTACTCTGCATCAACTCAGAGCAAAAGATGGTAAAGGGGAACGTGCCCATCAATTAAAAGCGAGAAGCGTGCCCACGAAAAGACACAAAAAGACACGAAAAGACACGAAAAAAAGGCAAAAAGTAGAAACATTGAATGCGGAAGACGCGGATGATACGGATAGCGTTGAAGCAAAAACATATTAAATGCCCAATTTATTTCTTTCCGTACCCTTATAATGATTTCCTGCTTTTTGCAGTTAAAGGGCGATTTGTCCCTTTTTACCACCTAAATTATACCCCCTCCCCTAATCCCTCCCACTAAGGGGATGGGAATTTGGCTTTTTAAGCTCGTTTTTGTCTTGATATTATTTTAGCTTTTGCTCTTTTATTAGCGTTTATTAGTGAAAATTAGTGAAGATTAGTGAAGATTAGTGGTTAATTAGCTTTTCCGGCTTTTCCGGCTTGTCCGGTTTAGGGGCATACCAAATAAGTTTTGAAGGATTTGGACAAGATATTGTCAAAATCCCTGATTGCGCCGGTTACCTGGTTCTTGCCCGGCAACCGGTAATTCTATAAGCTGTAGCTTCGTGTTCGATTGCAAACATAGCTAATTGTCGCCCGTGAGGCGAATATTTAAAAAAAGTCGCAACTGTTTTCAAATAAGCATGTTACATAAAAACAAATTAAAAATTGTGACTAATTTGTGGCTAATAATTTATAAATTTTAAAGCCCCCTCCTAAGCACGTACCCTATCTTACCGGAAAAAAAGAAGGCCGTAGGCAGTTTTTGTAGATAATGTTAGGTAAACAGTTTAAATATTAGCGTCTCCCTTGTCCATCTTTGATAAAGAGAAAATCTAAAAAATTAAGAGTTTTATATCTTTTTTTTAACGAATAATATTAAAAAAAAAGTTTTTTTTTGATAATTTATAAAGATTTTGTATCTTTCTTGCTATTTATCATGTTGAAAAAAGTTCTTACGGTTAGTTGTAACTTATATGATGCTGGTAGTTTAGGTATGACCATTACAAGCCCCCCTACAACTACGTAGGGGGATACCATTACACGGCATGTAGTGTTTTCCCCGATTGTAATGATTTGACTATTTTGGTAGTATGCCGGGTTCCTTGGTAGACTGGTTATTTCGTCAGAATTGATAAATATATTTATTAAGAAGAATTATAACAGATCCTGATAGAAAATAGTAATTATGTTATAGAAATAGCTATTTTTGATTAAGAAAATATAGATTTGCAGGTGAAAAAACAGAGAATATTTAATCCTGCATGATATTTATCGGATTAGAAGTTAAATTTGAGCTATTTTTGACAAAATATATCAATATATGCTGCTACTTGTTAGTTGATTGTTATTTATATAGATATTAAAAGTCATAGAGCCAATAAGATAGAGATGCTCCGGATTTTTTATTTTAACGAGAGATTTAATGTCGCAAAACAATACATTGCATGTGCCTGATGCGGAAACGGTAAAACTTTGCCGTGACATAACTCAAGGCGATTTCTCCTATTTCTGGCAATTTTGGCTCAAAAACAAAAATTTGTTGCTCAAAATCTGCATGAAACATTCCTGGGGGGGTGAAAATGAAGCGGAGGAGGCCCTTAGTGGTGTTATGGTTAAGGTTGTTGAAATATTGCCAAAACATATTAATAGCATCAAGAATATCAAGTCATGGCTTGTGCGCATTACCAATAATTACTGCATTGATTTATACCGTGAGCGGCAAAGGGTAAAGGCGGTGTTTAAAAATCTTGAAGATGTTGCGCAAAACGGCGAGGAGCTTATTTATATTGCTACGGATATAGATGAGCATTATCTTAGCGCTAATAGCGATATTGCAAAAGATATTATCAGCCGGATTCCTGAGATTTTAAGGGAGCCTTTTATAAACAGGTGCTATTATGAAATGCCGTATAGCGAAATTGCGGGATTGTTAAACGTGTCAATACCCGCGGCCCGCAAACGGGTGCAACGGGCCAGAGAACTTATTCAAAAGTTGATAAACGAAAAACAGATCGATAGGGCTGATATAATAAACAATGCGTTTGCAATAAGCAGCTCTGTTCCGGAATTTAAGAATCATATTGCCGGCATAGATTTAAATGCGGAAGAAAATAAGGTTGCTAACGAACTTGAGTTTAATTCCTCAATACTGCATAACGCGCAAGTCATTCTGGAATCAGGCGTTGTGCTTGACACTTATATCGGGTTAAAGAATAAACCGGGCAGGCAGGAATTAAAGGAGAACACTTTAAAAGGATATATTGAACGGTTTCCAAAGGGGTGGAAAAAGAGGCTTGAACTCGCAAATCTTTTATATAGCGCAAACAGGTGGCAAGAGGCGTCGGAGATGTATCAGGAAGTGCTTAAACGGAATGAGAATCTTGTAAACGTGCGTATTGGTTTGGGCGAAATGTACCAGCTTATGGAAAATGATGATAAAAGCGTTAAAATATACGAATCCGCCATACCGTTTGCGCGCAATACAGGGACGATACACCATGTGAAGGGGCTGATAGAAATGCAAAAGAAGAATTATAACCTTGCTATAATGGAGTTTAAGAAATCAATTATAGAAGAGGCGGGGCATGAAGCCCATAGGCAAAAGCTTGGCATGACTTATTATGCCTTGGATCAATCGGAGGATGCTCTCTCATGCTTTAATAAGGTTTTAGAAATAAATCCTAAAAATATTATAGCCTTAACACATAGCGCCGAGATCCTGATAAAAACCGGCAGGCCCGTTCAGGGCATATGCCGGGCTGAAAAAATACTCGTTCATGACAAGACAAATATACCGGCTTTGAAAATGGTAACGGATGATCGCTGTAGAAGGAGGCTGGTGTTTAATGATGACGATAAAAAAACAAGGCGATTGATAAAAAAGATGGAGAAACTTGGGCCGGAAATTGCGGACGTTTGTGATTCACTGGCGTTTTACCAAATAGTCAGGGGCAAGATTGATAAAGGCCTTGGGCTGTTGGCTGATTTCACCGAAAAACATCAAAACAACCCTAGGGGATGGTTCCATCACGGAAAGTGGCTATACAGAACCGGCAAGACGGAACTTGCCGCGGAATCTATCCAAAAGGCGTGGTCGCTTTACAAAAATGATCCTAATATCAATAAGCTTGCGTGTAAAATATTATCCCACGTAAAATTGCCGAAAATCCTGATTAAAGTGATAGATGATATGTTGTATCGCTTTGATCGAAGGTGGAGCGTCTGGGCTGCTGCCGCGCATGCGATGGCTAATATTGCTAAAGGTGAAAACAAGGCGCATGATTACTCAAGCAGAGCGATAGAGCTTCAGCCCGACCTGCCTGAAAATATGTTTCAGGCGGGCTTTGTATTTGACCGGATACATAATACAAAATACGCAATAAAATCGCTTGAAAAAGGTTTTTGCATATTGGATGAGGAAAGGGCGTCTCCAATAGCCGCCCGGGCGGCCATTCGGCTGGCTTTATATTATCGGGAAAACGCTGAGATGGATATCCACGACGAATACCTTAAAAAAGCGGAATCAATGATTCATCCAATACAAAACATTAACCCTTCCTATGGTTTCTATCTTTTAGGGATGTTGAGGGAAGCGCAAGACGACCGCGCAGGCTCTATAGAAGCATACTCAAAAGCGGGGGCCTGTAATTTGTTTTATCCCGCAAGGTTGAAAGCTGATAACGCTAAAAAGCGGTTAGGGCTCGGCAAGAACTAACTTGTGCCTAAATTGAGAGATTCTTATCACCCTCCCCTGACCCCTCCCATCAAGGGAGGGGGTATTTAAAATCGCTCAGTTTAGGTCGGTTCTTTTTTTGTTGTTGTCATGACTCCACTGTATTTATTGTCAAGGCTTAAATCTCAAAGTCCAAGTTGTTTCTTTCCGAGCTCTTAAGGCATTGTCAATAAATCCGTTCTAATTCTTTACGCCCCCAACCCGGATAAACCGGAAAAGTAAAAAAGCAGAATAAACCACGGATTGCGCGGATAAAATCAAAATCTAGCCAAAGATATTTGAAATTTTTTTGGTTTAAACTGTGTTTAGATGTTTACCCGTTTTTTAAGTGACTAAAGTGATCTAAAGTTAAAAGTGACTAAAGTTTTGGTATTTTGTTTATTTTAAAACCATCGCCGCAGGCGGTGGTGAAGACGTAAGCATTAAAACTCCGTCAATCTTTCTAATAAAGCGCAATGGACGCTTCCAGAGCTAAACGTTTAACTCGCCACCAAAGGTGGCGAGTCTGGTATATATAAAAATATTCCGAAACTTTAGATCACTTTAGTCACTCTAATCTCGTAACCGTAACCCATTAATATATTAGACTTTCTACACATTCTGAGAGATAAATCCTCAGAATCACGGAGTAAGAATCTAAATTGCTTCTAAGATAAACTTAGAAGAAAAACCTCTTTCAGAGGGTTATAACCTATAAAAATAAAACAACTTACGTAATTAGCGACAACATGTTGGTCGTTTTGGCGTTGTTAGCGCCTAAAACAGTATCAAGCAAAAAGTTCCCGCCTCGTTCACAACCCCCTTTTTGGTAACCATGGCAATCAGTAATTAAAACAATATTTTGTCAAAAATTGCCGGAATTTAACTGTAAAAAAAAATTTTTTTAATATTTTGCATGAATATACTCCAGGGTTTATTGTCGTAAAACGTAGAACGGCATACGGTTAAGGTTGCTCTATCATGTTAAAATCAAAAAACTAGAAAAAGTCACAAACTTTAAAAAAGAACGTCTTAAATTAAAAAGCAATAAATTCCATGAACAAACAGTCCATGTTTTAAGGATAGGTTTTTATTAATAAATTTTCATATAGTTATATTTTACACGTGATTTAATTGTAGAAAGGAGGAGAAGACGGCCTAATAGATAGATTGTATTGGCGCCGGCTGGAAACATTGCGGCTATAACTTTTGAGTTGCGCAAATATACGCCGGTTGATTTGCGATATAAGTTTAAACATCGAATCTTAAGCGTTAATTGTTTAATTAAACGCTATTTTGCGTAGTAATTTATAAAACATTAAAAATTTAGAAAAGTTTTTAGGCAAATTTAGGGAAAGGGAGGGCTATAAATGGCATTTCCAACATCAGTAAATAATATGATAACGGATTCTGTATCACAGGCAAATGTGAAAGTATTAGGGGATGCGCCGGCAATTGCAATGGGCAATTTGTTTCAGGCGACAAACCAGTCCCTTGGAAACGCTGCCCATAACGCCACAACGGCGCAACAGCAGAACAATGTAGCGGCGCAAGCTACGACAACCATGGGAGTCGCAACACTCTACTCTCTTAGCACGGCCTCAACCGGAGCCGCGACAAAGGATGTATTCGGCAATCCCGTGCCCCCTAAAAAATAGAAAAATTTAAGAAAGGAGAACTGTAAATGGCATTTCCAACATCGGTAAATAATATGATAACGGATTCCGTAACACAGGCAAATGTGAATGTATTAGGGGATGCGCCGGCTGTCGCAATGGGCAACCTGTTTCAGGCGACAAACCAGGCCCTTGGAAACGCGGCCCATAACGCCACAACGGCAATACAACAGAACAATGTAGCGGCGCAAGCGGCAACAACCATGGGGGTTGCAACGCTTTACTCACTTAGCACCGCCGCAACAGGAGCCGCGACAAAGGATGTGTTTGGCAATCCTGTAGCCCCGGCCCCTAAAAAATAGAAAAATTTAATATAATAATTAAGATATGAAAGGAGAAAAACAATGGCATTTCCAACTTCAGTAAACAATATGATAACAGATTCAGTATCACAGGCTAATGTGAAAGTATTAGGCGACGCGCCGGCAATTGCAATGGGCAACCTTTATCAGGCGACAAGCCAGGCTCTTGCAAACGCGGCCCATAACGCCACCTCGGCGCAACAACAGAATAATGTAGCGGCGCAGGCTGCGACAACCATGGGGGTTGCGACTCTTTACTCTCTCAGCACGGCTTCAACCGGAGCTGCGACAGCGGATATTGAAAAAGGTTAAACTTGTGGAATAAACCGTTTTTTTTATTTTTTGTATTTTTAAATACAACATTAACGAAGGAGATTTATAAATGGCATTTCCAACATCAGTAAATAATATGATAACTGATTCAGTAACACAGACTAATGTGAAAGTATTGGGCGACGCGCCGGCAGTTGCAATGGGCAACCTGTACCAGGCCACAAACCAGGCCCTTGGAAATTCCGCCCATAACGCCACTACAGCGCAGCAACAGACTAATGTCACGGCGCAAGCGTCTACAACCATGGGAGTTGCAACACTTTACTCTCTCGCCACCGCCTCAACCGGTGTTGCGACAGCGGAAATTGCAAAAGGTTAAACTTGAGGTATAAACAGTCTTGTACTTATTGTATCTTTATACACTGCTTAAAATAAGGAGGATTAATTATGGCATTTCCAACATCAGTAAACAATATGATAACTGATTCAGTAACACAGGCTAATGTGAAAGTATTAGGCGACGCGCCCGCGGTTGCAATGGGCAACCTTTACCAGGCGACAAACCAGGCCCTTGCAAACGCGGCCCATAATGCCACTACGGCGCAACAGCAGAATAATGTGGCGGCGCAAGCAGCGACAACCATGGGAGTTGCGACTCTTTACTCTCTCAGCACGGCTTCAACCGGTGTTGCCACGGCGGATATTTCAAAAGCTTAAGCGCTTGAAATAAACAGCTTTATGTTTTTTATATTTTTATATACAACCTTAACAAAGGAGACTTATAAATGGCTTTTCCAACATCAGTAAATAATATGATAACAGATTCAGTAACACAGGCTAATGGGAAAGTATTGGGCGACGCGCCGGCAATGGCAATGGGCAACCTTTACCAGGCGACAAACCAGGCCCTTGCAAACGCGGCCCATAACGCCACAACGGCTCAACAGCAGAATAATGTAGCGGCGCAAGCTACGACAACCATGGGTGTTGCGACTCTTTACTCCCTTAGCACTGCCGCCACCGGAACCGCAACAGCGGAAATTTCCGAAGGTTAAACCTGTAGAACAAACAGGGTGATATATTTACTATTTTATATGTAAGCATAATTAAGGAGAACTATAAATGGCATTTCCAACATCAGTTAACGATATGGTGACAGACGCTGTGACGCAAACCAATGTGCAGGTTTTAGGATCAGGTCCGGCGCTTGCAGAGGGTAATTTATACCAGGCAACCAGTCAGGCAATGGGAGCTTCCGCCCTTAACGCAGCTACGGCGCAACAGCAGACTAATGTTACGTCAAATGCATCGACAACCATGGGAGTAGCTACGCTTTATTCAATCAGCACGGCTTCAGTAGGAGCGGCAACGTCGGGAATTGAGAGCATATAAGGCCCGGCAATAAGAGAGGGCGCTATATCTATTAGCGTAGCTAATGAGAAACTTAAATAAGGAGAACAACAAATGGCATTTCCAACCACGGTAAATGACATGATAACAGATTCAGTAACACAAGCCGGCTTGAAGGTGTTAGGGACTGCTCCAACTGTGGCAATGGGCAATCTTTTTCAGGCGACAAATCAGGCTTTGGGAAATGCGGCTCATAATGCTACCACGGCAACGCAACAGAATGGCGTTACGGCTCAAGCTGCGACAACAATGGGTGTGGCAATACTTTATTCTCTAAATGCTGCCGCGGTTAGCGCGGCAACAAAAGATATACAGGAATAATTTGTTTTTTGGCATGGCCGGCTCTGAGAAATTTGCGATTTAATGTTGCTACGGCGCAACAACAGTAATGCATTGCAGAGCCGCCGGGTTTAAATTATGGGAGTTGCAATAATTTGCTCTCTCCCGGCGCAGCCGCGACCGTAGCCGTGGCGAAAAAGGAAGCAAGTGGCAAGTAGCTGAAACGGCTTATAAATAGTTGTAAATAAGAGATCTTTTAAAATACCCATCTGTTAAAAAGTGTGGGTATGGTTTTTAACAATCAGTTAAGGGCGCGCAATAAACGCCCTAAAGTGAAAAGCCTGAAAGAGCTATTATTGCCGTTGCGCGGCGCTGCGATTTTCTTAAAGGGGATTCTAAAAATAGTAGCCGTTTTGAAATCTAATGCTATTTAATGCGCGACTTTAAAAATATCTATCTTATTATAACTATTAATTAATTTGAAAAGGAGGAGTTTCATGGCATTTCCAACTTCGGTAAACAATCAAATAACTGATTCAGTTACACAAGCAAATACAATAGCGCTGGGCGACGCCCCTGCGATGGCTACAGGCAACCTGTTGATCGCCACAAGTCAGGCATTGGCCAATGCCGCCCATAACGCAACGGCTAACCAACAACTTGCGACAACAAATCAACAGGCTACAACTACAATGGGTATTGCCAACATATATTCGCTAAGCACGGCATCTACCGGTGAAGCTATCGAAAACATTTATGGGTAATTTAAGTTTTAAAAAATTAAATTTATTATATCTGGGTTTTAATAATTCTTTAATGGGAGTATATTATGGCATTTCCAACCGCGGTTAACAGTCAAATAACGGATTCAGTAACACAGGTAAATACAGAAGTGCTGGGTGAAGGTCCGGCGGTTGCGACCGGCAACCTCTTTGTCGCCACAAGCCAGGCTTTGGCCAATGCGGCTCATAACGCGACAACAAATCAACAACTTGCGACAACAAGTCAGCAGGCTACGACTACAATAGGTGTTACTAACATTTTTTCACTCGGCGCGTCGTCATCCGGAGAAGCGACATCCAAAGTGTTTGCTTAAATTTTAAACTTAAAGATTTATTCTTTATGTTGAATTTTAAGCTAATCTTTAAACGGTTAACCATTGGTTGATAAGTCTCCGCTAACATTTGTATCGCGTATATTGATTCAATGAATACAGCGTAAATAAGTCGCGTATGCAAGTGTATATCCGTTTTTGGAAATCGCGGCATAGACCATTTAATTGACTTGCCGTGTTTTATACAAGGTATAAGAAAGGAGTAACTAAATGGCTTTTCCCACATCGGTAAACAATCAAATAACCGATTCCGTTTCGCAAGTGAATGTAAAGGTGTTGGGCGACGCGCCGGCAATCGCGATGGGAAATTTGTACCAGGCCACGGCCCAGGCGCTTGCCAACGCTGCGCATAATGCGACAGCGGCGCAACATCAGACCAACATTATGGCGCAAGCGGCGACAACCATGGGGGTGGCTATACTATATTCTCTCAATGCGGGGGCTACCGGTAGGGCGACTAAAAAGATCGGCAAAGCGTAGTCGGTCGTGAAGCAGGGTAAACCTGGAAATTCTAAGGTTTTAAATATATTACACTGCTAATTCGCAAACTTTAGGCTTGCTTATATTTTAGGCTCCGCGTAATCAGATAAACGCTTTGTATTGCCGCTGCTTTTATATATGCGAAGATAACGGCAAAAGGCTTTGGTTATATTGAGCCCAGTGCGGCCTTGCCTAAAAGTGAATGTAAAATGTTGTTAATGCGCCGGCTATGGCGGCTTGTGTTTGTATATCATTGTCGGTAGCCGGCAAGCTAAACAAAATATTTTTTAGGAGATTCAAATGGCTAGTGATAGTTCACTAAACGATCATATTGTAGATTCCGCGAATTTTGTTGTAAATAATAATATAAAGAATGCTCAAGCGCAAACTACGGCGATGCTTGACGCAGTAATGGCCGAAACTTTAGGCATGCTTATGCATAATGCGGTTACCGCTCAACATAATGGGCAGATGGTAGGAAGCGCGGCGGTTACCGCCACTTGCGCAAAGATACTATCAGTGCCTCTGCCGGAACCACCGAAACCTGCAAAGCCGAAGAGCCCAAATCTGGTGGGCGCAAAACCGGAAGCGCCTAGCCCGGGTCCCGGCACAGAGCCGGATGATGCCACATGCGGGGTGCAGGATGCCATTAACCTTTTGAAGAAACTGGAAACTTCAGATAGTAGTTGCCAAACCATTCAGGAGAATGTGGGAAAAGACTTGCAAAAAATCGAGAGTACTCTTGAAGTCAATCAGAAACCGGCGGCTGCTCCGGCGCCTGCTCCTGCTCCTGCTCCGGCTCCACTATAATTGGTTAAGCCTGCAAAGCCGTGGAGGGGCGGTTGTTGAAAGACCTGAAAAGGGCGGGCAAAATTAATTGCCGGATATTTAGTTTGTATCTGAGATAGCTATATTCAACAAAATAATTTTAATATTTATCAGAAATCTAAAAGGATTAAAGGAGGGAGCATGAGCGACAGCAATAATTCTAATGCAGTTGCGATAGAATCACCGACTTCTGAAGAAAAAGCAAAAATAAATTTGCCGTCTGCGATGAAGGAGGCGATTGATGGAAAAGCTTATCAATCAATAGCTCAGTCTACAGCGATAGCCGTGCAGGACGCTACTGATTATTTAAGAAACATAAGCACCATCAGCTCCACTGCGGTCGGTGTTGCTATGTCCAGGCTTATCGCGACGGGAGATATGGGCACTTATAATCAGATAGTCACAAGCGCGAGTAATCTTGTTTCAAACGGCGCTCAGGATTTTAAAAAGGTTGGGGCCAGCGCTGCTGATATTTTAAACAATTTTTCCGGAACCGCGGCTGCCGGCGCTAAACGTTAATATTAAATACCGGACTACAGATTAAAAACGAAAGAGTTGCCGTTAGTAGGCGTAAATTTAATATAATAATAATTTGTTTACATAAAAAACATAAGGTTTTTCCGGCTTTTTTAACAGGCTTGTATATTTGGCTGAATTTTACGAAAGCGGGTAGTTATTCGTGTATATAAAATATTCAAACAAGAAAGGCTCTTTTGGAGTTTAATAATGGAACCAAATGATCAACAAGAATTGCCGGATTATTTTCAATCTTTAAGATCAAAAGCGGAAATATTTTTTGATGCTTCTTTTTCTGATGTGCAAATTAGCGTAGACCCTGATTCAAGGCTTGCTGACGCGGTTGCTTATACGTTCGGAAACAAGATTTTTTTTAATCCTGAAGTCTTTAAATTGCGGAAACATAATATTTATGAGCTATTGATTCATGAATTAACGCATGTTGTCCAGCAAAGTCAAGGCCGGGTTTTGCCTAATACCGTTTGGGCCGGTCGGCTCGGAAACGATAATTCCGAGCTTGAGACTGAAGCGTGGAAAATGAGCAGAAGCGCGAGTTTTGGAGGTCGATCTTCCTTGCGGTATGCCGGTTCCGGCTCTATGGCGCCTCCGGTAATTCAGAAAGCTGTTTTATTAGGCGGCAAGCTTATAAAGACAAAAGATAATCTTACCGTTAAGGCTAATAAAGTTCTTGAGCTGATCACCGACGGTGAAACTTGGCTTAATTGGGCAATTGCCGGACAAGACTCGGTTTTTCCTTTTCCTGACGAACCTGAATTGCTTAAGGGCATTCAAACGGGAAATCATGGAGAGAATGTCATACTGTTAAAAAAGAGCAAGCTGTTTATCGCCCCTATAAAATTGATGGAGCTGGAAGAGGCCGATCTCAACCAACTTTCATGTTATGAAAACAAGGGAGCCGGCAGCGTTAGCCCTGAACTTGAAAAAAGCATTTTTGATATTTTTACAAAATATGGCATTGCGGATCAAAATCAACTCGCTCAAACCGACGCTATGCTTGAAGGTTTCGGCTCTAAAAATGACCCATTATTTCAAACCCTTGATTTAAGTGAAACTATCGCATTACTTGACCTTTATAAGGGATTTGGCCAAACAGAAGATAAAATTAAAATAAACGCCGCCGCTTTTGCCTTGGACCAGGCGCCGACACCTTTAGCATTTTCTGATTATGTTTTATTCTATCTTTCCATGGTCAAAAAACTCGCAATTAGCGAGGATGAAATAGCTGAAACTGTAAGCGGCAAAGTTGAAAACATACTTAAAAGCTTTAAACCATTCTTGTTCAACATGCTCCGATGCCCGAGGGTAGATAAAACATTAACAATTGATCAAATTGCGCAAACTTTGCAAAATTGGATCGGCAAACAAAATATTGTGGGTTTTTCCCGTATATCATCAGGGGCGCTTCAGGTTGCTTTAAACATAAACGTTGATAACCCGGAACATTTTGAAAAAAGCATTAAAAGTTACATGGACAAGGCTCAAAATTTTATTCAAAACAATAAGCCCCAAACGCAAAATACTTCTCAAGACGGTCAAACGGTTTTCTATAGTTATAAAAGTTGGGATGCTGAAGCTGTTTTGGCCCTAAACCAAAGCGGTAATATTACATTGAAATCTTATACTATAAAGAGTTAAGGGCGCTCTGGATATGGATTATTATTATTATTGTTGTTAATTTTTATGGAGGATATATAAATGGCGGAGTCAACAGAGGTTGAGTATATGGAAGAACAGACTTCTAATACCATTAATGAGCAGGGTGATCCATCTAATGTAAATCCATTTGTTCAGGAGAATCTTGAAAAATCAATACAGCAGTTTGAAGTAATACAATCAGCCGCAAGGGAACAGATTCAGTCCGAGGTTAACAAAGTCAAAGATTATATACGCAATTTCAGGGAAACAATTAGCGATAATCTAAAGAATATTAAGGGTAACGCAGTGCCGGGCACGACAAATAGCCCTACGCCTTTTGACCTTTTAAGAAAAGCGACGGAGAACACCTCTGCCGGCATAGCGCAAAGTTTAAACACCTCGGAAGCGTCCATTCAGGGCGCTATGGATTCAGTAAATAAATCAGCAATGTTTTCGGAAGATGCCGAACGAGGCGTTACACAATCTATGATGAGCGTGGATGATGCCATGGCTGATCAACCGCAGGAAGATTCATTAGGCGCATCGCCTGAGCTTACTCCGCATGGCGTTGATCAAACACCGGGCGCTAACGGGCAGCCTGAACCTTCGGCTATTGCCGAAACTCCTGAATCGCCGGATATGAATCAAATGCCTGAAATGCCTGAGCATGATGAACAAGTGGTTGATTCCGAGGAACCTTTGCAGCCTCAAACTGAATACGAGGAAGATCCCATAAAAAAAGAAGCAGAGGTTTTTGCCGCTATGGAGGAAGTCCTAAAAGCTCAACGTGAATCTGAAGATAAATTGAAAGATTAGACTTGCTCCTTCGCGGTTTTAAACGGTACTCATAAAATTTAGCTATTAAGATAAGGATGGTTCATGAATCATGTTCAAACAAATGCGGCTCCGGTTAAAATGAGCAACAGTTCAGAGTTTGGCATGTCTTTGCCGGCTGATAATTCCGGCGAAAAGCCGGAAGATAATAAAACAATTTCTAATAACAAAAAGGCTTTATCCGAACCGGCGCAAGGGTATCTTTATGCTATAGGGGACATTGATCCGGTATTTCCTTCAGTTGATATTGAAAAAGAGTTCAATCGCGTAACCGTGCTTTCGAAAAGCGCGGCGTTTGACGATCAATTACTATACGATATCTTAAGCAGGAAACAATACCGTTATATCGCGGCTGAGATGCGATGGGTAATGAAAATTAATAAAGTTAATTCCTACCTGATCATTCCTCGCGGCGCCGCGGAGTTGGATGTGTTGATTAATTCTTTAAAACAGGAACCTGGCAAGGCAACATGCCAGGCGGTCATAGGCCGTCGCGGGAAAGAGGAGTTGACTAAACCAGGCGGCGACGAACGGCTTGTTATCGTTGATTGCGATCTTTTATACAATGTCGCGTTTGATAAATTTGCTGATTCTATTGCCGATAAAATCGGCGCAGACAAGGTTATAGTTGGCGGTTTGTTTAATCAGTTGTTAAATAGAGAAGGAAGCGCCGGCGTTAAAGACGAAGATAGAGCGGTCAACTATATAGCTCTTAAATATTTAGACGCATATAAAATAACGAGCGAGATGCTGCAATCCGATTCTAAATCGCCAATATATTCTTTTGTAAATGTAGACACAAAATCATCCAGGGTGCAAGGAACGCGGAAAATAGTTGATGTTACTTTCAACTATAAGGAACGGGCTACCGGTGAAATTATATGGAAGACAGCTAAGGTCGACACAACAGATTTGTTTCCATTTCTCGTTAAGGGATTTGAAGATGATCATCCCAGGCCTTAGCGGAATGGTTAAAAAGGATGTAAAATGGAAGAGATAAAGGGGGATAAGGATAAGCCTGCTAAAGGCGAAACTCTGTCGATTAGCAGCGACGAAGTTAAGGCGAATAAAGAGACGGCTACAAAAGATGAAGATAATGCCGCGCCTCCCGCCGGCGCGCCACAAACGGAAGTCAACGATGATAGCTCTTTTGATAAAAAGGATAAATTAGAGCTTAAAGATGAAAAAATAGAATTAGTTCCTAAGAGTGAAGAGGCGAAATCATCCGTCCTGAACATTAATAGCGCAATCGTTCCGACGGAAAAAGAAGCGGCATTATCTCCCAAAGAAGCGCCAAACGCAGTAGCTCCCGCGGAAGAAATTGGGGAACCATCCACCAAAGATGTAAGCAATAGAGTAGCTCCCGCAGGAAAAGAAGCAGAATCATCCCCCAAAGAAGCGCCAAGCGCGCTAGCTCCTGCGGTAGAAGATGAAGCCTTATCATTTAAAGATAAAAAAAGTGAAGTTATGCCCGTGGAACTTGATGTCGAGCCGTCACCTAAAGATGTCAAAAGCGAAATAACGCCGATGAAAGCTGCGCCGGTTCCGCCGTCCAAAGCTGTAAACAACGAAATAGCTCCTACGGAAGAAACGGTAGTTTCGCCGTCTAAAGATGTAAAAAGCGAAATAGCTACGCCGCCGGTCGCTAAAGAAAAAGAGCCGTCTCTTAAGGATGAAAAAAACAAAGTTGCCCCGGCGGATAATGGTGAGGAGGATGAAGCCCAATATGTATATGCGGTTGGCCGTCTTTGCCCAAAGTTTCCATCTCAAAGCGAGAGAAAAGAGTTTGAAATGGCAGCCGCCGGCCTTTCACCGCAGATCTCATCAACATCATTGCCGTTTTACGACGTCCTTAGCAAGCCGGATAATTTTTACCTGGCAAAAGCTCTTAGCTGGGTTTTTGAAATTAACGGGATTGCGGCATATATTGTCATTCCACGTGATTCTACTCAGTTAAAGACTTTTATAAGCATTCTTGAACAGCCTGAGGATACTTCCCCGGGACTTGATACCCTTGTGGGGGAATTGTGGGCGGGCGCGCCGTCAACTGAAGCTCTCAACAATAGAGCATTGCCGATAGTTCGGTGTAATCGTATGGAATCCTTTTCCTTCAACACTTATACCGAATATCTGGCTGATCAGACGGGCGCGCAATCTACCGCTGTAAAAGGTTTGTTTGAGAATATGCTGCGGCTTACTGATAACTGTGGGCGCTCCGGCGGGCATAGAGCTGTTAATTTTATAGTCTTTTCCTATATAGATCTATACAAGATTTTAGGCAAAAGTTTATCAACAAACTCCGATACCGCGCAGCCATCAATATTTAGAGGGGTAACCGCAAAATCAAAAGAAGCCGACGGGCGAAAAAAAATAGAAGTAGCCTTTAAATTTGAAGACTCGGAAACAACGACGGAAAAGCTCTGGTCTTGCGAAGTGGATGTGACTGATCAATATCCATTTATGACGGTCAACCTTGCTGCCGGCGATCCGAAGGCTCTTGAAAATAGCGGAGCCGTTTCGGCGACTTAAATACGGTAAACATGTTTGCTTTTTACCCTGAAAGGGTTAAATATATTAGCCTAGGGTCAGTGAAGCGCCACCCTGGGAGATTGAATACCAAAATATCATACCCTGAAAGGGTTGCATAAAAATGCGTAATATTTTCGCAGGTGCTTATCCAGACAATTTTCAATTAAAGAGAGGGGAATAATGTCATTGCCGATACCTGCCGCACATCATAGCCTTTCTCCGGCTGTTAATGACTATCCAAAAAGTAGCGCGCCTGAAAAGTTCACGGTAATGGGTCTAGCGCCGGCTATGACGGTTCGCGCGCGTGGCGTCAGTTATGCAGTTAACGGCCAAACCGGTAATTATATTTACACTGTAGGCTCTATAGAGGCGGTTTTCCCGTCTCTTAGCGTTGAAAAAGAGTTTTTTCAGTGTATGGATGAGGCTGATCTGGGCAAAGGGATTACAAGAGAGGAGCTATTTAAGGTCTTCAGCGCCAAAAGTGAATCCGGCTCTTTTGAGAATATCCATATTGCCCGGCAAATGATCTGGGTATTCAAGGCCAAAGGGCAAAGTATTTATATCCTTCTCCCTGATACGGACGAAACACTGGAAGACTTTATTGATTCACTTGCGCTTCCCCCCGACGAGTTATCAGGCCGGGCGGTTATAGGCATTCAGCTCACTGTAACAGGGGAGTTGCCCGAAGGCGATTTATCGCTGCCGATTGTTGCTTGTATGCAAACGTTTACTATAAATTCCAAGGAATTGATAAAAAGCGTCCGGAATACGCTCATTAATTTAAAACTTGCGCCTCCTTCCGGCAATGAAGCAACCAAACTGCTTTTTACGCCAATGATGAAACTGGCGCAAAGCTCGGGGCAAACCGATTCTAAACGAGCCGTTAATTTTGCGATTGTTCGTTGCCCTGACATATATTCCGCTATATGGCGAATGTTAAAAGGAGGGTTTGGCGCCGGGGCAAAGGATCCGGCCGGCTTTTCGCTTAATGACGTGCAGGCAAAGCCGTCATCCATTCAGGGTAACGGCAAATCATATGATGTTATTTTTTCGTTTCAGGGCAACTCAACCAACCGCGCTATGAAATTATATTGCCGGGTTGATGTTAATGGCATGTTCCCGTTTCTGTTAAATGAAATGGAGAGATATTTCGGAGATGTTTGATGGAGTCCTCCACTCGAAGGCGCTAGCTTATTATGATTGAAACTACCTTGAAATTAATAGAGGAAAAATTAAATGAATTTTATGCGTTTATTGATGACGTAGAGCCGAACATGGCGGTTCTCTCATCTATTGTAGGCCATGACGGGGCGCCGCTTTCCGAAAGCAAAGACAAAGTTGTCATATCCGTGGTTAACATAAAAAATGAGAACGCTATCAGCACTTATCAAAGGAGCAGTAATCCGCGAAGAGATGATGTCGCGTCTATTGTAAGTCCTCCTCTTTATATAGACCTGTACTTGTTAATTACCGCGAATTTTGAAGGAAACAGGGTCAAGTACCTTGAAGCCCTGAAATTTATCTCGTACACTATCAGGTTTTTTCAGCAGCACAGATATTTTAATAAAGAGAATCTACCGGGGCTGAACACAGCTCTAAGCCAACTCACATTTACGATGGAAAATCTGGATTACCAGCTTTTGAGTCATCTGTTCGGCATGATCGGCGCCAAATACCTGCCGTCGGTTCATTACAAGGTAAGGATGTTTCCTTATCAGGAATCTCCTGTTAAATATAAGACGCCTGTTATGAAAGGCGGAAGAAATATGGCTCATATGCCGGTTTTGACGGGTGCCGCTAATGGGGTCTAGATCGATAACTTTTACACCTTCATCGTCCGGTTATAGAGAGTTATTAAAAGTTGTTATAACCCACAATTATTATAACGATTTAATTTGCGATGATTTTGTGATTAAGCCGACTCCGCATACGGCCAATTTGATAAAGCGGATGGATATGTTGCTTATACCCTTTAGAGGAGGGATAAAACTTTCATATCAGGGTGATTTTGAGCAGAAGTTTATAGACTATGTAAATTTGATGTGGGAGGAAAAACATTGCCCCAGGCTCTCTTTTAAATTCTATCTGAAAAATCCGTTATTTATAAATTTTACCGATTTGCCGATTGACTTAAATCCTATAAACGAATGTTTATATCTAAGCAATAGCCTGAGTGACGAACTTTCAACTGTAAATACGAATATCAGCAATGAAGGCGCGGTCACTTTTATAACACCGAGCATTTTGTTGAAGAGTGAAAGGTTAACGGTGTATCCATCGGAAATTCCAGTGGGGGTAGAAGATACGGAAAATATTTATACCGCAAAGTTGATTGATATAGTCGGCAATACAGCCGCCTGGCAAGATTCAACAAATCAAAAAAACAAGGAACAATTGGGCAAGGCAGATAACAGCAGCTCTAATGACGGTGAGAGCATTAACTCTAAGGTTACATACCCAAAGGTTCTTTATCTGGATATGAAAGATGAAAGGGAGGGGAAATACGCTTTAAGAACATTTAAAGGAGATGTTGAAATTAATGATTATAAAAAGGAAACAGGAATTTATGCGGGAATGTCCGGAACGCCTTTTTTATTTTTAGACATCATTTTGGACTGTTCTGATGAAAACAACATAAAAGCGGATGTTTACCCTATAGTTGAAAAGAATAAAGACGAAGACTGCTTTGTTGTTAGATCACAAGAGTTTCAAATAAATTTCAAATCAAGGGCGTTATATTGGGACTATTACATCGTTGAGCCGGAAAACCATGTTAAACTTTACAACCCGTCTATTTATGGCAAGAACAGGCTTGACAAACAAAACGGAGAATCTTTTGATTATGCGGGCCGCCAACCTTTTGAAGGCAAAAATACAACAGCCCATCTGTTTAAATCTAAAGAAAAGCTTGAATTAAAAGAGGTTTCTCCATATGAGCTTAGTTTGGAAGCGTCAAGAAAAGGCGGCGCTGAATCCGCCGACGGAGCGTCTAAATCAGTAATCGTAAAACGTTTGCCGGTCGCGTCTATAAACCAGATAAATTATAGAGACGGTAAATCAGGCAAAAAAGATCCGGAAAATATGTGTTCAAATATCTATGTATATGTGTAGTAGTAAATATCCCGCTTATTCCCCCTCCCTTGGTGGGAGGGGTTAGGGGAAGGTGATAAGAATAGCTCAATTTAAGATTAATATTTAATTAAATTTTTATAATTTTGAAAGGGAAATAAAATGGCGATTGGCTTTAAAAACAGAAAGACGCCGGGTGTGTATGTTACTGAACTTCAGGCGTTTCCCAAATCAATTGTGGGCGTGCCCACGGCGGTTCCCGCATTTATAGGATACACGGAAAAGGCTGAAGAGAACGGCAAACCAATCTTTAACAAGCCGGTTAAAATAGATTCAATGGTTGAATTCGAAAGACTTTATGGCGGCGCTCATACGCAAACATTCAAAATCGAAAAAGGAACAGACGCTGATTATGATTTTAGAGTGGCTAAAAAAGACGCGGCCGGCGCGTATGACAATTACACCTTAACAAAAACAAAGGCTTGCTTTTATTTACATCGAAGCCTCCAGTTATTTTATGACAATGGCGGTGGTGATTGCTACATTGTGTCGGTTGGTAAATACGATAGCGCCGATAGCGCGAGCGGCGCTCCCGCAGCCACGGATCCCGCAGCCACACCTCCAGCAACAACAGATCCCGCAACTGCGGATCCCGCAACCACGGATCCCGCTGCCGCGCCTCCAGCAGCTTCAGACCCTGCCCCGGCGCCCGCAACCGAAGGCATTGGATCCGGAAAAGTCGAAGAAAAATACCTAAAGAAAGGCCTTGACATTATTGCAAAAGAGAAAGGCCCTACCATGCTTGTCGTGCCGGACGCTGTTCTTGTTAGCGGCGGAAATACCGATTACGTTAAATTGATGACTCAGATGCTTGACCAGGCCAAAAAGCTGCAAGACCGCGTGGCTATTTTAGATGTTTTAGACGGCGATGACCAGGCCAAGATGACTGACGCAATTGACGCGTTTAGAACCGGCGTGGGCATTGATAACGACGTTCCGAGCAAATTAAGCTACGGTATCGCTTACTATCCATGGTTAAACGCCAATGTAATATCAAAAGACGATATTAACTATACATACATTGACGCGAGCTCTCAGGCTCAACTAAAGACTCTCGTTACGGACGAAGCTAAAGCCAATTTAGAACCGGGCGAGACCGCAATACCGAAAGAACAGGAAGATATGATCAATAACATCAAAGACAGCGGCCAAACGCCTAATGAAATAAGCAGTTATGATCAGGCCCTGAATGCGATGTGTCCGGTTTACTCGATTGTTGAAACTGCAATGGCGAAAAAGTTGAATGTTTTGCCCACGTGCGGAGGAATAGCCGGAGTTTATTCAATGGTCGACGCAAACAGCGGTGTTTGGCAGGCGCCGGCTAATGTAAGCATTGCCACTGTAATTTCGCCGACTGTCAGAATAACGGATAAAATGCAGGAAAATATGAATGTGCCTATAAACGGCAAAGCCGTTAACGCTATACGGTCGTTTACAGACAGGGATAACGTTATATGGGGCTCGCGCACACTTGACGGCAACAGCAGGGATTGGCGATATGTTAATATACGAAGGACCCTTGTCTATATAGAGCAAACACTCAAACAGTCTATGAATCAGTTTGTGTTTGAGGCAAACGACTCTTCAACCTGGACGGCGGTTAAAAGCATGGCTGAAAGCTGGCTTAACAGCCTTTGGGAAAGGGGCGGATTGATGGGCGACAAGGCTTCCGATGCTTTTAGCGTGACTGTAGGGCTTGGCAGCACAATGACCGCCAATGACATACTAGACGGATACATGATCGTGCAAATAATGTTGCAAATGGTGCATCCGGTTGAATTTATTGAGCTGACTATCAAACAAAAAATGTCTGAATAGTCTCCTGTTGAATGTTTTGGCTAAATTGAGTGAATCTTTTCACCCGCCCCTACCCCCTCCCATCAAGGGAGGGGGAATTGAAAGTATATATTTATTTTCAATATTTCGGCAATTGGGTGAATTTTTTAACTTTGTGATTTATTCTAAAACGAATTTAAAGATCCAAATTCCCCTCTCCTTTGTGGGAGGGGTTAGGGGAGGGGGTATTTAAAATCTTCAATCCTGGTTTTAATAATATTTAACTATTTACAGAAAGGCGATGATATGGGAGTTGGTTTTAAAAACAGAAAGACGCCAGGCGTCTATGTGACTGAGCTTCAAGCGTTTCCCAAGTCAATGGTGGGCGTGCCCACGGCGGTTCCGGCGTTTATAGGTTATACAAAAAGGGCAGACGTAGACGGGAAGTCCGCATTAAACGTGCCGGTTAAAATAGGGTCAATGGTAGAGTTCACAAAATATTTTGGCGGCGCGCCTGATGTTAAATACAAATTAGCCAAAAAGGAGGCGAAAGACTTAAAAAATCCGGCCGACTATGATTTTTTGGTGACGCACAATACAGAGACGGACCCGACAAAACCGGCGACAAACGCTACCGACTACTATACGCTTGCAATGGACCCGACTGTGACAAATTTTTATCTCTACAATAGTATGCGTTTCTTTTATGAAAACGGGGGAGGCGACTGTTATGTCGTCTCTGTCGGCAAATATGCGGATGCGCTCACAAAGGCTACACTGCAAACAGGTCTGGATATTATTCATAAAGAAAAAGGCCCCACAATGCTTGTTATGCCTGATGCCGTTCTTTTAGCTGACGCTGATTTTAAAGAAATCGCAAATAATATGCTTATACAGGCAAAGGAACTGCAGGACAGGGTAGCGATCCTTGACGTTCCAAAAGACACCCTCGAATTGAGTATTGATGATACGATGGATAAATTTAGAAAATTCCTTAATCCGGACAATGATCCTCCAAGCAGGCTAAGCTATGGCATTGCCTATTATCCTTGGTTGAATACCAGCGTAATTGGAAATGACGAAATAACCTATACTATAATTGGAAAATCAGATTTGCCGACATTGCAAACAGCCCTGGAGGATAGCGTCGCTGACAAATACACCGGTGATAAATTAACCAAGGTAAAAGGCGTTATAGGGCAGATTACCACTGTTAGCGAGCCTGCGGATGTCGCGGTTGCGGAGCAGGATATTGTTATGGTGGCGCCGTTGCTGAAAAACATTTTAACTCTTTTAATGAACAAAATGAACTTGCTGCCTCCAAGCGGGTCAATTGCCGGGGTTATATCAAGCGTTGACTCAACAAGGGGTGTTTGGAAAGCTCCGGCAAATGTGAATGTAAACGCCGTCATCTCTCCTGATGTCACAATAACCAATGAAGAGCAGGAAGATATGAATATTCCTCTTGATGGAAAAGCTGTTAACGCTATCAGGGCATTTGCCGAGAACGGCATTATTATTTGGGGATCGCGCACTTTGGACGGCAACAGCAAGGATTGGCGGTATGTAAATATACGAAGAACATTGATATATATCGAACAGTCCATTAAGCTGGCGTTGCGCGAATTCCTGTTTGAGGCCAATGACGCCTCTACATGGACCGCCGTTCAAAGCATGATTGAAGGGTGGCTTGCCGGATTATGGGAACAGGGCGGTTTAATGGGCGACAAAGCCAATGATGCTTTTGAAGTGCAGGTGGGCCTGGGCAGCACAATGACGCCAAACGACATACTTGACGGTTACATGATAGTTCAGGTTGTGTTGCAGATGGTGCATCCGGTTGAATTTATTGAACTTACGTTCAAGCAGCAGATGAGTGGGTAAAAGCGCGGAGCGCAAAGAGCAAAGCGCAAAACTGTGAGGGTAGGGGAGGCTTTAGCCGCCCTTCAAAAGAATGACTGCTGAAATGCTCAAAGCGCACAACTGATGACCAATGACTAATAACAAATGACCAATTACTGAATTTGATATTTTATTAACATTTATTAAGGAGTGTAATTATGGGTGATGGATCCGTGCAGGATAACATATGGCCTTTGCCAAAATTTTATTTTTCCGTTAAATGGGGCAGTGATACCGCGGTAAATTTTCAAGAGGTTACCGGGTTGGAAACCGAAACACAGATTATTGAGTACCGGCATGGAAACAGCAAAACGTTTTCTCCAATTAAAATGCCCGGATTGGCGAAAGTCGGCAATGTGACAATGAAAAAAGGCATTTTTGTAAACGATAACAAGTTTTGGGACTGGTACGATAAAATTAAACTTAACACTATTGCCCGTATTACCGTTATCGTAAGCCTTCTGGATCAAACCGGCGCGCCTAAGATGACATGGACGCTTAACAACGCATGGCCTACAAAGATAACCGGCACCGATTTAAAGTCCGACGGAAATGAAGTTGCTGTTGAGTCCATTGAGATTGCTTATGAAACTATAGCTATTGCAGCGGCTTAACCCTTCGGTTTGGGCGCCGGCTCTCACTGGATGTTGGATAAAAGCGTGAAGTGAGATTTGACTAAAGTAGATCTGGTTGCCAAGCCCTGCCCGGCAACCGGCAATTCGGGAAGCCCCTGCTTCGCGTGTAATAGCTCGCTATGTTTTGCGCTTGAACACGAAGCAGGGGCTTTTTATATGAACGAGTTTGTAGAAAGGAAGTAATTGATAAATGGTCGATCCGCAAGGCGCCGTTAACTCTGCGCTTAAAGTATTAGGGGCTTATTATCCGCCTCCGGCTTTTTATTTTAACGTCTCAATATTCAGCTCAACTGCCGCCGGCATTGCGATGGCAGTGGCAAATACCGCTTTTAAGGTTGATGTTGACGGTAAATTTCAGGAAGTCTCCGGCATTACAGCAGAATTTGAGACCGAGGACGTTGCCGAGGGAGGCGAGAACCGGTTTAAACATAAACTTCCGACGCGAGGGAAGTATCCTAATCTTTCTCTAAAAAGGGGCGCGGTGACATGCTATTCGCCTCTTGCTAACTGGTGTAGCGACACGTTGAACACAAGGTTTATTGAGCCTATAACGACTAAAACTGTAAAGGTTGATCTGCTTAACCAAAGCGGGGCGCCTACCCTTTTTTGGATATTTTACAACGCATATCCGGTGAAATGGGAGGTGTCAAGTATGAGTTCGCAGGATAACAAAATCTTAACTGAAACTATCGAGATGTCATACAATTATTTTAAACGATACAATACTTATCTTCAGCCGGTTTAGACTGATGATATATGTCGATGACGGAAGGCAGTTAACAGAGAGCAGATGATTAATGCCTAACCAGGATAACCCGGAAATTAGCTATTAGCAATTAGTCATTAGTCATTAAAAGCTGGACCAGTCTTGTAGACTTCTTCTAAACGTTTTTGCTTTGCGATTTGGTGAAATTTTTTAATATCTTGTCATGATTTGTCAGGATTTGATTTATAAGCTCCCAGTAACCAATAACTAATAAAGGTTCTAAAATGGATAAATCCGGAATAGAAATTGGCAATCTCGACATAAATTTTAGCGTTAGCGGCCGGGAATCCGGCGCCGGCTCCGATAACGGCCGGACGTTGAGTAAAGAGTTGCAGGTTATATTAAAAAGAAACATTGTCAGCGAGTGTGTAAAGGAGACTGTGGCTATACTTAAGCAAAGACAGGAAAGATAAATGACTGGAACCGGAACCGCAGGCAAATTAGAGAAACTTAAAATTACCGCATACAAGGATGAAAAATTTAGCGGTGAAGGCGTGGATTCATGCAAGGTAGCGATTAATCCTGAGAAATATTCGCGGAAATGCTCAATACAATATAACAAAGACGAAGCAGTCGGTAAATCCGGAGGGTCTCCAAAGTTTTCAAAAGTGCCGGCGGAAGTGATTTCATTTGAGCTGGTTTTTGACGCTACCGGCGCCATTCCGGCTCCAGCGATGGGCGCGGATCCAGGCGTGCTTACCGGCAGCGTCGATGAGCAGATTAAAAAATTTACAGGCATTATATACGAATACCAGGGGGACATACACAGCCCATATTATTTGGAGTTGTCATGGGGCGATTTCACATTCCAATGCAGATTACAATCCCTTGACTTTAATTATACTCTTTTTAAGCCGGACGGCTCCCCTTTGCGCGCAAAAGCAAACGTAACGTTTGTGGAGTTTCAAAGCGAGCAGAAACTCGCGGCCGAGGAGGACAATCAATCGCCGGATGTGACTCACATGGTCACCGTCAAACATGGCGAAACCCTGCCGGTTCTTTGCTACAGGATATATAAGGATAGCTCCTTATATACTGAAATTGCAAGGGTCAACAATCTCGTGGATTTCAGGCTCATTGAACCAGGCCGCACACTTATCTTCCCTCCGGTAAAAACAGCCTAGCAGAGGTCGTGAATTTACAGTAAATCTGATTCTTAAACCATTAAAAGGAGCATATATTTGCCGACGCCAACGCCTATATCAAACGATGTGTCTTTAGTCACATTTACGATCAAGGTTGAAGGGGCCGCGATTAAAGACACATACCTTGTTCACTCTGTTGAAACATATAGCGAGGTAAATACAATATCCTATGCCGGAATATATATTTATGACGGCACGCCTGCCGAGGAGAAATTTGAAATAAGCGAAACAGCCACTTTTCTGCCCGGCAAGGAAGTGGAAATAACCGCTGGTTATAATTCAAAAGAGAAAACGATTTTTAAAGGCGTTATTGTAAAACAGGGGATTCAGATCACGGGAGACGAGGGTTCCATGTTGGTTGTCACCGCAAAGGACAAGGCGGTGAAGATGACCCTTGGCCGTAAAAACAATATTTATAATAAAAGCAAGGATAGCGACCTTATCGGCAAATTGATCGGCAATAGCGGATTGAGCAAGGATGTTGAAGCAACAACCGTCCAGTATGAAACAATAGTTCAATATTACGCCACCGACTGGGACCTTATGTTGATGAGGGCTGAGATTAACGGGCTGATAGTCACTTTAGACGCCGGCAAGGTAACTGTGAAAAAACCGGACACATCACAGAAACCTGTTGTTGAAGTGACATATGGCGACACTATTTATAATCTTCACGCGGATATGCATTCGGAATCGCAGGTTAGCTCCGCCTCAATTAAAGGCGCGGCGTGGGATTATTCGACACAGAAGCTTTTTGAATCAGGGCCGGCCTCGGTAAGTGTGACCGAGCAGGGCAATTATACATCAGCGACGCTTGCTAAAGTTTTCAATATTACCGATCTCCCAATGCAGACCGGCGCAAGTTTTAACGCCGATTCCCTTAAAAGCTGGGCAACGGCCGAGATTCAACGCTCAATGCTTTCAAAGATTACAGGCATGGTCTCCTTTCAGGGCATGGCTGATGTAAAGTCGGGCGTAGTCATAACTCTGGCCGGGGTTGGCGCGCGTTTTAACGGCAATGCGTTTGTCAGCTCGGTAAGACATACCATCGCCGATGGAAACTGGGTAACCGAGGCCGGCTTCGGCCTATCTTTTAAATGGTTTTCCGAGCAAATGAGCGATATTGAGGCCCCAAACGCCTCAGGGCTGTTGCCGGCAATAAGAGGGCTGCAAACCGGCATTGTGCAAAAAGTCGCGACAGATCCAAACGGCGAGTTCAGGGTGTTTGTTGAGCTGCCTTTATTAAAGAGCGAAAATAAACAGATGTGGGCTCGCCTGGCGACTTTTTACACAACGCCTAAAGGCGGCAGCTTTTTTATGCCGGAAAAGAATGACGAAGTTGTTATCGGGTATATGAACGACGACCCTAACGATCCCATAATTCTCGGCAGCCTGTATAGCAAGAAGATTGACACTCCGTTTGCTCCGGATGAGGATAACACAAAAAAGGCGCTATACACAAAAGGCGAGCTTAAGGTGCTGTTTGATGATAAGGATAAAATTATAACGATCAGCACGCCCGCCGGCAACATTGTCACGCTTGACGATAAAGCGAAAAAGATATCGCTGGCCGACTGCAATAAGAACACTATTGTAATGTCGGATTCAGGCATTGCCATTGACAGCGCGTCAAGTATAAAGATAACCGCAAAACAGGATATAACCGTTAATGCGGGAACATCGCTAACGGAAGAAGCGAAGACGGATGTCTCTATCTCTGGGCAAAATATAAAGGCCGACGCTAAAATGGACGCCGCCGTCTCGGGCCTGAATGTAAAGGCGACCGCGAAGATGGAGTTTGCGGCAAAAGGATTAACCGCAGCGCTGGAAGGCAGCACAATGACAACGGTCAAAGGCGCCCTGGTGAAGATAAATTGATATCTACTAATATGAATAAATCGTAAAAGTGACTAAAATGAACTAAAGTTAAAAGTGATCTAAAGTTTAGGTAAAAATCTAAGATTGTAGATATTACCGAAGCCAATAATAAAGCTACTATATTTAATTTAAATATTTTCCTTTAACTCCCCCTCCATTGATGGGAGGGGTTAGGGGAGGGTGACAAGAATCGCGTAAAAATAATGGTATCTATGCTTTGTCCTAGTTAGTAATTAATTTCCTGCTTGAATTGTTTCTGTCAAAATCAGGTTTGGGAGTGAGAAAAAAATATTGTGCCGCTTTTTTGCTTTTCTTAGTGTCTTTGAGTCTTTGTGGCTTAAATTGCTTTTGATTTTATAATTTTAAAATATTGATAAATTTCTATAAGAAAGGAGAAAAACCATGCCTCCTGCAGCAAGAATAACTGATATGCATACATGCCCAATGGTAACCGTGATTATACCACATGTCGGCGGCCCCATATTGCCGCCGGGCGCGCCCACCGTGCTTATCGGCGGTTTGCCGGCCGCGACAGCGACAAATATGGCCGTGTGTGTCGGGCCTCCGGACACAATAGTAAAAGGGTCGGCCACCGTCCTTATCAATAATTTGCCGGCGGCAAGAATGGGCGATAACACAGCTCATGGAGGGGTTATTGTTCTGGGCATGCCCACGGTTTTGATAGGAGGGTGAAAAAAACATGGATAACAAATTTGACAAACTGTTTCTCGGCACGGGATGGGCATTTCCCCCATCATTTAGCCGTAGGAATTATTCAACCGTTATGGTATCGGGTGAAAAAGATATTAAAGAGAGTTTAAAGATTTTATTTTCAACAATCCTTGGCGAACGAATTATGCTGCCGGAATATGGCGCGTGTCTTGTTCCAATGGTTTTTGAGAATATTGACAGCTCCATTATCGGCCGGATAAAGCGTATGATTACAACAGCGGTTCTTTATTATGAACCAAGAATAAAACTTGAAGAGCTTGATGTCACTCCCGACGACGTCTTAGAGGGTAAACTTCTCGTGTCTCTGGTGTTCATGATAAAGCAAACCAACTGCAGGTCAAATATGGTGTTTCCATTTTATATTATTGAAGGCTCAAACGTGTCATTCATGCCGTGATGGGCTAACATGGACAAGCCGGAAATACCCCCCTCCACTAACCCCTCCCACTAAGGGGAGGGGAATTAGGCTTTTCAAGTAATCGTAGGCTTAGAAAGTTTCATCCGGCGGGCGCTGTATTGTGATAAATATATACCGTAAATTTTCTCTTGTGGGTGATGTAATGTAATAAATATTTTCCTTTAATTCCCCCTCCCTTGATGGGAGGGGTTAGGGGAGGGTGATAAGAATCACGCTGAATAGATACGGGTTGAATCTATAAAATGTTACAAAGGCTTTATTGCCATGTATAATGAAACATCTGAAAATTTAGACAAGATAACAATAACCAATGACGGTTACTGCCGGCGGGATAGACTTCTAAAGGCAATGCGCGAGGGTTACATCAAAATAGATGAACGGTCATTCGAGGATTTGCTTGAGTTTGCGGTGGAGTTTGGCGGTCTTATAAATTTTTATAATTTAAATAACAAGGCCGAAGGCGACTGGGCGCCTTTTTTTCTCACGGATGAGTCCATCATTCTTGCCTCTATTATAAATTGCGATTTGTCGGATCTTGAGATTAAATACCGTGGCTCTGAATATCTGGCCCGGCAAGGCAATGATACTGACGGCAAATTCAATTTGCTAAGGGAATTGTTTGCCAAGATATTGTACATGGCCCGCAAAATTGATTTATGGCTTAAAGTCGTAAATCAGATCGATTCATTTGGGTTTGATGTGCGCATACAGAGCCAGATTGTTGAGTGCGTGCATAACGGGCCGGCTGATTGCCTAAGGAAACTGCGCTCTTATGATCAAGGCGCGGGCATGTCCGGTTCCCTGAATATCGCTATAGGGCTGAACTATGACAATTTCACGCCTGCATGGGGCAGTCTTGACTCGCCGCCCGAAGGCTCCATTTATTCAGGACGCAATGTAAATGAAAAGATTAATAACGCCGTCTCCCGCCTTAATTCGATATTTTACACCTTTTTTAATGAGATCAACCATCTTAAAGACTCTTTACAAACCTTGTATTACAAGTCCCTTGATAAAGACGACCATCAACCCGATGTTGCCCTGTACATTGCGTTTTTGAAATTATTCAGTTACGCGCAGAGTTCAATTAATTCCTATATAGGCAAATACAGAGATTTTTATTATGACGATATTCTGCGCGAAGCGCCGCAAGGCCCAATTTCCGACAATGTGTATTTGTGTTGTGAAGCCGACCCTACTTGGCCATACCGGCCTGTAGCTATTGAAAAAGGAGCTCTATTTTCAGCAGGCGATGATAAGAACGGCAATGAGGTCCGGTTCTCTATGGAAAAAGACCTTTTTGTAAACAGCGCCTCAATTGTAAAACACCGCTTAATTTACAGGAAGCAGGCTCCATTATTTGAAATTGTTAATGTTTTTATTCCGGCGCAACCGGCTAACCCCAATGATAAAAAGGATGAACAACTCGCCCAATTATTTGTCGGCGAACATATACTATCGCCTAAAGGTGGCAACAAGCGGTATGAGGTCCCGGCTTTAGGCGACGACGTTGTCGCGTCTTTAAAAGATTACACAAACAACCCCGCGATATTAGGGTTTGCCGTTGCTTCTAAATGCCTTGAAATGACCAGCGGTGAAAGAACCGTGTCATTCAGGCTGTATCACACCAAGAGTTATACCGCCAAACTTGACCGCAGCCTATCCATACTTGCAGGTCAAACCGGCATGTCCGGCTCTGATATTTACAAAGAGTGCCTCCTTTCCGCCTTTACCGTGTGGTTCAGCTCCGCCTTTAAATGGATTGAGCTTAAGACGCCATATACAGTTGCCCTGCTTGAAGATGTGGTTAAGAACGGCACGGTTAAAAAAATAAGAAAAGGTTTTCAGATTGATTTCTCCTTGTCGGACGGCGAACCTGCAATTGAAAATTTTGATCCTGGTGAAGACGTTAAGAAAAAGGATGATGGTTATTCATGCAACCCCGTTCCGGAACTGCCAACGGTAAAGTTTTATCTGAACAACGAACCGCTGACATTTAAAAAGAGAGAGAAATGCATCAGCATCCAGGCGTATCCTCTGTCGATTTTAAATGATTTTGAATTGTCCCGGATAGCTATAGATGTAAGCGTTGACGGTTTTAACAATTTTAACCTTCGAAACAATAGCGAAGAGCTTCCACCGGATAAACCGTTTAATCCTTTTGGAGCTGAACCAACAAAAGGCTCGTATTTTCAGATAGAGGGCCGGGAACTGTTTGAAAAACCGGTAACGGGCCTTAATATAAAAATCGACTGGAAGGGACTGCCTCCAAATGAAGACGGGTTTTACGGGTATTACAAGGATTATGTGCTGGGGATAGACGGCAATCTAAGAAAACGGCTTTTTTTCAACGAAGTTTTTAAATGCAAGTTTTCCGTGGTTGACCCTGATGAATGGCAACTTAACGGGGCCGGCAATGGATATAACCTCTTTTCCGATGAAGATGCCAAGGCCGGCCAATATAAAGGCAGTAAAGTTGTTGACGTCCCGTCCACCGCATTGGCCGGGTCGTCCGAGTTTAAATTAAACAATATTGCTAAGCTTGCAAAAAATGAAGAGACATATTACGGCTCAAAGAAAAGCGGCATAAAAGTAGAGCTTACCGACCCGCCTTACGGATTTGGCTTTGGATTGTTTGAGGCAAATACCCAGTATGCCGCGCTTGCCAATATAGAGAAACTTATGCCCGCAACCGGCGACTCAGTCCTCTCCAAATCGAAAATAAAGGATATGGTGGAAAAGGGAGAGACAATGAACAACCCTAATCCTCCATACAGCCCGGTGATAAAAACCCTTAGCGTTAGCTATACCGCATCGGATGAATTAATATTTAATAAAACCGAGTCAACCGGCATTCTTTTTTTTCACCTCAATCCATTTGAAGGTTGGCAACAAATAAATTCGGTTGAAGAGAAACCTGAAGACAACGACGATCCCTGCGACTGTTGTAAAAATAACGAACCTCCCGCCCCTGGAGATGATTCCAATAATGCCGAGGTAAAAGACGCGGAAGCCGAGCCCAAAGCCGGCGGCGTTAACCCGCCCGTCGCCGCTTCCGGTCAAAGTTCAAACAGCGATATCAACAAATCAACCCAGCCCGCGCCGGCAAACGCGCCTGCTCCTGAAGCTCCAAAAGCTGCGGAAGCCGCGCCCAAAACCGCCGCGCCTACCCCGCCCGCCTCCGGCGGGACTCCCGTTCAAAATGTAACGAGCGATATCAACAAGTCTACCCAGCCCGCGCCTGCTCCTGAAGCTCCAAAAGTTGCGGAAGCCGCGCCCAAAGCCGCCGGAGCCACCCAGCCTGTATCCGGCGGCGCTTCCGTTCAAAGCGCAACTGGCGATATCAACAAGCCAACCCCGCCCGCGCCGGCAAACGCGGCCGGCCCCACTGAGCCAAAAGCCGCGCAAGCCGAGCCCAAAGCCGGCGGCTCTACCCCGCCTGCGCCGGATAACTCTCACGATCAAAGCGCGAACAGCGATAGTGAAAAACCAAAACCTGAAGTTAATAATCAGGTAAAAGCCATTGCCGCGTCAAAATGCGATGACAACGCTCCTGACTTTATGAAAACATGCGCAGGCAGCACAGTTTCAAATAATAACGTGTGTTTTTATTGTAAAAAGTTAAAACAGTCTATCGCTGAACTTGAGGCGGCTGTAAACGCTTCAAAAAGCGCGAACCCCAAACCTCAAACACCTTCCCGCGGATGCTCAAATAAAAACGTTTGTTTTTATTGTATAAAACTTAAACAGTCTATCGCCGATCTGGATGCGGCTGTAAAGGCTTCAAAAAGCGATAAGCCAAAATCTAGAACTTTTGCCTGCGGCGGTCCAAATAAATACATATGCAGTAATTGCCAAAAGCTAAAACAGTTAATTAAAGACCTGAATGAGGAAACCAATTCAAATACTGAACCCGTCGGACCTGAAATACCGTATATATGGTATGAGCCACATAAAAGCGAATGCCCTTTTTGTGACAAAACGGAACATACAACCAATGCCGGGCAAAATGCGCCGGGAAAAAGCCCTTGCAGTTGCAACGATAAACCGAAAACAGTAATCACTATTGATGAGACCGATATTGTCGTGACAACAACCGAAGACCCCGACCCCGGCCACACGGAAAAACCAAAACCGGAAGATGATCTTGCCGTTAAAAAAGAGATCTGTTGCCTTAAAAAACGTGAACAGGCAATTATTAAACAGGATGCCGCTGTTGATAAACCAAAACCCGGCGCAGGCGATCCGGATAATCCTGAAATAGTTAATCAGGGCAATGCCCCAATCGGTTTTGCGTATCTGCTGCCGCAATTTGCGTCTGAAGGTTGCCTCATGCTGGGTTTTGATAATGTAGAGCCACCGCGCATATTGAGCCTGCTTTTCATGTTCTTGGACAACAGCGTGAACACGGCAAACGAAGAGCCCGGGGCGGTTTCCTGGTATTATCTATCCGGCAATGAATGGAAGAAAGTTGAAGACGCAAACATCCTGAGCGACCAAACCAATGGGTTGCAAAACAACGGCATCATCACCTTTAACCTGCCGGAGTGGGAAAACAGCGGCTCTACTATTATGGAGCCTGAGTACTGGTGGTTAAAAGCTTCGTCAAATGAGAACATTAAGGCCTTTCCTAAAATAGTCAACATATGGATCAACGCCGGCATCGCATCATGGGTAAATAACGACGAGACGGGAGAGCGTCTTAAGGCCCCGTTGCCCGAGTCTACAATCAAGGCTGTTCCGGATACGGTAAAAGGCGTTTCAAAAGTTGAGCAGCCATACAACTCATTTAACGGCAAACCTGAAGAGACGCGCAACGATATGTTGATACGCGTGGGCGAGCGGTTAAGCCATAAAGACAGGGCCATAATGCCCAATGATTATGAGCGCCTGGTCTTGCAACGGTATCCTCAAATACACATGGTGAAATGCCTGCCCGCAAGAACGGTTTCCAATTGCAATGAGGCGGGCAATGTAGTAGTAGTTGTCGTGCGCGCTCAGGACGCCGCTGAAAGTGTTGATCCGCTTACACCCATGGCCAACAATCAAATGCTCACCGATATAGAATCATATTTAATTGAAAGGATGCCTCCGTTTGTAAAACTGCATGTTGTTAATCCCGTATATTGCAGGATAACGGTTACCGTCTCCGTTGGATTTCGCCAAGGCACAGGCGCCGGAGCCTCGGCTGAAAGATTAAACGATGACATTGTTAACAACCTGTCTCCATGGTATTTTGACCCTGAAAGAGCCGAGAACAAAAGCTCATATTTCCTTAAACCATGCATAGCGGATTTCATTCAAAACCGTAGTTATGTTGATTACATAACATCATTAACATTGTCTTACGACCCAAAACCTTTAAATGATCCAAATACATGGCTCTACTACACCTCTGCCGAAAAACACGACATAACAATTATTTATGATAATCCGTGTGTGTGACCAAAAGCTGGTGATAGGTGATCGGTAACCAAAAGCAGGTAATAGGTAATAGGTGATCAGTAATCGGTAAAAGCAAAGGCAAAAGCCGGTGATAGGTAATCAGTAATCGGTTAATAAAAGCGAGTAATAGGTGATAGGTATTCGGTAAAACAAAGGCGAAAGCCGGTAATTGGTTCACTGATTACTGATTACTGATTACTGATTACTGATTACTGATTACTGATTACTGATTACTGATAACCGATAACCGATTACTGATAACTGATTACCTGCTCCAAATGAAAGGTAGCTAAAAATGGAATATGTGCAGAGTTTTCGGGATTTAGAGGTGTATAAATTAAGCCGCCAATTGGCGTTGGAGATATTTGGATTTACCAAAAGTTTTCCTAAAGGAGAAATGTTTTCGCTTATAGATCAAATTAGGCGCTCTTCACGTTCTGTAGGCGCTCAAATTGCCGAAGCCTGGGCTAAACGCCGTTATGAGAAGCATTTTATCAGCAAGTTGACGGACGCTGATGGCGAGCAACAGGAAACACAACATTGGCTGGAAACGTCTCTTGATTGTAATTATTTATCAAGTGAACAAGTCGAACTATTATTAGAACGCTATGATTCCGTAGGACGTATGTTAAATTCAATGATGAGTAAATCTCATATGTTCTGCTCTAAACTTTAATCAGTAAAAGCCGGTAATCGGTAACCCAAAAGCAAGTAATAGGTTATTGGTAATCAGTTATAGGTAAAAGCAAAGGCAAAAAAGCGGGTAATAGGTAATCAGTGATCGGTAACCAAAAGCCAGTGATCGGTGATCAGTAATCGGTAAAAGCAGGTTATCGGGAACCGATAACCGATAACCGATAACCGATAACCGATAACCGATAACCGATAACCGATAACCGATAACCGATAACCGATAACCGATAACCGATAACCGATAACCGATAACCGATAACCGATAACCGATAACC
>JAIQZQ010000092.1 GCA_021777105.1 Candidatus Anammoxibacter sp.
CCGTCCGCCAAGCGGCCACCCCTCTTTTTAGAGGGGATATTAAATCGGATTTATTTCCACAAAGTCCCCTCTAATAAGAGGGGATTTAGGGGTGTGTATAGTCATGTGGAATCACGCTGAATAGTTGCATATTAGCCTTAACTCCAACAAGCGGAGTTTATTGGAATTTACCCTTTAGGGTTTTATTTCATTGCATATGAGGAAAACGCGGACTTAATTTTTCAGAAACCTGATTTGTTTGACTATATTTAATTGTTTGCCTTTGCCGCAATCCAATCACTCATAATGATCAGGAATCCAGGTTTTCTCCTCGTACTCTTCCCAATAACCTGATGGAATGTTCCTGGTTTCATAATGTCCTTCAACCTTTTTGTTCTCATCTTCGTACTCTTCAACCCAAACCCGCTCTCTTTTTGAAGTGTCAACCCATTTCTTTTTCTTGCTGTACTCATAATGTCCTTCAATAAACGTCTTGCCCTCTCCTGAACGAGTCTGTTTTTCCATTTCAATCTGCCTTTGCATCTCTACTTTTTCAGCTTCTTCACGCTGTTTATCCTGGTGATCGCCAACCATCGAGCCTCCTATACCGCCTGTTAGAGCTCCTATGCCTGCTCCAATAAGGGCTCCTTTGCCGCCGCCTATTGCGCTGCCGAGCGCCGCCCCGATTCCGGCGCCTGCTCCGGCGCCGACTCCGGCCCCTCTCTGGGTGGTTGTGCATCCCGTAACGCATAATCCCGCAATTAATACAAAGCAAAAAGCAATAATAATTGATCTATTTTTCATTATTTATGTTTCCTCCGGTATTTTAAAACTCGTTCTTAACTTATAAAATTAAGAATTATCTAAAAATAAATGAGCTCTCAATCATGATGCTCTTAAAATACATAACTGTTTCAAAATCAACAAGTTATGCATATAAAAAAGGCGGCATGGTTGTTTTAGCGCCTCATAAATAATTCTACTTTCTGGCGCGTATGATGTCAATAACTTTAAGAATATAGCCAAACAATACCATATCTTGAGATATTAAGCGTAAATTTTTTACTAAAAAATTTTTTTTTATTTTCACTAAATTATTTTAAGTTCATACCGATAATAAGCGGGCGCTAAGTGCACGATTTTTTTTGAAGGGTCTTTTTTATTTTTAAAAATAGCAGAATAAATAGAGGAAATAATTATGGGTATAGGCGATTTTTCCAGAATTGGGACGAACGTGTCGGCTTTGGAGGCTCTAAAATCCCTAAACGAAATAAGCGGCAAGGCTAGTATAAATCAGCTGCGGCTGGCCACCGGCAAGCGAATCAATACCGCTGAAGATGACGCCGCAGGTTTTTCTATAGGTAAAAACCTTGAAACAACCGTAAGGGGTATGTCGCAGGCTCTTTCAAACATAGGCGACGCAAAGAACACTTTGGCTATTGCCGAGGGAGGTTTGCAGAGCATTATCAGTATTTTGCAGACAATGAAAGAGAAGGCCACTCAGGCTGCCAGCGACACTCTTGGCGGATCGGAAAGGTCGGCAATCGAAAGCCAACTCGACGACCTTTCGGCAGAAATTGATTCTATCGTTAATAAAGACACTAAATTTAACGACGTTAACCTGATTGACGGCACATTTACAGGCAAGACAACCCAGGTCGGCGCAAATGCGGGAGATATACTGACTATAGGCATATCGAATAATCATGACGCGCAATCGTTGACTGTTGTTGATGCGAGTCTTGACGTTGCCTCCGCCACTGCGGCAAGCACGGCTATTTCAAGACTCGACAGCGCTATCGACGTCGTTAACACTTCAGTCAGGTCAATCGGCTCTATTCAAGCAAGGTTGACCACAAAAGAGTCAACATTAGCGACTGCCATTACCAACACCGAAGGAGCCAAGAGCCGAATTCTGGACGCCGACCTTGCAAAAGAGCAGCTTAATGCGACTAAAATGCAAATATTGCAGCAGACAGCGCTGGTTATGTTGGCGCAAGCCAATATCGCGCCTCAAAATGTGCTGCAGCTGCTTGGTTAAACTTCTGTTTCGCCCCCCGGGCATAATTCTCACTAAGGCAGCCAAGCTGCTCAGTGTTCATTTAGCCCCCCGGGCATAATTCTCACTAAGGCAGCCAAGCTGCCAAGTGTTCATTTACCTGTAAACGACACATCAAAAAGGGCCGCGCAAAACGAGATGTTTTGCGCGGCCCTTTTGCGTTTATGGTCATAAACCCCTTCTTTACGATGGAAAGCATTTGCCGAATGCGGACAGCAAACTGATGGGGCCTTTTAAACGTATTTTTCGTGTTAGCAACGCCCATACTATATTTCTCTCTTTTGCAATAAATCCAATCCATGTGTGGCTGTCAGCATTTACTCTAAGGTCAGGCTTGCCTATATGCCCGTCTTTCACTGTGATGGATTTGTTTCTAATGGCTATTGTGGCCTTGCGTTCCTCGTTGCCGGTAAAAGTAAAGTGAAACGTTGCGTTAAGAGCATCGGATTTTAGTCTCTGAAATACTAACGGCAATGTCACCAGAAACGTATTTACTGAATCCGGTCTTATGCCGTTTCCTACCCTTTTTGCGGTTTTGTGTGGAAATTTTTGAGTTACATGTGTTTCCGCGTCTGATTTAGGAACCACATACACTGTTTCATTTTTTTTCTGAAGCGGTTTTACAACGGCATTGGCAAAATCTTTCAGGTTGTTGTAATGTTTTAAGGTCTCTTTGCCTCCCGGGCAGACGGCCATGCAATTATCGCATTTGGAATTTGCGCCGAATGACAAACTCTGCCACATGGATACGGTTTCCTTATCGCTTACTCTCTTCCTGTAATCTTTTGAGTTTCTGCTTTGCGATATTTGCTCAATCCAATCCGAGAACCCTCCAAGTTTTTCGCGATAGTTATGCGTTATGCAGGATGAGAAAGCAAATTGCCCATCGTTTGCAATAGCCCCGGTTGGGCAGGCCGCAACGCAAAGCTTGCAATCAAGGCATGGATTGTCGTCAACAGGGCGGCTATAATCCGTCATTTCTTTGTCTATTAATATAGCGCTTATATTCATAAATGACCCGAATTCAGGATGAATAACCAATCTGTTAAACCCCATACGGCCAAAGCCCGCCGCAATTGCCAGCGGTTTAAGTGAAACCGTCCATAATTTGCCGGGCCAGGCGCCGGCGTCCATTGGAAAGCTTCCGTTTTCGATTACACCTCTCACCTCTTCATTTCTAAGTTCCCTTAATATCTTGCGTGGAATCTCAAGTAGCTGATTGCTTATATATTTAAACTCAATGTTTTTAAAAGTTTTTACAGGGGCGCGCACACTATCGCTGTTTATCCTGTGCGCTAAACACACCACTGTTTTCGCGCCTGGAAAAGCAGATAAAATATCCTTTCGTTGGTCCTCAATCTCGCGGCGGTCTATTTCGACAAACCCCACATCATCGGCCCCGGCTTCTATGCATAAACTGCGCAGCCAATTTGCGTCTAATTTAGCCGGGCCGGCCTGGTTGCGCGTAAATTCGTCATATCCCAAAACCTCGTTAACCGTCGCCCCTTCTAATTCCTTTAACATAACATTCTCCTTTTTGTAAAGTGTATATACACCTAACTGAATAAAAAATTTTTACTTTTGCCTCTCCAGCGATATCGTAGCCGATAAATGGCCAAGCATTTCCGTCCAGCGGTCTTGGCCTAACTGTTCAGTCACATAATGCTGCGCCTCTTCCCATAACGGAAGCGCCTTTATAATAAGTTGTTGGCCCTGTTCCGTTAATGTCACAATTCGTGTGCGCAGGTCTTTGCCCGGGTCTATTCTTAAAAATCCCCCTTTTTCCAAAGGTTTAAGGTTGCGTGTAAGAGTTGTCCGTTCCATAACCAGCGTCTCCGCTAAATGAGTAATCGTGGCAGATTCAACAGCGGCGGTTACAAAAAGGATGGACAACTGCGTCACCCTTAAACCGCATGATCGCAATTTATCATCGTAAATTTGCGTAATCACCCTGGCCGCTTTTCGAAAATTAAAACAGGCGCATTTTGAAAGCTCTTCCCTGTTTATATTTAATGATATCTCTTTGTTCTTCATAACGTGTATATACACTATACTAGAAAAAAAGATCTCTGTCAAAATTTTTTTTATCGCTGCAAATAAAAAGGTTGCGATTTGATTTGTTAAAAACCGTTTCCAGTGATGTCAAATCTATATCATGCGAAATGTTATGGAGCATTATCTTTATTATATTGCCTCCTTTTTGTATCAAATTGTCGATAAAATTATTTAAAGTTTCATAGATGTCGGCCCTTATTGTTACACCGTCATCCCCGTTAATCTTTATACCGTGAGATCTGCACAATTTTTCTATGCCAATATCGCCGATAAGGCCCTTTGCTTTAGCTATTATTTCAACAAACAGGTTTTCAGTAGCGGGTATCAACGAGCCTTTGCTGAAGTCCGTCAAGGCAGCGGCTGCGGCCTTGTCAAAACAGCCTTCATCTTTAGTCAAATTATCAGTAAGGCTATTATTATCAAGCAAATTAAGATGTTCAGGCAACAAACTCTTCATAATGATCCTCCTTTTAACATGCAAATGACCAGTCGTCTTAAAATAAAGTAAAAATTTTTTGCGTATTTTTAAGCGCGCTTATCACTACGTTTATAATTATACGACCAGTCGTCTTAAATGTCAAGTGGCTTTTTAAATTTTTTTTTTGCTGCCTGATAAGCCGGAACGAAAAAAGAAAAAAAGCGAAAGCCTATTAACCGCTAATTTGCACTTTAAGTCGTTTTATAGTTGGTGTTTATGCTAAAAAAGCGCATTTTTGTTTAGCCTTACTCGTATCCGTTAATTTTAAACGTTGAGGAGCTCTCAAACTTTCGGCCTCCCCTCTAAAAAGAGGGGAATGAGGGGTGTGTAAAAAGGCTCCGGCGCAAACAATCAGACCTTTGACCACTAAAAAACGCATCGCGCCGGCATGTCAGGCAAATATAAACTCAAATGCATCCTCGAATATGCCTCTTTTCCCTATCTGATTCTTATCCCGTTTGAGGGCTTAAAACATCTCATCCCTGTATTGATATTAATCAATTAAGAACCTGTCAAAAAAGAAAGACTTTTATTAAATTGATCATGCCGTTACTTCCCCAATCGCAAAGCTGGGACGATATTATGGTCGGTTTGATAAAATAGTCGCCGGTCGCAAAACTGGCGTAACATGTAAGGAACGCGGAAGAATGGTAACAGTTAAGCTGCCTATTGTATTATTACCGCAAAATGCGTTGAGGCAATATTTCTCCGTATTTGTGATGTAGTGTAGGCGCATCACATAGGTGTTAGGCGCTTAGGGCTCCATAACGACCAACATGTTGTCGCTAATTTCGTAAGCTGTTGTTATATTATTGGTTACAACACGCTGAAAGCGGCTTTTATTCTAAGCTTGACTTAGAATAAATTTAGTATCTTAATAGTTAAATTCTGACAATTTTTGACAAGATATTTTAAAAGTTTCACTAAATCGTAAAGCTAAAACGTTTATAAGCAGTCTGCAAGACTGCGCCGGCTTTGAACTTTTTTTCGCTTTTGCTCTTTTATTAGTGTAGATTAGTGAAGATTAGTGGTTAATTCGTTTTTGCTTTTCTCCTTTTCCGGTTTATCCGGGTTAGGTTAAGGTAAAATTTACACCTGATATTTTGAGAACAAAAGGCAATAATTAGTGGAAGAACAGGCTGAAAGCCTGTTCTTCCAGCCGTTGTTTAGTACAACAGGCATCCTGCCTGTTTCAATATGACAGGCTGAAAGCCTACATATAGATGCAAGGCGTTTTTATACCCTGGGTGAAAAAGGCACAGGCCGGCCGCCTGTGAGCATGTTAAAAACAGGCATCCTGCCTGTTCCACTACTAATCATACTTTGTGTGATTTTAAAAGCGCCGGTTTTTGTCGTAACTTAACACGCATGCAGAAGTTACGGAGATTTAAAATATTTTTAACCTAACACCTATGAGGCGCGTTCTCGCGCCGTAGCGTTTGAAGAAGAAATTTACATTTAGAGTTCCGTTAAACAAGACATGAGCTCTACCCTTTGAAGGTGAACCGGATTGTCTTAACTGTTCGATACAACACGACTTCCAAATAATGTAGTGTAAGCGCGTCCCATAGGTGTTAGGTTAAGATTCGATTAGACAACCGTAACTGTAGTGTGTATATGAAGTTATCGCGGGTAGGGACCGGCTTTAGCCCATATGTGTTAGGTTAAGATTTAATATTCATCACCGGAACAAAATGTAAATGCTTAAATCGCCCTTTCAGGGCTAAGATTGGAGCTATATTCAAATCCAGGGCGTTGCCCTGGGCTATATTAACTCCGCCCTTTCAGGGCTGTTTACGCGTTAACGTTTTAATAATAAAATATACAATTTCAAGCCCCAACGGGGCGGCTTTAATATAGCCTGGGGCAACGCCCCAGGGCTTAAAATAAAAAAGAG
>JAIQZQ010000093.1 GCA_021777105.1 Candidatus Anammoxibacter sp.
CACCATATAATGCCGAGCCCGGCCCTCTCATAATTTCTATTCTTTTAACGTTTTTCAGGGGAAGATCGTCAAAGTAAAACGCGGCGTTGCCGTTAAAAGGCATATTTAAGGCGTGTCCGTCCAGAAATACTTTTGTTTTTATGGTCGCAAGACGCTCGCCTCTAACTCCGTATCTTTCAACACCGAAAGACCCGCCTTTGTTCATATCAAAACCAGGGACTATTCTAAGGATATCGTTTAAAGTGCGCGCTCCAATATTATTAATCTCTTCCTCTGTAATTACTGTAACAATTGAAGGAGCTTTTGAGGCGTTTTCTTTCGCGCTTGAAGCAATTGTCACATACTGTTCTTCAAGCAGAAAAATAAATTCATCTTCAAGATATTCTACGGAAGACAAATCAGCTACAACGAGATTTGGAACTACATCGCTGAACGCGGGGACGCATTTGAAGTTTAAAGCGGATAGGACACAAATGTAAATTATTATTAAAACTATAACCGCAAATGAAACAAAAGTTGGTTTGTTTTGAGACATGAATATTTTTTAATTACTGCCGCAAATTAAAAAATAAATAATGTAAAAATTAAGAAAAACGCTAAGGCTTAATTGTATTAGAATTTATACTCCAATTCTATATAAAAAGCCCGGCCCGGCCATGGAATGCAGTTTTGTATAGCGCGCAGGGCCGCAGCGCTCATTTTCAAATAGATTAAACAACGACGCTTTGACTTATAAATCGTTATAAAGCCCATTTGTCATCAATTTAAGATTAACAATAGTATAACCCGTTCGGCGTTTGGAAACGTTAGAACGTTTATGGCAAACTTTTTAAAATGCCGTTTTATCGTTAAGTTCGTTTTTAAGCAAAAATCCGCTTTTATAAACGCAGGCATGCAAAAAGGACTTAGAACCATCGGGAGCATTTCTTGTTCCGTCGTCTTTACTGAATATTTGTAAGACTAAAATTTATACTCCATCTCTATAAAGAATGTTCTGCCGGGACGAGGCAGGTCATGGGGGATTGTATTTTGCAAAGATGGGTCAGTGTAATCCTTGTCAAGCAGGTTAGAGAGCGACGCTTTAACCTTCATATCATTAAAAAATTCTTTTGCTATTAACGTTAGATTAAGCAGGGCATAGCCTGGATTTGCGTCTCTTTCATCCGTCTCAACCCTTACCCTTTCATCGCTTATAAAGGCGTGAATATTCGCGTTAATATATTTTGTCAATCCTACGTTAAAACCGATATTTCCTTTATGTTTAGGCACGTCGGGCAACCGGTCGCCGTTCCCTTCGGCGTCAAGATATGTGTAATTGGCGTAAGCGTAATTTCCCTTGCCAAAGTCCTTGCGCGCTTCGAATTCAATCCCCTGGTTATTTGAGCTTCCAAGGTTGCCGAACACAAACGGGTCGTCAGGATTTTCTTTCGGTAGAAGCCTTATGCGATCCCTCAATACATTAAAAAAGTAGTTCACGTTTACGCTTATATCATTTGCAAACCTGTAGCCCAACGAAACCTCATATGATCGCATTTTTTCCGGCTGCAGGTCCGGATTGCCCAAAAACGACTCATTGTTTACTAGGTATAGTTCGCCGAATGTGGGGGCGCGGAACGCCTGGCCGTATAGCAGTTTTAGCGTCGCGTTGTCAATAAATTCCCACGCAAGGCCCACTCTGGGATTTGTTGTGCCTTCAAAATCGCTGTAATGGTCGTGTCGAACGCCGAGTGTTAATCCGAGGTTTTCAGTAATATCCCATTTATCCTGAATATACACGGCCCATATCTGCCTTAACGTCTCGCGTATCCATTCCTGATCATTCCTCCCTACTGAATCCAACGGCATTCCTGCCGCGTCGTGATTTGAATAAGCTTGAACATTATCCTGCCTTTCCCACTCATAGCTAAAACCAAGCGTAAAGTTGTTATTATCGAACAGTTCATAATCCAGTTGTGTTTCGCTGCCCAGCCTTCGGTTAGTTAAAACAGAAATCCCAAATTTGCCGTCTGGAAACACTTCATTTTCACCGTCGCCGTCAATATCAGACGGCAGCACAAAACCGTCGGGTAATGTGTCGCCTTCCAGGCGCATATCATACTGGTCGTAATAAACCCTGGGTTTTATGGTTAATCTGTCGCCTATATCGAATTTATAACTTAGCTCTCCAGTGGCGTAGTTATAATCATTCTCCCCATCGTCCGTTAACACAAAGCTAGAGCTTACAAACGGCTCGGTATCCTTATTCATATATTTGCCTTTAAATTCAATATCTTTGTAGGCCAGCTTCATGCTAAGTTCCACTTTTTTCCTGCCGTCGTCGGTGTCGCCCGGAGCGATTGAATACCTGCTTAGAAAAAATGGCTGTCCGGAAAGGGCGTCTTCCTTAATTTGGTAACTCATGCCGTTTGAATTGTAGAAATTTACAAATCCAGTGACATCCACATCATGAATGCGCTTTCCATATAAAATATTGTAATCCTGGGTGTCAAAACTTCCGAAACCGCTTGAAACTTCAACCCCATCAATTTCGCCGGCTGTTTTCGTTATAACATTAATAGCCGCAAGAAAAGCGTTGGCACCATATAATGCCGAGCCCGGCCCTCTCATAATTTCTATTCTTTTAACGTTTTTCAGGGGAAGATCGTCAAAGTAAAACGCGGCGTTGCCGTTAAAAGGCATATTTAAGGCGTGTCCGTCCAGAAATACTTTT
>JAIQZQ010000094.1 GCA_021777105.1 Candidatus Anammoxibacter sp.
CAGTATCCAGTATCCAGTATCCAGTATCCAGTATCCAGTATCCAGTATCCAGTATCCAGTATCCAGTATCCAGTATCCAGTATCCAGTATCCAGTATCCAGTATCCAGTATCCAGTATCCAGTATCCAGTATCCAGATCACAGGCTATCCAGCAATTCCCCCTTTGTGTACTGAAAGTCTTTATAGCTTATCAACCCGTCCTGCTCTAGTTTTTTCAACTCTTTCAGGCTGGTTTTAATGTCGTACATATGAAATTCCGTTAACAATTCATCTTTTTTTTGGTTATAGTCGTTTACGGTGATCAAACCATCATTCATCAAATCCCTTAAAGCGTAAAACTTATTGCTTAAAGCTGAAATATCATTTGTTGCGGATTTACGGTTTATGCTCGGTTCGCTCCTTCTTTGGCCTGCATACCTTTTATCCCTTTCCTCCGCATACCTCTTTTCCCTTTCCGTTGGCCTTTTTCTTTCGGCCGGCGGATCATAAAGTGATGGAAATTCTTTTACAGGCGCTTGTTCCCGGTATGGTTCCCGGTATGATTCATTATACGGCTCTTGATAGCGCTGCGTTCCCTGATCTTTTTTGTCTTTTTCCGCAAGCATTTGCTCCAGTTTTTTTATCCTGTCTTCCAGCGGGTTGAACATTGGCTTCAACTTTTTATCATATTTTATCGCAGCGTCCTGCTTTTGTTGCTGAACGGTCTTAATAAACATCGCGTTTTTAAAATCAATGATCAGCCAGTTTTTATGATCTTTTTTAAGTTGTTGCCCGGACTTGGCGACGATTTCCCAATAGTGGCTCTTTTTAACATTAGTAGGCTCTTTGTTGCGCTCCAACTTTCTGGTTTTTACAACAGAACTCAGGCTTACGTTCTTCCTGTCCCTTATATGCGCGAAAGCAATGTTCAGCTTGTCCCCAGTCATAAAAAGCGAAAAAGTCGTGTAAAGCCCTTGAAGAAGGAATCTGTCTGAGTATGAGTTGATCAGCAAGTCCTGCTGAGGGGTTGATTTTGAAAACGCTTCTAAAATGAGCGGCGTTAATTTCGCTATCTCATCGTCCTGAAAAACCGGCTTTCCGGGAGATGTGATTTTCCTTTTCATTATTTTCTTCGTTATGTTTTTATCTACATAATAAACGGTAGAGAGGACGTCTACAAGTTGATCTTTGGTGAAAAAATATGGATGATTAAACTTTTGCGTTGCCAGGCCTGATTTGTCGGGAGCTATGCGCAGCTTTAAAGTTGTTTTGCCTCTTTTATAGACCTTATTTAACTGATCGTCGTCCGATTTAGATCTGCCGAAACCAAAGGCAATTGGCGCGCGCCAAATCAGCGCCATTGCTGCAATGAGAACTGATAAAATGATAAACTTGTGAATTTTCGTGAATTTTTTCAACGGATTTTTTCCACAAAAGTCCCCTCTAACAAGAGGGGATTTAGGGGTGTGTATAAGTTTGTTAAATAACGCGAACAATTGCCGCTTATCTATAATCTCTCTTTCAGTTTGTCCGTGACCCCCTTAAGGGTTTCCATCACCTGATCAGCGGTTTCAACGCTTAACGAGCCTGTGCCGCAACTTGGCGTAATTAGCGAATTTTTGAATATCACATCAACATCCATGCCTTTGCCCTTCATCTTTTCTATGCCGGCATCAAACCTTTTCAGCAGCGAATCAACCGTCTCATTTTTAATATCGTCCGAGGTCGGCACAAGCCCCCAGGCCAGTATGCCGCCCCTTTCAAAAAAGTTCTTAACATCGTTTGAGTATAAAAGCAGCTCATCCATGTAGCCGTATGCGTCAAAGTTTATAATGTCAACCGTAGTCTCCATCAACATTGAAAAATCGGTGTTGCCGCAACAATGTATGCCCACAAGCGCTCCGCGTTCATGAACTACCTCAAATATTTCGTTTAGGGAGTTGACGGCCTGCTCATGTTTAATATTGGCAAAGGCCGACCCAATGCTTGACAAATAAGGCTCGTCTACAAAAATAATGCGCGGTAGATTAAACTTTTTATATTGATCCAGCTGCCAGGCCGCCTTCATGCCCAGCGTCTTAACAATCGCGTCTAAAAACGATTCATTGTTAATTGCCGCGATTTTGTTGCTGTCCTTTGTTATGCCCGCTAAGGTTATAGGCCCCACAATTTGCCCTTTTAAAGCGCGTATGCCGGCCATGTCCGATTGTTCAAGGCGTTCAATAAAAGCGTGAAAACCTGAAGCAAACTTTTTGCTGATTGCAAAATAGTCCATATCCTTTGCCAGATATTTCTCGTAAAACGTCTCCATCTCCCCGGCAAAATCGTTCTCAACGTCCATACATGCCGTTTTGTTATCATAATCTATTCTAAAACAAGGGAGCCCTTCGGTGTATTGCACGCACATCTCCTCCTGATACCCGTTGGCCGTTAATTGCGGCCAGCAAGGAACCTCTGGAATTGTGCGCATTACCAGAGAGCATATACCTTCAATATCAGAATGGGGAAAACTGCCTATCGCCGATCCCGCGAAATTTGCGTTAAATGTATTTGTCATGGTTTTTATTCTTGGTTGATAATAATATTAAAAATATAAAAAGTGACACAGGCTTCTTTGCCTGTGATTAATTGGATTATAAATGGATTTCCATTTTAAGCCGTTTTATGGTTGGTATTTATAACAAAACAGCCGTTTTTTTGGAGTTAATTAACCGTGTTAATTTTATAATATACATAAGTCTTCCGGGCGTTGGTTGTATACCTTATCACATTTCCCTAAAAAACTTCCTTACCTCATCATGTTTTCCGCAACTCATCTTTCCTTCCGCGCAACCGCCTTTTACACAACCCGGCCCGGCGTTTGCAAATATTGTCGGCGCCTCGGTTTTTGCGAGTCTTAGCATCTCAACGGCCATTTCCCTTATCTCCCATTGCGCCCGCTTACAGCATCTAATAGTGAAGAAATGCAAAAGCTCCCTAGCGTTCATCGAGATAATAATCTTGGTCTCTACCGCGTTCGGCAAAAGGAACCGCGCGTCCTCATTTGCTTTTTCGCCCCCGCCTTCAATTGAGTTGACAAGCTCGTTGTACCACGCCTGCATCTCCTTCATACGGTCGGCAAACCACTCCTGCTTGCCTGCCTGTTTAACGCTGTCCGGCACAATATAATTAAATTCCGCGTTTTCTTCATTTCCGTCCGCCCTTACGTAACGTTGGCTTTGTTGGGAGTATGAGGCCAATCTATGCCTGACCAGTTGATGCGAGCATGCCCTTGAAATGCCCTCAACTCCAAACGTGAACGAAACGTGTTCAAAAGGCGAGGCGTGCCCAATTGTGATAAGCTTTTCAATAAACTTACGCTGATCGTTGCTTTCTATTTTTTCCTTAAGCTCGTCAATTGTCGCTGAACTATAGCACAATTTTGCGGCATGAGAGACTGTTTCCTCTGGATCGGGAGTGGACTTTAATAAAACTACTTTTAATTTAGTTTCAGGCAATGTTGAAATGTGACAAAAAAATTAGCGGTTTAATTATTATAAAGGATCACCTCAAGGCCTTTTGGCCCATCTTTTTTCTAAATCCCATCAATAACTCCCTTAAGAAGAGGGTTTTATTGTCAAGCACTTTCATATGAAACGGCAGAACGCAACCGCAACGTCCGCAATCGGCCTGCGGGCCAAGCATGCACGGCCTTTTTCGGTTGCCTTGCGGATCAAGGCAGTACGCCACTTTTTTAAACAAACAGTTCAGGGTAACGTCTTGGCATTTGTCCGATTTCATATATTGCAGCACTGTAGTCGGCACGCCTATAAAGTCGCCGTATTTCTCTTCCTTCAGCCTTATCAGATCGTCCAAAATCTTGTCGCGCAACTCCCAGCTGAGCCCAAGCTTGTCGTTATTCTCCTTGCCGCCTATCGGCGTATATATCTGGAACAGGCACGCCTTTACCCCCGTGTCATGCCAATCTTCAATAAACCGCTCAACACCGGTGTAATTCTCGCTGTTTATCACCATTGACACAATGATCTTTAAATCCGGCCTGCCCGAAGCGTTTTTGCGCGTCTTTTCATACATCCCCGCTCCGCGTATCTCATCATGCATCTCCTTTGGGCCGTCAACCGATATATAAAAGTTAACATCCGGCCAGTTCGGCAGCTCAATAGTGCCGTTGGTCGCAATAAGGTTTGATTTAAAATAGGGCATGCCCTGCTCAATCAAATCCTGCCTTAAAAGCGGCTCCCCGCCAACCCAGGAACACTGATAAAAAGGGAAATCCGTCTCTTTTAATGACTCAAGCTTAGCAATCCACTGCTCATTGGTAAGCTCGTCCTTTGCGTTATAATCATGGGCAAAGAAGTAGCAATGCTTGCAACGCAGGTTGCACCTGTTTGTAATATCAAACGAGCTTATCATGCCCGCCGGCCTGCCGAACAGGTCAAACCTGGCAAGATCATAGATTTTAAAAAAGAACTTGGTCGGGTTTTTCCCAATCGTATCACACCATGCGTCAAATATCTCGTCTCTTAATGACCATTTAGGCCCAATTTTTCCATTAGTTTTCACCATAATAACGACCATACTATCAAATGACGCGAAATAAAGCAAAATGAAATTAAGGGATGGTTTAAGCGGCTATTGGAAGGGAATGATGCTACAAAACAAGAGCGCTAAAACCTGAATTGTGCTATTTTTTATCTAATAGGCCTTAAACTATTGTGGGAATGAGTTTTTTATAGTCGCCCGATGGGGATTGTTAGTGGCACAGGCATCCTTGCCTGTGTTTCAATTGATCACAGGCAAGGATGCCTGTGCCACTGTTTTATAAAAATTACAAAGGAGCTTAATTCAGATTCTGAATTAAATTTATGGACGCGACCTCTGTGTGATCTAATGAAGAGCCGGCACAACACAAGGCAGTTTGTAAATTCCTAATAAAGTCAATATTAACTCTCAATATCATAAATAATGCTAAAAATTGAATATCGTCTCAAAACTTATTTCAAAACCTTTGAGAAGAGGGGATTCAACATTATTGGCTGTTTTTGGAGCATTTGTAAGCCGGTATGCGCCGTTATCAAGAACATAGACTTCTACTGTCTTTTCTTCAGGTTTAACTATCCAATACTCCTTTACGCCAAATTTAGCGTAAAGCCTCTTTTTCCGTTCCGTATCGCGGTAAGCGCTACTTTCAGAGACTATTTCAATTGCAAGGTCAGGCGCGGCCTGAATGTTTTTATCGCCTATTATGTTGAGCCTCTCTTTTGAAATGAACATAATGTCCGGCTGCATTACGTTCTCATCATCAAAATGCACATCGCATGGGGCGTCAAAAACTTTTCCAAGTTTATTATTATTGACAAATATTCTTAATTCTAACTCAATATTTCCTGAAATTGTTTGGTGGTTTGGCGTAGGCGACGGATTCATTAGCAACTCTCCCTCTATAAGTTCATAACTTTCATCGTCAGAGGTATTTAGATAATCCTCATAACTGTATTTTTTCTTTTCCGTGAGAGTCAGCGTCATAACAACCTCCTTTAAATAAAAATGTTATTCAATTATTATAACCTTACGCTTTTTATATTTCTATTTTAAATATAAACGTTGACGTCAGTTACGCGCAACAACTTTACGCGCATAGGGCGGTCATAAGTCTAAATTTACACATTACTCGTCCCCCTCTTTTTAGAGGAGATGCGGTTCGTTGCAGCTTGTTTTGTTGGTTATAGTTGTGAGCAATGAGTAGCGCTTAGCCTTGCAACAAACGCTAAAGCGCCTATTTGAATCCTGTTTTTAGAAAAAATTTCAAGAAAATGTTAAAAAATTTGTCCATTTGTGTATAATTGTTCATTATTTATATTGAAAATGACGCGTTTATGCCTGGAGCAAATTGATATGAAGGAAAATTATCTAACAATTATACCGGCGGCCGGCAGGGGGCTACGGGCTATCTGTCTGACCGGTTATGGGGCAACGTTGAAACCGTTTATTAACGCCACTGAACGCGGGGCAACCGTGTTGGAGGAGATTGTAAGAGAGCTGGAACGTTCAGGCCTTAATGATCTGGCAATGGTTGTGGCTAATGAGGAGGATGAAAACAGCTTTACCGAGTTTTTCAGGCCGTTTGACCGTCAACCAAATCTTGAAAGCGATCTTGAAGCAAAGAAGAAATTTGACGATATTGAGTTTATAAAAAAAATGGCTGCTCTTGATATATCCTACTTCTTTCAACGCGTGGCTAACGGCTTTGGCGACGCAATTGCCAAGGCGCAACCAAAACTTGAGCAAAAAAAGGCTGAAGGCAAACCTTACGCCGGGGCGGTTGTGGCGCTTGGCGACGATATGATCTATTCAAACGCGCCCGGCTGTGAACAGATGATTTCCGCGCACAAACAGACGGGCTGCATGATTGTCGGCGTGCAGCAGGTTACTTATGAGGAGGCGAAGAAATTTGGAGTTGTATTGATAGATACGACAAATGGCGGGCTGGACCTGGGCGCGGATTTTTCAGGCAAAGCAGCGTATAAAGTCACCGGTATTGAGGAGAAACCAAAAGACCCTATGCCTAACATTGTTAACGGCAATAAACAGTATTACGCAATCCTGGGCCGGTACGTCCTGAATGAAGGGGATATAAACTTTTTAAGCGGCAAAACGGGCACACCTAAAGACGAACTTGACTTTACAACTCTGTTCAAGATGAATATTGAAAAAGATAATTTAATCGCGGTGGAAATAGAGGGGGATTGGCTGACTGTCGGCAGCTCGCTTGCGGCGCAAAAAGCCGCGATTAAATATGGAATCGGCCAATGCAAAAAGGGGGGTGAACTCGGCTCCGAAGGCAAACAACTTGCGCTCTATGCAATTGAAGCGCTAAAAGAGAACGGCATTGTTGTTGAAGAAGCGCCTGGGGTGTATAAGCTGGCGACTTGATGCTGGATGCTGGATGCTGGATGCTGGATGCTGGATGCTGGATGCTGGATGCTGCACACTTGTCAGTTGTGCAGCTGTTAGTGGCGCTTGTTGGATGCTGGATTCGCGGCGGCGGAATCGTTCTTAAATTCCGATTTTGCTTTTACCGATTACCGATTACCGATTACCGATTACCGATTACCGATTACTGATTACTGATTACCGTTTACCAATTACCGACTTTACAAATGACAAAATTCCGATTGTATCTAATTTTAGGCCTGTTTCTGATTACCACGGTTCCGTGGTTTTTTACAAAGACACATGAGAGCCATATACTTGGATTTCCGACCTGGGCTTTTTATTGCTTTTGTATGACGGCCGCTTACGCGGTATTGATATGCTTTTTTATCGGCAGATATTGGCATATTTCCGCCGGAAATGATGATGATTAAATTGTTAAATAACCATAAGCTTTAAGCCAAAATCCGTGTCAACGAATAACGAAATATTAAACTCTGCTGAGTTTCTGCAAATAGCAAAAGAGATAGCTGAAGTTGCCGGGTTTCTTTCAGGCAAGGGGTGGACTCCAGCTACCAGCTCCAATTTTTCCGCCGTGATTCCCGGCAGTAACGGGTTTATTGCCGTTTCAAAGTCAGGGGTAGAAAAAGACGCCTTTAGTGTAAACGACGTTATGGTTGTTGATGGGTGCGGGAATCCTCTTGCGCCGTTAAATTGCGAGCCGTCGGCTGAAACGTTAATACACGCCTCTCTTTATAATGATCCCTGCATTGGCGCGGTTCTGCATACCCATTCCGTTAGCGGCACAGTTGTGTCAGTTTCGTACGCTGATCAAAATCTGATCAAATTTTCCGGGCTTGAGATACTTAAAGGGCTGCATGGAAACGAAACTCATGAAAGCGAAGAAATGGTTCCAATATTTCGCAACTCGCAGGATATGCCGGCTTTATCGCGCGAGATTGAGAATTATAAGAATGGCAATCCGAATATGGCCGGCTTTTTAATTGAAGGGCATGGCCTTTACACCTGGGGACGCGACTTAAAAGACGCTAAACGGCATGTGGAGGTATTTGAATTTCTGTTTGAATATTTATTGGCAGGAGGAAAATAGTATGGCTGTTATTAATATCCCTGATAAGAACGAGACTATCAGCGAGTTTACAAAAATTATGGAGTATTTTAATAAACGCGGAGTATTTTGCGACAAATGGGATGCGGGCGTTTCTCTTCAAAAAGATGCGGGGCAGGATGAGATCCTGAAGGCGTACGATCATGCTTTAAAACCGTTTATGGAAAAAGGGGGGTACAAGACGGCGGATGTGGTATGCGTCAATTCAGAGACTCAGGGCATCGACGTGATTAAACAAAAATTTGTAAAGGAGCATACGCATTCGGACGATGAAGTGCGGTTTATGGTTGCAGGGCACGGAATTTTCTGGTTTAACCTTGGTGGCGATGAGCCTGTATTTTCCCTTTTTTGCGACGCAGGGGTTATTATATCGGTGCCGGCCAATACAAAACACTGGTTTGACATGGGAGACAAACCGTATGTAAAAGCGATACGAATATTTACAAATGAAGAAGGGTGGGCAGCTAATTACACTGAATCCGGCATAGAAAAAAAGTACGGCTCCGGGGCTAAATGATTTGAATATATGTTTTTTTAGTGACTAAAGTTTAAAGTGATCTAAAGTTATGGTATCTTGTCTCGTTTTAAAATAACCATCTACGGTGGTCATTGGCTATCAAAAATTACTTATTAATTTTTGATAACAATAAGACTTTTAAGCTGAATAATTACCAAAAATCTCAGATTTTTACCTAAACTTTAGTTCTCTTTTAACTTTAGATCATTTTAGTCACTATAATTGATCTGAATTCAGTTTGAACTTACGGCGTTCCAATAAGATTAGATAGGTATTGAATAATGATAAAAACAGTTTTACTCGACATAGAAGGCACAACTACATCAATATCTTTTGTGCATGACACTCTTTTTCCTTACGCAAAATCGCGCCTGGCAGATTTTGTGTCTGAAAATATCACAAATAGCGATGTGGCTAAATGCGTTGAAGAGACAAGGTGCACCGTTAGGGACGAGGAAGCAAAAGAGATTGACAATGCGGGCGCGATAAAAACCTTGCTTCAATGGATAGACACGGATCGAAAACATCCCGCGCTTAAGGCGCTTCAAGGATATATCTGGAAAAATGGTTATGAAACAGGCGATTACACTGCGCATGTTTATGACGATGTTAAGGCATACATGCAAAAATGGAAAGAAAAAGGTTTGACTATAGCAATATATTCATCAGGCTCTGTAAACGCTCAGAAATTGTTATTCAAATACACTTGCTCAGGCGACCTGACGCCGTTGATTTCACACTACTTTGACCTGAGCATTGGCGGCAAAAAGGATAACGCGTCATATTCACATATTGCGCATCAAATAGGAGTTAACGTGGATGAAATATTGTTCCTGTCCGATTCAGTCGAAGAGCTTGACGCCGCGAAATCAGCGGGATTCAGCTCCACTCAACTTGTTCGGCCCGGCACGGATAGATGCAATAGCCATCCTGCGGTTGCGGATTTTACGGAATTGGTTATTACTGCATAATCAGGAATTCATGTTAAAATTATTCCTTGACAAATCTAATCATATTGCTTAGTTTAGGCGTATGACTAAACTAAATATACATGAAGCCAAAACTCATTTATCAAAGTATCTAATAAAGGTACAAGAGGGCGAGACTATTATTTTGTGCAAAAATGGGGTTCCTGTTGCGCAAATAACGCCATTGCCTAAAAAAATGAAACCGAAAAGACGCGTTTTTGGTTTAGCGCGTGGTATGGGCAAGGTTTCGGACTCTTTTTTTGATCCTTTGACGGATGATGATTTTCCTGGGGCGGGATTGTGAAATATATCATTGATACCGCGGTTTTCCTTTGGATGATTTTTGACGAACCGAGTAAAATTTCACACAAAGCCATCGCTTTGCTTGAAGATAACAAAAACAAAATCCATTTAAGTTCAGCGTCGTTATGGGAAATATCCATTAAATACTCAATCGGAAAACTTGAGCTTAAAAAGAATCCCTCTGAATGGCTACCTAATGTTATTGTACAGATGGATCTTGCAACCTTGCCAATTAATCAGCAACACGCTCTGACTATTACGAAACTTCCGCCACATCATAAAGATCCATTTGATCGAATGTTAATTTCACAAGCAAAATCAGAAAATATGCCTATTTTGTCTCCAGACCATGTATTTAAAATATACGAAATACCAGTTGTGTGGTAAATAATTTATAAAATGACAAACACCATCGAAATTAAACCAATAAAAAATCTGGACGCCGTAGTTACCGTGCCCGGCTCTAAAAGTATTACCAATCGCGCCTTGATACTCGGCGCTCTGGCCGAGGGTAAAAGCTCTATTAAAAACGGTCTGTTTAGCGACGACACAAAATATATGATTGCCGCTTTAAAGGAGCTGGGCATTGACGTTTCAGATAATCCGGTTGATTGCTCTATTTCTATTAACGGTAGCTCTCCAATAATTACCGCGCCGTCTGCAAACCTGTTTGTGGGAAACGCCGGCACCGCAATGCGGTTTTTAACCGCTTTTCTTACATTGGGCAACGGCAGGTTTGAGATAGACGGTGTTGAAAGGATGAGAAGCCGGCCTATTCAGGACTTGATTGACGGGTTAAATCAGCTTGGAACCGACGCTGTTTCTAAAAACGGCACGGGCTGCCCGCCTGTATTAATTAACGCAAATTCGTTGAAAGGGGGGATTTGCAGGGTTAAAGGCGATCTTAGCAGTCAATATATCAGCGCGTTGCTCATGGTTGCGCCTTGCGCGGCGTCTGATGTGACTATTGAGATTATAGGCGATCTTGTCTCTAAACGGTATGTGGATATCACTCTCTCTATAATGAAATATTTTGGGGCGGATGTTGAAAACAGGTCTTACAACGAGTTCATTATTAAAAGCGGCGCCGGATACGCCGCAAAAGAGTATTATGTAGAGGCTGATGCGTCAAGCGCATCATATTTCCTGGCTGCGGCGGCAATAACAGGCGGCAAGGTTCGGGTTAACGGAATAGGGCGCGGGTCTGTTCAGGGCGACGCTAATTTTTCCGCTTTGCTTGAAAAGATGGGATGCAAGGTTGAAAAAGGCGATGATTACACTGAAGTTACGGGCGGCCCTCTTAAAGGGATAGACGCGGACATGTCGGAGATGCCGGACCTTGCTCAAACGCTTGCTGTTGCGGCTATCTTTGCAAAAGGCAAAACAAGAATAACCAATGTGGCAAATCTAAGGATAAAAGAGACCGATAGGATAAAGGCCGTTGTTACTGAGCTTGCCAAATTTGGCGTTAAGTGCGTTGAGCATGAAGACGGTTTTGAAATAGAGCCGCCGCTTTCGCTCAACCCGGCTGTGATAGACACATACGACGATCACAGAATGGCCATGAGCTTTGCTCTGGCAGGATTAAATGTTGAAGGCGTGAAAATAAATGACCCTGAATGCGTCTCCAAGTCATTTCCCGACTTTTTCGAAAGATTGAAAAAGTTGTAACCTATCCCCAGATAAAAATACTTTTGGTTATATTAAAACGCAATGAAATAAAAACCTAAATGGTAAATTCCAACAACCGCTGCCTGCCGGAGTTTAGGCTTTAGCCTTTTATTCATTGACTAATTTCGAAAAGCTTATGCATTTGAGGATCCAAGATTGGTCTCCAGGCAGTGAAGGTGCTTATTTCATCGCCTCCTCATTCCATCCTCATTACATCATAATTGCCTTTTCCGCAGGATTGCTCAAGGGCGCTTATTATTTTCTCGCAAACGGGCTTTGTGTCATGCGGGCCTGAGACAAAGAGTGGTTTGCCGTCTTTTCCAAATTCAAAATCTTCATTGCAATCGTCTGTCTTGATGCCTGCAAAAATCTTGGAGGCTTTATTGTAATCTTTATGCGGGCCAAGCCCAAGTTTGCGTGCGTAATCAACCGCGCTTTCAATGAGTTTTTTTGCGTATGAGGGCTCAATGGGCTTAAGTTGCGCGTTTTTGCTCTGGTTTTCTAAAACTTCGGCATATTTATCGTTTGGCACAACTGATGAAAAAGCTTCTTTAACCCCAAGACAAAACACATCGACCATAAATGCCGAAAAGTGAATATCGCCGCCGGTTCCTTTGCGGCTGAAAATAACATCGCCAATGCCGATTTCAAAAAGGGTGTCAGGCATTAAGCATTCATGAATCGGCAGGGCGGCCATGCCTAAATGCGCAAGGCCGATTGCTTCTAATTGAACCTTCTTCTCTTTTCGTTTCGCTGTTTTTTTTGCCAGCTTTTTTTGCCGTTTTTTTGGGTCTAATGCCATATTTGTTTTTTGCTTTCAGTTATGAAAAATTATCTTTAAGCTCAATAATATCGTCAATTACCAAATCCGCGTTTTGCACTTCGTCTCTGGTTCCAAAGCCGTAAGTCACGCCGCATGTGCGAATGTTCGCGTTTTTGCCGGCGTTGATGTCGGCCGGGCCGTCGCCTATTATTAATGTTTTATTTCTGTCAACGCCAAGTTCGTTAATTACCAGATTTATCTGGCACGGGTCCGGTTTACGTTTTTCCATGTCGTCGCCCGCCACAACTTTTGCAAAGTTGTCATAAATGCCGAGATTTTTGAGTATGAAGTCAGACCATGAGCCGTCTTTATTAGTGACTACCGCCTTTTTCTTTGCGCTAAAATGGGAAAGTATGTTCTCAACATTTGGGTATAGAGTTGTGCAGTCCAGAAGATGCGCGAAATAACGCTCCCTGAACAGCGTGTTGGCCGAATCGAATTTGTCGAGATGGTCATCGGTTATGGAGCGTTTAATCAGATTAGCCACTCCATGGCCAACGTAAGAGTATATGGTTTCATTCTCAAGAGGGCTTAAACCAAGTTGGTTTAACATATAATTAACAGCATTAGCTATATCAAGCTTAGAGTCAATCAATGTGCCGTCAAGATCAAATATTAACAGGTCAAGTTCAACGCTCAATGTTTTTACTCCCAGGGTAAAACACCTGGGCTATAATAATTGTAAGCCTTTCAGGCTATTATGGTATTTTTGTTTGATACAGTGCAACAGACCAAAAATCTTTGATTTTTGGTATCTATTCGGTGTAAGATTATTTTAAAACGTAGCGCTATTCCTAAGTTTTTGCTTTTAATTTTGGGTTGCTGTGGTCGCGCGTTTTTAAGAAATCTTCGTAAGCGTCAAGGGCCTTTGTCAATGTCTCTTCCGGGGCAAGGTAGACGAAACGGATATAGCCGTATTTCCTGTCCTTGCGGTCAAATCCCGATCCGGGAACAACCAGCAGGCCTGCGCTGTCGTTTAGATTTGCCGACAAATCAAAATCCGTTTGAACTCCGTAACGTTCCATATCAACGGCCGTAAACATATAAAAGCCTGCTTGCGGCTCAAATGTCTTTGTGCCTGGAATGCGCGAGAGGCGGTTGTACATAAGCTCTTTCTTTTTAACGAGCGACTCTATAAACTTCTGGATATGATCCTGCGGTCCATTCAGAGCTTCGGGAATAACAAGTTGCAGGATGTTTGCGCACATGTAAAGGTCGGCAAGCTGGTTAAGCCCCTTTGTCTTAAGGTGGCCGGCGTTTCCTTCCGGGTCGGATATAATAATATTGCCCAATCTCCATCCGGTAATCAGGTAGCTTTTGCTGTAACTATCAATTACTGCTATTGTATTCTTATGAGGCAGGCTTGCGATTGAGACATATTCGTTGCCCGGGAATACTATTTTATAATATGTGGCGTCCTCTACTATTAATACATCAGGCCTTGACTGGAAAAACTCAAGTATTTCAAGGTTGGTCTCCCTGCTTAAAATATTGCCCATTGGATTACCGGGATTAATTGTGATAATCATTCTGGTCTTTTTAGAAGCGCGCGCTCTTATCTGCTCCATATCCGGCTGGCCGTCTTCTTTTATGTCATAAAAAACAGGTTGGCCGCCAAGCAGGTTTGCGTATCCTGAATTTACGGGATAATTCGGACTCGGCATAAGAACTTCGTCGCCCGGATTAAGATAAGCCATCATTAGAAACAATAGGGCTTCGCTTCCGCCGTTTCTGACCCAAACATCGTCAATGGTAACGCCGGTAATATTGCGGGCCTTTGCGGCGTGCGCCACAATGGCTTCTCTCACCTCTTCATATCCGTTTGAAGGCGGGTATTTTGCCTTGTGCAGGAACGTTGTGGCGTATTTAACCAAGTGTTCCGGCACGCAATAGTCTTTGCCGACAACATCTTCCAACGGGTCTCCAATATGGAGTTTAGCCCATGATTTTGATGTGTCGAGCTTTCTTAAAATGCCTCTTATTAGATAATGCGCGCCTTCAACAAGATGCGACGCGCTAACAGGTGTTTTCATAACTACAAGTAAAGTTATCTAAAGTTAAAAGTGAGCTAAAGTTTTGGTAAAAATCAGAGATTTTTATGATGAATTTACGATGCCGCCAACTACGAAGGTAATAGTTTAACATATATCAAAAATATTTCATCTGTTTTTTATAAACAAAATGAAATTGGATTTTGTGGACGTGTCAATTCTGGCCCAGCAACCGCGCAGCCGGCTGCTTGTATCAAGCGTTTGGCGGGTACGCTTTAAACGCGTCCGCCCACTCCTCGGCTATTTTTTTGCGGGCCTCTTTATCGCCCGGCACGGATATAGGCCTGCCGCGCGTGTCGATTACCGCGCCTACAACGCCGCCGTTGATCTCTTTTTTTACAAGCTGCCCTTTTCCCTCGCCTATATCTATACCTTTTACAGGTGTAACTTCTATTTCAGCCACGCTGTTTTCATCAAAGGGGAGCAGTACTATTTGGCCGGATTTTAGCGAGCCTTCAATTGTATTGCCGTTTACAGTCATTTTATAGCTAAGGCAATCCGATCCATACTTTGTTATCGTGTTTGAGACTGAAATTGACTCGCCCAGATTGACGAGGCAATCTTTCTCAAACACTTCGGTTGCGGCCTGTTCGTTAACTGTTGAAAGCACTCCCAGATGCGGCATCATAAATATGCTGTCAACCGCAATGCGAGTCACTCCTTCAGGTTGAAAGGCGTCTATCAACATCATCATCGCCTGCGCCCGGTTCGGAGCGTGTGACAATACACCGCCGCTGCCGACCAGCAAGTCGAGTTTTTTCATATCAATCAGCGATTCATCGTCATCCTGTTTAAACGCTTCAGAGATGTCGCGCTCTTTTTGCACGCCTTTAAGGCCCACGGCCAACAGTTTGTGTTGTTCAAACGCCAGCCTGAGAGCTTCCCGGGCAATGGCGTGCTCAATTTTAAGTTCTTCCATTAATTGCGGGACAGTTGTAGGCCGGATCATTTTGTTTTTTATGCGGTTGCGAATGTCTGTTTCATCAATCTCAAACGGAATCCACCTTGCGGTGTTTTCCATGCCGGCCTCGGCCAGCACGTTTGACACGCTGTAGCTCATACCAAGATTTGCGCTGACGGTTCTGTTAAATTCGCCGTTAAACACTGAAAAGACGTCGGTTGTGGCGCCTCCAATGTCAACACCCACGATGTTAATGTTCTCTTTTTTGGCTATAGCCTGCATAATCGCGCCGACTGCAGCAGGGGTAGGCATAATAGGGGCGTCGGCCATTTCTATAAGTTTCTTATATCCGGGAGCTTGCGCCATTACATGAACAAGGAAAAGATCCTGCACCTCTTTCCTGGCTGGGAACAGGTTCTCCTTTTCCAGCACCGGCCTTATGTTCTCAGTGATGCGCACTTCGCATTTTTGATCGAGATTTTCTTTTATTTTATCTCTGGCCTCTTTGTTGCCGGCAAAAATCACAGGAAGTTTAAACGACATGCCCAATCTCGGCGCGGGATTAGCGGCGGCTATAAACTCGGCAAGCTCGACCACATGCGTGACCGAGCCACCGTCGGTGCCGCCTGAAAGCAGTATCATGTCCGGGCGCAAATGCCTGATTCGCTCTATCTTTTCATGCGGGAGTCTTCCATCATTTGACGCTATCACATCCATAACAATAGCCCCGGCTCCCAAAGCTGCCCGTTGCGCGCTTTGCGCGCTCATAGACATTACGGCTCCGGCCACCATCATTTGCAATCCGCCGCCGGCGCTGCTTGTGGATATGTAAATATCAACGCCGGTTCCATCATTGGCCGGGGTTATAATATTCTCGCCGTCAAGTATCTTGCGGCCTGAAATCTCCTCTAACTCTGAAAATGCGTTTAACGCGCCTCGCGTAACGTCTTCAAACGGGGCCTCAACAGTGGTAGGGGCCTCGCCTCTGAATGTTTGGCGGTATTCATCGCCCTTTTTTTCAATTAAAACGGCCTTGGTTGTCGTGCTACCACAGTCAGTGGCCAATATTACTTCGCATTTATTGTTTTTCATAATTATAGTTCGTAAAGCAGAGCGTAAAAGCTAATGCCTTTGTTTTTTGCTTTTTGCGCATAGCTTTATTTTTTTTCAAGCATACTAATAAGTTTATTAATGCTCTCTCGCTTTTCAAGGCTTTTTGACATTATGTCAAATTTCAAAGCCGGAAAAATAATGGTCATAAACGGCCTGAAAAATATCATTGCCTGGCTGCCTATATAATTGAGAGGCTTGAAAGTTTCTAGAAACAGCAGCGCAGGGGCCGACAATCTTCTTTTTTTTACGCTGTTCGCTAAATTTTCAAGGAATTCGGCCTCTCCTTCAAATAGCGAATCCTTAGACGGCTCTAATGAAAAGGCGTGTTTAGCATCGGCGATTAATTTATCAAAATTAAGTTTAATCTCTTTCATACAAGCAACAATTAATAAGTAAAAGTTAGGTAAAACGCAGAGATTATTGTGTTCTCTTTTTAGAAATAAACAAATACCGTGATAGCCTGAAAAGGCTTAAATTTTAATAGCCCGTGGAAGGAACCCTGGGAGTAAAGGCAATAAAGGCCTAAATCCCACGCTATTGGCCATTTAATCTCAATTTTTATCCAATCATGGATTAAGTATAGTTACTGCCAAAAAGATTGTCAATTTCAAAATGATTTGTTATTGAAACGCGGATTTTATTCGAATATAATCCCAATTCCGAATGCTTGATGCTGGATACCCGTAGCGCCGGTTTTTGGTTATATATTGACGACCGCCAACCGGTTTTGGATTTCGGGAATTTGAGACGGCGTTGTTTTGCATTTAACAATTAATTTACGTCATGTTTTTTTACACGCGGCGTAAATATTTACATTGTCATTTTTAAGCAACTAAATTTTTACAAAAAGGAAAACTATAAATTGAATATAAAGGCTTACGCTAAGATTAATCTGTTTCTGGAAATTTTAAATAAACGCGATGACGGTTTTCATGAGATATCAACAGTTATGCAAGAGGTGGATCTTGCCGACGAGCTTTCAATTGATGAAGCGGCGGAAGGGATATCGCTGACTTGCGACAAGCCTGATATACCCACCGGGCCGGACAATCTCATCTGCAAGGCGGTTGAAATTTTTAAGAAAAGGCTAAAAATAGACAAAGGGGTTAAAATTAATTTAGTTAAGAAAATACCGGTAGGGGCGGGGCTGGGCGGCGGAAGCAGCGACGCGGCAGCAGCGCTTAAAGCGTTAAACGTTTTGTGGGGCTCCGGCCAAAGCGACGGCGAGCTAATGGACATGGCAGCTGAAATAGGGTCGGACGTTCCATTTTTTATTAACGGGAAAACCGCTTTTTGCTCAGGCCGCGGAGAAATTGTGTCGCCTATTTCAGTAAAAAAAAAATACAATTATGTTTTGATCTATCCTAATCTAAAAATCGGCACGGCAAATATTTATAAAAACTTGAGTTTACGCTTGACAAAGGATAAGAAAGATGTTAATTTTTTCCTGAATCTATTGAAAGATGAAGATGCCTTATATATAGGAAAGTCGCTTTTTAACAGACTAACAGACACTATATATAACCTGTATCCGGAGCTTGTAAAAGTAAGGACAATTTTGGATGAGGTCGGTTTTTCCGGATTTCAGATTTCAGGAAGTGGTTCATCTTTATTTGGATTATGCGAGAGGAGGTGCGACGCCGAAGATATTAAAAAGAAGCTGGATAGACTTTGCATAGCTGAAGTATTCGTTGTTTCGAATTGTATTGAGCAAAATTAATTAATCTGCTGATGTAATAATTAAGGAGGAAGTAATACCGTGAACATAACTGAGGTAAGGGTGAAATTAACTGATGAGAGAAAGAATAGATTGCAAGCATTTTGCAGTATTACTATTGATAATGATTTTGTGGTTAGGGATTTAAAAGTTATTGAAGGCACCAGGGGCGCGTTTGTTGCCATGCCGAGCAGGAAATTGACCGACAAGTGCAGGAAATGCGGCTGCAAAAACTATTTAAGGGCAAAGTTTTGCAACGATTGCGGCGCGCAACTTGACGAAAACAGGGCGGAAAGCAATGATCGCGGCAGATTTAAGCTCTATGCGGACACTGCGCACCCTATCAATTCAGAATGCAGAGATGAAATTGAGAAAAAGGTGCTTGCCGCTTTTGAGGAAGAAGTTGAGAAATCTAAACAACCCGGCTATAAACCTCCTAAATATGACGAACCTGATGATGTTGAAGAAGAAGGCTCAAACGGTGAAGAAGAAGTTGAAGAAGTTGATGAAAGAAGCGAGTTCGGAACCGGCATATTCTCTTAACGCATATCGTTTTTATATTAATTTCCATGGGCAAAATTTATTGTAAACCGTCAGCGGTGCATTACTTTATGTTTATTCTAAAACACTAAATCGGACACATTTGATGACAAAAAAAGAGATTTTGGTAGTGGATGACGAATCGGTAATTCGGGAGTTATTTGATTTTCATTTCAGCGAAAAAGGGTATATTGTTCACGGCGCCGCCAGCGCTGAAGAGGCTTTAAATATTTTGTCCGAAAAGAGCATTCACGTCATGTTTCTGGATTTGCAGCTTCCCGGCATGAATGGGCTTGATTTGTGCAAAAAAATTAAAAATGATTTGCCCGCGGCCCTGGTTTTTGCCATGACGGGATTTACATCTGTTTTTGATTTTCTTAAATGCAGAAGGGCGGGTTTTGACGACTATTTCCCAAAACCGTTTGAAGTCTCATTATTAGATAGCGTGGTTGATGACGCTTTTAATAAACTTGACAGGTGGAAAAGAAAAAAGAAATAAAAAATAATTGTAATTTCAAGAAGAATCCAGTATAGTTCGTATTTGTTTTTTAGATTTATTATCACAAAAGGCGTAAAATTTACAATTGTTTTTTGATATTTTTAATAAATATCGTATTGTGAATTTTGCGCCTTTTCTATTTGTTCAATTTTTGCATGTAAATGAACACTGAGCGGCTTGGCTGCTATAGTGTGAATTATCCTTAAAAGGGATAACTTTGCGCAAAAACAATTAAATAATTATGGAAAAAACAGGCTCACAAATATTGATTGATTCGTTGCTTAATGAGGGGGTTGAATACGTGTTCGGCATTCCGGGCGGTGTTTTGATTCCTTTGTTTGACACCTTATATGATTCGCAAATTAAGTTTATATTAACCAGGCATGAACAGGGTGCCGGCCACGCAGCCGACGGTTACGCAAGGGCTACGGGCAAGGCCGGCGTTTGTCTGGCCACTTCAGGCCCAGGCGCCACTAATTTAACCACCGCAATAGCCACTGCGTTTATGGATTCAGTGCCAATGGTTGCGTTAACTGGGCAGGTAAAGACGCATCTTCTTGGAAATGACGCGTTTCAGGAAGCGGATATAGTCGGTATAACCCGCCCGATTACAAAACACAGTTATCTTGTTCGCGAGGTAAAGGACCTGGCCGAAACTATTAAAGAAGCCTTTTATATAGCTAATTCAGGCAGGCCGGGTCCGGTTCTCATTGATTTGCCTGGCGACGTCACTACCAATAAACATTCAGGCGCAATACCTTCTAAAATAGATTTGCCTGGGTATAGACCAAGCCTGCACGGCAACATTAAACAGATAAAGAACGCGGCTGAATTAATAAACCAATCAAAATGCCCGGTTATTTATGCCGGAGGGGGCGTTATTGCATCCAGCGCATCGCAGGAATTAACTGAGCTTGCTAAGAAAACAAAAATTCCGGTTACCACAACCCTGATGGGGCTGGGCTCGTTCCCTGAAACCGATGATTTATCTCTGGGAATGCTGGGCATGCACGGCACAGCTTACGCCAACTATACAATTACGCATTCCGATTGCATAATCGCGGTCGGCGCAAGGTTTGACGACAGGATAACCGGCAGAATAGATGAGTTTGCTCCAAACGCAAAGATTATACATATAGATGTAGATCCAACCTCTATAAGCAAAAATATAAAAGTGCATATTCCTGTTGTGGGCGACGCCAAGTTCATCCTTGAAGAGCTGAACAAATATGTTCAGTTGGTGGATAGAGAACCTTGGACGAATCAGGTCAACACCTGGAAAAATAAGCATCCATTGGCCTATTCCAACGCCGGCGACAAGATCAAACCTCAGTTTGTGATTGAAGAGATTTGCAAGCTTGCCGACGGGAGGGATATAATCACTACTGATGTTGGGCAACATCAGATGTGGACATCGCAATACTATACGTTTACAAATCCGCGCACATTTCTTACTTCAGGCGGTTTAGGCACTATGGGGTATGGTTTCCCCGCCGCAATCGGCGCGCAACTTGCCTTTCCGGATAAGAACGTGATATGCATTTCAGGCGACGGCAGTTTTCAGATGAATCTGCAAGAGCTTAGCACTGCGGTCCGCTACAAGGTTCCGGTAAAAGTAGCCATACTCGACAACGGATTCCTGGGTATGGTGCGCCAATGGCAAGACCTGTTTTTCAATAAACGGTACTCCAATACGCAGCTTTCGGGCAATCCTGACTTTGTAAAAATCGCCGAGGCTTATGGGGCTACAGGTTTCCTGATTGAGAAAAAGGACGATGTCGCATCCACTCTTGAAAAAGCTCTAAAGACCGAAGGCCCTGTTGTTATGGACTTTAAGACCGAACAGGAAGAGAATGTATACCCAATGGTTCCCGCAGGCGAAGCCATTCACAGAATGATAGACGGCATGGCGTAACCGGCGCTGGTTCCCAGGGTTTTACACTTGGCTAATATAATTTAGGCCTTTTAGTCTATTTTGGTAATTTTATTTTTTGCCAACTGGATAGCGGCAGCCGCTTCGCGGCTGCTTGATTCATCTCAGGCTTGTTCACAAATTCCAATTTTTAGCAGTCACTTGGAAAGGAAACTCCAGTTCCTTTCGCTCATAAAAAGACCAAAAATCTCTGATTTTACCATCCCTTTCCACTTTTGACTTATCATGTATCCAGCCGCCGCGCAGGCGGCTCCCAGAATCCAGAATCCTTTTAACCATTTAAAAAAGAGAGCCTGTCATGCGCCGATTTTTTGTTCCTGATGATTTCCAAGAAACTGAAGTTTGGGCGCATGGCGATGAAGCCCGCCACATGGTGACTGTTATGCGCCTTAAACCCGGGGACTCTGTCGCGCTGTTTAACGGCAAAGGTTCTGAATGTGTTGGCGAAATAGTGGAATCCGTTCAAAACCGCAAATCAGCCGGCAAGAGCGTAAAAATAAGGATTAGTGATGTTGCTGCCGTAAACAGAGAGATAGGACTTGATATTTTTGTGGCCGTATCGGCTCCAAAGGGCAAACGGGCGGAGGTTATTATTCAAAAATGCTCAGAGCTTGGCGTTAAAAGCGTTATTCCGTTGAACACTGAAAGGTGTGTGGCAAAAGCCGATTCCGGCTCGAAACTGGATAAATGGAGGCGTATTGCGACTGAAGCATCAAAACAGTGTGGCAGAAATAAGGTTACTGAAATAACGGACGTTTATTCGATTGAAGCTTTGGGGACGTTGATTAGCGCTTGCGATCTATCTATAATTTTTTGCGCCGGCTCCAATAATGTTGAAGGTATAAAAAACATACTCGTTGAGAACCCGGGAATTAAAAGCGTTTTATGCATGATAGGGCCGGAAGGCGGATTTGCGGAAAGCGAGATCGAAGAAGCGATGCAATCAGGGTGCCGGGCGGCAAAACTTACGCCACAAATACTAAGGGTGGAAACTGCGGTTATTGCCGCAGTCTCGATGATTATATATCAATATGCGATTTGAGGCGGTCCTTGAAGTCAGGTGGCTTAAAACAAATGAGCCTGTAGTGGGCTCAATTTTGTAATGGGATAATTCTTACTATGCAGACAGGCAGCCTGGTTTTTATTTATCGTCCTCTTTTAACGATTCTACAACTTCGTCAACAAGGCCGTATTCTTTAGCTTCTGCAGCGGACATATAAAAATCCCTATCAACGTCTTCTTCAATTTTTTCAAGATTTTGAGATGAGTGTTTTGCCAGAATGTCATTTAGCACCTTTTTCATACTCATGATCTCTTCAGCCTGTATTCCGATATCAGTCGCAGTGCCTTGCATGCCGCCCCATGGTTGGTGCAACATTATTCTGGTGTGGGGTAAACTATATCTTTTTCCTTTTGCGCCTGCCGCAATTAGAATAGCTCCCATGCTATAAGCCTGACCGATACAAAAAGTCGCCACGTCGCACTTAACAAACTGCATTGTGTCATAAATAGCTAATCCCGCGGTTATTGAGCCTCCGGGAGAGTTTATGTAAATATTTATGTCCTGGCTCTTATTTTCGTTTTGCAAAAATAGCATTTGAGCAATCACAAGATTTGAAACCGTGTCGTCTATCGGCGTGCCTATAAAAATAATGCGGTCTTTCAACAACCGGGAGTAAATGTCATAATGTCTTTCGCCATGTCCCGTCTTTTCAATAACATACGGAACCAGCATGTTTGAGTGCGTCGTGTAATTGTTCATGATATATCTAAACCTATATAAAAATAACTTAACCGGTTATATTGTTGATTTAATCTAATTTAAAACAAATCTCTATTTTTTATCGTCATCGGTTTTTGCTGTGCTCTTTTTTGTTGTTTTTTTAGCCTTTGCAGGCTCAGCCTTTTTTTCGCCCGCATCTGTTGAAGCGGGTTTTTCACCGTCAACTATTTTGGCTTCTTTCAGCAAAAAGTCCAACGTTTTATCTTCGCGCATTTGATGCCGCATTGATTTTAGATTCTCCATTTTATCAATGTAGCGTTGCATTTTCTCAACGGAAATATTGTAATTTCTGGCATATTCAGCAATCCTAGCGTCCACTTCATTATCCGTGACATATATTCTCTCTTTAGTGGCTATATATTCAAGGATAAGAGACAGTTTGAACTCGCGTCCAACCGCGTCTTCCGACTCGTCTTTAACGTTCACAGCCATCTCTTCAACCTTGTCAAGAGGCTCGCCTCTGTTAAGCAGCGCGGTTTTGTATTTTTCAACCTTCTCGCCCGCCATGCTCTTAATTACTCCTTCGGGCATGTCAAAGCTGGCCTTTTCAAACAGTTTGTCGGCTATTTGATTAAATGCGTCCTGTCTTGAAGCTCCCTTAAGTTGTATCTCCATCTGCATTTCAATTCGATCTCTAAGATCTTCCAAAGAATCAAATTTAAGGCTTTTGGCGAATTCTTCATCTATTTTTGTAGGAACAGGTCTTTTAATGTCTTTAATTAATATTTTCAGGTTGGCGTCCTTGCCTCTAAACTCCTCAATCTGGAAATTGTCCCGAAGTTTAATATCAATAGCTACTTCCTTGTCGCTTTTGGCTCCTATTAATGATTCCTCTAAATTTGAAACGCTAATATTTCCAACCAACTGACTGGAAACATTAATTTCAAGGTCCTCATCTTTAAAAATCTCTTTGCCGTCGCACTCAAGATTATAATCGCAGATAATAGAATCGCCTTTTTCAATAGTTCCATCTTTGACCGGGGCTAAAGTCGCGCTTTGCAAGCTGATGCGTTTAAGCTCTTCATTAATCATCTTGTCGTCAACCGTATCGTTTTTCTTGGTGATCTCCAACCCTTTGTAATCATTAATCTCAAACTCAGGTTTGACTTCAAGCGTTATGTCAAAATTTAACGGTTTTTCGAAATCGAAATCTATTTCTCCAAACTCTGGAATTCCCAGCACTTTTAAATCGTTATCCTCTAAAGCCTTTTGAAAAGAGTTGCTAATAATGCTCTGCTTTACATCCTCTTCTATTTGCGACTTATAGCGTTTTTCTAAAAGTATTCTTGGCACCTTTCCTTTTCTGAATCCCGGTATGACAGCGCTTTCCCTTATCTTTTCAAATTCGCTTTCAAGTTCTTCCTTTAAATCCTCAGGTGGAACTTCAATACTCAATTTCTTTTTACAAGGGCCTATTTCTTCAATTTTTGTTTGCATAACAGCTAAATAATCTAGAGTAAAACCTTAAAAGTAAAAATGGAGCGGGTGATGGGGTTCGAACCCACGACATTCACGTTGGCAACGTGACGCTCTACCGCTGAGCTACACCCGCTTATTATTCTGAATTGTTAAAAAAAACAGAAAAATCAGCGTCTATGCCAATTTTCAATTTTGGGATTATACTTTCTTTAACAGATCAAATCAAGGAAAAATAAAAACGCTATTTTTATACAAATTAACTACCCTATAAAAGCACAATTTTAAAAACAACCAATGAACATTAAAATAAGGGTTCGTAAAGAAATAAATGGGGCTTTTTTGCCTTTAGATTCTTACACATTACATTGCGCAAAATATCGTTCTGATATTGTAAAATCTATTATACCAACATGTTACAAGATTGATATTTTTGTAAATGTAAACGCTACACATGTCATTCCCGAAGACTTTTTATCGGGAATGCAGATTGGAAAATGAATACCCTATTTACTGGGCTCCTAATCAAGCCGGGCATGACAAATGCGGGAGCGCCTTTACCAAATGTTAAAAAAAATTTAAAATATTTTTGGTTAGATTTTGGTTGGATTTGCTTAATCTGATTGAGTTGAACCGAAAGCTCTGTTAAAGCTGCGTAAATGACTCGACGATTGAATATTAGGCAAAGCCCGGCTGAATCTAAAGGCAAAAAAAGTCCAAATTATTTTTCCATAAACCCTAAGTTTATTAAACATATAAACGGCAAAATTTGGTTAAATTTATTTTATATGTTGATATTTAATTTGCGTCAAATATAATTATATCTAATTGAGCGATCCTTTTATCTATTTATCTAATAGACATTAAACTATTGCATGAATGTGTATTATGAACGTTTTCAATTCACCACATGGCGTTAATGTTAACAGCTCCGGATTTGACTAAAACACCGGCGAGGGTGCCCTGTGTCGCTATTTATAGGGTTTATTAAGATTGTTCAAATTAAGTTAAATAAAAAAAAATATTTGAAAACGGATAATAATTATTTACAAATAAAAATAAAAATGATAACATATCCGTTTTTACAGTTTATGCGTTTCAGGGCGCAATTAAGATTAGGGGGCATAGCTCAGTTGGCAGAGCACCGCCCTTTTAAGGCGGTTGTCGAAGGTTCGAGCCCTTCTGCCCTCATATTTTTTTAAGCCCTTAATCAACAGTTTACCGTATATAAACGGTTAACATCAAAATAAAACGGCCCCTTCGTCTAGCCTGGTTAGGACATGAGATTTTCATTCTTAAAACACGGGTTCAAATCCCGTAGGGGTCATTTTTTTTTAACGTTTCAATATACACTACTCCGTTTTTCTGATTCTAATACCTCCAAATGATTCCCAAGCTGATAAGGCGCCGGGATGGCTTTCGCCTTATTGGTTAATAAGGCTACAAATCACAACCACATGCTCTTTCAATAGCGTAAATCTCAATCGAAATTGTTGTGAAAATGAATTTTTTAAATAAATCCCGGCTTTAGTTGCCATAAACACTGAACGTGAAATTCATTTTCAAGCTGTCGGCTCACGCTTTTACCTATACGCGTTTAACCATCTGCTCTTTGCCTATACCTCATAATTATTTTGCCGTTGTCAAATACAGCTCAAATCACAACTTGCGCGCTCGTTCAATAACATATTCTTTAACAAAAAACTTCAAGTTATTTCTTTGCGAAAACCCTTATTAATCCTTATCCAGTTTACAGTTTGCCGCATCAAGTATCCGGGATAGGATAATAGCTTGATTAAATTTATTGATAATGTAAAATTGAAAAATGATTTTGAAGGATTTTTGTGTAATTTTATTTTGGAGATATATATATGGCTAAACGTTGTTGGGGTTTTACTTGGAAATTAAAGCGATGCGAAGAGGAGAGATCGAAACTGCCTGTTTGCAAAAAACATGTTTGGCAGTTTGTGCAGGTTATGGTTGTTTTATTCACAGGCGGGGCTATTATTGTCACACTGGAACTCTATAGTGTTTATAAAACAAAGTTGCAAGAGCTGCATGACAGATCTATCCACTCAATGATTGAGCCCAGTGATTCAGGCGCTAAAACGGACAAGAAAAAGGCGTATGAGCAATGGGATGAGTGATGCCGGCTGCCGGTATCCAGTAACAATCTTTACGGAGAACGCAATATGAAGGTGGTTGTTTTTCATAAACATGGCGGACCGGATCAATTGGTGTATGAGGATAGTCCGGACCCAAAAGCAGGGGTGGGGGATGTTATTGTAAAGGTCGGGGCGTGCTCAATTAACCATCTTGATATATGGGCGCGGCAGGGGATATCTGCTTATAATATAAAACTTCCGCACATTTCGGGTTGCGATGTGGCCGGGGTTGTGGCGGATACGGGGCACGGCGTCTCTGATATAAAGGTTGGGGATAATGTGATCATATCTCCCGGATTAAGCTGTTTTAAATGCGATGCCTGCGTTTCAGGCGACGACAACCTTTGCGACTCTTTTAGGATATTTGGGGCCGGCACGGACGGTGGCTACGCTGAATACGCAAAAGCCCGGGCGGAAAGTGTAATTCCAATTCCAAAAAGTTTTCCGCTGACTTTGGCTGCGGCTTTTCCGCTGACTTTTCTTACTGCTTACCACATGCTGGTTTCACGCGCGGGAATTGGGCCGGGGCAGGACGTTCTGGTAATTGCGGCAGGCAGCGGAGTGGGGTTGGCGGCGGTTCGTATTGCGCGCATGTTTGGGGCAAGGGTTATAGCTACCGTTGGATCTGATGAAAAGGTTGAGAATGCAATGATCGCCGGGGTTGATGATGTTATAAATTACAATCGGGAAGATTTCGCGAAAAAGACCCTTGAGCTTACAGACGGCAGGGGGGTTGATGTTGTTTTTGAAAATGTAGGGGCTGAAACATGGCAAAAGAGCCTGGCGTGCCTGGCAAAGAACGGTAAATTAGTGACTTGCGGGGCCACTTCCGGCGCTGAAGCGCAATTGGATTTGCGCGCCCTTTTTATGAATCAGCAATCTGTTCATGGCTCTATACTTGGAACGCGCAAGGAGTTGTTTGAGATAATAAGATTTGTCCTCACCGGTCAACTCAGGGTTACGATAGATTCCGTCTTTGAGTTAAAGGATGCTCAAAAGGCGCAGGAGAGAATGTTGGGGCGCTGGAATTTCGGCAAGATTGTGCTTGAGGTTGGGTCTTGAGACTAGAGCTTATTATGTGAATGATTGCCGATGAATAAGCCAAAAATTATAAATTTTTATCACAACTTTAGTTTTCTTTTTTGACATGCTGCAAACTTACGAAATAGTTTATGAGATATTCTTTTTTATCTCTTTTCTGGGCCTTGTAATCGGGCTGTTTGATCCCAATATTGTCCTGTTTTGGAGCGAAACCAGGACGAGAAAACGCGTTCTTATTATGTTCGGCGTTGCGTCGGTGGTTTTCATTATTTTAACAAGCGTAGTTATATCCTTGCGAAATGATCAAAGGAAAAAGTTTATTATTAGGGCCAGAGGGGTGTTAACGGAAGAGTGTAGCCAAAAGAGTGTGGACGGAATCCCGATGCTTAATGCTTAGGCAGTGTCCATAAACTAATTGCCTTTTTACACTCAACAAGGTAGGAATATTTTTTATGAAGCGTTAAAAAATTTCTGATTTTAACCATCCATTTGGCTTGTTATTGCCCTTAATTCACTATTTGTTTAACTATATAAACGCGGAAATATTAATTAAAATGTCGATTTTTAAACATCTGTTTTTAGGCGCTCAGAGTTATGTTTACATGGAAATATACAACGCTCTGGCAAAGCTTGGCAAGATCGTATCGTTTCGTGAGATAAGCAAAGGGCGCATCGGCGTTAGGCAGGAATTTATTAATAGCCGGCTTGAAAATGTGTCGGCTGAGGACAAGGGGATTAAATCTATCTGTATTTCATGCCGCAAGGAGAATGGCTCGTTTTTTCTTGATTTGAAAAAATTTATGGTTAGCGGGAAGGTTGAGATACCCTTTAAGGTAGCTGGTTTTACGTTTAACAATGAAGTTAAGAAAATTACCTTTGAAATAGGCAAGAAAAAGACGTTTGTCAACGACTATTACTCAAAGGCTCTTTTATGGTTTACCCTGGCGGTTATTGAGGCTTTTAGCGGGAAAAACGACATGCTTGTTTCAGCATTTAAGGATACTGATTGCCTTAAAAAGAATGAAGACGGAACTTACACTATTGATTTAAAGGAAATATCGACCCTTAATAAAGTATTTGAAAGGCCTGTATGGAAACTAGTAAAGATTGACGGTCTTACGATTGATGATGAAATAGTAATGCTTCAACTCAACAATGAGTTTGCCGAAAAGCTTGTGACAGTCGGCAAGGATGTTGGAGGCAAGATCAGGGACGCTAAGGGCGCCGTTAACGCCGTATCCATGATAGCAAAGAAGAAGATTAAGGATTTGAAGAAGGATTTAGGTAGATGATGCCGGTTGAATGCGCAAAGCGCGTTGCGTGGATTTGATACCGATTACCGATTACCAATCTGTGTTTACAAATATAATTTGTGCTTTCTTATGTAGTTTATCACGCCCGGCGGCGTCCAGAATCTAACGCTGCCGCCTGTTTTTAATCTCTTGCGTATTTCAGTTGACGATATCCCTATCGGCGGGATGCCGACCATAAGCTTTTTCATTTCGATCGCTTTATCTTTATCCATTATCTTGTCAAATGTCATTGTATCCGCAGTTCCATTTTCAGGCCTGTTGAGAACAATGAATTTGCACATCTCCATAAGAAGCTCTATATCCTTCCACGTGTTTAACTCATTAACCGAGTCAGCTCCTATTATCAGATAAATCTCGCAATCTCCACCTAATTGTTTCCGTACCATGCGCACAGTGTCGATAGTGAATGATTTTCCCTTGCGATTAATCTCAATGTCGGAAACATCAAAATGTTTTAGCCCTTTAATGGCCTCCTTAACCATATTGTACCTGTGTTCGGATTTGGTAAGCCCGGCAGCGTTTTTATGCGGCGGTTGATTTACAGGCATAAAAATCACTTTGGACAGGTTATGGAAATTAAGCGCTTCTTCCGCAATTATCAGGTGCCCTAAATGAATAGGATTAAATGTCCCTCCTAATATCCCTATTTTCATGTTATTTATTTCAGAACACTAAAAACGTTGTAAAAATATAGCCGATAAAAACAATTTGGCGTTGGTTTTTTAATTTAATCAGGAATTATAGCACGAAAAAAGATGAAAAAACAGGGGCAATAACAACAAATTGTGACTGTTTTGTGACTGATATTTTTAAAATGCAATAAATGGGTATAAATTGTTTTTATTTACAGTAACTATTTATAAGGAGATGTTGATATGCGGTTTGTGTTTAGAGACAAATCAAGCCCTATGGCAGTAAATCAGGTTATCATCAGGCTTGTAAACGAGGGGTATAAAAGCTATGTAATTGCGGATAGTGATTTCTACAATAAATTGAGCAACGCGTTTAGAGAAAACAGCGCTGAATGGGATGATTGGGATGAGCTTAAATCATTTATTGTGAAAAAATACATAGACAATGATTATTTGCCGGAGAATGAAGACGTTAAAGAGGCGCGCGCAGGCAAGTCTCCTACTTCTGTTCAAGAGGAAGAAGACGTTAAAGAAGAAAAATCCGAGGCTCAAACACCCTGCGAGGCTGTAGACGAGGCTGGTGTAAATGATGCTTCTGTCATACATCTTGAAAATGAAGGCGTTAAAGAGGAAAACGTTGTGCCTGAAATATCAAGCGATACGGCAACAAAGGCGAAAAGCGCGGGTAACGGCGACAATAGCGAAAACAATGAAACCGAAAATGCAGCGGATGAGACGGGTAAGGCGGGCTTCTCCATTTCCTCTTCCAAAATATCGGAGCGGTAAAGTGGGTTTTAAATCAAAAAAATTTCAAGATCCATATTTTTACGAGGAGAGGTTAAAGACTATCACTTTTTTCGACAAAGTCGCCTGCTATTTGCATGCCATTAATATCATATCTCACGAGGGCGTTGATATAAAACTGCCCAGGTTGTCACAAAGCGTTCAAAACGTAAGAACCGACTGGAAAAATATTCAGAAACGGCTTTGCGATCCATATTCCGGTAGGGTGTCGACAACGTTTTCAGACGGCGTTTGGATTTTTGCCGTTAATCATCTTGAATTGTCAACTGATAATATTAATAAACTTATGCTTGAATTGGGCGATTGCAAGCTCGTAATTGCCTCAGAAGGCGGAGATTTAATGCACGCGGAGATGAAGCTCTTAAGGGCATTGAAAGGCATGGGTAAACTAAAATCCGGCAGGGTTGAAATAGGCTCGTCAAAGCCGTGCTGCCTCAGATGCAGAGATGTGCTTAACAATTGGCGAGCCGCGTTTACCTCATACCATTCCATTCCGGTTGCGGAGAATAAGTGGGACGATCCTGATGTCGGCGTTCCAGGATGGAAGCAACATCCGCAAGAGATGGGTTTGGTTTCCTGATACAGGATTCCCAGGGTGGCGCTTCGCTGACCCTGGGCTAATATATTTAAGATTTCAGGTTATTTCTGAAAAATTTCGTGTTATGCGGCTTTTAAATCAAAATAGAGCAGGTTTAATATATCTTACCTAACACCTGCCGGCTAAAGCTTTCCCCTTGCATATGCTTTTTAGCAACCATCTGCATTATTTTTTCAATTCCAAACTTAGGACTTGTCCGCAAATAACTTGAACATTGCCAAAACCTCTTCAGGCTATCATTGCTTAAGTTTCAATCGCCAAATCCTCAATATAGCTTTGGCTATGCTTCCGGTTTGTTAAACAAATCTAACCTAAATCCGAGCTCGCTATGTCCAAGTTATTTGCGGACAAGCCCTTATTAGCGGCGGACATAGATTCGTAAAAGAATTTTAGATTATTTGACTTAAATCAATGAAAATCTACAGCGCATGTAGTATATTTTCATGTAACATCTATAATTGTTGCGCCAATAATTATATAGTTAACCGTCAATTAATCAACCCACGAATGTTGAAGTTATAGGGAATGGAAAATCTGGAATTTGACAACAACAAAAACAAACAGGATATTAGCTTATTAAGCCTTGATATATTGCTAAACCTGTACAAATATAGAAATCGTCCGGAAAAAGAGATCTGCGATTACGCTCTGGAACAGGGAATAAAGCTGACGAACAGCAATTTGGGCTTTATTGGATTTGTAGTCGAGGACGACGCTGTGCTTGAAGTCCATTCATGGTCCAAAGAGGCAATGGCGCAATGCTCGGCTGATAAGCAAAGCCTTAAGTTTGATATTATAAACGGAGGCATATGGACTTTAGGCGTAAAAGAGCGAAAAGTGTCGATTATAAATAATTATAATGATCAGCATCCGGCGAAACACGGCTCGCCAACCGGGCATGTGGAGCTAAAGAGGTTTATGGGGGTTCCGATTTTAGACCGGAATCGCGTTGTAATGCTAATCGGAGTCGCTAATAAAGAGGGTTATTACAACAGCTTTGACGGCAAATTTCTGCAATTGCTAATGGAAAACGTATGGACGGTTATTAAGCGCGATAGAACTGAAAATGAGAGGGCGAGCCTTGAAAAACAGTTTAGGCGGGCTCAAAAGTTGGAGGCTCTTGGTGTGTTGGCCGGCGGTATTGCCCATGAATTTAACAATATTTTATCTGTTGTTGAAGGGTATGGGCACATGTTGCTAAATTTTCCATCAGGGTATGAAAACGACAAGGAAAAGATAGAGCATATATGCAACGCCGGCAGGCGCGGCACTGAACTCGTAAAACAAATACTGACCTTTACCCGGAAAAATGAGCAAAAATTTGAAGTCCAAGATATTGCGCCTATAATTAAGGATTCGCTCAAAATGATCAGGGTTACAATACCCGCCATGATTAAGATCAACGAAGATATTGATGAAGATTGTCCCGCAATTTACGCCGACACTACCCACATTCATCAAATAGTGACAAATTTGTGCACAAACGCGTTTCATTCAATGGAGGAGACAGGGGGGGAGATTACCGTCAGCCTTAAATACATAGATCGCGGCGATGCGCAGTCGCCGATAACTAAATATAAGGAAGATTACCGTGTTAAGCTTTCGGTTTGCGACACCGGACAAGGAGTGCCTGATGAGATTAAGGAAAAGGTATTTGACCCTTTTTTCACAACCAAAGAACCCGGAAAGGGCACAGGCCTTGGTTTGTCGGTAATTGAGAGCATTGTAAAACAACATGGAGGCGATATATCCTTGCTTAGCGAGGCAGGCAAGGGGGCGTCGTTTGATATTTTTTTTCCAGCGCCGAAAAAGCTTGAAAACAAAGCCCCGGTTCCCGAAAAATCAATTTTGCGGCATGGGACGGAGCGTGTTTTAGTGGTTGATGATGAATTTATGATAACGGATTTATACAAAAACTTTTTAAATGAGCTGGGCTACAGTGTAACTGTTTTTAATTGCCCACAAGAAGCCCTGAACAACTTTTCATCTAATCCAGACGATTTTGATGTTGTTTTTACTGATTTCTCAATGCCCAAATTGTCGGGAATACAATTAAGCAGTGAGTTGCTTAAGATTCGCCCGAACCTGCCGATAATCGTCGCCACGGGATATTCGCAAACAATTACCTCGCAAAAAGCCCTGTCGCATGGAATTAAAGCTTTCATGCTTAAACCCGTCCTACTGGATAAACTCGCGGACGTTATTCGCGACGCGTTAGAGCCTCAGGTAATTTAGCCAACGAAGAATTGATTGTGACTGACAACAACAAACCTGTTTTAAAAGTTTCGTCTTTTGAAAAGAAGCTTGATCCTGATGAATTATTTGCTGATTTGAGGGGTAAAATCAAAATAAAAGGCGATATTAATGAACCCGCGTTAAAACCCGACCAATGGAATGCGTTAAAATGAAACACAGGCAAGGATGCCTGTGCCACTATTTGTTAAACGTGAATCAGTGTGGTTTAAGTCAGATGCGTTGAGCCAAAGATTTGCGGTATATATTGAACAAACACGGCTTGCGGGAAACAGGAGCTTCCTATACAATTGCGTTCCAAAACCGAAGTTTTGGAACGATTTGTGGTTGTTTTGCTCTTTTCACTCTGCGCTATTTCGCCGTGATTTCAACTTCGTAGCCGCGTGATCTTAGCTCTTTGAGCAGCGCGTTAACTTCGTCAAAGCCTTTTACTTCCAGTTTGAAGTCGATTTTTGTCTTTCTGAACGGTAAGTCAAATGTGTTGCGGCCATGTTCAATGTTCAGGATATTGATGCCGAAATCGCCTATTATACCGGTAAGCAGCGATAAAACGCCGGGGGCGTCAGGCAGATCTATGCATATGTGAACAAGGCGGCCTGATTTAACAAGGCCGCGTTCCATTATTTTTGCGAGTGTGCTTATAGCAATATTGCCACCGCTTACAACCAGAGCGGTTTTAAGGCCGTGCAGTGAGACCTTGCCGTACAAAGCGGCGGTCAGGGCCATTGCGCCGGCGCCTTCAACAAGCAGTTTTGAGCGCTCAAGCATCATTATTATAACGCTGGCTATCTCTTCGTCGTCTACCAGCACGATCTCGTCCACATACTTCTTTGTAAGATCAAACGTTCTTTTGCACACATGCCTAACTGCAACGCCGTCGGCGATTGTGTTTGCGTATTCAAGCATATGTAATTTCTTGGTGTCAATAGAAGTCTTCATCGCGGCTGAACCGGAAGATTGGACGCCTATAATTTTGATGTCCGGGTTAATGGATTTTGCGGCGACGGCTATGCCTGAAATAAGCCCGCCGGCGCCGACTGGAACAACTATGGCCTGCATATCAGGCGCTTTTTCCAATATTTCAAGCGCTACAGTGCCGTGGCCGGCGATTACTTTTGGGTCGTCGTAGGATGAAATATATGCGCCTTTGTTTTTTTCGTTAATCTCTTTGGCTACGTCGCACGCTTCGTCAAAATCTTTGCCTTCCAGCACAACTTCCGCGCCGTAATTTCTGGTTGCTTCCACTTTTTCAACCGGCGTTACAACGGGCATGACGATAGTGGCTTTCTTCCCGCATTTAGCCGCGGCAAATGCGACGCCCTGCGCTTGATTACCGGCGGACGCGGTTGTTACCTTTGCGCCTTTCTTTTTAATGGAAGCTATTTTGGAGTAAGCGCCTCGCACCTTGACGGAGCCTGTGCGTTGAAGATTTTCAAGTTTAAGGAAAATGTTTCCGCCGGTTATGTTGCTGTACTTTTCAGAGTAGTCGAGCGGGGTTTCATTAATTATGCCTTTTAAAACTTTTTGAGCGTCCTGTACATCAGATAATTTTACCATTTAATTTTCCTTAAAAATTTTGCTATGTTTTGTTAATACAGTATTTGGTAATCGGGTAATCGGTAATCATCAGCAGCCGGCTGCCGGCGTCCAGTATCCAGTTCTGCTACCCTGGAATGCCGTCAATCGTTCCCTTAAGTTTAGCAATTTGCTCTAAGAGTTCGCTTTCTCGTTCGCGCTCTTTTGCCACTACATTGTCAGGGGCCTTTTCAACAAAATTTTTGTTGTTAAGTTTGTTTTGCACTATGCCAAGATATTTCTCAAACTCCTGAAGCTTCTTTTGTTGTCTCTCTTTTTCAACGTCAAGGTCGATCAGGCCTTCAAGCGGCACAAATAGTTGAGTTTGACCAACCACCTCGCTTGCCGTGTCTGCTGGTTTGGCGACATCTTTATCAATTGTTATTGATTCAAGATTGGCGATCTGTTTCAAGAATGACGTCTGTTTTACCAGCGTCTTTGCTTCATTCTCCTCCGGGGTTGATATGAGTAGCTTGAGCGATTGTTTCTCAGGAATATTTGTTTTGTTCCTGATATTGCGCACCGCGCGAATGATATCCTGCAAAAACGCCATCTCGCTTTCAACCTCTTCAGAACTGAATTCATTTTTCAGCTCAGGCCATGAAGCAGCCATTATCGTCTCAAAGTCCATACTGTTCATTAATCCACAGTCGTCAATTTCAGACTTAAGCTCCTTCATTTTTTGCCAGATCTCTTCAGTTAAAAACGGGGCAAAAGGGTGAAGCAGCCTAAAAGCGCTGTCCAGCACATGCAACAACACATTTTGCGCCGTTATTACGCTTGTTTTCTCCGGGCCGTTGGTATCCGCATCGTTAAATCGCGGTTTGATTATCTCAAGATACCAGTCGCAGAAGTCGTGCCAGAAAAATTCATAAATGGTTTTAAGGGCTTCGTTGAACCTGAAATTTTCAAGAGCGTCGGTTGTGTTTTTAATGGCAGAGTTAAGCCGGCTTATAATCCATAAGTCTTCAAAACCGTAATCGCTTTTTTCAATCTTGCAATCAGACGCAGCCTCTTTGCCCGGTTTTACATTCATTAATGCAAACCTGGCCGCATTCCATAATTTATTCGCGAAGTTGCGGCCCATTTCAAATTTGCCTTCCGACAGTTTTATGTCCTGGCCCTCTGTTGTCAGCAAAATGAGCGAGACCCTTACTGCGTCGGCGCCGTACTGATCAATCATTTTAAGGGGGTCAATGCCGTTGCCGAGAGATTTGCTCATCTTTCTGCCGATCTCATCAAGGATAGTGCCGTGGATATAAACATTGCTAAACGGCTCCTTCTCCATTATTTCGAGCCCCATCATAACCATCCTGGCCACCCAGAAATATATTATGCCTCTATCTGTTACAAGAGTGGTGGTGGGATAATAATAATCCAGCTCTTTCGTCTTATCCGGCCACCCCATTGTTGAAAAAGGCCATAGCGCGGAGCTAAACCATGTGTCGAGCACGTCGGTTTCCTGCCGCAGATTTGAGCTTTGGCATTTAGCGCACGCTGTAGGTTGCTCCTTCTCAACATTTATTTCATTGCAATCCTCGCAATACCAGGCCGGAATCCTGTGACCCCACCATATCTGCCTTGATATGCACCAGTCTCTAACGTTTTCCAGCCAGCTTAAATAGATTTTTGTCCAACGTTCAGGAAAAAAAGCGACCTTATTATCGTTTGACGCATCAATGGCGGCCTTAGCCAATGGTTTCATCTTTATAAACCACTGGTTCGACAAATAGGGCTCTATAACAGTGTAGCAACGGTAACAATGCCCGACTGAGTGGGTGTGAGGCTCGACTTTGCCTATCAGGTCTTTTAGTTTCAGCTCTTCAATTATGGCTTCGCGGCATTCGTACCTGTCCGTGCCGGCGTAATCGCCTGCGTGCTCATTCATGGTTCCGTCGTCGTTCATTACAATAAGCGGCTCTAAATTGTGCCGCAGCGACATTTCAAAGTCGTTGTTGTCATGCGCGGGTGTAATCTTTACTACGCCGGTGCCAAAATCTTTGTCCACAAATTCGTCGGCGTAAACTTTTATCTCTCTGTTAACAATAGGCAGAATGAGCGTTTCGCCTATCATGTCCTTATACCGTTCGTCATTTGGGTTTACAGCTACGGCAACATCGCCGACCATGGTCTCGGGCCGGGTTGTGGCCACAGTCAAAAATAGATGCGGTTCATCGCGGAACGCATATTTCACATGCCATAAGTGGCCTTCATGTTCTTCATGTTCGACCTCGTCGTCGGCCAGAGCGGTTTTGCATCTTGGGCACCAGTTTATAACATAATAGCCCTTGTATATCAGGCCTTTCTTATAAAGTCGCGCAAAAGTGTCGCGCACGGCGGATGAGAGGCCGTCGTCCATGGTAAAACGCTCACGTTCCCAATCGCACGCGCTGCCCAACTTCTTAAGCTGTTTAATTATGGTTGAGCCGTATTCGGCTTTCCAGTCCCATACTTTCTTTATAAACTCATCGCGGCCGATAGCCTCCTTATTGGTTCCGTTTTTTGCAAGATCCCTTTCAACTACATTTTGGGTGGCGATTCCGGCGTGATCGGTCCCGGGCATCCATAGGGTGTTGTAGCCTTGCATGCGGCGCCAGCGGATCAATATGTCCTGCAAAGTGTTGTTCAGGGCGTGCCCCATATGCAACACGCCTGTTATGTTGGGAGGGGGGATGACTATTGAATACGGTTTTTTGTTATTGTCGGGTTCGCTATGGAAGTGGCCATTTTCGCTCCAAAACTCGTACCACTTGTCCTCAATCTCTTTTGGATTGTATTTTGTCGATAAACTTTCGCTCATTTTAATTAGTTAATGTTAAACTTTAATAACCGTTTACTGCTCGCCGGCGGCAAGCTTCGTGGTTGATTTTAAATTATTCTCTTCATATGAAACCTGTAGGTCCATCATTTTAAGCGGTATGGACCCAAGCAAAGGTTTTGAGCCGGCGGGCAACTCTATTGCCCGTGAATGGCATGTTTTACCCTGCGCAGTAATTTCCGTGATACCCATAATGCGGTACTCGTGTTCGCCGGCATCCGACGTGTAGACTCTGATTTTGCCTAGTTCTTCAAGGTTTAACCGCTCAATTATATCGGCCGGCAGGGCAAGGTCGGCTATTTCCGTGTCTACTACGGCTTCAAGCTCAATGCTTTCGCCCTTTTTATCATCGGCCAGGTAGCTGTTTTGCCAATTTTTAACATCAATTTTGACGTTGAACTTTCCGTTCGATTTTTTTTCAATATCTTTTAACAATTTGTACTCAACACTGTCCACAAGGGCCTGCCAGCTCGCCTCAATCAGGTTTTCCGACACTCCTACCGTGCCCCAGATATCTTCATTATCCTTTGATTCAATAACCACGCGCACTTTGGCGGCTGTTCCGCTTTTAGGATTGATTACACGCACCTTGAAATCCGCCAGCCGCATGTTTGCCAGGGATGGGTAGTAGTTTTCAAGCGCTTTCCTCAGCGCCGAATCAAGCGCATGCACTGGGCCGTCGCCCTCGCCCACCGTGAATTCAGTGTTGCCGTTGACGTTTACTTTTACAATAGCTTCGCTTATGGGCACGCCGTCCTTGTTTTTTTCAACCATAACCCTGAACTCTTCCAGCTCAAAAAACGTTTTATGTTTGCCGACGGCCTTTTTAACAAGCAACACAAAAGAGCCTTCAGCCGACTCAAACTGATAACCTTCGTTTTCAAGCTCCTGCACCTGGTTCAGGATCTTTCTCATTACCTCTTTGTCCTGCGTCAGGCTGTATTTTTCAGTTTTTGCGAGAATGCTTGCCCCGCCTGAGAGTTCGGAAATCAATATCCTTCTCTCATTGCCTACTTTTTCAGGCTCTATGTGCTCATACGTCTCCTTGTTTTTAGCTACCGCGTGGGCGTGCAACCCGCCTTTGTGGGTAAACGCGCTCTTGCCGACAAATGGCTGGTTTTGACGCGGGATCATATTAACCGTCTCATAAACGTATCGCGACACATCGGTAATCTTTTGCAGGTTTGTTTCGTCAAAACAGGCGAAACTCGTCTTTAAAGTGAGATTAGAGACTACCGAGCATAAATCCGCGTTGCCGCAACGTTCGCCAATGCCGTTAATTGTTCCCTGAACCTGCCTGGCTCCGTTATTGACCGCAATTATTGAATTTGCGACTGCCGCGTCTGAGTCGTTATGCGCATGAATGCCTAAAGTTGCGTTTATGTAACCATTTACAAGTTTGACGATATCGCCCAGCTCCAAGGGGAGGCAGCCTCCGTTGGTGTCGCAAAGCGCAATTACATCGGCCCCGGCATCTTCAGCGGTTTTAATTACTTTAATCGCGTAATCTGGATTTCGTTTATAACCGTCAAAAAAATGCTCGGCGTCAAACACGACTTCCCTGTTTCTTGACTTTAAATAGGTTATAGTATCGTCAACCATTCTGAGATTTTCGTCCAGCGTGGTCTGAAGCACTTCGGTCACGTGAAAATCCCAGCTTTTGCCCACAACCGTCACAACCGGGGTTTCTACTGAGAGCAACGCGTTTACTCCTTGATCGGTTTCGGGAGTTGCGCCGGCCTTTCGAGTGCTGCCGAACGCGGCGACTTTCGCTTTTTTAAGCGAGAGGTTTTTTATCTCTTTAAAAAAACTGATATCCTTTGGATTTGACAAAGGATAGCCGCCTTCAATGTAATCAACCCCCAAATCGTCCAGTTTCAAAGCTATCAGTATTTTATCCTGGCCGGACAACGACACTCCCTCGGCCTGCGTCCCGTCCCTCAATGTGGTGTCATAAATTGTAACTTTTTCCATAATGCTTGCGGCAAATAGCCGAAAATTAACTGTTTATAGATCAGAATAACCTTAATTAGCAGTAAATAAACATGACATCATAGCAAAAACGCGCGGATAATCTTACAAAAAAACAAATTTTTAACTGATTTTATCTTTTTTTTACTTTTTATGAAAAATGGTAATCGGCAACATTAGCGCTTACGGGTACGGCAAGGACATTGAAGTCCTTGCCGGCGCATTGGCAATGCAACAATGGGGCATACGTTTGATACTTGAGCAAGAAAAATTGGAACTTTCACACTATCCTGCTGTATTTATTGAGTTTTAGTCATACACCCATTTTACCTTCAATTAGAAAACGCCAAACCGGCGTTATTTTTATAGTGTAGCCGGCTTCCTCAATTATATCCTCGGTGTTTGCCGTCAGAATTACGCCTTCTTTCAGGTCAAACTCTTTTAGAGCCTTTACTAATCCATCCACTTCGCGTTTCTTATTATTCATGTTCAGCTCCCAACACACCTGATATGCGGCTACAATTTTTAGGTTTTTTTTTATAATAAAATCGCACTCAACATAATAATTGTCCCAATAATAAATCTCAAAATCTTCCAGAAAGCCTCTTCTTTTTAACTCAATCGCAATAATGTTTTCCAGATATCGTCCCCTGTTTTGGGAAAAACTAAACGTTAGGGCGTTGATTATTCCATTATCAATTACGTAAACTTTTTTAAAAGAAGAGAGTTGGGATTTTAGCTTGTATGAAAATTTACTGATGTTGAAAATGAGGAATGTGTTCTCTAAATACTTTATATAGTTTTGTGTTGTGTGAAAATCTTTTAGCTTAAGATGGTTTGTCAGCCTGTTTATTGAAATTTTTGACGCAAAATTATTTACCAGCAGCAATGCTAATTCTTCAAGGGCAATGTGGTATTTTATTTTGTATCTGACGACCACATCCTTTGTAATAATTGATGAAAACAGGTTTCGTAAAAACTCTTTGCCGAATTTATAGTAATCGAAAATACCTCCATAATTTAAATATTGATCAAATAGGGCGTATATCTCGCTTTTGGCCTTTGTTGAATATATTGATGCTTCGGTCAATTGCATGGAGTTGAAATCGATGAATTCCGCAAAGCTTAGTGGATATAATTCAAAGTCCACATATCTTCCGGTTAAATGCGTTGACAGCTCTTTACTCAACAGGTTTGCGTTTGATCCGGTTATAATTACCTTATATTTTTCCCGCAATCTGTTAATGAACAATTCCCAGCCTTTAATATTTTGAATTTCGTCAAAAACTATTGAATCGAAATGTGGTTGTAGTTCATAAAAACATTGCAAAACGAGGTTTAAATGCTCAGTTTTTAGCTCTATTAAACGTTCATCATCAAAGTTTAAAAATACATAATTGGCTTTGCTGAACAGGAGATGGCTGAAAAATGATTTGCCGGCTCTTCTTGGACCGCTAATTAACAACAGGTTTGGGTGTGAGATGTACTTTTTGCATTTAGTAATCCCGTCTCTCTGAACAATAGTTTCCCTATTGATCTTTTCAACGAGGTCCTTTTTTTGATCGACAATCACATTTTTTATAATATCTGAATTCATAATACAAATATTATAAAATATTTGGACTGGCAATACAAATATTATAAAATATTTGGGTTGGCAACCCAAGTATTAGAGAGAAGGAGCTATTTTTAAAATATAGCTCCAGATTCGGCAAATCAGGTTTTTAACCGCATAGGCGGAGAATATGATCATTACCGGCTCAATGGTTCGCCTATACTGCGGCTCGACAAGGGTTAATGAGTGCAATATTGAAAACGCCGCAAATAGCAGGATGAACAGCAAGGCCTCTTTTTGGCGGTATAATGCAAGAAATGCCCCAAACGCGCCTGTAATCAGGATAGGCAGCCAAAGTATGTTTCTTAGCAGGGGGAACCTTGAATATGGTTCACCATTTATAACAAGTTGCGAGAAGCGTTTTGGAAATACCCAGAAATAGCAAAATTTTTTAACGGATAGGGCTATAGTCCGTTTCGGGTTGTCCACCATATACTTAATTGTTATATTTTGCAGGCGCTTGTATCTCTCCACTTCATTCATTCCGGCTAAGACATCTCTTTCTGTTTTTGTTAAGAGAAGGTCATCCACCAGCGCGGCCTGGTTGCCCTTTGTGGGGACTATGGTAATGCCGGATGCAACTGCATTGTTGCCTCTCCATAAATTAAGGCCGAATTGCGATTTAACCGGGATGAACGCATGAAAAACCTTGTAATTTCTGACTGTCCATGGGGCGATTGCCAGAACGGTGAATAGGGCGATTATCGCCGTTCTTTTGCAAAATACAGTTAGTTTTATTGGCCGGTATTTAATAAAGAGCCAAAAGCAGGCAAATGGGGCAAAAGGTATAATTGCCGGATTAAGAAGGGCGGTTGCGCCTAATGCCGCGCCAAGTATCACGGCGGTTCGCGTTTTCCACTTTTCGCCGAGATGTATGAGGATTAATAATATAAGGGGCATCAGAAACGCAAAAAAGATGGTTTGAGAGATCTCCTGTGAAAGATATGCGTGTATGGGGTAAAAGGCGATAATCAGTCCTGCAATAATAGCGGTTTTCTTTCCATAGACTTTTAGCGTAATCATATAAATAATCACGCATGTCAATGCGCCTAAAAAGGCCTGGAAGAATTCAATAAATATGAACCGGGTCGGTCCGAATATTTCGTAAACGGCAGCGAGGAAATATGGATAAACAGGGGCCTTAAATGCGGTAAGGGCAACAGGTCCAAGGTGGGCGCTGCCGGCAAACATGTTGCGCTCGACTATGTTGTCGGCGATCCTGCCGTACTCGTAAGTTTGCGGGGAGACGAAGTCGCCAAAAACTAAGACAATGATCGCGCGAAACACAAACCCGGCTATAAAAATAAAAAGCGGTATTGTCAATGAGTCCACGCGCGAAACATCGTCAATTACTTTTTTTATGATTAATCCGGTTCTGTTCTCCATTACAATTGCATCTCTTCCAAAGCTTTTTTATGGCATTCGGGGCAGTAAGTATGTGTTATGTCAATCTTTGCTTTTTTGCTCATATATGAGGTGACGTCGTACCAGTCGCCCTTGCCCGGCTCCGTTGCATCATCATCGCGTATTTTGCTGCAAACACAGCATACGGGCAAAACAGTTTCATAGAGCTTGACTTTTCGTTTTAGTTCAAGCTTTTTTAAGCATTGTTGAACTGTGAAGTATAGTTCGTGAAGTTTGCACGGCTTTAGAATATAATCATCGGCGTCAAATTTGACGGCGCTCATGGCGGACTCAAGGTCGCCGTGCCCGGTTAAAATTATAACCATTGTTTCCGAGTGGATCTTTTTAATCCCTTTTAAAACTTCGACCCCGTCAATGCCGTCCATCATTAAATCAGTAATAACCAGATCAAACATCTTCTCATAGGCTTTTGTTGATGCCAGTTCAAGCGCCTGTTCACCGCTTTCAACAATTTCAACATCATATCCCTTGTTTTTCAGGTTGAAACCTATTGTTTTGCGGATAAGCTCTTCGTCGTCAACCAGCAATATCGAGTAATTTGCCATTTAAAAGATCCTTTCAATAAATTTAGCTAGCTCTTAATGGGAGAGTAATTGTAAATGTTGTGCCGTGGCAGAGTTTACTTTCGACATTAATGTCTCCGCCATGCTCCCTTATAATAGAATGACTTATAGAGAGGCCAAGACCGGTGCCTTTAATTGATTTTGTGCTGAAGAACGGGTCAAATATTGAGGCAATGTGATCTTCGCGTATGCCTATGCCGTTGTCCTTAAATCGTATCGACGCCATATCCTCGCATATTTTGGTCTGAATAGCAATAGTTCCTCCATCGGGGCCGGCAATTGCCTGTTCGGCGTTGTTTATAAGGTTTAAAACTACCTGTTTAATTTGATCCGGCACAACATTAACCTCCGGCATATTGTCCGTGTAATCTTTTACTACTTTAATATTCCTGGATTTAAGCTTTGTTTTGGTCAGCATCAATGTGTCTTCAATAATATCGTGTATGTTTGTTGCTAGTTTTTTGCCGGAGGTGGGGCGGTGAAAATCCCTTAGTTTCTCAATAAGGCCGGACATGCGGTCGCATTCTCTCATGGCCATGTCAAGGAATGAGTGGGTTTCATTATCCTCGGTTGTTTTTTCTTTAAGAATTTCCAGCACGTTTCTGATACCAAAAATAGGATTGTTAAACTCATGCGCCACCGAGGCTGAGAGTTGACCGGCTGCGCTTAGTTTCTCTGAATGTATCAGCTGCTCGTATGTTGTTTGCAGCTCTTTTGTGCGTTCGCTTACAAGGTTTTCCAACTTTTCCTGATATTTCAACAGCTCATTTTCGGTTTGTTTACGTTGAGTAATATCACGTAAAACTATGGTAAATATCTTGCCGGTTTCTTCGTCAAGTTGCGAAATCGACGCTTCAATCTGGAACTCTTCTCCGTTTTTTCTAAGCCCGCACAAATCGTATTGCTCCTCAAACAATCGTTTGGACGGCGCGTTTGAGTTGGAGAATTTATTAATCTTGCTTCGATATTCATCCTTAACTTTTTCAGGAAAAAGATTTGTTATTGAAGCTCCAACCATTTCGCTTGTAGAGTAGCCAAAAATGTTTTCAGCCCCTTTATTAAATATAATAATCCGCATGGATTCGTCCATTGATATAATCGCGTCTTGCGCAATATCAAGGATGCCGGCAAAACGCTTTTCGCTTTTTTGCAGTTTCTGCTCCGCCTCTTTGCGCGCGGTAATCTCTTCGGCGACTTTTACAAAATGGGTAATCTCTCCGTTTGCGTTTCTGATCGGCGATACGCTGGCGAATTCCCAGTAAAAATCTCCATTTTTTTTGACATGATGGAATTCCCCCCGCCACTCTTTGCCTGAAGTAATGGTCTGCCACAATTGATCAAAAATATCAAACATCTGCTGCTCTGATTTCAGAAACTTTGTTGTTCTGCCCAGAACTTCGTCTTTTGAGTAGCCTGTAAGTTGCGAAAACCTTGGGTTGACGTATTCGATAATGCCTTTTGTGTTTGTTATCAATACCACGCTTGGGCTCTGCTCAACCGCGGCGGAAAGTTTCCTGATCTCATCCTCTTTATGCTTGCTGCAGGATATATCCGTAGTGTAAATACGAGCGACATTGAACGCGGGTATGAGGTGAATGTTTTCCCCAAAAAAACGATTCTTTATCCTGACTTCGCGATAAAGTTGTATCTCTTGTTTCTCTTCCAGCTTCTTCAGGATCTCGTTAAAATCATCGGGGAAAAACAGCTCCATATTGTCAGGGCAACCAATATTGTTTAGGGTATCAAACGCCGCCTTGTTTACAAAAGTGATAGCGCCGCCGGTGTTGACTTCAAGGATGGGATTTATATTAATTTGGGGGAATGATGCCAGGTGGTGCATCTGTTTTTCGCCTAGTATACGTTTTGTGACATCCCTTACGACTCCTACTGTGCCTGCAAATTCGCAGGTTTCTGTCTGTTCGTTGGTTTCGTACAGGCCGGAACAATCAACCTCTACCACGATAAGCTCGTCGTCAATTATTGTCGCGTTTCCGGGCGCCGGTTCGCTCTGGAATTTGGTGAGCAACCTGAGTTGAAGGTCGCGGGTTGTTCTGCTTCCCGCCCGTCTTTCATCAAATAGTTTCGGCGCGTCTTCGCCGCCGGTTTTCAGCCCTCTAAACTTTTTTAAAACTTTGGAACTGCTATACCTTTCAGCGTCCTCATGCAACAAAATTGTGCGGAAATGTTTGCCGATTAATTCTCCCGGAGAATAGCCCAGGATGTGAACCGCATTGTTAACAAATGTAAACCTGCCTTTTTTGTCTATCTGATAGACTATATCAGGTATCATCTGCACGAGTGTCCTAAACCGCTCCTCGGTAATCTTTAAAGTCTCTCTTGAGCTTTCAAGGTCGTCTATTTTTGATTTAAGCTGTTCATTAAGGTTTTTTAGCTCGGTTTCAGCTTTTTCAAGCTCGCTGTTTTTGTAGATTACGCTATCATAGGTAGAGATCAAAAATTGCAGGATCTGGCTTCGGCTTGAAGTTATAGAGCTTTTTTCACCTTTAACGGAAATTTCAAGGCCGCCGGTATCGGAACCCCGCGCGTCTTGTTCTGTTTTTAACAACAGCTCTTTAACTTTGTTTAAAAGATAGTCATTATCATAGGGCTTTATAATGTAGTCGTCAGCTCCTGATGAAAGGCCGCGAATAACATCGCCTATGCCGGACAAACCTGTAAGCAGGACAAATGGTATGTTTTTAAGCGCCTCGTCGCCTTTGACTGCTTTGCAAAGCTCGTAGCCGTCCATCTCCGGCATTACTATATCGCTTATTATAATTTCGGGTATGCGCGCTTTAACAATCTTTAAAGCGTCGATGCCGGTGTGCGCCAAAAAGACGGCAAACCCGTCCTGTTCAAAGAGATGTTGCTCTTTAAAAGCCTGCGTGCTGCTGTCCTCGACTATTAAAATGTTTGGGCTTTTATCCATGGATTTATTTTATTAGCCTGCGCCGCATGGCGTAAAACCATGCGATGGTTGTGAGTATAATTAACTATTCGGTTCAATCGCCGGCAGCTCGATTATAAATTTTGTCCCAAAACCAACTTTGCTGTCAACTCTAATATCGCCGCCGTGCTGTTTTATAATATTGTAACTTACCGACAGGCCCAGCCCCGTGCCTTTCACTGCTTTAGTTGTAAAAAAGGGCTCAAATATGTGCTCGGCGTCTTCCTTCTTTATGCCTTCGCCGGAATCGTGAACATTGATTATAGCTTTGGCTTCCATGAATTCCGTTGTTATTTTTATTATACCACCGTTTCCAACAATTGCTTCCTCGGCGTTTCCTATGATGTTTAATATCACCTGTTTAATCTGATCCTGCACAATTGTAAGCTCAGGCATATTTGCGCAAAAATCTTTTTCAAGCTCAATCTTGCGCTCCTCAAACTTTTTCTGAAATAGCATGATTATATCGTCAATAATTTCATGTATATTTGCCTTAGTAAATTTAGTTTCCGAAGGGCGGTGAAAATCCCTTAACTGTTTTATAAGATCTGCCATACGGTTGCATTCGCGGACCGCAAGATCTACAAAATCATCCAATCCGCTTTTGGCGGGCATTTGCTCCTTGATCATTTCAAGCACGTTAAGAATGCCGAAAATGGGATTGTTGAATTCGTGCGCAATAGAGGCGGCAAGTTTTCCAACTGCCGTAAGTTTCTCGGCGTGCAGTAGTTGCTCGTATGTTTTCTTAAGCTCGGCGGTGCGCTCCTCGACAATCTGTTCAAGGGAATTTTTATAATTCTCTATCCGGTGTTTTTGCTCGTACATGCAGAGAAAAACCTCTACTTTGCCTTTTAATATCTTAGGCTCAAACGGTTTCACCAGATAATCCACCGCGCCCATTTCATATCCTTTTAATATAAACTCCCTGTCTGTTGAGACTGCGGTTAAAAATATAATAGGGGTTTGTATCTCCATACGCATGATCTTGGCCGCTTCAAGGCCGTCCATAACAGGCATCTGCACATCCATTAGCACAAGGGCAAATTCATGCTTTAATATCATTTGCAGCGCCTCATTACCGTCGGTGGCGGATATAATGTTGGCGTCAAAATCGCGCAATATCTTTGTCAATGCCAGCAGGTTCTGCTTTTTATCGTCAACAATCAATATATTAGGTTTTGTTGTTTCCAATTAACTTTTCCTTTTGAAAATTATGGTTTATGGCTTATATAGTCAAACAAATCAGATTTTCAAAAACATGTATTTAATGATTTAACTCTTTACGCTCCGCTCTCCGCGCTGTTAATGATACAGCCAAACCCTCAACAGAGACACAAGCTTATCCATATCGACAGGTTTTGTCAAATAGTCATTGGCTCCGGCTTCAATGCATTTTGCCCTGTCCTCCATCATCGCTTTTGCCGTTAATGCGATAATAGGCAATGCCGCGAACTTATCCTGTTTCCTTATTTTTTGCATAGCTTCATAGCCGTCCATTTTAGGCATCATAATATCCATAAGCACAAGGTCTATATTTTGGTTCTCATCAAGAAGTTTTAAACACTCTTCGCCGTCAGGCGCAACAACAATATTTAACCCCTGTTTAGCTAATAGACTTTTTAGCGCAAAAACGTTTCTCATATCATCATCGGCCAGCAAAACGGTTTTGTCCTTAAAATAGTTTCCCTCTTCATGCAGCATACGTATCATTTTCTGTTTCTCTTTCGGCAGTTTTGCCTCCACGCGATGCAGAAACAGGCTAACTTCGTCCAGGAGCCTTTCAGGGGATTTAGCGCCTTTGATAATTATGCTGTTGGCAAACTCTTCAAGTTCTTGTTCCGTCTTTTTGGACAACTCCTTGCCGGTGTAAACAATAATTGGCACATCGGCCAGCGATTTTTCCAGCTTGATTTTGTGCAGCAGGTCAAAGCCAGTCATATCAGGCAGGCCCATGTCCAGCACTATGCAATCAAACTGTTCTGAATTCAGAAGATTAAATGCCTCTTTGCCTGATGACGCCTTGGATATGGTAATGTCTCCGTTGCCCAAAAGTTTGACTATTGCGTTTGATGCTATTTTGTCGTCCTCAATAAGCAGCAATCGTTTTGGAGTATTGCTTATAAACCTGTCAAACAGTTTGAAAGATTCGTCAAGATCCTCCTTGCTGATTGGTTTCCGCAGGAATCCGATAGCTCCTATTTTAAGAGCGGTTCGCCTGTTTTCCTCGGCAGATACTATATGAACAGGGATGTGTCTCGTTTTGGGATTTTTCTTGAGCTTGTCCATAACTATCCAACCGTCTATATTCGGCAACACAATGTCTAATATGATGGCGCTTGGCAAGTACTTGTTTGCCATTTCCAGGCCGGTTTCACCGTCAGGCGCTAATAAACAACTGTATTCTTTTAAATTGCCCAGTTTTTTAAGGATTTTAGCAAATTTCAGATCGTCTTCTATTATAAGCAAGGTTCTTTTGCCTGCGGTTAAATTATCCCTGTCGTCTTCAACCGGCTCGGCAACGGCGGTTACGTGTTTAGTTTTAACTTTCGTAAGGGCTGTTTCATAGTCCGGTTCGTCGACCTTGTTCATTGTCGGCGGGGCGGGGCTCTCCTTTTTTCGCCCTGAAAGTTCGGTAATCTCCGGCACATACATGGTGAAAACGCTTCCTTTGCCCTCTTCGCTTTCGAGATGGATCTCGCCTCCCATTAGATGCGCCAACTCTCTTGAGATGGATAGTCCCAACCCTGTTCCTCCAAATTCGCGAACCGTGCTGCCGTCTGCCTGTTTAAACGCTTCAAATATTAATTTCTGGTGGTCTTTCGGCACGCCGATTCCGGTGTCTGCCACTGAGATAGCAATGGCATGATCGGTTTGCAAGCCTGATTCCGAAAGGTCGGCGTCCGGGCCGGGTCTTTTAACTTCAAATGTAATGCCTCCTTTTTTGGTAAACTTCAGAGAGTTTGAAATAAAGTTCTTTATTACCTGTTCAACGCGTTGCCTGTCCGCCCTGATTACTTCCGGCATGTCAGGGCTAATATTTATGTTTAGTTCCAGGCCTTTTTCTTGCGATTGACGCCTGAAGTTACGCTCAACATAGTCGCAAAAACCTCTTAAAGGCGTCTCTTCAAGGCGCAATTCCGTCTTGCCGGACTCAATTTTTGCAAGGTCCAAGATATCGTCGATCAGGTTAAGGAGTTCGGTTCCGCTTAGAGATATATTCTCAGCCATTTCAACCTGTTCGTGGTTGAGCGTTTTTTCCTGATTTTCAGACAGAAATTTTGATAAAAGCAGTATGCTGTTTAGAGGCGTCCTTAATTCATGCGACATGTTTGCCAAAAATTCAGATTTATATTTGCTGCTTATTTCAAGGTCTTTTGCCTTATCTTCAATTAATATATTTTTTGTCCTTATCTCCTCCTGCTGCGCCTGGAGGTCGCGCGTCTTCTCCTCAAGGGATTCGTTTGACGCCTGCAACTCCTCCTGTTGCGATTTTAATTTTGATTCCGACTCCTGCAGCTCCTCATTGGAAGCCCTTAACTCTTCCTGTTGCGATTTTAATTTTGATTCCGACTCCTGCAGCTCTTCATTAGCAGCCCTTAACTCTTCCTGTTGCGCTTTTAGTCTGGATTCAGATTCAAGCAACTCTTCATTTGACTGTCTAAGGTTCTCCTGTTGGGACGACAACTCTTCGCTCATTGTCTCGGATTCCTCCAAAAGCTCTTTCAGCCTCTTATTGGAAATTGCAGTGTTGATCGCAATGCCGAGCCCGTTTGTAATCTGGTTGAGATATTTGATGCTCAATTCCGATATCCGGCTTGTTGACGCAATTTCCAGCGCTCCCAATGTCTTGTCCTCATACACTATGGGCGCAACTATTATGCTGTTAGGCCTGACCTCGCCTAACGCCGACGTTATTGACGGCGCGACAAAATTTTCAGGCAATTCATTAAAAAATATCATCCTTTTCTCTTTAGCCGCCTGCCCGATCAACCCCTCGCCTGATTCAAACTCGGCGTATTGCGCATGGGTTTTTTCGCAAGCGTAACCGGCGTAAAATTTAAACAGGTTAGGGTTGTCTTTGTCGGCCAGGTAAAAAGCCGCAACTTTAGCGTCTAACAATTTTGATAAAAAGTTTACTGTTTTTTGAGTAAGGATTCCAAGCTCTTGCACGCCTCGTATTGTGTCATCCAGGTTTGCCCGTGAAGAGCTTAGCCAATTAAATTGCTCCTGCTTATCGTTTGCCGCGCCAAGGTTTGCCGCCATTCTTCTAAAACTTTCAGCAAGTTTGCCGATTTCGTCAATGGAGTCAATTTCAACTTTAACCGATAAATCGCCCCCGGCAATGGAATCAGACGCTTTAACCAGCCGTGAAAGGGGGGTTGTAATGGCTTTTGATGTGAACCATGCAATAAAAATTATTATAAAAATCGCAAAAATCACGCCAAATACAACTATCAAGACAGTGTTGTAGGATGATGTTTCGCCTTTTTTGCGTCTTTTCGCCATAAGCGTTTTTTCCACGTCAATAAACGCGGCAAGGTGAACGCGTAATTCGTCCATAATAGTTTTGCCCATTTTTTTTGATATACTGCTAGAAATATCTTCGATTGTATACGTGGTCTTATTTATTTCCCTCCTAAGCTCAATTTCTGGTTTTGCGGATTGCGCAAGCCATTCAGCCGTGAGCGTTCTCATGACTTCTAATTTTTCCGTCATATCTTCAATAACAAACGCATTGTCAACAATTTTTCGGATGTCTGTAAAATGCCCTTTAAGTTCTTCTTTGCCTTTGACATACGAATCCAAAAAATCATCGTTGCCGGTTATCAGGAACCCTCTTTCGCCGGTCTCAATATCAATTATGCTTTTCAACACTTCAATAACCTCTTTAGCGCCGGTTTCATTATGCGACAAAACAAATCTGCTCTTTATCCTTTCCAGAACAATCCTTAATTTGTCCATGGTGGATTTGCCGATTTTTTTGTTTACAGTCGTCTTAATCTCCGCTAAATCTCTTATGCCGGTATCTACGTCGCGTCTAAGTTGGATGTACGGAGCTCCGATATTCGTAATCCAACTTTCGGTCAGTTGTTCTGCTTTCTCAATATCTTCATGCATCTGATTTCTGTTATATGCGTTGTATAAAATAGAGCTTAATTCGTCCATATGTTTCCGCAGGTTCTTTTGGCCGTCTATAAACGGCTCAAGGTACTCATCCTTTCCTGTGACTAAAAATCCGCGTTGTCCAGCCTCCTGATCTGCCATGCTTTTAGCTATTGAGATTACAAGCGCGCGCCCCTTATGGTGGTTGCTCTTGGAAAAGGCTTGATCCATGCCGTTTAACACCACCCGAATATGGTCGCGTATGTTCATGCCCAGGTCTTCACTCATCTTTTTTTCAAGGTCTTTATACGTTGCCGCGCCTTTTTTTATGTTTTTCCTCATTTTAATGCTTGGTTTGCCTGCGTTTTCTATCCATTTGCGCGCAAGGTTTTCTATCTTGTCCAGCCTTTTTACCTGTGATGGATTGTCGGACACCAATATCTTGGCCGCGTGCATTTTTTTTGTGAACTTGCTTAAACTTTGTGTATACGGCTCAAGAAACTCTTCATCGCCTGTAATCAGGAATCCCCGTTGTCCCGTCTCCAGGTTGAGAAGCTCCTCGCTCAACAAATGGCCGGTGGATATGGCTTTTTGCGTGTGGGTAACCCATGCCGACCTTTCCAAAGCAGCGTCTATACTGTCATAAATAATAGCCGCGAAGATAATTAACAACGCTATTGCCGCGCTGTTGCTGGCAAGGATCTTCCCTCTCATAGTTAAATTTTTAAACCAGATTGACATTTCAATATACTCCTTATGTAATAAAAGAAGGCTGCATTAGATTTTTATGAATATAGTTCTATATCATGCTTACAAAGGCGGTTATTATACTATTTTTTACCTGTGATTTTACAAAAAAAATGAACTTTAAATAGAAAGGCAAAGGTATGCAGTCTTAACCGTCTTGATTCTCAATTTGATTATATGTTAATATGAAAGCCGTTTAAGTTATGCTTTTTTAAATTTGAATTGAATTTGCTCTGTTTTTTCAAGAATTAATAAGATGAACCTAAAAAATTTGCTAACTATTTTAATACCAACATGCTTTACCGGTTCAACATCAACATCGTTAATTGAGTGGACTATTGCTTCAATACGCGGCAGACTGCGGATAGATGCCGGCATTTGTGATCATATTATATATTATGATCACAAAGAGGATGATAACCGGCACAAAGAACATGAAGAGAACCTTCGCTCTTTAGCAAATGAGTTGAACATGTCTCTCATATCAAAAGTAGACGTAGGGTTAACCACAATAGTAAAGGAGACGGTAAATGCGATAAAAACTCCGTACTTATTATTGTTGGAGCATGATTGGTCTTTTTTTGAGAATATAAAGATCTGCGATATAATTGAAGCGTTTGAAGAAAACTGCAAGATAAATTATGTGCGGTTTAATAAATACGAGAATGTGGGAAGGCCTCCTCCAAAAGATTGCCCGACATCAATGCATGACTCTATTAAGCCGGAATTTGATATTAAGAATTGTAAAATAGAGCTGTTGAAGACGAATCTTTGGTCGAACAATCCCTGTATTTTCAGGGTGTCAAAATACAAAAAGGATTGGATGCCGCTTACAAAACCTCAACCGGGCAGCGGCGGGCATGAGATGGAAATAACAGCGAAATATTGGGAAGATATAAGGAAATATGGATTTGATATGGCTCATAGAGAATGGGGTTGTTATATTTATGGAAGGTTGGGGGATAACCCCACTATATATCACTTAGACGGCGATAATCAAAACCTATGGGACGACCGGATTCAGATATAGGCTACCCTTAGTTAAACTCTGAAAGTTTTACGGGCCGTCCCTCTTCCGCAGAGAGATCCGCCGCAAAAATAACGCGGTGCGTTTCAAACGCAGTGTCAAAATCAGTCAAAGGCATCTTAACTCCCTTTTCAATGCTGTTGATAAACGCCTGAAACTGTGGATGGTATGGGTGGGCGTTAACATCGCCGGAATCTACCATGTTCGTTTCAAGCTGGCTCCATTTATCCCCGCGCAATCCTTTTAGTTTTGATGAATAAAAGCGATTGTCGAGCAATGTGCCTTCGCTTCCAATTAGATGCGCGCGGAAATAGTATGGTTGAAGGCAGTCAATTGAAGAGGCCACTTTTGCGATTTTGCCGCCGCCCTTAAATTTTAGCATAGTTACGCTTGTCGTGTCGTACTCATATGCCTCAAACTTCGAGCCGGCTGGTTTAACGCTATAGCTTGATACTTCGTCAACCTTGCCGTCCATAAAAAAGAGCAATGCGTCAAGCGCGTGGCAACCCGCCGTAAGTAAACTGCTGCCGCCTGACTCCTTTTTTACATTCCATTCGCCCGCGCCGGTTTTTGGGGCGATTTCATGATAATAATCAACCTCGCCGTAATGCAGCGTCCCAAGCAAACCCGCGTCGATTACCGAGCGCGTCATTGTGAAATGGTCGCTATATCTGCATTCAAAACAGACGCAAACATTGACGCCTGATTTGTTAATAGCGTCCCGTATGGCTTTTGAGATTTTATAGGTCAGGCATATGGGTTTCTCAATTATAATATGTTTCCCTGCCTCGGCGGCCATTATTGCCTGCATTGCGTGAAATGAATGTTGTGAGCATATATCAATAATATGAATATCCTTGTTCGCAAGCATATCCTCATAATTTGTATAAGCCTTTAACGGAATTCCGTATTGTTTTAACAATGCCGCCTCATCATGCCCGCGCCGAGAACAAACCGCAACAACATTTGCCCCGTTAACAGCTTTAAAAGCGTTTATATGGGCTCCCGCAACCTTGCCAAGCCCAACAATACCAACATTTAATTCGCTCATTTTATCTCCGGTTTGCGCTGAAAAATGTAACTGCTCAGCGTATTTTCTAATTTTTTAACTAATAGTGTGTAAAAAGGCGCATACAACCAACCATCCATCCTCTTTAGAAAAGGGGGCGGGGGGATTTGAATATTTAAATTTTCATTTATACTAAGCTTTATTCTATTGTCAATCGCGTATTCTCGCTCTTTTTTCTAATCGTTATCGCATATTATCGCATATTATTTTTATATTTGAGGCGTTTGGGTGATATTTCCGGCTAAAAAGTGTATGATTTTACAAAAACGGCAATGGCTCAGGTCTTATACATTTAACCAACAAAAATGGCGCGTTTTACAACTTGCCCATTTCGGCCAGGCGTTTAGCGAGGCGTTCAAGGGCCGGGCAGTGGTCGTAAGGATCTAAGATAACATTGATCAGGCTGAAACTTTTTGTGTTTGCGCATGCGGTTTTCCATGCGTGGAGGAATTCCTGCTCCGTTTGCGCGGCCTGCGCCCAGCCGTCGCCTATGACCTCCGGTATCTTTTCATATTTCCAATCCTGAATATTATTATAAGAACCTTCCTTGATAAGGCGTTCGGTAGTGTAACCCTTATTGTTTAGGACGATCACAATCGGCGCCAGTTTTTGGCGGACAATTGAGGTTAGCTCCATTCCGGTCATCTGGAATGCTCCGTCACCTACGAGGACAATCGGCCTCAATTTCTTGCATGCCATGTTTGCGCCAAGGCTTGCCGGCACTGCAAAGCCCATTGATGTGTAATAGGCCGAAGCTATAAATTCGGTGCGATTATGCATCGTTAAATCAATAGCTCCGAACAAACACAACCCCACGTCGCAAATTACGGCCATCTGGTCTTCAAGCAGGCCGTTTAAACATTCAAACAGGCGTGAAACTTTTATAGGTTTATCGTCTGTTACAGGCTTGAACGCTTTTAGTTTCGGCGCTTTGGGTGTTTTGAAATTTCTCTTTTTTAAAGGAGCGCGGGTTAGAGCGTTGAGAAAGTCGGCGAAGAGAACGTCATGATAGTGATGGCGCCTTATCTGCAACTTTTCTGAAGTTATCTCTATTGTCCTCATGCGGTCTAATTTGGCGGTGAAGATTCCGAGATTAACGTCGGTTAAAAAAGTGCCCAGCATTATCAGACAATCGGACGACTCGACATATTTTTGCACATCCGGCCTGCCCATTGCGCCTTCGTAAATGCCTAAATATCCAGGTTTTTGCTCATTAATAACTGATTTGCCTAAGATAGTGACGGCCACGGGAATGCCCGTCTTTTCAATTAGTTTATCAAGTTCCTTATCAAGTTTGTAACGGTGTATCTCAATATCGGCCAGGATTACGGGGTTTTTCGCTTTGTTTATCATTGCCGTTGCTTCATCCAATGCCTCTTTTAACGTATCCGGCTCGCTCTCTTCAACTATTTTTAGACTTTTAAACGGATATTTTGGAGTTTCATTAACCATATCGCTTGGCAGTTCAATGTAAACAGGGCGTTTGTGCCTGCAACAGGCGGCCAGCGCGTCGTCTATTTGTTGAAACGCGATCTTTTTGTCGTCCAATACCACCGAGGCGACGGTAATCTGGTCGAATATCTCTTTTTGCGTTGAAAAGCTTTTAACCTTGTGATGCAAAAGGGGATCATTAACGCGGCTTTTCAGTGCAGGAGAGCCTGTTATTACAACCACCGGCGATTTTTCGGCGTATGCCCCGGCAATGGGATTGACAATGTTAAATCCGCCAACGCAATAAGTGACGCAACACGCGCCTATTCCGTTTACACGGGCGTAAGCGTCGGCTGCAAATCCGGCGGCGTCCTCCTTTGCCGTGCCCACAAGCTTTATGGGGCTTTTATCAATCATATCATAGAAATCAAGCACGTAATCGCCCGGAATGCCGAAAACGTGGCGAACACCGTAATCTTTCAGGCGTTTAATAAGATATGTGCCTATGCTGTGTTTGTTTATTGAGTTGGTCGTTTTTGTTTTTTTTAGCGGCATATTGTTTTTCCTTAATGCTATAAATCAAAAATCGTCAAACAATGTTAATTGAACAGGTTTCTTTTTCTTTGGGTTTATAATATTTATATCTTTAAGCAGCTTTTGCGGTATCTCATTAATAAAACGCGAAGGTTTTTGTTGTCCTGATTTGCCGAACAAGCTTCTAGCGCCGGCACGGCTTAATACCAGATTCTCCTTTGCGCGCGTGACGCCAACGTAAAATAGCCTGCGTTCCTCTTCAAGTTTGCATGAGAACCCGTTAATGTCGCAAGGCATAATACCATCCTCAAGGCCGGTTATAAAAACGACTGGAAACTCCAGGCCTTTTGACGCGTGCAGCGTCATAAGTGAGACGGCTTCCGCTTTGTCATCGTATACCGTTCCGCAGGAGTTTTGTTTAAGGTATGCAGAGAACGCGGCAAGGTCTTTGCCGAATGCGCCGCCAAGTTCAATAAGGCGTTTTGCCGCCGGCAGGTCCGGGTTTGTGTTCATATGATCAATATCCAGCGCATTTTCAAGTCCTGTGCGCAAGCCTTTTGATATTGAGGCGTCATTGAAATCCTTAATGTTTCGCTCTATTTCCTTAAAAATTTTAGCATGGTCGCTATCAACGTCAAGGTTTTTAACAATTTTGAAAATATCGCACTCCTCAACAGGCAATTCACGTTCCAGCAATTTCATGGCAGACGCGTGGCAAGCCTGAATAGTTTTTAAAAGGAAAATATAGTCGTAAGCGTTTGGATTTGTCGCCATCCTTGTTATGTAGTAAGCCACCCTGACGTCCTTATGCATAAAAAAAGGCGGGGCGTCAACTGCTTGAAACGGGATGCCAAGTTTGTCGAGTGTTTTGCCGATAATATCGGCCTGTTTCGACAGCCTGTAAAGCACGGCTATATCGCTAAATCCCTTGTCCCCGCTAATGTTTTCATCGCCGTCGGCTTGAGCATCTATTGAACGATGGCTTGAACCGCCGACAAAGCTCTCAATTCTGCGCGCAATAAAGTCGGCCTCTGCTTGCGGGTCAAAAGCCTTGCTGTTTTCTATGATTGTTTGGCTTTTGACCTGAGCCTCAATAATTGCGGAGCCTTTTTGGGTATTGTTTTGTATGACGGCGGTTGCGGCTTCTATTATGGAAGGAGCTGACCTGTAATTTCTGACAAGGGGCAATGTTTGCGCGTTAAAATCATTCTCAAACTGGAAAAAGTAGTTTAAATCGCTACCGCGAAATCCGTAAATAGCCTGGTTAGGATCGCCTATGGCAAACACGGCGGCGTTTTTAGCGAGGATAGTTGTCAGCTCATATTGCGACCGGTTAAGGTCCTGAAACTCGTCAATGAAGAGCCTGCTTATTGAGTCGCAAACCATTTCTGAAAAGCTTTGCGATTCAACAAGCCTTTGAACAAACAGGGGGATAACCGAGTCAAGGTCTATGCAATTCTTCGTTACAAGGTAGTCAATGTATTCCTTTATTTTAGGCTGGTTCGCGGCATTGTCGTTTTGCGTTGATGCTGAAAGGTTGTGGTAATATTCAGTTATACTTTTTGACAGTTCCCGAAAGGATTTGTCGCTTTTTTTTCTGAATAGTTTCTTTAAATGTATGGCGCGTTCATCGCCGCCGACCACAGTGAGGCCGGCATCGGCTTTGCGCAACCATTTAAGGCAAAAGCCGTGGAATGTGCCTGTGAATATCTTGCCGGCATCGGCGCCGATTTGTTTCTCCAGCCTCTCCTTTATCTCGTTTGCGGCGCGGTTGGTAAATGTTATGGCCGCAAATTGCTCCGGCGGGCATTCGTTTTTTGAAATCATTCGGGCGATGCGCGATATTAGCGTAAAGGTCTTGCCCGTGCCCGGCCCGGCTGAGACGAGCGCTATTTTTGCGTCGCATTCAATCGCTTTTAACTGCTCATCGTTTAGCGTTTGTTCACTATTATCTTTTTTTTTTACATTGCCGGCGGATTTTTTTGCTTTAACTTTTTCCTTTGTGTCCGAGCTTATCTCTTTTTTGGTTTTCGTGGCTTTTTTTTTCTTTTCCGGCGAAAAAAGCGAAAGCTGTCCCGCGAGTTTTTCAAGTTCGTTTGTTTCAAACACTCTTATAACGCCAAATTCACCATCAAAACCGCCTCTGCGAATGACTTTGCCTTCGCGCATTCTTTTTATTGCCTCGCCCAATAAAGTTGAGTGGTTATGAATAACATCTTCAATCGGGGTTTTTGTTAACAGGTTAAAGTCCGACCCAAATATTCCTATAACACGCGCGTATTCAGCCTGAACTTTTTTCGACGCAGGGCCTACCTGCAATATCTCTCCCAGTACTTCAGGCAAAGGGATGAGGCTTTTAAATCCAGGGGCGCCGTTTTGATAAAGCGGTTTTTTTCTGTCCGCAAGTTCTATCACCCTGTGCACAACGCCTATTGTAAGCGGTTTGTTGCATGCCGGGCATAAACTATCCGTCTTCAACGTCTCTTCCGGCTCAAGGCGGACGCCGCACTTGCGATGACCGTCCAGGTGGTATTTTCCCTCTTCTGGAAAGAACTCAATCGTGCCCTGAAATTTGCCGTTGCCGCTCTCCTTTAGCGCGTCGCGCATGGAGAAGAAGTCGTATCCCGCGTCAAAAAGGTTGGCTTCCCGTCCAAGTTTAGAGGGCGAGTGGCAATCAGAATTTGAAATAAGCGCGTATTTATCCAGAGCCGATATCATCCTGTTCATATCCGGGTCTGATGACAGGCCGGTCTCAAGGGCGAAAATGTGTTTTGTCAAATCTCCAAAACACCCTTCAATATCGTCAAAACCTGATTTTGATCCAAAGAGCGAAAACCATGGCGTCCAGATGTGAGCGGGCACGAGGAAACCCTCAGGCGCTTTTTCAAGAAGTATCTCTAACAGATTGCGCGAATCAAGGCCAAGGATAGGGCGGCCGTCAGACTCTATATTGCCTATGGACGCAAGCTTTGTGTTAATCTTTTCAACCGATTCAAAATCCGGCGCGTAAAGGATGTTGTGAACCTTGCGCACCTTGTCGTCTCTTTTATAAATAGAGCTGATTTCAGATGTTAAAACGAATCTAACCGGAATCGGCTCAGTCTTTGCGCCGTTAAGGACGGGGGGGACATCCTTTTCATCCTTAAGCTTAAAAAAGCCTGGCTCCGCAGGTTCCAAAAGCTCTTTCAGTTGAGCAAACCAGCCCGGGTGCGTGAAATCGCCTGTTCCAATTACGTTTATGCCCTTAACATTGGCCCATGCAAAGAGCCCGTTAAGATCGCTCGTTTTGCTTGTAGCCCGCGAAAACGGCGAATGTATGTGAAGATCCGCTATATATTCCATAAGTGTATAGTTTGAGTTGAATGCTTAAATTGCTATGAGTTTTAAATATAGAAGTTTAAGTTTCTACGGCTGAAATGTCAAATGTAAAGCGCAATTGAAGGCAATCCGTGATTAGCAAAAGCAGGTAATAGGTAAATGGTGATCGGTTATCGGTCATCGGTAAAAGTAAAAAGCAAGTAGGTTGGGTAGAGCAGTGCGAAACCCAACATTCAATTAAAAATTTACCATCCAGTTCCACCCACAGTTAAGCAACTGACAAGTGTGCGTTCTATGCATTTACTTTTACCGATAACTGATAACCATTTACCGGCTTTTCGCTTTTGCTTTTAATCCGTGAAAATCCGCGTCATTTGCGTCATCCGCGTTCTATGCTTCTGCTCCTGTTTTTCAATCTGTGTAATCTGTGAAATCTGTGGTTGCTTTTACCGATAACCAATTACTGATTACCTCGCTCTCCGGGCATTGATTACATTCCCTTCCAATAATTGTCTCTGTTAAATTCCAACACCTTGTTTGTTCACGGCTTACAGTAATTAATAACAACTCTTCTGCATAATTTCAGAACCTCGTAACATTGTTTAGAGAACCATTGTTGATTTTTTAATAAAAGTTTAATCAAGTTTTTTATAGACAGCAGGTAAGAAAAAATGTAATTTAATTCAAATTTGACCTTTTCGGGGATAAATTTGAATAGAAGCAGAAAGCTCCTTCTGCTTAACTCAATTTCATCCACAACAAACAATGGAGAAAATATGATAGACAAGACTATTTTTGCTGTTATAGGATTTTTAGTTTGGGGTATGGTTGCCATGATCTCCAATGTATTGGCCGGCCCTCCGGATTTGAGTCCTGATATAAAACGGATGGTTAAATCTGCCACTCCCTTACCCGGAACTCCCGAGGTGGATATTGCCATGCCTTTGGCCAATCCTGAGAATGTGCGGAGGGTGATGAGAATTGTGCCTGAGTCGCGCTGGAATGAGCTTTTTCCTTTGCGCAACAAAGGATACACGTATGAAGAGTTCTTAAAAGCAGTGGCCAAGTATCCGGCTCTGTGCAATGAAAAGGCGCCTGGGGTGAAGGAGGATCTGGATCAGGTATGCGCAATGGAATTAGTGACTATTTTTGGCCACATGACGCAGGAAAGCTCCCTTAACTCCACGCCGCAGGATCTTCCCAACAAGGAGCCTAATTGGAAACAGGGCCTCTATCATCTTCATGAAATGAACTGTTCCAATGAAAAACCCGGGTGCGATTACACAGGAGCCGGCTGCGCTCCCGGAAGTTGGCAGAATGATGCCTGGCCCTGTGTTGAGGGGAAAAAGTACTTTGGCCGCGGAGCCAAACAGTTGACTTACAATTATAACTACGGCCCATTTTCCAAGACCATGTTTGGCGACGTCAATGTGCTCCTTAAGGATCCTGACAGAGTCGCAAACGAGCCTTGGCTGGCTATTTCATCAGCAATGTGGTTTTACATGAATCCTCAATCTCCCAAGCCCAGTATACACGACATTGTCGTGGGTTTCTGGAAACTCAACGAACACGATCTTGCGGCCAACATCCCTTTGGGTTTTGGAGCCACCATCAACGTGATTAACGGCTGCGTGGAGTGTCGCGGGGAAACCGAGAAACCAGAGGCCAAAAATCGTATGGCCTACTATGTGGAATTCGCCAAAGCTTTTGGCGTTGATCCCGGAGATAACATAGGCTGCGCGGGAATGAAGGACTTTCCGGCCAATGGAGCCGGCTCTGTAGATATCTACTGGGAAAGGGATTGGAGCAACCAGGGAAAGTGCAAACTTGTGGGTTACCAAACCTCATATACTCTGTTATTTGAACAAGATTACGAAGCGTGTGTAATCCACCATTTTGGCAAAGAGTAGTTTGAAACGCGCTATCTTTATATTAGAAGACAGATATCCTCTACCTCACTCTTTTGTGTGAAGAGAGGGTGCTTCTGATGGGCGATCCTTTTGCCCTTCTGACAAAAACATGAGCGCCATTGTTTTTTTTACGAAACAGAAACGATATACCCCGGTAGGTATTTACGTCTGTTTTACGAGTTTGTATCAAACTAAATCAGTGAGGCCGGTAGGTCTGAGATTAAGACGGCATGTTTTTAATGCAGTTAAAAGGAGTCGTTTCGATTTGACCCCTTTAGGCCTTTAAATAAATAATTTTACAGTGTACTGATTAACTGGTACAATATAAGGTAAGCCAATAATGGCTAATGATAAAGAATATATTGCTTATAAAGGAAAGAAGTATACGGTTGAATGGTATTTTGACTTGCGTGGTAAAAGTCAGGCGTTGGAATATGCTGAAACGCTAGCTCCTGTATATAAGGCGAAGTTACAACTGCTTCTTGAAATCATAGGCGATGCAGGAACGATACATAACAAAACGAAATTTAGAAATGAAGGAGACAAAATATATGCTTTTAAACCTCTACCTCACAGATTTTTATGTTTTTTCTTTACCGGCAAGAAAATCATAATCACAAATGCTTTTTATAAGGATCAGGATAAGCTTCCAAAGAGTGAGAAAAACAGGGCGTTAAAACAAAAAGAAGATTACGAAAAACGTGTGAAAAAAGGAATGTATTATGACTAAAAATATCGAAACCACATTTGATCGCTGGATGAAAGACCCTAGGGTGAAGAAAGAGTATGAAAAAGAGCGCGCAGATTTCATACTTTCAGAGATTTTTCATGCCATGAAAGAAGGCAATAATCAGTCCGTGCGTACTTTAGCAAAAAAGATTGGTATTTCTCCTTCAGTTATACAAAATATCAATTCTGGGAATCAACGTGATATACGGCTGAAAAATTTTGTTAGTATCGCGCATGAATTTGGCTTTAGTCTTGTGCTTGAGAAAGATGATACCAGAATATCACTTTGATTTTTTTGCTAATTACAAAAATATTTTCATAAGTAGTGTTGTCTTAGAAAAACCTTAGGGGACGTTATCAAATATAACAAACTGAATATTGAAATAATAGCAAGAGATAAACTCCACTATATTTAAATGTAAATCTATAGTGTGGCAGCGCCCCGCGCCTGATCCCGTAGTTATCTTGTTTTTAAAGATAACACACCTTTGCAGGATGTAATCTTTAAGACTATTTTAAAATTTAGGAGATGTTATCTTCAAATTGTTCATCTCCTTGCTGCTGTTCCACTAAGAAACAGATTCTTTTAAAGGAAAAAGCCGAATGAACCAGAAAACAAATGATCAGATTATATTGGCGCAAATTATTCAGGAAAGGTGCGCAGAATCTTCAGATGAGTTGTCTCTGACAGAATATTTTGAAATCTACACTGCTTCCGAAATACTAAAAGATCACGATCTCACTTACGATGATATTACTTATGGGATAGTAGGATACGGAGGTGATGGGGGTGTTGACTCTATTTATACATTTCTTAATGGCGAGCTAATCAAAGAAGATACAGAGATTAACTCAAAGCAAAAAAAGAATCATGTCGAGCTGGTGGTGATTCAGTCTAAAAACTCAGCTTCATTTAAAGAGGATGTAGTAGTTAAATTCCGCGAATCAGCCGAGGACTTATTCAATTTATCCAACAATCCTGACGATTATGCAGAACGTTATAACCGAGATCTGATAGACAAATCTAAACTATTTAGAAGTGCTTACGCTAAATTAGCTGCGACCTTTCCATTAATGAAAATACGTTATTACTATGCAACCCAAGGTGAAGAAGTTCATCCAAATGTTGAGGGAAAGGTTCCTAAACTACAAGAAGCTATCAGAAAGATGTTTGGTGGTTCGGAGTTTTCTTTTGAATTTATAGGCGCATCAAAATTACTTGAGATGACACGAAATGTTCCATCTACAACTCGGATTTTAGAAGTATCAGAGTCGCCCATTGGGACAATATCTGGAAGTTATTTATGTTTAGTCACGCTTTCAAAATATTTTGAATTTATATCTGATAATGGGGCTTTGGCTCGAAGTATATTTGAGTCGAACGTCAGGGATTATCAAGGAAGTGTTAAAGTTAACACTGGGATAAGAAAAACACTTGAAAATCAGAAGTCGGAAAATTTTTGGTATTTAAATAATGGTGTGACAATTATCACCCCAAAAGCCGTTCTTGCTGGTAAGCAGCTTACGATAGAAGATCCGCAAATTGTTAATGGTTTGCAAACATCACATGAAATATATCAGCACTTTTCCAAACTGAATAACCATGTTGGTGACGAAAGAGCAGTGCTTGTTCGTGTAATTTGCGAAGAAGATGAGGAAGCTAGGGATCGAATTATTCGAGCCACCAATAGTCAGACTTCAATACCGCCAGCCTCATTAAGGAGCTCTGATGAAATTCACAGGAATATCGAGGATTTTCTTAAGGCAAATGGATACTAGAGAGTGATGAGTTCTCTGGTTGCTAAACCTCGACGTCAATCACTTTCTTCCTGCTCTAAAAGTCTTAAGTCTGATAACTCAGTTCCTAATTCTACCCATTTATCGACAAGCTTTCTAAGGTTAGCGTAGTTTTTAACTTGTTGATTTACTATCTTTGCATTTTTTTTATTTACAAACTTTGAACTGCTTTTGCCATTTTTAGTAAAGCTAAGTTGATAGTATGGCCCATGCTTTTTAGGCGGTGAGGCTTTACACTTGCAACCTGGAGAACCACAAATATTATATTGTTTTGAAAGACTACCTCGGCGTAAATCACTTAACGCGTCAATATCGGCCTTGACCTTCTCTATTTGCCTTTCTAAAGTTAAAATCCTTTTTTCGTTTCCACTCATAATTACAAACCAAAATTATTATATATTTCCATAGATTTATAACACTATGGCGTCCATAGTTATTTGCATTGACTATCTGTAACTCGCCTCTTGTTTTTTACATATATTGCATATGTTATCTCTTGCAAAAGACCGTATCCCCATAGTATTTCCTTGATTCTGATTAATGTTTCATTAATCTTATCAATTTCATTCTTTAAAGTACAAATTTTTTTGTTTTTTACGTTAACTTCCCATTGTTTTCCATACCTTTCTTAATAAAAATGTATTACAATATACCCGGTAGCATTTACTGCTACCGGGTATATTGTTTTCTTTTTTAAGGAGGGTAAAATGGTCTTGTGGCTCCAATGGTATAATTGTGTTAAATATTTAAGGCCCGCCTGTTCGCGGAGTTTGACTTTTATGTGGTTAATACTTGCTTTGGCCGGAATGTCTATTAAAACTGAACATCTTGGGGTTACCAGTCTTGTTAGAGCTCTGGGTCTTAAGGAGAAATGTTATGATCAATTACGATTCTTTTTTCATAGCAATGCCTTAAAACTTGATGTACTCACGAATTGCTGGATTAAAATTGTAATCACTCATTTTAAACTATTGAAATTTGGAGAATATATAGTTTTAGTTGCTGATGGGATTAAAGTTGGAAAAGAAGGTAAAAAAATGCCTGCTGTAAAAAAACTTCATCAGGAATCAGGCAACAATTCTAAACCTGAATTTATTTGGGGCCATTCATTTCAGACAATTGCTATTTTAGTTCGCGGGGTATTTGGCTCCGTTTATGCAGTCCCTCTTGCTTCACGTATACATGAGGGGATTGTTTCCTCAAATCGGGACAAAAGAACTTTAATTGATAAATTGGTCCATTTATTATTCGAAATTACTAAGAATATTGAAAGTAAAGCAATACTCGTTGCTGATAATTATTACGCTAATAAGAAAGTTATATTGCCTTTAATAAAATCAAAAACTCTCCATCTGGTCTCAAGGATTAAGATAAATGCGGTTGCTTATTATCTGCCGGAACTCTCGGATAAAAAAAGCGGTAGGGGGAGAAAAAAGAAATATGGAGCTAAAATAGTATTGAGAGAGCTCTTCTCTAAACATCACTTATTTGTTTCTACTAATAGCCCTGTCTATGGAGAAAAGAACGTTACTATTTCGTATTGTTGCCTTGATCTATTGTGGAGGCCTATAGGTCAACTTATCAGATTTGTCCTTGTTGATCATCCTTCTCGTGGATTAATCATACTTATGACTACGAATCTAACACTGCACCCTATAGAGGTTATTTCTATATATGGTTATCGGTTTAAAATTGAAGTAGCTTTCAAAGATGCGCTTAAAACTATTGGGGCTTACTCATATCATTTTTGGATGAAAGCTATGACTCCTATAAAAAGAGTATCGGGAAATCAATTTTTACATAGAGAATCAAAAGTGTATAGAATACAGGTTGAAAGAAAAATTAAGGCTTACCACGCTTATGTGCAACTTGGATGTATTACTCAAGGACTTCTTTTGCACCTATCTATTAACTTCGGAGCTACGGTTTGGGCTGGGTTTCGTAGTTGGTTACGAACTATGAAAAAAGATTTGCCTCCTTCCGTGATGGTCGTCAAATACACACTACGCTCAAGCCTTCTTGAATTTCTCATAGGCAGCGCTTTAGACCATCCCCTTAAGAAATTCATAGGAAAGAATGCATCCCCTGATATGATGCCGGAATGGAAATTAACTGGTTAATGGAACTCATCGCTCACTAGT
>JAIQZQ010000095.1 GCA_021777105.1 Candidatus Anammoxibacter sp.
GTGCTTAAGGAAGAATTTCCACCAGTTGCCTTTATCTAAGAGAATATCTTTTATTTTGATACCACTTACAATTTCCATTAACTGCATAGTATACAATTTTAAAGCCGGAAGTTAAAGGTGTGTTGCCGAAGGCTTAATTTAGAGGTTTATTAAATTATTATTAATATGCTGGGTTCTCGGCTTATTAATATATGCGATATTTTATAATTTATAAGTTAGAAGGAGCTACGCAATGACAGCTTTTCGAATAAACGCAAATAACAGAATACGACTATTGATCCTGTTTACGGCAATGGCTTCTGTTTCATTTTTTAGCGCCGGCGCTTTTGCCCAACTTGACGAAACATGGACTATAACCGTTAACGGCCAGTCGGTTCAGGTCAATCCGGATGGTTCTTTTAAAATTTCAAACATTTCAGCGGCTGATCTGTTTGGCCCAGGAGGCCCCGGCACCCTTGCGGACTTTTTAAGCGACGATTTCCTTAGGGCTGTTGCCGTCAGAACTTTTAACGGAGTTACGCAGTACGCGTTTAGCGAGCCGTTTCAGATTACAAACGGCGAGACTTTTGTTATAGGCCCAATGACATTCACTGATTTCCCTCCGCCGTTTCCTGATTCGCTAAATATACAGGTTTCCGAGCCCGTTCTTGCCGAAATAGGACAAACTACACAATTGGCCGTAACCGGCATTTTAGCGGACGGAGGCGCAATTGATGTTACTTTACGCTCGAAATGGACGGTATACCGCACAAGCAACCCGGATATTGCAACGGTCGGACAAGACGGCCTTGTAACCGCGGAAGGTCCAGGAACAGCCTTTATAACAGCTGTTAATGAGGGAGCTACTTCAGTGACAAAAATAACGGTTGTGCCCGGCGATCCCCTGACTACAATTGAAGGTTTTGTCATGGCTGAGGACGGGACGCCTGTTGACGGCGCTGATGTAAATATACAGCCTATGGATTTATCAGCTGTAACCGGCTTTGACGGATCCTTTCAGATTTCAGATGTTCCAACGGAACTGGGAGCGCTATCAGTTGATGTTACAAAATCTTCATCAGGCGGTTTACTTATTGGCGTCGGCTCTAGAGATATCACAACATTTGCGCCGGGAATGGTTACCGACATCGGCATAATCACAATGAAACAGGTTCTTAACATCCTTCTTTTTGGAGACAGAGTAGGTGAACGTGGCATACTGGAAGGAAAGCTTGCATCTCTTGGCCATATCGTTGTCAACCAGGCGGTTTTGCCCACAGACATCTCGCTATTTGACGCCATCTGGCATGTAAGTTCCGACACCCCACTTAGTTCATCAGAACAATTGCGATTGGCTGATTTTGTAAGCTCCGGGAAAGGACTTTATTTAACCGGTGAAAAACCAGGGTGTTGCCAGAGTATGAATGATACTGTTGAAACTTTATTAAACTTGATACTCATAGAGCCGGGTATCATTATTGGCGTTAATAGTTACCAAGTGCCGGGCCCATATCCTTTTAACCAGAATGCAATGGACGGCGCAATAACCACGGATCCGAATAACATATCCTTTTGGTCGCCAATAGTTGCCGGAGGAATTGGAGGTCTTGGGCTCTTGCCGGATCGTAACATATTAGTCACTGGGGCCGTAGAGGGTAACGAAGTTCCTGTTGGCGGCGTATGGGATTGTAATGATCTTATAAGCGGAGCCGGCAGGGTAGTTCTTTTGATGGATGTCAACTGGTTCCCTAACGGCAACTCGGTATTTGAAATTATAGAAAATATCCAGAAATTTCTAAGCAAGGCCGGCGAGTGCGGTCCGTAGCCTTTATAAGTAAAAAGTATAAAGGCAAAAGTAAAAAGGTTGGTAAAAATCCAGGATTTTTGACGAAATTTCAAAAACAATTTTCAAAGTATCCTGAAGGGCATAAATTATACTAGATGAGAATTGAGATTACTTGACGAGCAAGACACTTTAAAACAAAAAAACATGATTGATTAAAGAAGGATATTGAAAATGGCCTGAAAGGTGAATCTACTCTGTTTGATATGGAAAAAATTATTAGCGAAGTAAATGAAGCGTGGACAAAACAACAATCCCTTAAAAATTGATGATGCGGATTATTAAAAAACCATAGGCCAAAGCGGATCTTAAAGAAATTGGACTTTATAATTAATCTCTATTTTTTAACGCCGCGATTCCATATTCTCAAGATCGTTTATCAGCGACTTTAATTTATCGTCATTTATATTGTATTTCTTTGCTAACTCTTTGAGTTTTGCTATATCGCCGGCCCTTTCTTCGCCGGTATCTTTTATAGGTTTTGGGCCGGTGGGCGTCCATCTGTTTTCAGCAATGTTTAGGCTTAGTATGTCCCATCTGGCATAGTGGCCCATTGTGTCAAAATAGGCCTTTGCCATCATACGCTCATCCATATCAATCTCAGCGCAGATTATATCCTCTTTATTAAACACCGGTTCCCGCACAAACACCCCTGCTGGGTTTACTACGCATGCGCCGCCTACCCCGAGGTTGTATTGCATTTCGCTCTTTAGATTATCAGGGACTTCTTCCGGCGGCAAATATCCGCTTGAGCTAATCACAAACGTTTGAGTTTCAATTGCGTGCTGCCTTATTGCCGGCTCAATGTCGCATGATCTTGCTCCGGGCTCAGCCGTTTTATCTCCCCCGTGTTTTTCCATACGCCACCATCCCGGCCAGACAGCGCAATGTATCTCCTCCCCTTTTACCGCCATTGCGTACCTCAAAAGGGTCATGTGGTGTTCGTAACAAATCGCTCCGCCGATGCGGCCTATATCCGTGTCAAACACGGCAATATCCGAAGCGTCGCCCATGCCCCAATACACCCGCTCGGAATGCGTGGGCATTATCTTCCTGTGCTTGCCGAGTATTATCCCGTCGTTATTTATAAATAGAAGTGTGTTATACAATGTGCCGCTGCCCGTAATGTCGCTAAGCTCGTTGCAACCAATAACGCAAATCAGATCCGCCGCTTTGGCCGCGTCCGCCAATATCTCAGTATCTTCTCCTGGTATCCTGATAGCGTTTTTCTGCATCTCAAATATCAGCTCCGTAGACCTGCGAACTGACACGCAGCCCCGCCAATACGGAAACGCGGCAATAAATGTTTCAGGAAACACTAAAAGTTGAACCCCTTTTTTGCCCGCCTCCCCAATAACCTTGCAGGCCTTTTCAACAGTCCCCTTTTTGTCCAGAAATTTTGGCGCAACTTGCGCGACACCTACTTTGATTTTGCTCATTTTAATATGACCTAAATTGAGTGATTCTAAAATTTATATAAATAGTGGCACAGGCATCCTTGCCTGTGTTTCAATTGATCACAGGCAAGGATGCCTGTGCCACTATCAATCACCCTATAGGTGATTTTAAAGTATTTATATTTCTTATTTCTACAATAGTTTAAGGGAGTTTAGATTAAAGAATAGCTCTATTCATCATAACCATTTATAGCTCTGTAACAATTTTTCCCATCCGTCCCGGTATTCAAGTTTCTGAATTAGCTCCTTTGTTTTCGGTTTCATCTCTTTTTTCAGGATTGAAACCGTTTTGCTGAACTCCTTATTACCTTCAGCCGCTATTTCAAACCACAAAAGTATGGCAAAAAACAATCTAATCTCTATTCCATCAGGCAATGGAACGCTGCGAATCCATTTTAAAATATCATCATATGCCGGGTCGTGTTTTTCATCAAGCAATTGTGAAGCATAAGCAGCTTTTTCATAAAATGCATCCTCTTTTTTAAATCTTTCATGAAACTCCTTAACAGCCTTGTCCCGTTTGCAATCAACCGCCATTAAAAGCAGATCGCAATGCCTAAGGTCTTCATCATCGTAAAACTCCATTATAGTTTCATATGCTTCCGGCTTGCCTGTTGCTGTTGCAAGATCTGTTATTTCGTAATTCGGGAATTGGCGGGTTTTTATTTTTTTTAGGTATTTTTCCCATATTTGGCCCTGGTCTTTGCGCGCATTAATATCTTGGTAAATTGAAATAAAACTGAACGTGTTTATCAAACATAATTGAAGGTATCTCATGTATATCATGTCTCTCATGTATCTCAGGTCTATCATGTCTCTCAGGTATCTCAGGTCTCCCAGATAACTCATGTCTATCATGTCTATCATTTCTATCATGTCTCTCATGTCTCTCATGTCTTTCAGGTATCTCATGTCTCTCATGTCTCTTAAATCTGATTTCTTATAAAAATGAAAAACCGGAAACATTTTGTAAAAATCCAGCACGGGTTTTATAGCTTCAACAAAGAAACGCTTACGTATTTCAGTGCCGCAAGGTGGCTGGCCCTGCAATGCTTTTAAAACAGTTTGTTTGCGTCCACCTTTCCAAAGCTCTTCAAGGAAACGTCCGGCTTCATTCATTAGAGATAGGGCCATAATGAACACCTCTTCCCAATCGTTTGAATTTTTGCGTTTTTTTAGAGCTTTCATAGCAAGCTGTTCGTCTTTTGAGATATATTCAGCGGCAAGAAATTCCTGTAAGGTCAAGTGCGAGAATGAGATCCACCCTTCGGCCTGCTCTGTCAGCAGGCCGGAAGTCTCTTCTATCTGTTTGATTGATTTGCCGGCGTCTTCATACTCTTGCCCAAGCCTGTCCATTTCGTTTTTAAAGAAATCTACAGCATCCTTTTTGGGGAAAATCTTCAACCCTTTTTCAAGAAACGTCCAGGCCATCTTTGCCAACAGGCGTCGCAGGCTCTGGTAGACCATCTTTTCAATATACAGTTTGGGGGCAAGCCCCTGATCTACCCTCCAATCTTTTATTAACAGGTCGATTATCTTGTCGTAAGTGTCTACGCGCGAGTCAGGTATGTCAAGGTTTCGCTCCAGCGTCATGCAAATGAAAGCGCAAAGTAAAGGTGTGCGCCCAAGCTCGTTTATGCCATGGTTTGATTCAAAACTCTTCTTTAATTCGTTTTGCATATCCAGCCGGTCAAAAAACCAGTTTTCAATAAAGGCCGTCATCTCTTCCGTTGTAAAATTGTCAATTACCATAATCCTGAAACCGTCAAAAACATCTTTTTCGTCAAAAGCCGCAGGTCGGCTTGTTATTAAAAACAAGTTGTTGGAAAATTTTTTAACAAACTGTTTTAATTTTTCGCGAAGTTTTGAGCGGAGTTCGGGTCTTGCTTCGTCAAATGCGTCAAACGCTATAAACCCCTTGCCATTTTTTAAAATAAATTTTAAAAAAGGCAAGGCCAAGCCCTCATCAATTCCCTGCTCGGCAAGATATATTGAAATTAGCCGGTCAATATCATAGTCGGCTCTGGGTCCGACACTCTTTAATATATCCTTAAATGGAAGAAAAAGCGGAAGGGTTGACGATAATGAAGGGTTATCCTTAAAACCATTCTCTATAAAACGTTTAACCAGAAAACGGCTGAACGTTGTCTTGCCAAAGCCGGGGCCTCCTAATGCCACTGCGTGTTTGCATTTTATAAAGGCGTCAACAGCGTTTAACTGGTCGCCGGACTCTTTCTCTTCGTTGAATTTTGCTATAAGTTCCTCAATATCTTCAGGTTTGCTTTTTTTCAGAATTGCGGGGTCGATATCAAATTTTTCAGGATATATTCTGGTGTTGATGTAGAGCTGTGTAAGGGGCATCTCCCGGGCCATTTTTAGAATGCGCACGGTGGAAACGGATTTGTAGATATTTTTGTAAACATCTATAAGATTTTGCTCAATCTCTTTTTTTGAAAGATTTAAGTCTGGATTCTGTTTCGCCAATCCTGTGGCAACTTGTGAAATGGTGTGTTCTATTGCAAAAGACGGCATTGGTTATGCTGCTCCATTTTTTTGTTTTAAATAAGTGGCACAGGCATACAGCCTTTGGTCAATTGAAACACAGGCAAGGATGCCTGTGCCACTATTTATACGAATTTTCAAAATTATTCAATTTTGGCGTTAATTAAATATACGCGCGAAGCGGAATAGGTTCGTCTGTTAAACCCTGTTTTAAATCCTGCTTTAAATATACTTCATCAAGGCCGGCCCATAACTCTTTAATTATCGCTATTGAGTATTTAGGGCCGTCTTTTGGGTAGTATCTGTAGAGTAGTTTTGCGGCGTTGTCATAATCCTCCGCTTTCAAATAACAAGAAATTGCGCTAATAAGGTTGATGTGCATTTTGTCGCATTTTGCTTCCCGCTCAAGAATTGCGGCAATGTTAACTTCAAGGTCGCCGGCCTGGCTGTAAAGAAAAATCATATCTTTACGGATTTCTGTTCTGCGTTCACTGTTATTGCCTGGATTTAGCGACTCATGTTCCGCAAGCTCGGCTTTGCAAAGAATATCGCTCTTTATTTTTTGCATCTTGTGCCGTTCAGTTGTCAATTTGATTTTTTTCATTTCAAATTCCAGGTATATATTTAAGTATGGATTTTTTGTTTTTAAAATGGGTTACGGAGACGTATCCGTCTACCCTGGCAATTTCTCCATTATAATATGGGCTCTTTTTTAATTGTATCTCTTTTTTCCTGACGCGCGTTTTGGCGGTTTCTTTGGATTTGTATAATCCGGATACTTCTAAAAGGGTCTCCCCTTCGTCTCCTATCCAGTAATCGGCTCTATCTCCAAATTTGGCTCGTTCGCCTATTTTAATGCCGGTTATTTCAGGGAATATAATATGTGCGCCTCCTAATGCGGCTAACTCAGTTTCAACATGCTCTTCAATGGAAGTTTCCGGCGGAATAGGTTTTTCATCGCTCCAGCTCAAATTTAGGACATTTTTGTCCTCTTTCCCTGAAGGTTTAATCCATTTAAAATCAAGCTTGCAGCTCTTTTTGCCTGATTCGGCAAACTCTGCGCATCTTCTTATGGTTGGGATAAGGAACATTTCGCCCGCGCTTCTGCCGCGATAGTTCTTTTTTATGCTTTTTAGTTCAAAGGTTTTCAATTTTTTATTATTTAACCCTTTTCAGGGTAAATTGGGGGTTGTTGTTCGTTACCCAGGGTGGCGCTGTCGCTTACCTTGGGCTAGTATATTTTTGCCTTTTCAGGGCGTTTTAGTTGAATATTCATTTTTAATACTGTTTAGTAATTATTGTATTAAAGATTGTGTCTATTTCAATTGTTGAATTTGAGGCGGAGCCTCTTGGGACATTGCGTTACAAGGCGGGAGCCTTGTAACGAGTCGTCGAAATACTGTTTAGTAATTATTGTATTTTGGTTTCGTATGTGTCGATTATGAAGTTATGATTCATTAGGGGAATCCTCTTTTGGTTAGGAATTAAATATTTCTAATCCAACGTTAAAACAGCGATTTTTGTTCGCCGTATTCAATGTCTTTGGATAAGGTTCCGTTTTCGGTGAGTATTTTTATAGCTTTTTCTGTGACAACTTCGCTGTTTGTGTAAAAGCCGTCGTATTTGTGAGCATTTGGGGCTGCGCATTCTTCAGCTATAAGCGCGGAGTGCATGTTGCCGTCGGTTACTATTGATATCCAGTTATCTCTGACTGTGTAAGCGTTTTTTGTCACTATGTGGACATTGTCGGCGATATGGCCGATTTTAGTGTCCGCGACGCCTATTATATAAATCTCTTTGGCGTATTTTGCAAGGCGCGCGTATCTTTCAATGTAATCTGTAAAATGGCTTAGCACCTGAAAGCCTGAGTACAATACGCTCCTGTGTTTGTGCGCTTTCAGGGAGTTTTCTATTGTTCGGCTGACAAGATGCAGGGTTTGTAAGGAAGTTGTAAACTGGTAATCGGCGTCAAGCGCGTCAATATGCAGGTCGTTAAAAAGCGGCAATGGATTGTGGTTTTGTTTAAGCGCGCGCACTTCGCTTATTAGCGATTTAAAAGAGTTTGTTTTTTGTTTCATTTTTCAAACTATAAGAAAACTGGTTTTGCAATGCGCATTTTTCTTTTTAAAAGCGGTTATTTGGCTCTCTCTTTGGCCGTAATATTGTAAATCTCTCTATATAGATTCCGCTCCGTTAGTGTAAGGGTCATGTTTCGCCTCTGCATAACTTTTTCAGCAATTTCAATAAAGCCTTCGAAATCTATAGGAACTATTCCCCTGTCAATGCACCAGGTAAACGAGGGTATATATTTGTTTGGATATCCGGAGGTGACAATGTTGGCCCCAAACCCCACAACGGTTCCAGTCATAAACACGGTGTTAATCGCGGATTTTGCGTGGTCGCCAATTGCCACGCCAAGAAACATCTGACCGGTGTTTACAACCCCTTCGTTGAGTTTAATAGTAATATCAGCGTATGTGTTTTTTAGATTGCTGTTAATAGTGTCGGCTCCCAGGTTTACCCACGAACCCAGGCAAGCGTTGCCCAGGAAGCCGTCATGCTGTTTATTGCTATAGTCGTGTATAATGGAATGCTCAATTTCGCCGCCGATTTTGCAAACCTTGCCGATATTTGAGCCCGAACGTATTCTGGTAAGCGGATTGATTATAGAGCCGTCGCCTATATATACAGGTCCCTCTATAACGCTGTTTGAGGAGATAGTGACATTCTTGCCGATATAAATCGGTCCCTCATCAGCGTCAAGCGCGCAGCCGGGTTTGATCATTGAGCCGGCTCCGATGAAAACTTTCTCCTTTTTGACAAAATGCACGCCGTCGCACAACGTCCCTTCAACTCTTCCTTCTTTAATATGCGTCTGAAAATCAAGCTCCATCATTGCGTTGTTGTGGTTTATAAGATCCCAAAAGTAGTCTATTAGTTCAACTTTAAGCTCCACAACGTTTCTTATCTTTTGAGCAAGCGCGGCTTTTGCCCCTTTATCCAGAAATGCGGCGGAGGTGATATCCTTAAAAGTCTCTTTTTTTAGACGGGCGTAAACAATTACATCTCCTTTTACGCCGAGTTCTTCTTCGCCGTCAATGGACACATGATCAAGCATTAAAAGCCGGCCGTTTATAAAAAGGCATGTCTCTTCCCCCGCAGGCAATTTATTGACGTCATTTTCTCTTTTTTCAGTTAAAAAGTCTTTCAGGTATTCCCTGCAAAATAGGGAAACGCCGGCTCCCGGGTAATAGTTTGTTATCCTCTCAAACAGGCTAAACATTCCGCAATGGATATCGTAAACAGGCCTGATATAAACAAGCGGCTGCAATGATTCGCATTTATAATCTTCAAAAACGCACAAACTGTTCACGGTTTAAACCTCTCAATCTAAGCGCACAAAATTAAAAAACAGGCTTACATCCTACCTGAATTTGAATTTATAGTCGAGATTTTTTTGATCAATTGAGGCGAGAAAGTACCTTAATTAGAGTTCAATGCGTTCCAGGCCATAAAATTAAAAATTTATTGAAATAAGGGGTTGACAAAAAACAATTATCGTTTATAATATAAACATTAGCAAAACTAAACATTTCTTTTGGTAAACATTTAAGTTTTAAACAAAATATAGTGTAAAGGTTCGTATTTGTACGGGCTGTTGCGCAAATATTAAAGTTAAACATAAAAAAGTGGAAAATCCTTAAAAATTATCCAGTCTTGGAGTGGAGGGTCGCGCCGCTTTTTACCATACGACAAAGAATCTAAATATTTGCTGATTTAGGCCCTTGCAGCAGCCCGTATATTTCGGCCTTAAACGGAAAGATATCTTTTAAAAATTAAAACTAATTAGCAGTCAAATTTAATACCATATTGCGCTGTTTTATTTAGTGATAGCTATGACTATATACGAAAAAGAGGAATTAACTAATTATCACATCCTGTCAAACATCCATGAGGATGAAAATGTTTCCCAACGCAAGCTCTCAAGCCAGATCGGCGTCAATGTTGCTTCAGTTAATTTTGCGCTCAAACGTTTAATAACAAAAGGTTTTGTCAAGATGATAGGCGTAAACGCCAGGCGCATAAAGTATATAATAACTCCTACCGGAATAAAGGAGAAAAGCGAGCTGGCGTACAAGTTTTTTGACCGCAACTTTCACTTCTATAAAGATGTCAGAATTGATATAGAGGCGCGTATACATGAGGTTAGCAACGGCGAAAACATGAAGGTGGCCATTTCCGGCGTTAATAAATTGTCCGAGCTGACATTTTTGGCTATTCAGAACATGGAGCTGGAGTTGATAGGCGTTTTTTCCGTAAAGCCATGCAAAAATGACGAAAAATTTCTAGGTCAAAAGGTGTTTGGGCTGGAAAGTATTGAAAAAATTAAGCCAAACATTGTTTTACTTACGGAATCTGAAGAGAGTGATATAGTGGCTGAGGCTGCGGAAAAAGCAGGTGTGAATGTTATTGATCTTACAGGGTATTATAAAGTGTAAAATTCGCAGGTTTTATTTCTAAAAACCGTAAGTTTGCATAGAATTGTTAGTTAAAGATTGGGCGTTAATAATATGGACGTTGTTGCTGAATGGTATGCCGTTAAGACAAAGTCTAGGCATGAAAAAAAAGTAACCGAAACGCTTATGCAAAACAAAATTGAGGTGTACTACCCAACGACCGAGGTGTGGAGCAAGCGAAAGGATAGGCGCAAGAAAATTCAGGCGTCTCTTTTTCCGGGTTATTTATTTGTTAAATGCATTTTAACGGATGACAATTGGTACGCGATTAACAATATTAGGGGTGTGGCGAATATGGTGGGCGTGTTTAGCAGGCCAACGCCAATCCCTGGTGAGCAAATAGAATCTATCCATCTTGTTTTAGAAGCAGGTTTGCCGGTAAATCCGCACCCGTATTTAAATGAAGGCGAAAGAGTCGAAGTTACTGCCGGGCCGTTAAAAGGCGCTAGGGGCATTTATGTTAAGCCGGATCAGGAAAAAGGGAAGCTGATAGTCTCTATCGACACCCTTGGCCGTTCAATAGAGGTGGACGTAGAGCCTTGCTTTGTTGAGAAAGATTAAGTATTCCGTTTCGCGCCGTAATTAAATACTTAATTCAGTTGTAAATAAATTAATATTTTTTGAAATACAGTTTTATGTAACTGACGGGGCGAAGCTGTGTCCGGGATTAATTGCGCGCCTGGGTTTATCCCTGTTGCGAAGGCTAAAAAGATGAGCATAAACACGCTATCAGAAATAAAAAAGATTATAGATGTAGAAATATCAGGCCTTCAGACTTTTAAAGAGTTGTTAAATAAGGAGTGCGAGTGCGCTATAAATGAGATATTCAATTGCAAAGGCAAGGTAGTGCTGACCGGTATGGGTAAGTCGGGGCTTATTGCAAAAAAAATAGCCTCAACAATGGCCAGCACGGGAACATTGGCAATGTATATGCACCCTGGAGAAGGCATGCATGGCGACCTGGGTATGGTGCGGAAGGAAGATATAATAATGGCGTTAAGCAATAGCGGGGAAAGTTACGAGCTTAACGTTGTTTTGTCAATTGTAAAAAGAATAGGCGCAAAAATAATAGCAATAACCGGAAAGGAAAATTCAACTCTCGCCAAATTTGCGGACATTGTTTTATGTTATGGCGAAGTTAAAGAGGCGTGCCCGCTTAATGTGGCGCCGACAACCAGCACAACTATTTCATTAGTGTTGGGCGACGCTATTGCTTTAACGCTAATGAAGATGAAAGATTTCAAAATTGACGATTTTGCGCTCTATCATCCGGGTGGGCGGCTTGGGAAACAATTGATAATGAAGGTGTCGGATATAATGCTGTCTGATGAAAACAATCCGGCAATAGAAGAAACGAGCTCTATTAAAGATATGCTGCTAAAAATAACTGAGAAACAGTCAGGGGCTATTTCTATAACAGACAAAGATGGGAAGTTGGCCGGAATTATTACGGACTATAATATAAGGAATGTGTTGCAGCGCGAGAAGGATATTTTTTCCATGCAAATCTCTCAAATAATGACCAAATCGCCGGTTTATGTTTATGACGACGAGAAGGCGATTAAGGCTTTAGAGATGATGAAAGACAGAGGGAAGCCGATTACCGTCTTGCCGGTTGTAAATAGAGAGTCGGTGGTTGTGGGCATGTTGAGAATGCATGACATTATAAGAGCGGGGCTGTAATTGCCGCTCGCAAAGTTGTTAACAGCAAAACGCAAAGAGCTTAGGTGGAGAAACCGGTGGAACGGAGAATTGAGGTTAATGTCTCCTTTCCTTGATTTTTCGGTTCACCGGTTACAATTTATTTGAGTTTTTTGCGTTTTGCTGTTTAAGCGGGTTTAAACGGCGGCATTAAGAAATTTAGAATGCAATTTAATAAAGAGATTATAATTGGAAACAAGAAAATAGGGAAAGGTTACCCTGCGTTTGTAATTGCCGAGGCTGGTGTTAATCATAACGGGGACATGAAGTTGGCAAAAAAGATGATTGATGCCGCTGTTCACGCAAATGCGGACGCTGTAAAGTTTCAGGCCTTTCGGTCGGATAAGTTAATACTGAAAAACGTTAAAAAGGCCCCATACCAAACCAAGACCACGGATTCCGACGAAGCTCAGTTTGAGATGTTAAAGAGGTTGGAGCTTTCAAAAGAGCAAAATCTTGAACTAAAACAGTACTGCGAAAAAAAAGAGATAATTTTTCTCACCACGCCGTTTGACGAGTTTAGTCTTAAAGAGCTTGACGATTTCAATCTTCCCGCTTATAAAATCGCTTCCACGGACACAACCAACCTGCCATTTTTAATAGAGATAGCAAAGAGAAAAAAATGTATTGTTTTCTCAACAGGCATGGCGTATCTTTCTGAAATCGAGATTGCGTTAAAAGAGATATTTCCATTTAACAATGATGTTATTTTGTTGCAATGCACGGCCAATTATCCGATAGAGGATAATGAAGCAAACTTAAACGTTATTAATACGTTTAAAGATCGTTTTGACATTCTTGTTGGTTATTCAGACCATTCACAAGGGATTGGAGCCGCTCCTTACGCTGTTGCAATGGGAGCCCTGGTTGTGGAGAAACACTTCACTCTTGATAAGTCGTTTGTCGGTCCCGATCATAAGGCGTCTTTAACGCCGGATGAGTTGGCCCGGTTAGTAGGTGAAATAAGGAAGGTTGAAAAATATTTGGGATCGGGCGTGAAAATACCGGCAATGTCGGAACAGAATACAAGGAACTCATTGCAAAAATGTTTTGTCGCCGTTAAACCCATAAAAAAAGGCGAGAAACTTTCATATGATAATGTTGTCGCCAAAAGAACAGGCGGGGTGGGAATATCTCCGATCTATTATAAAAATATTATCGGCTCGACTGCGGATAGAGATTACGAAGCCGATGGGATAATTTGCCGGAGTTAAGCAAGAAATGCGCAAGTCGGTTTATCTGGTGGGGGCCGGCGGGCATGCCCGATCGGCAATTAACATTCTGGAGTTAAACGGAATAGCGATCCGTGGCGTTTATGATGATGATTATAATAAAGGTGAAGTTATTAACGGTTATAGGATGGCCGGCGTATTGAGCGATATTAAAGCTGACGATGCTCTGGCTCTTGGTGTTGGCGATAACAATAATAGGGAGCGTTTGTTTAACAAATTTTTTGACCAGATTTTAAAAGATAATTTTAAGCATGCAAGCTCAATTATTGAAAAAAACACGAAATTCGGCTTTAGCAATTTGTTGTTCGCCGGCTCTTACGTAAACTCTAATTCAAAAATTGGCGACAACAACATTTTAAACACAAAAAGCGTTGTTGAACATGAAGTTGTAATAGGAAGCCATAATCACATTTCCGTTGGCTCCATTCTGTGCGGCAGGGTTAAGGTTGGAAACAACTGCTTTATCGGAGCGGGCGCGGTTGTTATAGACAGCATAAACATAACTGACAATGTTATAGTCGGTGCTAATTCAGTTGTTGTTAAAGACATTCCGGAACCAGGAGTTTATGTTGGCAATCCTGCGCGAAAAGTAAAATGATCTATATATCCACGGCGTGTTTAGAAAATGTCTCAACCGTTGAAGCAGTGGAACTTCTTGGCGCAAACGGATTTGATAATATTGAGTTGTCTGGAGGGCGCGGCTGTTTTGAGAAATTTGAAAAAGAGTTAATTGGCATTAAGCGCCGGTATGATCTTAATTTCATATGCCATAACTATTTTTTCAGGCCAAAAGAGCCGTTTGTGCTAAATATGGCTTCTCTAAACAATGATCATTACCACAAATCGCTGAGTTATTTAAAAGAAGCTTTACGATTGGCAAATAGGTTGGGTTCTCCAGTGTACGGCTTCCATGCCGGTTTTTTTATCGATATAGACGTTAAAAAAATCGGAAACGATTTAAATAACAGCGAGATGTTTGACAAAGAGGCGGCAACGCAAAAGTTTTGCGCCGGCTATGATGAACTGAAAAAAGAGGTCGGCGATGTGGCTCTGTATATAGAAAATAATGTCATTTCATTCGCGAATCTGAAAGCTTTTAATGGCATGGATCCGTTCATGTTGACCGACTATAAAGGCTATAAAGAGCTGCGTGGTCTAATTGATTATAAATTGATGTTAGACATAGGCCACCTGAAAGTCAGCGCTCATTCATTAAACCTGGATTTTGAAGACCAACTAAATAATTTTTTGCCTGTTTCCGACTATCTGCATATCAGCGATAATGACGGCTTTTCTGATCAAAATAAAGATTTTTCAAAAACCGGTCGTTTATACAATATTTTAAAAAATCACAACTTAAAAAATAAAATCATCACATTGGAAGTTTATGAAGGCATGGAAATCATTAAAGATTCATACAATTTAATGATGGATGCTGTTGGACACGGCAATTAGAGCTGGAAATGTATAAAGAAAATCTAAACAAATTCATATTAAATCAAGACCAAAAGATTAGCGAGGCCTTGCAGGCGACTAACATGTTGGGCATCGCTTTTGTCACTGCCGACAACGGCAAGTTGATAGGGGTCATAACAGATGGCGATATTCGCAGAGCAGGGCTGAGGGGCCGTTCGCTTGATTCTGAAGTGAGCCACATAATGAATAAAGATTTTTTTTACGCGATTGATGAAACAGAAGATGCCGACATATTAAAAAAGATACCCAAAAGGGTTCATTGCATTCCGGTGGTTGATTGTGAAGGGCTGCTTATTGGATACAAATTTTTCTCGGAACTAACCGGCAAGAACGCGTTAATCACGGGAATCACAGGGCAAGACGGCGCCTATTTGGCGGAATTTCTCTTGGCAAAAGGCTACACTGTTTATGGGGCGTACAGGCGAACAAGTAATTTAACTTTTAGTAGGCTGGAGTATCTGGAGATAAAAGACAAAATCAATTTGATCCCGCTTGATTTGACTGATCCATGGTCTGTGTATAATGCGTTAAAAATTTCTTCGCCTTCAGAGGTGTACAATTTGGCGGCGCAAAGTTTTGTGCAAACCTCATTTAATCAGCCGCAATTGACTCTAAATATAAACACGATTGGAACCGCCAATGTATTGGAGGCTATAAGATACTCTTCTCCGTCTACAAAATACTATCAGGCTTCCACTAGTGAATTATACGGCAAAGTTCATGAAATACCGCAAAATGAAAAGACCCCATTTTATCCACGGAGCCCTTATGCCATATCAAAGCTTGCCGCATATTGGTTGACGGTTAATTACAGAGAGGCGTACGGCATATTTGCCTGCAACGGCATACTTTTTAATCATGAATCACCGATTCGCGGTTATGAATTTGTCACAAGAAAGATCACTCAAGGCGTAGCCGCAATAAAAACCGGTCGTGATACCGAGCTGCATTTGGGCAATCTGGACGCGAAAAGGGATTGGGGATATGCAAAAGATTATGTAGAGTCGATGTGGCTTATGCTACAGCATGGCGAACCGGAGGACTTTGTTATAGCAACCGGCAAGACTCATACCGTGCGCGACTTTGCTGAAAAAGCCTTTGAAAAAGCCGGACTTGATTATCGTGAATATGTAAAGGTGGATGAGAAATTTTATCGTCCGACTGAAGTTGACTTGCTGATTGGGGATCCGTCAAAAGCTAAAAATAAGCTCGAATGGAATCCTGACCAAAAAACTACGTTTGCTGAATTGGTTGACATGATGGTTGTAAATGATTTGAAGCTTTTGGAGAATAACGCATAAAATGAATTCAAAATTGGAAAATATTGTAATCGCTGAAGATCGCAACGTTTATGACGTGCTGGAGCTAATAGATAAAAATGCTAAAGGGGTCGTGTTTGTTGTTGATAAAGATAATAAAATTTGCGGCGTAATTACCGATGGCGATATAAGAAGAGGTCTGCTAAATAACATTACTATAAATGACAAATTGACGACTGTTATGAACAGGAGTTTTGTCGCTGTGCAGGAAAACACATCGTTTGATGAAGTGATGGAAAGGATCGGGTATAAGTATAAGAGCATTCCGATAGTTAATTCAGAAGGTGAAATAGTTGATTATTATTCTCTGGATTTAGATTGCAATATCCCTATATCAAAACCTCTTTTTATAGGGAATGAACTTAAATATGTAACGGAATGCATAGCTACAAACTGGATATCGTCAAAAGGAAAATTCGTTAATATGTTTGAGTCTAAATTCGCCGAATATATAGGCTCTGAATATGCGGCGGCCACTTCAAACGGCACTACTGCGTTGCATCTAGCTCTTGAGGCGTTGGGGATAAAGGCCGGTGATGAGGTTATTGTTCCGGCTCTAACGTTTATCGCCACGGCAAACGCAGTCACATACACCGGCGCGAAACCAGTATTTGCTGATTCCGAAATGGATACATGGAACATTGATCCCAAATCTATTGAAGCGAAAATTACCGATAAAACAAAAGCCATAATCCCTGTCCACATTTATGGTCAACCTGCCAAAATGGACGAGATAATGGAGATAGCAAAAAGAAACAACCTTTATGTTGTTGAAGACGCGGCTGAAGCGCATGGGGCTGAATATAAAGGGAAAAAGGTCGGCGGCATCGGGCATATAGGTGTTTTTAGTTTTTATGGCAACAAGATTATCACTTCAGGCGAAGGCGGCATGTTGGTGACGAATGACGCTGAAATTTTCAGGAAATCAAAAATCCTGAGAGACCATGGCATGAACCCGGAGAAGAAATATTGGCACGATTATATTGGGTTTAATTATAGAATGACTAACCTTCAGGCCGCTGTTGGATGCGCGCAACTGGAAAACATCGATTATTTCCTGAAAAAGAAACAGGATATCGTGGAAACCTACAAGCAATGTTTGTCCGGTGTTCAAAAAATAACACCACCGCCGGAAAATAGCTGGTCGATAAATGTATCTTGGTTGTATTCCGTGGTTTTTAAAGGAAAATCAGGCGCCAAAAGTATCCGTGACAGGATTATCGAACGTTTAGAAGAGGGCAATATAGAGTGCAGACCATTTTTTTATCCCATCCATAAACTACCTCCATATTTTTCCGAAGAGATCTTGGAGACCGCGGAATATCTTTCCGCAAACGGAATCAACATGCCGTCATATATTGATATAGAGACGGATAACGTAAAGAAAGTTTGCAATAAATTAAAGGAGCTGTTGGATGAGTGTTAATTATAGCAAAAAATTGCATGCCCTTATACCAGGGGGCGCGCATACATACAGCCGAGGGGACGACCAGTTTCCTGGGAACGCGCCTCAAATCCTGTCGCATGGAAAGGGGTGTCGTGTTTGGGACGCTGATGGAAATGAGTTTCTTGATTACGGCATGGGGTTGCGTTCCGTAACCGTGGGATATGCGTATGATCCCATTGCCGAGGCAGCTATAAAAGAGATAAGGAACGGGAACAATCTAACCAGGGCGTCTTTAACGGAATTAAAAGCCGCTGAAACCATAACGGACCTAATACAATGCGCCGATATGGTAAAGTTTGCAAAGAACGGGTCTACCGTTACGACCGCGGCTGTTAAACTCTCCAGGGCTTACACCGGGCGCAACTATGTAGCCATATGCGCCGACCATCCTTTCTTCTCATATGATGATTGGTTTATAGGCAAAACTAAGATGGATAAAGGGATACCGGATGATTACAAAAGGTTGACTTTATCTTTTAAATATAATGACATCAATTCGGTAAAGGCTCTGTTTGACAACTATCCGCAAGATATAGCCGCGTTAATTATGGAGCCCGCGACCACCGTCGCGCCCGCTGATAATTTCCTGCATAAAGTTAGGGATTTGTGCAATGCGAACGGGACGGTTTTTATTCTGGACGAGATGATAACCGGTTTCAGGTGGAACATTCGCGGCGCTCAGGAATATTTCAAGGTAGAGCCCGATCTTGCAACGTTCGGCAAAGGGATGGCGAACGGTTTTTCTGTAGCCGCGCTGGTAGGCAAACGAGAGATAATGGAGATGGGCTCTATATTAAAAAAGGATGAAGAAAGGATGTTCCTTATATCCACAACACATGGGCCGGAGTTAAACGGCCTTGGAGCGTTTATAAAAACCGTGGAGATTTATAAAGAGCTTAATGTTGTTGATCACATTTGGAGTTACGGCGAGAAGTTGATAAAAGGAGCGAACAGCATAGCTAAAGAGTTTGGCGTAAACGATTATTTCTATTTCGAAGGGTTTCCATGTTCGCCGAATTATGTGGCAAAAGATAAAGAGGGCAACATCTCCATGGAGTTTCGGACGCTTTTTTCACAGTGTTTGGTGGAGAATAAAATATTAATGCCCTGGGTTGCGCTTAGTTATTCGCATAACGAAAATGAATTGGAAATCACACTAAACGCAATAAGGCAGGCCTTAAAGATTTATTCAGCGGCCCTGGATAAGGGAGTGGATAAATTCCTTAAAGGCGAGCCGGTGAAGCCTGTTTTTCGAAAAAGAAACTAATGAAGATTTATAAGGCCTGGGTTTAAAGTTGGAGCAATACAAAAAAATATTGTGGTTAATCGCCGCGAGATCAGGGTCAAAAAGCATACCTGATAAAAATATTAAACCGCTTGGCGGTGTTCCTTTGCTTTGTTACAGAATAAAAACCGTCCTAAAGTTTGCCAATCCTGAAGATGTGTGGATATCAACCGACAGCCGTAAATACGCCGATATCGCGGAAAAATGCGGAGCTGTCGCGCCGTTTTTGCGCCCGCCTGAGTTGGCTTCCGACAATGCGTTGCCAATGGGAATAGTTGCCCATGCAATGCAATGGGCCGACGATCATAAAGGTCATTATGACGCCGTCGGTTTGTTGGAGCCTACATCGCCTTTTGTAAAATCCTCAACTTTAATAAAAGCAGTAAACAATCTTTTTAATGATAATAATGCCGATAGCATAATAGCCGTTCGCTCTGTGAGACCAGGCACGTTTTATATTCAGGACGACTCAAAATATCTTTCAAAGATTGCGAAAAATATTGCCTCGGCAAAGTTCCTGCGGAGACAGGATGAAAAGAGTGAAATAACCCCGAGTGGCGGGTTTTATATATCAAAATGGGAAAGCTTTAAGAAAAAAGGGGCCTATTACACCGATAAAGCGTTGTCATACCGTGTTTCCGATCTGGAAGGGCTTGAGATTGACGAGCCGATTGATTGGGACTGGGCTGAATTTTTAATAGAAAAAAAGAAAATTGATCTTAAGGATATAATATGAAAATGTCGATTGCCGGCGATGATTTGCAAGCCTATATTATAGCCCAACTCAACGCATTTTTCCCGGATAAACATAAAGTGTCCCGATCTGATATGGCGGGTAATTTTGACATTGCATTGCAACGTCTTGAAAACTGTTTTTCAAAAATTAACAAAAAATATTTCAAAGAAAACGGTTCCGCGGTTTTTAATCATCTTAACGCAGATCAGTATGCCATGCTGCTCTATTTTTTAGCCAACACCCTTTACCGGGACAACAGGGATGTAAACATGTGCGCAAAGATTTTTCACCTCAATAGATATCTTCATGGCTTAGACGCGTTTTATGAAGTAGAATTGCCCGATATATTTCTATTTATACATCCGCTGGGGACGGTTTTAGGCAGGGCTACTTATTCCGACTATCTATTGGTATACCAGCGTTGCGGAGTCGGCAGCCATAATGACATCTTTCCCGAGTTAAAAGAATATGTCAGCCTTCATCCCGGTTCTTCAATATTGGGAAATTGCGTTATTGAAGATAACTGCAAGATCTCTGCCGGCTCAACAATAATGGATATGAGTCTTGAGAAAAACAGCGTTTATATCGGCAATACAATCAACTTTGTTATTAAAAAATCATTAAAAAAAAATAACGTATGGTTGTAAATACTATGGGTGGATCAGCAGGGCAAATACAAAAATGGAATCAAATCTGAAAAATAAAACCGCTTTGATCATTGGCGGAAACGGCCTGATCGGCAAGGCTCTTTGCAATGCATTGGAGGGTGAAGGCGCAAACGTCGTTAATGGAGATATTTCCAATGAAAGTAAAATTACAAAAACGGAATCCAATATTTATAATATAAAGATTGATAGTTTATCTGAAGAGAGCGTGGAACGCGCTATTGATCAGATTGAAAAAGATGTTGGGCCGATAAATACGCTTATAAACAGTTCATATCCAAAAAACAGTAAATTTATGGAAGATTTTCTTGAAGCGGAATGTGAATCGTGGGTCGATAATATTGCTATACAAATCAAAGCGTGTTTTTTAACGACTCAACGCGTTGCCCGGCGGATGGTTTATAACAATAACGGCGGCTCCATTATAAACATTGGCTCCATTTACGGCATTGTAGGCCCTGATTTTTCAATATATAAAGACACATCAATGACAAACCCTTCGTCATATTCAGTTATAAAAGGCGGCATAATATCCTTCTCACGTTATCTTGCTGTATATCTTGCTCCATATGGAATACGAGTAAACACAATTTCGCCCGGCGGAGTGTTTAATAAACAGTCTGAAGGCTTTGTAAAGGAGTACAGCAAAAAGACGCCGGCAAAAAGAATGGCGGTTCCAGAGGATATTGCCGGAGCTGCGATATTTTTAGCGTCTGACTTGTCGGGATATGTCACTGGACACAATCTAGTGGTCGATGGCGGTTGGACTATAACTTAATTTATAAATGTCAAATAACAATTATTATTCATGCAAAAACAAGACCAGTTATTAAATATATTAGCCTGTCCAAAATGCCATACCGGGCTGTCATTTTCAGAAACCGGAGCTTATTGTGGTTCCTGTAACATAAATTTTGAACGGGAAGACGGGAAGGTGATATCTTTTATTTGCAAGGAACTATACGAGCCTGCGGAAAACTTTTCAAAAATAAAAGAGATTATCGGTTTTTGGGGAAACGGCTGGAAAAAAAGACTGAAAGAACCTGATCATGCTTTTTTGTACGAAAAAGACTCTGAAGAATTGCGCAAATTTGCGGATGAAAAAGTTGACAATGTTTTAAGTAAAATTGATCATCCTATTCTGCATCCTAAACGTGAAATGGGTTCTTTGACGGACAAAATCGGATTAAACATCGGATGCGGGTGCGGCGAGGAGAGCCTTCATTTTGCGTATCAGGGAGCCTCTACAATTGCCATGGATCTTACCCGGCCGGCCGCCGAGGCGGGGAACTATTTAATTAACAAGATTGAGGGGGACGGATTCGGCATACAGGCGGACAGCAGATTTATACCGCTAAAAGACAATTCCGTTGATTTTGTTTTTTCGTTAGGAGTTCTTCATCATTCCCCTGACATTCAGCGGTCTATAAATGAAATACACCGCGTCTTAAAGGAGAACGGAAAGGCGTTTATAATATTGTACACTACATGGTCGATGGCGTTTGGCGTGCAGATTATATTAAAAGGAATATTATCCGGCAATATTACAAAAGATAAATTAAAGCGGCATGTTAATAAAAACACTGAAGGCGCATGGAAGACTGAATCACGGGAGAACCCGCTTACAGACACTTTCACTGGAAACGAGGCCCGCCGGCTGTTTAAATCCTTTAAAAAGATAAATCTAAGAAAAACTGATTTTAGGCCCACTAATATACCAGGTTTGAGCAAACTGGCCGGGCTGCCTGGGCTGAATTTATTATTGACTAAAGAGTTCCTTGAAAAACGCATTCAATGGTTATCGCCTATTATCGGGTCCGCGTTAAATATAACGGCGGAAAAATAGATATTTATAGTTTCCTTATATTCAAAAAAAAGAAATTTTAACGAAAGTAAAATAATGACAAAACAAGGCAAAGTTCTTTTTATCGTCCATGACAATTATCAAGATGACAATGTGTTTCCATTAGGCGCGGCCTATCTTGTCGCAGCCCTTAGAGAGAAAGGGGCCGAGGTGGACGCATATTGCATGGATGTTTTTCATTACTCTAACGAAGATCTGGCTGAGTATTTGTCGCAAAATGAGTTTGATTTAATAGGGCTGGGTTTCATGGCCCCAAGGTTTAAACGAACAGTTGAAGGGTTATGCAAAGTTATAAACGAAAATAAGAAAAACGCATGGCTTGTGCTTGGCGGGCACGGCCCAACGCCAATACCGGAATATATGCTAAAGACAACAGGGGCCGACGCGGTAATTGTCGGTGAAGGAGAGCTTATAATAACCGATTTGCTTGAATGCAAACTAACAGCCCCCAATAGAATTACGGATATTACAGGCGTTGCAAGCTCTGTTGACGGCAAGTATATTGTCAATGAAAGGCGCAAGCCAATTATGGATTTAGACAGCATATCGTTTCCCGCATGGGACGCTTTTCCCATGGACAAGTACACAGCGTCCTTAAAATATACTGGGATGAAAGAGGGTGATAAATCACTAGCCATGATCACAACACGGGGCTGCGTAAACAAATGCAGTTTTTGCCATAGGATGGAAAAAGGGATTAGGGCCAGATCCGTCAATAATATTATAGATGAAATTAAGATTTTAAACAAAACGTATGGCGTTAATTATTTCTTCTTTGCAGACGAATTATCCATTATTTCAGAAAAGAAAATATTGGAATTTACAGATGCGATAAAAACTAACAAACTGGATATCATGTACCGCATGGATTGTCGAGTTGATCTGTTTAATGAGAAGATAGCAAAGGCGTTAAAAGATTCAGGATGTCTGTTCTTAAACATAGGTTTTGAGTCCACAGATCAATGGGTTTTGGATTCAATGAATAAAAATGTCACTGTAGAGCAAAATATTAGAGCCGCTGAAATTGCCAACAAATACGGAATAGGCGTTGGGCTGAATTTGATCTGGGGGTTGCCGGGCGATAACGAGAAAACGTTGAGACGCAACGCTGAATTTATAAAAAGGTACAATCTTTATGATTATGTAAGAACGATTAGGCCGGTAACTCCATTTCCCGGGAGTCCTCTATATTATGACGCTTTGGAAAAAGGTTTGTTAAAAGGACCGGATGATTTCTTTGACAGATTTAGAAACACTGATTTATATGTGGTTAATTTCATGGGAATGCCGGAAAAGGATATATACCAGGCCCTTTACGAAGTAAATAAAGATCTAATATTAGACCATTTTCAACACACCAATAACGACATGGATACGGCTAATGAATTGATAGAAGGATTTTATAATCTTTATTTTAAGAATGAATTTGCTTTTAGAGGCGCCAGACGCCTGAATACTAATGAAGGCATGAGGGAAAAAAATGAAATCGTTTGATGATTATTTAGAAAAAAACAGTATGATTTTAAAGCTATTTAATGTGGGCTTATACATATGAACGGCAAGATATGGACAATATACTTCTAATTGGACGCGACGTTCAAAAAGTAAAGTTAAACGTTGCAAAGTATAAAACTATTTATTGTTTTGAATCTGAAAAAGTCCTGATAAAACCTGGAAAGGCTAACAACATTGTTGTCATACCTGAAGATTTCTACACAGCGATTGATTTCTTAACAGCGAATTTGCGCGCGTCTATTCAAATAGATAAAATATTTGACTTAATGGTTGCAAACAGGGATGTCGCCGCCTTTAACTTTTTAGTAAACAAAACCAAATATGCTGAAATTCTGATTAAAAATGCGTTAGTGACCGAGGTGGCAAGGGTTTTTCGTCTTTTTTTGTTTGCTGAAAAAGTCATAACACATTATGAAATAAAGAGCGAAATAGATTTTATACTTGGAAATATACCCGGCGCTCTTTATAAATGTCTGCGCGCCAATCAGTTTTTACCACCCAATATAAAAATACCAATCCGAACTGTCCTGCAATTTACAGTTTGGACTATGGTAAAAGATGGATACTTTAAGCTAAAATTAATGTTTTTTCCGGAACTCCTGCTTCTAAAGATGCGGGGAAGACGGAATAGGGAGGAAAACAAAAAACAATTTAAAATTGGCGTGCATCTGCATGACGGCAGAGGTTTTGATGAAAACAGAGGAAGCATGTCATTTGTTATTGACGACAAAACGATTAAACGTGAAGATGCGCTGTTTGTGATTGATGAAAAACCCGGCATCGCAGATTTTATTAGAAAGACTAAAGCGGAAGCCGCGCAAAAAGGCTATAACTTAGTTAATTTCCATAATGATCTGATTGTTAATTTTAACCGATTTGCATATTTAAAAAAATATTATTTCAAAGCCTGCAAAATAAGGTTTGAATTGCTCTTTTTAAGCCTTAGGTTGCCAATATTATCACAACTGTGTTTTTATGCATTAAACGATTACATTTTGTGGGAGCTGTTTTATGATAACTACAATGTTGAAAAATTTTTCTGCATTCAGCATCCAGGCAGGCCGATCAGGGTTTTTTGTGTTAGAAATCATGGATCGCAAAGCATATTACTCCATTCCTCAATAGTTTTTGGCCGATTAAAGAGAGATAAGGAGCCTGCAAAAAACAAATCCGAACAAACCGAATACTCATTTTTGGTTTATGATAAATCCTGTTCTGATAAATTTACAAACCAATGGCTTAAAACAAACCAAAATGATATTAAGGAGTTTATAGACATAGGATCGGTTTTTTCCGACTTAGTCTATAATATTAAACATTTCAGGCGAAAAGATTTAAGAAAAAGCATCGGAGTCGCAAATTCGCAAACATTAATCACTGTTTTTGACAGCACTGTTGGGCATATTGGGGTGTTAACATTTAAGGAAGAATCAATTTTAGCAAATTCAATGTTAAGATTGCTTAATGAGAATAGCGATTATCTTCTTGTTTTTAAATTTAAAAAAGGCACAGGCATAAAACAATTTCCAGAAACAAGCCGCTTAACAAAACAGTTTGAAAATCTTTTTAGACATCCCAGATGTATTTACGGCAATGAGTTAGAACTGGCCCATTTTGAACTTATGGGCATTGCGGATTTAATTGTAACCACACCGTTGTCTTCCGTGATATTCGAAGGTCTTGTTGGGGGAGTAAAAACGTTTTGTTACGACCCTTTGGGCAGGTACGATCAAGATCATTATGTTATTGAAAATTTCCCTAATTTTTCAGCTCATAGCTATGACGAATTAAATGCATATGCCCGTTACTGGCTTAAAGAACTCTGTGAAAATGAATTTGAAGAGTTCAAGGATAAATATATAAAGAAATATGTGGATGGTTTTTGCGACGGCAATGCGATGCAGAGATTTAGGGATGCGCTTCTTTCATAAATTTTTTTTATTTTAAAGGCAGAAAATATTAATAATAAATTTAAACCGCCAATTCCTCTTGAGTTAATCGTTTTTGACTTTGACGGTGTTTTTACGGATAACAAGGTTTACGTCTCAGAAACCGGCGTTGAAATGGTGTCTTGCGACCGCCGTGATGGTTTAGGCATTAAAATGCTGAAGGATGCCGGCTTTCCAATGTTTATATTGTCAACTGAAACAAATGCAGTTGTAGACGCCAGAGCCAAAAAATTAAAGATGGTCGCTCATTCAGGATGTGAAAATAAAAAACGTTTTCTGGAAGAATATTTCAATGATAACAATGTTAATTCTGAAAACGTTGTTTACATTGGAAACGATCTAAACGATCTTGAGGCTATGGAGCTGGTTGGCTATTCAGTTTGCCCAAACGATTCACACTTGAAAATTCGAGAGATATCTTCGTATGCCTTAAAATCAAACGGGGGCGACGGAGCCGTAAGGGAATTGGCGGAGTTGTTGATAGATTTCAATGGGTGTTTTAATATATAGACACAGATTAATTAAGATATTAATCATATATAATCTGTGTCTTATTTTTTGTAAAGGAGAATAAATATGTCCATATTTATTATAGCGGAAATAGGAATTAACCATAACGGCGATCTTGATATAACAAAAAAATTAATAGACACCGCCGCATTGGCCGGCGCTGACGCCGTTAAATTTCAGAAAAGAACGCTTAGCTCTGTTTATACCGATGCGGAGCTTGACAAACCCCGGGAAAGCCCTTGGGGAACCACTAACAGAGAGCTTAAAGAACGGCTTGAATTTGGTTATGATGAATACAAAAAGATTGACGAATATTGCAAAGAGAAAAAGATTGGATGGTTTGCTTCAGCATGGGATTTGGAAAGCCAAAAATTTTTGCGCCAATTTGATTTAAAATACAATAAAGTGGCTTCCGCTATGTTGACAAACACAGATCTGCTTAACCTTATAGCTGATGAGGGTCGTTACACTTTTATTTCCACGGGGATGTCGGACTTTGATGAAATAGACGCCGCTGTAGAGGTATTCAAGAAAAAAAATTGTCCTTTTGAGCTGATGCACTGCACAAGCACTTACCCCACTAAGGATGAAGAAGCAAATCTAAAAGTGATTCAGACATTAAAAGATCGTTATAAATGCAATGTTGGTTACAGCGGGCATGAGATTGGTTTGGCGGTTTCATATGGGGCCGCGGCGCTTGGGATAACATCAATTGAAAGGCATATTACTCTTAATAGAGTAATGTTCGGCACTGATCAGGCTGCGTCTGTTGAGCCAATGGGATTTATGCAATTGTGCGGCGCGGTGCGTAAAATTGAAAAAGCCTTGGGCGACGGTGTAAAACGCATAACCGATGATGAATTGAAAATACGGGAAAAACTTAGAAAATAATAATTATTTCATCCGCGAAATTAACTGTCCATAAAACCTTATCATTATTGTATGAAATTTAAAGACCTGAGCGGCAATCGTATAACTTTAATTGATTTAGTTGAAAACGGTTACAAGAGCCTAAATGACATGCATGAATATTCCAGGGAGCCTTTGTTTTATGAGTTCATGGAATATGCGCCTCATAAAACCATTGATGAAACTAAACAGTATTTAGATAAATTGATTAACCGTGCAAGCTCGCCTGTAAATCACTATTGGTGCATTTTTTTAAAAGAGCAGGATAAATTAATAGGAACTTTTGGAGTTATTAATATAGATGAAAGAAAAGGTCATGCGGAAATCGGGTATGGTTTGTCCCCAAATTATTGGGGATGCGGCTATTTTAATGAAACGTTAGACGTGGTTTTAAACCATCTGTTTAATGAACGCGGTTTTTGCCGTGTATCGGCGATTACGCAGACGAACAATGTGCCGTCGATAAATGCCCTTAAAAAAGCCGGATTTAAAATAGAGGGAGTTTTAAGGCATTATTATTTGTCGCTTAAAGATAATAAACGCTATGACGCCGCATTAATGGGTTTGTTAAAAGAAGAATTTCTTAATCCAAATTAATTGAATAGATAATTATCGGCATGATTTTAGGCGTAATTCCCGCTAGAGGCGGAAGCAAAGGCATTCATCGGAAAAATCTCAGGGAAGTATGCGGGCATAGACTTGTTGAGTGGGCTATTATAGCCGCGTTAGAGTCAAAGCTGCTTGACAGGTTTGTGGTCTCAACCGAGGATGATGAAATCGCAAGCGTCGCAAAACGCGCAGGGGCCGAAGTGTTGCTGCGCCCTACGCATCTAGCGTCTGACGACTCAATACTTGTTGAGCTTGCGCAACATTTTTTAAAAGAGATTGACGCCGATGCAATCGCGCTGCTTAATCCAACCTCGCCCATACGGGTTAATAACATAATAGATCAGGCGGTTTATAGATTTATGAAAACCGGAGTTGATTCACTGGCTACCGGATATATTAGCAAGTATTATGAATGGGGAACTACGCATGAGGTTCCAAGGCAAAAAAAAGAAGGTTTCTTTATAGCCGACGGATGCGTTTATATACATAAAGCCGAAATCCTAAAGCAAGGAAAATGGTTTGGCGAGAAGATGGAGAAGATGGTTGTTCATCATCATTATAACTTTGATATTGATCAAGAAGAGGATTTATGGGCGGTTGAAGGCGTAATGATGAACTTAAAAAAGAAGGGAATGTTATGAAAGATTTAAAAAAGGATTTAAAAGGAAAATATAACGGCAACGAATCTAATTATGTGCTTGAATTCCTAGATTCGGAAAATGATGATAACAAAAAGTCTCCATGGACTTACAGGTTTGAATCCGGATTTGCGAAATTAATGGGCGTAAAATGCGCTATAGCGCATAATTCAGGCACATCCACGTTGCACAGTTGCCTTGACGCCATTGGGGTGGGCTTTGGCGATGAAGTTATTATGCCGGCTCAAACAGTGTCTATGGTGGCCTTTGTTACTATTTCCCAAAACGCCGTGCCTGTATTTGCTGATTCAGATCCGGACACCTTTAACATTTCACCTGAAGATTTTGAGAAAAAAATAACGAATAAAACAAAAGCCGTCATCCCTGTTCATATGCATGGTTTGCCCGCGGATTTAAACCCTATTATGAAAATTGCCAGAAAACACAACATTGTAGTTATTGAAGATTGCGCGCAAAGCATATTGGCTAAATATAAGGGGAAGACTGTCGGCACTATTGGGGATATGGCAAGCTATAGTTTTGAAACAAAAAAACACCTATCCACTGGAGAAGGCGGAATGGTTATAACAAACAATGAAGACTATGCCGTTAAAATACGGAAATTTGGAGGTCTTGGATATAGAACATTAACAGGCGGAGCCGGCATAAAGCCTCTGCTGCCGGAAGAGTTTCAAAATCCATTCTTTAAACGGCACGACCAGATAGGGTTGAATTATCGCATGCCTGAAGTGGTGGCGGCAATAGGGTTGGCGCAATTGGAAAGGATTGAGTTTCTGGTTGAAAGAAGGCGGAAAGTGGCGGAGTTTTATTTAGATGCTCTAAACGATTGTGATTGGATAATTCCGCAAAAAGTAGAGGCCGATTGCGTCCATGTTTATTGGACTTTCACTGTAAGATATGAGGGGATGGAGAAACACGGCACCTCATGGCGCGAGTTTTATAATGCGTATAAAAATAATGGAGGCGATGGATTTTACGGCGGACTTGGATTGGTTTATCAGGAACCGTTTATGCAGGAAAAACCATTCCTTAACCATCGTTTGCCAAAAGATCATCCATTGTTGCAGGGAAAGTTTAATTATGAAAACGGCCTTTGTCCCATAGCGGAATCCACTCAGCCAAAATTAATGCAGTTTAAGACCAATTACAGAGACCTCGAAGAAGCAAAAAAACAAGGGCAGATATTAAAGAAAACCATAAAACAGATAGAGGGAAAATGAAAATTCCAGCCTTTATTACAGTAAGAACAACATCATCCCGATTGCCGAAGAAGTGCTTGCTGCCTTTTGGTGATTGCAATGTTCTGGAGCACGTAATTAGGCGCGCAAAACATTATGAGTTGCGGCCAATAGCTTGCACTACAGTTGAGAAAGAGGACGATATTGTTAATGATATTGCCGAAAAAGAATCTGTTGAATGCTTTAGAGGAAGTGTTGACCACAAATTAATGCGCTGGCGCGATTGTTGCGATCATTTTAATATAGAGGCATTCCACACCGTTGACGCTGATGACCCTTTTTTTGACGGCAACTTAATGAAACAAAGTTATGCCATGCTTTCAAAAGGATTTGATATGGTTGGGCCGTCCGACTCGTCCGGCTCAGGCGGAGCGAGTGTAGGCTATTCCTTAACACGCGACATTATTAACAAGGCGTGCTTATTAACTAATGATAATGAAGATACTGAGATGATGTGGTATTATGTAGAAAAAGTCGAAGGTTTGCGGGAGACTAAGCTACCGGAATTTGATGAAAATTCTGTTAAAGTAAGGTTGACTCTTGATTATGAAGAGGATTACTGGATGCTTCAAACCGTGCGGAGGATTGTAGGCAATTTGGCTTCAAGAAATGAAGTGGACAATCTTTTTCGACAAAATCCCGATCTATACAAAATAAACTGGTTTCGTAATGAAGAATGGGCGGATGGGCAACTTGCAAAGAAGGTTTAACGCTTAAAAACGAAAATAATTCCACATATTAAAAGAAACCGTGAACTCAATAAATAAATTTTCACTTAAAGACCGGGTTGCCGTTATAACAGGCGGAGCCGGTCTTTTGGGAACAAAACACGCTGAAGCTATTGCTGAAGCCGGCGGAACTCCTGTAATCTGGGATATTAATGAATTAGCAGCGGAAAAAACAGCGGAAAATATAAAAAACAAATTTAGTATCCATTCCCTGGGATTAAAGGTTGATATTACAGACGAGGCTTCCGTAAAAGAAGGGGTTGGCAAAGTATTGTCCGCCTTGAACAGCATAGACATTCTTATTAATAATGCCGCAAACGATCCAAAAGTCAAAATCGGCGAGCCGTCAAATTGGAGCCGGTTTGAAAATTACTCCACGCCTATGTGGGACATGGATATTGCAGTTGGATTAACCGGCGCGTTTCTGTGCAGTAAGCATATAGGCGCGCACATGGCAAGCAAAGCAAAAGGCGTTATCCTTAATATAGCCTCCGATTTAGGCGTTATAGCTCCCGACCAAAGAATTTATCGACAGGAAGGATTGCCCGACGATCAGCAACCCGTCAAACCTGTGACATATTCAGTTATTAAACACGGTTTATTGGGATTAACTAAATATCTTTCAACATATTGGGCCAATAAGAATGTTAGAGTTAACGCTATATCTCCGGGCGGTATTTATAATAATCAACCTGAAGAGTTTGTCACAAAACTTACAAATCTAATCCCCCTGGGCCGTATGGCCGATATTGACGAATATAAATCTTCCATTATTTATCTTTGCTCAGACGCGTCGTCTTATATGACAGGGCAGAACATTATTATAGACGGCGGGCGAACTGTTTTATAACAGGATATAGGCAAGGATTGATAAAGCAAGCGGATGGCGAAATAATCGCGTTGAATAATTACAGTTTATAAATAGATTGCCATAAGTATTGAAACAAGAGAGATACAAAAATTTTAAGGATATTTTTCGATACCTTTCCGCTACGGTTGTTACAAATGCAATAGCTTTTTTCAGCATTCCGATATATACACGTTTTTTATCTCCCTCCGATTACGGCGTTATAGCTCTATTTACAATGTTCGGCACGGTTTCTGTTGGATTTATCTCGTTTGGATTACAAGGAGCCACGTACCGTTACTACTTTAAATATCAAAAGCGGTTAAACATATTTAAAGTTGTCAACACAAACAATTTTACATTTAATATTTTAATATGCGGAATTGCCGGCTTTGTTTTATGGAATATAACAGATAGGGTCGCGTTTAGAGTCTTTGACAATAAAATCACGCCGGAACTCCTTAAACTTTCATATATTTACGGATGCCTGGAGTATTTCTTAAACTACCTCACATTAATACTTGTAGCGCAAACTCGGGCTAAGGCTTATTCGTCAATAAAAATTGCGCAGATCATTATAAATACCGGCATATCACTATACTTGCTTTATATTTGTTCTTTTACATACATGGCAAGAATTTATGCTTTTATAGCTACTACAGCTATTTTAACATTGGTCTCGCTTTTTTTAACAAAAAACACATTCACATTTAAATTTTCTCTTAAACTATTTAAGCGATCGGTCAAGTTTGCTTATCCACAAATACCTCTGCAAATAATAGGAATATTGTACACATCTTTTGATAAAACCATGTTAAGCAATTACAAGGGTTTGGTTTCAGTGGGCCATTACAATATTGGCGAGAGATTTTCGCATCTGATAAAACTTGTAATGGATTCTATTGTAAGAGTCTGGACGCCTTTTTTTATGAAAAAAGCGCACGAAAATACGGCGGAATCTAAACAGGCAATTGTTAAGGCGTATTTTGAGTTCTCCTTTATTTTGTTGTTTTTTGGTCTAGTGGTGATTTATTTTTCAGAAGAACTTATACAGTTAATGACCACGGAAGATTTTTACGCAGCGGCCTATGTAGTTCCTTTTTATGTGTTTTATTATCTATTCGGCATTATTCGAATGCTTGCCGTAAACCAGATAGGGTACAGCGAAAAAACATTGAATCTGTTGCCGTCGTCAATAGTGGGCATATTAATTAATATAGGGCTAAATATTGTTCTTATAAAACGTTACGGGCCTGTCGGCGCGGCATTGGCAACTTCCATCTCCGCTTTTGGGGCGTCAATCATTATCTTTTATCTTGGAGAAAAAGTGTTTCCCGTGCATATAAAAAAGAAGCATTTAACAGCTCTTTTTCTTTTAACAATAGCGTTTGCGTCAACAATATATCCAATAATGCTTTTTGATATTAATATAGTTCTAAAAATCCTTATAAAGGTTATGCTGTTGGCTCTGTTTGTATTTGTGGGTCTAAAAACAAAATATATATCCTTGCAATATACAAGAAACCTACTCACTGCCATGTACGGCAAAGTAAAACATTAGTGGATATCTATATCGTATCATCAATGCGGCATTTGAAAGAGCTTTTATCGCCGGAAAGCGCTTGCAAGGATAAAAATCAGTTATGCGTGGTTTTTGTTACACGCGACTGGTTTATTGCAAAAGAGATAAAGAACGCCGGATTAGATGTTGTGTCTCTTGACAACAATCTTGATAGTTGCGAAACAAAAGAAATTGTCGCGCGTCAAATGAAAGAGCTCAAGACCTGGTTTATTGATTCAGCCGGAAATGATTTTTCGATCTATAGGGGAGTCTCGCTTGGGGATTCTGCTATTCATCATTTTTATCTTGACGTATTTCCAAACTTGTTTTGTTTAGCCCCTAATTTAATAAAATTAATAGACAGATATAAACCAGAAAAGATTACATATGAATACCACAAATCATATAGGGAAAGCATATATTTTGATAATGAAGATCTGGTCATCAAATTAATCTGCGCTCATCATGCAATAGATTTTGAATGTATAAAAACAGATTTATGCGATGATTTAGATATAGAGAAAACTAAACAATCCACAAGTTTGCAAAGAAAAAAAAGGTATATTATCAACTCAATATGCGTTGATAAACAAAAAGGCTATTTATTAGATATTATTAATAAGGTCTATTCGGTAAAGCACAATATCAAACAAATATTAAACCCTAATAAATTGTGCATATTTACAGACGCGAATAGAGGTGTTGAAGATTTTTTTAATGTTTTTAATAAAGATTACAACTTTATTGCAAATCGCAAGTTTCCTAATATTTTAAAAAATATTACAACCTCAATATCATCTATTAAAAGCTGCAATCCAAAAGATAGCAAAGAGCTGGGCTCTATTAGAGAGAAATGGAAGCAAACAATACATTCGATATCCACAAACAGATTTAACTATTTTGGAGTTGATTTTGCCACATATATAAATGATGAAGTTAATTGGGCGATAAACAATGTTTTTCCGCCGTTAATAGAAGTTATTAATAAATTTTTTAATATTCTTTCTTCCGTTAAAGTAGACGGTATTCTATCACAGGCAGATTCAACAATTGATTCCAGATATATTTATAATATAGCAAAATTAAAAAAAATAAAAAACTTTGTGCATCCTGACGGTGTAAGATGGAACTACGCTATTGGAACAAGACACGCTCACAATATATTGTTATATTCCGAGAGCAATAAGAAAGATTTTATAACGGAAGGCGTAAACTCTAATATAAAAGTGGTGGGCAACCCCCCCTTTCAGTCTTTGCGCAAATCTTTGAACAATAGAGCGGGTAAATTTGTTGCGAATGGCGAAAAGAAAAAAATACTAATCGGCGCAAAAAATGAGGCTCCTTGGATTGTCGGTTTTTCAATGAGCAGCGCCGCTTGTTTTATTGAGGAGATACTTGACGGTATCTATCCATTACGCTCCTATTTCGACACGACAATCAGAAGCAATCAAGGGCAAGGCAATTGCCTTGATTTGCTTAAAAGGAGATATTTCTCTAAACACACATTCGATATTCAGTCCCCTGAAGAATTACCTTTTACTGAAGCGGCAAAATCCGCAGACATTTTTATAGGCAACGCTTCTACAACCATATTGGAAGCTGCGATTATGAAGAAGATCGTAATATATTATTGCAATGACAATGTTTATAAATACCCCCCTTTTGACGGCAAATCAGAGCTTGCCACCGCGACTTCTCATGGAGAACTAACAACTATATTAAAAAATATTCTCAATGGCCATAGTCAAGACTGCTTAAAATTTAATAATCAGAATGTTTTGGAAAGATATATAGGCCCTTTAGATACGCCTGTCTCAACCGATGCAATGAGAAAAGCCATTTCTTGAATTAAAGTTTTATAAATTGTAGCGGCCGTTCCACCATACGGTCTACTTTGGTGGGCATACGGTGCGTTTGGGAAATGCGCCATTAAGTGTTGTTAAAAAATTGTTCAAATTAGGTAAAATCAATATTATAAACAACTAGAAAAGAGGTAAACAATTGATAAAGAGGAAAATAATTTCAACTTTAGGACCGTCATCCTTTAATGAATTAACTATTCATAAAATGGATAATGCGGGTGTGGATATTTTTCGAATAAACCTCTCACACACCAAAATAGAAGAGTTTGAAGGTTTGGTAAAAATGTTAAGCAAATGGACTTCAAAGCCGATTTGTCCTGATTCCGAAGGCGCGCAATTGCGATCAGGTTTCTTTCCAGGCAATGGAATTGAAATTAATGCGTATGATATATTTGAAATAGTTCCAATGAATCTCCTTGGGAACAAACAGCGAATACCTGTTACCGTCCCTGATCCTTCACAAATCTTTTTGCCCGGCGATCTTTTAAAGATTGATTTTGATTCTGTTTCCGTACAGATCACAAAAGTTAAAGATGGATTTGTTGAAGCCAGGGCAATTCAGGGCGGTCGTGTAGGCTGCAATAAAGGAATTAGTATTGACAGGCCAATTCATCTGCCTACTTTTACTGAAAAGGATATGCAGGCATTTAAGATATCTAATCAATTGGGCTTAAAGACGGTTTTTCTTTCATTTGCTTCATCAGGAGAGGATGTAAAACAACTACGATCATTTTTTGATTATGAAATAGAGGTTGTTAGTAAAATAGAGAGTAAAATAGCAATCCTTAATTTAGAGGGTATTTGCAGTGAAAGCAATGCAGTTCTTATTGATAGGGGCGACTTGTCCCGGGATGTGCCATTGGAAAAGATTATTTTTGCCCAATCTTATATTCTAAAACAGGCAAGGTCATTTTCAGCGCCTGTTTATGTTGCAACGAACTTGATGGAGAATATGATTCAACATTCAAAACCTACAAGGGCGGAAGTTAGCGATATTGTGGGTATCTTGAATGATGGAGCAGATGGCCTTGTTTTAGCGGCGGAAACTGCTATAGGTAAATATCCGGCAGATTGTGTAAGGATTATGTCGCGGATAATATATGAAGTTGAAAATGGAAGCGGCAAAGACAACATTGAATATCTGTTTTCACTCCCTTCCGACAGAATAATAGAGCCTCATGGTGGAGAGCTTGTTCAGCAACACTATGATAATCTTAATGATAGCAGATTAGCGGATTTGCCAATTCTTGAGGTTGATTCCCGGATCATCTCAGATACTATCCAGATTGCGGAAGGCACATATTCGCCTGTTACAAGTTTTATGGATTTGGATGAAGTGTGGTCTGTACTGGAGAAGATGCAGTTGCGAAACGGCGTTGTTTGGACAATACCAATCATTTTTCAAGTAAAAGAAAATGTCGCAAAAAAACTTCCCCATTCAGGCGAGATTATATTAAAGTGTAAACAGAGCGGCCATATGTTTGCGTTGTTAAAAATATCTAAGGTACAGAGGATTGAATCTCTAAACCTGATGGCGCAGAAGTGGTTTGGCTCTGATGACATCAATCATCCCGGTGTTTCACATCTCTTGCAAAATGGCGATTATTTACTGTCCGGCGAACCACTATTATTTAAAAAAGCAAAGAGTTTTGATATGTGTAATTATGAATTAACGCCTAAACAGACCAGGACTATATTCAATGACGCAGGTTGGCATAACATAATTGGCTACCATACAAGGAACGTTGCGCATAGAGGACATGAATATATACAAAAGAAAGCATTGGAATCTACGGGAGCGGATGCAATCTTTATTTCTCCGGTAACCGGTATAAAAAAGAGCGGAGATTTTACCGGCAATGTAATTATTCTTTGTTATGAGGAGATTATCCGGAGTGGTTATTATAATCCCTATGGTGTGCTTTTAGGGTCTTTTAACACATATTCTCGGTATAGCGGGCCAAGGGAGGCGGTGTTTACAGCGATCTGCCGAAAGAATTTTGGATGCAACTATTTTATTGTCGGCAGGGATCATACCGGGGTAGGAAATTATTACGCACAGGATGCTTCACAAAGAATTTTTGATTCTCTTGACATAGGAATGGAAATAGTAAATTTTGATACTGTCTATTTTTGTGAAGAGCGAGGCATAGCAACAACAGACTTTGAGAACAAAGATGACGTTAAAAATTTACGAAAGTCGTTAAGTGGCACTGATATAAGAAATCTTCTTAAAGACGAATCTACAATTCCAGAATATTTAGTAAGGCCGGAAGTCGCATTTGTTTTGAGAAAGCTATATAAAAATAATCCTGATTTGGTTTTTGAAAAATAGGGTCTTATCCCTTATAAAATTGATTTTTATTTTTTATATGATATGCTTATGTCTACTTTTTTTAAGCTTTCTGGAATTTATTCCAATTTGTGAAATCTGAATTATGAGTAAAATTATAAAGTGGATCTTAAGGTCTGCTATTTGGAAGTTAACATCTATTTTGGCCTTTCCCATTCGTTTGCTTTTTAGAAAGCGCGATGTCATCATTATACAAACCCATTCCCCCTTCAGGTATGGTGGAAATCCCAAGTATTTATTTGAATACCTTTCGCAACATACACAGTACAATGTTTATTGGGTTACAGAGTCTGAAGAGATAAAAAACTATCTCAAAAGTAATAACTTTAAGTATATTTCATCTTCTTCGTTGATTAATAAGATTTATATCACGTGGTCGGCAAAAGTGGTTATTGACTCTGGGTCTGCATTTTATAATTACTTTAATTTGCTTCCATCAGACGCCATAAAAATCTGCACTATGCATGGAAGTGGCCCTAAGTTAACTGCTCAAAAAAAAGAAAAACTTAAAGACACTTTAAAGTATATAAAAGAGATACATAAATTTAACTATTTTAGCTTTTGTACTAAGCACGCCGCAAAGATGGTTGGTAGGGAACAATTTTTGCTTCACTCTAACAAGACGGCGCTTCTGGGCGCTCCTAAGAGTGACCAATTTTTTAACCATGATTTTGTTGCCGGAAGAAAAAAGAGCAGACCCTTATTAAATGAATTAATACCGCAACTGGATAAAGGGACAAAGGTGATATACTATGTGCCCACATTCAGGCCTTACGATTACCCCTTCCCTTTGAGAAAATTAGAAGGTTTTGATCTTGAAGACCTGATTTCCTTCCTGGAACAGAATAATTTAATTTTTTTATATTCCTTTCACTCAATTGGAAAATTATCATTACTTCCATCAAAGTGTGATAGATTCCGTTTTTTTTCCTTTGAAAAGACCCCTTTAATAGATAATAATCAGCTTTTGCTGGAGGTAGATTTATTGATAGGTGATTACAGCACAATTTCAACTGATTTTGCCATTTTAAAAAGACCGCAACTTTTTGTGATGCCGGATTATAATGAGATGGATGAAACCAAAGGTTTTGCTGAAGATTACAGGCAACTTATTCCCGGGCCGGATGTGACCAAATATAGCGAATTTAAACGATTAATTAAATATTTTATAGAGGAACCAAATAAATATACCGATGAATATGGCGCCAAAGTCGAAAAACTGCTTAATCTATATATGAACCCTAATCTTCATAATTCTTGTGAAAGATTCAAACAATTTATCCACCGATTTATGAAATAAAAACAATTATGGATAATAGTTGCAAATATTATCCATGTAAAGAAACTAAGAGAATTTTAAAAAATAACAATGTTATAGTAAGGACGAGCTGGAGCATTAGTTAGGGCTGATTTTCGTTGTGAGGAAAATTCATCGCGCCCTAAAGAATAAAGGCTACTTACTTTTTCTGGTACCCAACAATTTTTATATTTTATTCGAATAATGACATTGCCAAATTTTTTGTGCGTAGGAACCCAAAAGTCTGGAACTACAACTTTACATGATATATTAAAGCAGCATCCCGATATATATATTCCGTTTTTTAAAGAATCGAATTTTTTTAGTGAAGACGAAATATATAAAAAAGGAATTAATTGGTATGAACATGAATCATTTGGCAAGCATAAAGATCAAAAAATAATTGGTGAAATATCACCAGACTATATGTTTCTGGATTTTGTGCCTGAAAGAATTTCCATTCATTTAGGAAAAGAAATAAAACTTTTATTTATATTACGCAACCCTGTTGATCGCGCTTATTCGCATTATACGATGAACTCCACCCATTTTTTTGACAACGAGACCTTTGAAAGAGCCATTCAACTGGAAGACGATAGAACGGCAAAAGGATTGTATGAAAAGAGGGTGTATAGCTATATAAGCAGAGGGTTTTACGCCAGGCAGATTAAGAATTACATGAAATATTTTCCTAAAGATAATATGATGTTTGTAATTTTTGAAGATGATTTTTTAAAAGAGATGGATAAGACCATAAACAATCTTTTAAGGTTTTTAAATGTTGAAGACGCTCCATTAAACACCAATATAAAAAGCAACCCGGCAAGCGTAGTTAAATCCAAAATGCTAAGAGACGCTATTAATAAACCTACTCTTTTAAAGAAAATATGCAAATTTCTTTTACCGTCGACAACGTTAAGACGTGAACTTTTGTTTTTTATAGATAAAAAGAACAAAAAGGCTGTTAAATTTCAAGATTTGGATGACAATATTAAAACGGAAATGCTTAAAAGATATTTCATTGACGATATCAATGAATTAGAAAATATACTGGGACGTGATTTGAGTATATGGCGTGAGTTTCAGCGTTAAATGCCCGGCGTAAGTAGTTGATTAAAAGTTAAAAAAGGGAAAAAGTTAAAAATGAATATTTTAGGAATTCATGACGGCCATAACAGCAGCGCTTGCATTTTATCCTCAGGCAAGATAATTTGCGCAATACAGGAAGAGCGTTTGCGAAAAATTAAAAACTATTGGGCTGTTCCAACCGAGAGTATAGAAAACTGCCTTAAATTTTCCGGCTTAAAGTTTGAAGATATTGATTGCGTTGCAATTGCTACATTTGAACAGTTTACAAAATTGAACGGTTACGTAAGCAGAGATGATTATATGGGGTCTATGAAAAGAATTTACGACTCTAATTTTTCTTTTAAGGAACGTTTGACTGTTTTGCGTGATCGTTTGTCTTATAAATTTAAGAAAAAAGAGTGGCAACGTAACCGGCAGAACCAATGCGTGTCGATGAGGAAAAAGATATACGCGAGTTATTTGCCGGTTGCGTTAAAAAAGAAGACCCATTTCATTGAGCACCATATCGCGCATTATGCGACCGCCGCCTTTGGAGCCAAATATTATGGAAACAAAAGATATATGGCTTTCACCTGCGACGGCCAGGGCGATGGACGCTGCGCGACAGTTCACCTTATTGAAAAAAATGGCGAGATAAAATTCATAGACGACATTGAGGACAACAACTCAATAGCAAATCTATACGCATTAATTACCTGCGTAATGGGTTTTGTTGTTTTAGAGCACGAATACAAATTAATGGGAATGGCGCCTTACGCTAATGAAACAAGAAGCAAAGAGGTCGCTAAAATGTTTCTGGATCTGTTCAGGTGGAAGGACGGCAAATGGTTCCTCAAACCAGGGATAAACCGTATACGCGACACTTATGAGAAACCTATTATAAAAAAGATCTATGAAATCTGTAAATATAAACGGTTTGATGAAATATGCGGGGGTATTCAATACGCGTTTGAAACCGTTTTATTAAAATGGATAGGCTATTACACTGAAAAATACGAAGTAGACACAATTGCGTTGGCCGGCGGAGCGTTTATGAATGTTAAAACCAATATGCTCATTTCGCAACTTCCGCAAATAAACGACATGTTTGTTTTCCCCTCATGCGGGGACGAGACGCTTTCAATCGGCGCCGCAATGCAACAACATTACAATCAAACCGAAGAAAACCCCAAACCATTGGACAACATGTATTTGGGCCTGAATTATGATCAGAACGATATTGAAAAATCATTAGAAAATTTTAAACAAAAAGGATGTGAATTCTCCGTTAAAAAATCAGAAAATATTGAAAAAGATATAGCCCTCTTGTTGTCGCAAAAGAATGTAGTTGCCCGCTTTAAAGGCCGAAGCGAATTTGGAGCGCGAGCATTGGGCAATAGATCAATACTATCCCATCCAACAGAATCCCGAAACATCATTACAATTAACAAAATGATAAAAAAGAGAGATTTCTGGATGCCGTTTGCCTCGTCAGTTCTTGACACCAGGGCGGATGATTATCTGGTTAATCCAAAAGGGATAGGTACGCCCTATATGATTATGGCATTCCCGGGCGGAGATAAAGTTGAGGACATTTACGCAGGCTCCCATCCTCAAGACCATACGGTAAGGCCGCAGATTGTCACGCAGGAGAGCAACCCTTCCTATTACAATCTAATTAAACATTTTGAAGATCTAACCGGCGTGGGCGGTATCCTTAATACGTCTTTTAATTTGCATGGATACCCCTTAGTAGAATCTCCGGACGACGCCCTTGATGTATTTTTTAAATCAGGTCTAAAGTTTTTAGCGATTGAAGATTATTTAGTAAATAAACCAATTTTAGAGGGTAAGTAGTGGCAAAAGAGAGCATATTATTAGTTAAACTGCCTTATAAGGATTCATATTATAGTTTTTATGTAGACTTTCCGGCTGGGTTAGGGATCTTGTCGGAGGCTCTTTCGTTTAACGGCATTGAGCATGACGTTTATGACATGCAGGCGAACAATTCGTTTGACGATTTTTGCGCGGAGGTTGATCGGTTAAAACCTTCATATATTGGTTTTAGCATGATGACATTTAAATATCTTCACAACTATGAATTTATTGGCTCTGTGAAAGAGAAATTTCCTGATATTCGTATAGTTGTCGGCGGCCCTCACGCTTCAACGTTTAAAGAGAAGATACTTGAAGAGTGCGCGGCGGTTGATATAGTTGTTAATCTTGAGGGGGAGGATGTCCTTGTCGAGTTATGCAATGGAGCGCCGCTTAACGAAATTAGAGGGATAATTTATAGAGAAAATAACAATATAGTTCAAACCGAACGCAGGGAATATATTAAAGAGCTTGATAAATTCCCATTCCCTAAACTTAACAAATTCAACATGGAGAATTACCGGGAAATACCTGTTATTACTTCGCGAGGATGTCCTTACGGCTGCATATATTGTCCGATTTCCGTTACTATAGGGAAACAGTGGCGTTACAGGCATCCTGAAAAAATAGTTGACGAGCTTGAACATTGGGTAAACCAGGGTTGGCATAAACTTCAGATTGTAGATGATAATTTCACATTCAACCGGGAGCGGGTAGTTAAAATATGCGAAGGGATTAAAGAACGGGGTATTGGAGATAAACTTCAGATTACATTGACCAACGGCATACGCGCCGACAAGGTGGATTACGAGCTATTAAAACTTATGCGCGAATGCGGTTTTTTTAAAGTCGCGTTCGGCGTTGAGTCCGGCAGCGAGAGAATATTAAAAGTTTTAAACAAAGGCGAGGATTTAGCGACAATTGAAAAAGCGATAAAGCTTGCGTGCGACCTTGATTTTGAAGTCGAGCTGTTTTTTGTGTTAGGTGCTCCCACTGAAACAGAGAAAGACGTTAGGATGTCAATAGAGCTTGCCGTTAAATATTCTGTAATTGATGCGCCTTTTTACCATTTAATACCATTCCCAGGCACTGAACTTTCAAAATGGGTGACGGAGAATAATAAGTTCAGATTTAAGTCTCCTGAGTTTCTTAATGACGCTTCACATTGGGTTAACGAACCACTATTTACAACCGATGAGCTTGATTTAGCGGCAAGAAAAAGGCTTTATCATCTGGCTAACAAAAAGAGCCGCGAACATACGCAAAAAGTTTTAAATCGAAGAATGGCGCGCGAACTTTCAAAAAAGTTCAACGTCCCATCATCGCTGCTTTATCTGGTTATAGCATTTCTTAAAAATGACGCTGTTAAGGAATTTTTAAACAAAACCCATATCTGGGATTTGCTTAAAAAAGTAAAGAACAGAGGCTCTTAAAGCCAATTTGATAATAAACTTCAACGAAGTTTAAATGAAAACACTCCTGTTTACAGAAAATTTTTACGCCGGTGGTATGGATTCGTTTATTGTTAATCTGATAAACTACTGGCCTTCTGATGATGAATTTATTTTAATGTGCAACCATGATCATCCCGGGCTGGAAATTATCGAGAAGCGGTTAACAAGGCCGTGCCGCATTATAAGGCACAAGGTTATAATAGAGAGCCAGTTAGACAGAAAGTTTTCACACTCCTATTTTCTAAACTTAGTAAGAAAGTTTTCAATGCTTCCCGGGCAGTATTTATTGCTGCTCTATCATATCCTCTATTTTAACCGGGCCATAAAAAAACTTGGCCCTGACCGCCTTCTTGTGGTGGCAGGCAATTATCCCGGCGGTAATACATGCAGATCCGTTTCATTAACCGGCTTGTTTAATCAAAAATGGGGAAAGCCGCTTCTGGTCTACCACAATCAGCCCGTCCCTATCCGCAAAGTATTGCTGTTACCTGAGAGCTTAATTGATTTCTACATTGAAAAAAGCGTGGCGTCATTAATAACTGTATCACATTTTACTCAACGCCATTTATCCAACCGCCCCGGCATAGGGTTTTCGAAAAAAAAGAAGGTTATTTATAACGGCATAGAGATTCCGCCTGAAACAGAGAACGATAAACAGTCAATTCGAAGCGAGTTGAATATCAGTTCTGATGCGCCGATATTGTTAATGCTTGGCACATATGAGAAACGCAAAGGGCATGAATTTCTTTTGCAATCATTTCTTAAAGTAAAAAAGGCTTGCCCTGAATCTCAACTTATTATCGCAGGTTATGGATATCAATCGGAATATGACCATGTTGTAAATCTGGTGGAGGAACGCAAGCTTGAGTCATGCGTTCATTTGCTGCGTTTTAGAAATGATGTCGCAAACCTAATCAAAGAGTGCGATATTATGGTTGCTCCATCGCAAAAAGATGAAAGTTTCGGCCTGACAATTATAGAAGCCATGGCGCTTCAAACACCGGTAATTGCGGCGAATGTCGGAGGCATGCCTGAAGTCCTTGAAAATGGAAAAGGCGGTTTTGTTATAGAGTTAAACACAGATTCGTTTGCCGATAAAATTATTGAACTGTTTAAAGATGCTGAATTGCGAAAAGAGATTGGCGAGGAAGGCAGACGCGTTTTCCTTAAGAAATTTTACGCAAAACGCATGGCTGAGGATTATTTAAGCTCTCTCTCTAATCGTGATAATCTGGAATCCGATCTTAACTTTTTACAGGCTATTACAGGCGGCGTTGAGTTTGAAAATTTTCTTAAATACAGCCTCAACAATTCTATGGATGGTTTTATTTCTTATGTAATTAAAAGAGTTAAATTAAAATTAATTAATAAAAAAGCTAAACAAGGTTATTGGTATCCAGCAGAGTTAAAAGCAATAATTAATTCTAAAAACAAACCTGATCAAGTTGAATGGAAATTGCCATGTACAGAAAAGACTGAAGACCGGGCCGAAAACAATAACGAATTTTCTGTTAAAAGTCTAAAGCTCGCAGGTTGTGAACTACAAATAAACGAAAATATTCCATGGAATCAAAATTTTGCGGACGATGAAGACTTTGAAAGCTTGCACAGGTGGAATTGGCTTTTAACCGCTCTCTCTCAACATGAAGGAACAAATTATTCTAATATATCAAAATGGGGCGAAAACCAAATTACTGATTGGTTTGATCAGGGGTATGAAGAGGGCGATGGGTTAATTTGGGAAAGTTACACGGCTGGGGAACGTATTTCCAACGCGGTCTTGTTTTTCTATCTGACTGGTTATAAACCTTCAGCTAAAATACAAAACGGTTTGATGGAATTTGCCGCATACCTTATAAACAATTTGGAATATATGGGGCCGCATACCGGAAATCATGTTTTAAATAACGGCAGGGCTCTTTTTTTAGCCGGTTGCGCATTTGACGACGAAAATTTGCTTTATACGGGCAAAATAATAATACTGCGCGAAATCAGAAATCTTGTGACCTCTGACGGTTTTTTGCGTGAAGGCTCTAGTCACTATCATTTTCTATTTACACGCTGGGTATTGGAGTTCTGCCTGTTTGCAGAAATTACCGGTCAGGATAAACTAAAAGATGAATTAGCCGGCTTTGCAAAAAAATTGCTGAAAAATTGCTGGTTTTTCCTTGTTTACAACGAGAAAGAGAAAGATTGGGATATGCCTTTGATTGGAGATATTTCTCCAGATTTTTCGCCTTCCTGGTTAATAGACTTGCCATGGTCCCGTCCCGCAGTTTCAATTTATACACCTAAAGATTTGCCTGCTAATCCAAAGGCGGGAGGATATGGCTCTTTATTTAGAGAGTTAGCGGAATCTTCAGGCGAAAATATCGCGCTATTATCAAATAGAGATAAAATTCAAAGTTATACTCATAGCGGTTGGCATAGGGTTGATAAATGTGGCTCAACGCTCATATGGCGAGCGGAACAAACGGCAACGCCTAAACATGTGGGACATGGGCATTGCGATATTGGGGCTTTTTGCCTTTATATTAACGGCTATCCTTTTCTGACAGATTGCGGGCGCCTTAATTATAAGCAGGACGAATGGGGCAGTTTTGGGAGTTCGGCAAAAGCGCACAATAGCGTTTGTATAGACGGGTTTGAACCGGCGCCAATTCCATGGAATAGATACCCCGCTTATTATTCGCAATCAAAACTGGATGTCGAATTAACAAACAGTGAAAATGGAACTGATATCGAATTGTCTCTTAGAGGTTACCGACGATTGCCGCAACCGGTTGAGATAAAGCGGAAACTGTTATTAAGAGAAAAGTCATTTGCTATAGAAGACGAGATTTTAGGAAAAGGAACCCGAAATGTTTCGGTGTTTTTTCATTTTGCTTCCGGCGCGACAGTTAATAGCAGGGAAATGTTAAATAAGTATGGAGTTGCCGGGCGGTTTGGAAATGCTGAAATATTTTTTGAAACCGGCAATAAGGAGTTTAACATTGATTGTTTTGACGGTGGAGACTCTCCATTGGGATGGAGAGTAAACGAATACGGGATGAAAATTCCCGGGGCGACATTGCGTTTGCAGAATGAAGCGAAAATACCTTTAAAACTAAAAAGCATGATAACATGGGATTAATAAAATAATATGTGCGGTATTTGCGGTATTTTTAATTTTAACGGCTCTAACGCGAATCGTGATACTGTTGTTGATATGAATAACCGTATGATTCATAGAGGGCCTGATGATGACGGCTATTATTTTGAAGGCGAGATTGGTTTGGGCATGCGGCGGCTCTCTATTATTGATCTTGAAAAAGGGCGCCAACCTATTTCAAATGAGGACGGCAGATATACTGTTATTCAAAACGGCGAAATATATAACTATACGGAATTAAAAAATGATCTTGTTAAAAGGGGTCATTCGTTAAAGACCAATAGTGATACTGAAACTATTGTTCATTTGTTTGAGGAGAAAGGGGTTGATTGTGTAGCTGAATTAAATGGCATGTTTGCAATTGCTATATGGGATAATGCTAAAAAAGAGCTTTTCCTGTTTAGAGACAGAATGGGCGTTAAACCACTTTTTTACGCCGTAACCGCTGAATCTTTTCTGTTTAGCTCTGATCTTTCTAGTCTTACCGGCGGCCTTAAAACTAAAAACGATATAAATTACAACGCGTTTCTCAGTTATATAGGCATGTCTTACGTCTCATATCCTGAAACAATTTTTAAGAATATAAATAAGCTTGAGCCCGGCTATTTCTTAAAAATCTCTGCGGCTTATAAAGTCGAAAAAAAGAGATATTGGGATGTTAATGATTTTGCCACACAGAAAAGCTTGTCTATTGAAGAGTATAAGGAACAGACGTTAGCCGCATTGCGGGATTCAATACGAATTCAATTGCGTAGCGATGTTCCTGTTGGAACGTTTCTTTCAGGCGGCATTGACAGCTCGGCGATTGTCGCATTGTTGTCCGAGCAAATTGATCAGCCTGTCAGAACTTTTTCAGCCGGTTTTGAAAATGGCTTAAACGAGCTGCCATATGCAAGGATAGTAGCAAACAAATTTAAGACAAACCATACGGAATTGACTATATCAGGCAATGAGCTACCTTCCATTCTGCCGGAGATAATTGATAAGATGGACGAGCCTGTTTCAGACAATTCAATAATCCCCACATTTATGCTCTCAAAGCTGGCAATTGAAAACGGGATAAAGGTTATACTAAACGGAACCGGCGGTGATGAGCTTTTTGGAGGTTATGATAGATACCTCCCTCAAAACCAGCCATGGAAAATGATTAACTCCTTATCGTTAAATATGCGAAAGCTGGGCGGAAGCCTATTTAAATATAAGGACTTTAATAAAGGGACGCAAATTGCTAATCCTGAACTCTATTTTGCTTCTTCAATTTCAGGCGTTAATTTTGCCATAGCCAGAAGCTTGTTTAAAAATGAAAAGGATTACCAATCATTGATTAGTAATGTGATTGCAGGATATAAAAAATTTGTCCCATATAGTTATAAAGACACAAATAAATCTCGGTTAATGTATTGCGATCTTAAAGATTACCTCGTAAACGACGTGCTGGCGTTGCTTGATAAAATGGCAATGGCTGTCTCATTGGAAGGCCGGGTTCCTTTGCTTGATCATCGCGTGGTTGAAATGTGTTTCAGGATTCCGGACAGCATAAAATTTAAAAACGGAACGCTTAAATGGCTCTTAAAAAATACGTTAAAAGATATTTTGCCTCCTGAAATTCACAATCTCCCCAAAGCAGGCTTTGCCGGCCCCACATGGTTTTGGGTAAATAATTTGCTCAAGGATTCCATGCGTAAGTGTCTTGTAAATAACCCCATAACATTTTTTAAAGAAAACCTGAATATATCCGTTTTAAAAGAGGCGTTGGATAACGCCAAATTAACCAGACTCTACTCTGAAACACTTTTTTCATTATACATTTTCAGCCTATGGTATAAACGCCATGTTGATGGTGAAGAAATAGTGATATAGTTAGCCCGATTAGATTTTAGAAATTTGTATATGAATAAAAAAATGAAACCGTAATGTTAACAGCTATACTTTATCAGTACGTTCTTTAAATCGCCCTTTCAGGGCTGTACTATGTTTATACGCTAACCCAGGCCTTGCAAGCCTAGGCTTTAATAAATTACCCTTTCAGGGCTGAATAATGTAAATAACTATTTTAATTACAGCGTGGTTCATCATTATTTCAATGATATTATCTAGTTTTGGTGGGCATAAGCTTTTAGCTGGAAAAAAGCCCGAAGGGCTGACTTATTAAAGCCCAGGGCAACGCCCTGGGTATGGTATGTATACGAATTTTAGCCCTGAAAGGGCGATTTAAAAAAATCGCATGCCGCAATCATTAACGAATATTCTGGTTCACATAATTTTCAGGGCTAAATAATGTAAATAGATTTTTTAATTACAATGCTGCCCATCATTATTTCAATGACACTGCATATTATTGGTGGACATAGATTTTTAGTTAGACATAAAGCCGGAAAGGCTGACTTAATATAGCCCAAAGCAACGCCCTAGGTAGAAGAGATTCCTTATTCTAGCCCTGTAAGGGCGATTTAAAAACCACATGCCCCAATCACTAACTAATATTCTGGTGCACATAATTTTCAGCACAAAGATTCGCGCTCCCTTAATTACTTCAAAAATAGACACAGAGCTTTATGCTTACATTGCTTCAATATTAAAAGATTGCGATTGCTCACCAATAATTATTGGCGGGCCGCAAGATCATGTTCATATATTATGTAAATTATCCAAAACCATAACCATTAGTTCCATTATAGAGGATATAAAAAAGAAATCGTCAAAATGGGTTAAAACCAAAGGCGAGGAATATAAAGATTTTTATTGGCAAAGCGGATATGGCTCTTTTTCTATAGGGCAATCTCAAGTTGATGCGTTAAAACAATATATTCAAAACCAAAAAGAACATCACAAAAAGAGAACTTTTAAAGAGGAGTTGCTTGAAATATTAAAACGGTATGAAATTAAATACGACGAGCGTTATCTTTGGGAGTGAAAGATTAAATCCCCCTTTCAGGGCTGCAACAATTTAAATCTGATTCCCAGGGCGTTGCCCTAGGCTATATTAAATCACCCCTTTGGGGTTAAATACGTTTTGTTTAAATAAAGGAATGCCTTCAAATGTCATCTATATTTATCTCAATTGTTATCCCAACGCACAACTCTGAGGAGTTTATTGAAAGAACTTTAAACTCCGTATTTGATCAAACCTATACTGATTATGAAGTTATAATTTCAGATGACGGCTCGACGGACGGCACATTGGAAATAGTTAAAGACGTTTTTGATAAACATGCCGGCAAAAAGACGGTTATTCTAAACGGAAATCATGAGGGGCCCGGCGCGGCAAGGAATAAAGGGATAAACGCGTCAAACGGAAAGTGGGTGTCGTTTCTTGATTCGGATGATGAATGGATGCCTGAAAAATTAAGCAGGGTTGCATGTTGCATTCAGGATAATGATAAAATTAGTCTGGTTTGCCATAGCGAAATATGGAAAAATGGGGAAAATGAAATTCTGTTAAACTATCAGGAAATGTTTGACAATAGCGTTGAGCCTTTTCTCTCTCTTTATCGGAAGAACACTTTATCAACTTCCGCTGTTACGGTAAAAAAAGAGCTTTTGTTAAAAGCCGGTCTGTTTGATGTTGCATTGCCGGCAGCGCAGGATTATGATCTCTGGTTGCGTTTGAGTTTGTTGGAAGATTTCAGAGTTGGCTTTATAGAAACGCCTTTGGGTCGATATATAACCCGAGCGGGAAATATAAGTTCGCGGCCTGAAAGACGGCTGGATTGCATGTTGCAAATAGCCGGAAAGTATTATAAAGGTTTAGAGCGCGCGACCAATTTTCCGGGAATTGAATGGAGAAAGTTTGAAGGCCGCGCTTATGGCTCGGCGGCCATGGATTTGCTGGCAGCGAGAAACTTAAAGAAAGGTTTTCTTTTTATGTGCCTAAGCTTGGCTAAATGGCCTTTTAGGTTGGACTGGATTAGAAAATTATTGCGGAGATAGATGTTAAAGAGTAATTTGCGATATAAACTAGGCGCGCTTGCGCCTCTGTTTAAAGTGGCTCGAACGATTTCCACTGGGAATAAGGGGGTTGTTAAAGTTCTGCTGTTTCATGATATTCCTGAAGATAAACTAGATGTTTTTAAGTCTCAGATTAACTATTTAAGGAATAATTACAAATTTATTTGCCCTGTTGATTTCCACGCCTTTTTGCGCGGGCAAAAAGAGCTTTGCGGTTTAAATATATTAATATCCTTTGACGACGGTTTTCTAAGCAGCAAACGCGCAATAGAGTATGCGCTTGAACCAAACGGCATTAAAGCGATTTTTTTTATTACCGCCGGTTTTATTGGTTTGAAAGATGGTTGGAAGGAGTTTGCGGCAAAAAAAATACTTGATGGTTCTTGCTCTGAAGACCAATTATGCCCTGAACACGCCCCAATGGATTGGGATGACGTAAACCGGTTGATTGAACGCGGGCATACAATTGGCTCTCATAGCGTTAACCATTTTCGCCTATCTTGTTTAGAGAAAGAGGAGCTTGAGTATGAGATAAATGAAAGCTCTGAGATATTAGAAAAAGGAACCGGCGTTCTTCCAGAAACATTTGCCTTTCCTTTTGGTGATATTGGAAGCATAGATGAGAACGTTCTCGTAGCAATACAAAAACGTTATAAATACTGTTATTCCGGCATTCGCGGGCTTAACAAGAAATCAATTTCGTCGTTCGCAATATTAAGAGATGAGGTTTCCCTTAGTTATCCACATGATTATGTTGAGTTTATTGTTGAAAATGGATTAGGCACGCGTTACGCTAAAAATGTGAAACAGTTAAACAACGCGGTTCTGTCTGTTTAAGCTAAATGATTATACCTATAACTCCTTTTCCGACTCTACGTCAGTTTCTGTATTTTGGTTTTAACAAAAAAACTCCTTGGAATGCGTTTTCCAGGCAGGCAAGTTATTTCCCAAGAGGCGGGGTTGCATTGGCCGCAGTTGTCAGGAGGCTTATTAAGGAGCGGGGCGGCAAGCAGGTGGTTGTGTACGTTCCTGATTATTTTTGCAATCAATCCCTAAGCTGGATGCGCGGTGAGAATTGTAAAATAATTTTTTATCCTGTTACCCTTGAATGCAAACCGGATTGGGAAAAAGTTGATGAGCTTGTAAAAAATGACCATCCTCCTGATTTGTTCATCCTCGTCCACTACTTTGGATTTTGCAATGATATTGAAAACGCGGTTGATTTTTGTGAAAAGCACGGGGCGAAACTTCTGGAAGACGCGGCTCATGCGCTTAGGCCAACTTCACAAATAGGGAATCGCGGCTGGGCTACATTGTTTAGCCCTCATAAATTATTGCCTTTTCCTCCGGTTGGGATTTTAACATATAAAGAGAATGTTGAAGATTATTTTTCAGCTCCTCCTTTAGGGTCTTTTTGCAAAAAAAGCGATATTGTCTGGTTTTTAAAGCGAAGTTTGCAATCGTTTCTGACAGACGCGAATATTAATTACAAGTCATTCAAGTCTATGCCGGAGTTTGATTATAACGGCGAAGACGAGGCGGAAAACAATTTGTCCGGTTCATATGAAACGGTTTCAAAAACTACAATTCGATGGGTTTTAAGCCTAAAAGATAGCCTGAATGATATAGCAAAAAAAAGAAAAGCTAATTATCAAAAACTGGAACATGTTTTATCCAGATTTAATAATGTAAAACCCGCGTTTGATAATGATAAGAATGAAACTATTCCTTATTTGTTTGCTTTTCGTTCAGAAGAAAAAACGGCGTATGATATATTTAAACAGTTGCGGTTAAGAAGAGTACCGGTTCAAACGTGGCCTGATATTGCGCCGGAAGTATTAAAAAAACCTGAAAACCATTGCGCGGCTCTGACGCTTCGCAAAACAATCCTGACTTTGCCGATACATCAGGATGTGTCAAATCAACAAATAGCGTATATGGGCGATGTTTTATCTGATCTGCTATCCACCGCCAATTCCTCCGGCGTAATAAATAATAATTTCGCCGGACGGTTTAAAAAAAATAGCAAACATGGCAATGCGCCGTGCCTGGAAAGAGTTGAAAGGGTTAAATGGAACGAGCTTTCTAAAAAATGCAATCGGTTTAATATGATGCAAAGCTGGGAGTATGGGGATGCAAAGAGATTATCGCAACGTTGGAGGCCTCAAAGGTTTGCGCTTTTAGATGAAAATGCCGAGCCGTTTGGCGTTTTGCAGGCTCTAACCATTTCGTTGCCGTTAATTGGCGGGGCTGTCAGGATTAATAGAGGCCCTTTGTTGTTTGATGATATTTGGGGCGCAAACGATTGCGAGGAGACGATTGAGAAAGCTATACAAGCGGTTGCCTGCGGGATTAAAAAGCGCAGATGGCGATATCTTAATATTAGCTTTGAATTCCCGGAAAACATTAAGACTGCGGAAGCTCTTAAAAAATATGGATTCAGGCAAAAAGGCGGCTCGGCCTGGGGGTCGACTCTCTTGTCGTTGGAAAAGAGCGTTGAGGAAATAAGGGCTTCATTTCACGGCAAATGGCGCAATCTTTTAAAAAAAGCGGAGAAGTCGGAGCTTGAGCTTGAGCATGCCGAGGCGGATGATGACTTAAATTTTTTGATAAACAATTATCTACAGTTACAACAGGATAAAAATTTTTCTGGAATACCTGAAAAACTTTTTCGTACAATGGGGAGCGTTACCGGCGGATCGTGGGACTTTTGCCCGATTTTTGCGCTTAAAAATCAGGAACGCGTGGGCGGTGTCTTGTTTGTTGGACATGGCGACACCTCCACTTATATGGTGGGGTGGACGTCTTTAGAGGGCAGGGATTTGATGGCTAATTATTTTCTGCTTTGGCAGGCTATTCTTTATTTTAAAGGCCTTGGGTACAAATGGTTTGATGTTGGCGGGTTGAACGAGGACACTCCAAAAGGGATAGCTCATTTTAAACAGGGTTTAAAAGGCGCGCCCTATCGGCTTGTTGGCAATTGGGCGAAATATTAATAACTTTTTTTAGGCTAAAAAAATGCGTAAGGAAAAAGTTTTAATCATAAAATTAGGATATTCAGAGACATTAGACGGCGAAATTGGCAAGATAACAAGTCTTGGCGATGTGCTGCGAAGCACTGTGTTGCTTCATAGATACAAGGAAGCGGATGTTACCTGGCTGGTTGATGAAAAAGCGTTTCCATTGCTCAAGGAGAATCCTTATATTGATAGAATACTTGGATACGACCTTACAACCGTTTTGCAATTAAGGGCTGAGCAATTTGACACGGTTATAAACCTTGAAAAAGTGCCCGGCTTGTGCGCTTTTTCCGATTCAATTAACGCCTGGCGCAGATATGGCTTTAGATTTGACGCTGAACACGGCGTTGCTCTCGCCTATGACGGCTCACAGCATGTTTTAGAGATTTGTCTGGATCCTGAGTTTAAAAAAAATAAAAACAAATGCTGGGAAGAGACTTTGTATGAGATGATTGGCGAAAAGTGGGACGGGGAAGGGTGTATCCTTGGATATAAGCCACAATCAAAGATCGCTTACGATATAGGTTTTAATTATGACGTTGGCAAAAAATGGCCGAACAAGGCCTGGCCAAAGGAGTATTGGGAAGAGCTTGAAAAACTTATAGGCGGCAAATGGACTATATCGTGGCAAAAAGGCCTTAAAAATATTGAGGAGTATTTTGAGTGGATAAATTCATGCCGCATGTTAGTCACAAATGACAGTCTCGGCTTGCACATAGCTTGCGCGTTAAACAAAAGGGTTGTTGCCCTTTTTGGCCCCACTGTAGCTTCGGAAATTTATATACAAAACGGCGAAACGCTTTTGCCTAAAACGGATTATGATTGTATACCATGTTTAAAACCAAAATGCGTTCATGATAAATCATGCATGACGTTTATTAAACCTGAAACCGTTTACAAATCCGTGCAAGAGGCGTTAAAACAATAAGAATAAAAGCTCCGGCTTTATGTTAAATTATATGGATAAATTTAAAATTGACTCCCATAAGCTGATGTACCATGTCCCCAGGACGAATGACTGGTTAAACGGCAAAAATGTTTATCCCGTATACGCGGAAATCTCTCCTTCAGGAACCTGCAATCATCGTTGTGTGTTTTGCGCTCTTGATTTTATGGAATACCAAAAACGTTTTTTAGAAACATCTCTTTTTAAAAAGCGATTGACTGAGATGGGCAAACTGGGTCTAAAAAGCATTATGTATGCTGGCGAGGGCGAGCCTTTTCTTCATAAGGATATTGTTGAAATAATAAATCACACAAAACAAGCCGGCATTGATGTTGCTTTTACAACAAACGCGACTTTATTAAAAAGCGATATTGTTGATAAAACGCTTGAAAATATATCATGGATAAAGGTAAGCATCAACGCGGGCACAGAGGAGACATACGCTAAGATACACCGGGCAAAGCCTGACAATTTTAAGAAGGTAATGGATAATATGGAGTACGCCTCAAAGGCCAGGCGAGCTAAAGGCTATAGTTGCGCATTGGGCATGCAGACAATACTGTTGCCTGAGAACGCAAATGAAGTTGCCGATCTTGCAAAACTTGCTAAAAATATAGGCATGGATTATCTGGTAGTTAAACCATATTCGCAACATCCGACGAGCGTTACTGAAAAGTATAAGGATATTAAATATAGAGACTATATAGATTTGGCCGGGGAATTGACTCAATTTAATGACGACAACTTTAACATTGTGTTCCGTCTTAACACAATGGAGAAATGGGATGAAAGCGCTCGTTATTACAAAACCTGCCAGGCCTTGCCGTTCTGGACTTATATCGACGCCGGGGGAACGGTGTGGGGTTGCAGTGTTTATCTGGGAGATGAGCGTTTCAGCTATGGGAATATATATGAAAACACTTTCAAGGAGATATGGGAAGGCCGGAAAAGGATGGATTCGCTTAAATGGGTTGAGGATGAGCTTGACACCGGCCAATGCAGGGTTAACTGCCGAATGGATGAGGTTAACCGTTATCTCTGGGACTTAAAACATCCAAAAGAGCATGTTAATTTTATTTAAGGAGCATTTGAGGTTTTGGAAAACATTTCAGATGAAATAAAAAAGCGCCTTCTTTATTTAATGATAAAGATTCGCCATTTTGAAGAGAAGATAATCTCTGTTTATCACTTTCAGGATATGAAAACGCCTGTGCATTTGTATATTGGCGAAGAGGCGGTTGCCGCCGCTGTTTGCGCAAACCTGCGCAAGGATGATTATGCGCTCAGCACGCATAGAAATCATGGGCATTATATTGCGAAAGGTGTAGATATTAATGTGTTAATGGCGGAGCTATACGGAAAAGAAGCCGGCTGTTCAAAAGGCAAAGGCGGCTCAATGCATCCAGTGTTTCCAGAGTTTGGCATTTTAGGGACGTCGGCTATAGTTGGAGGCAGCGTGCCTATAGCTGTTGGAGCGGCGCTTGCTTCTAAGTTGCGAAATGAGAATAAGGTGTCGGTTGCTTTTTTTGGAGACGGTTCGACGGAAGAAGGAAGTTTTCATGAAAGCATGAATTTTGCGTCTTTAAAAAAATTGCCGATGGTTTTTATTTGCGAAAATAACTTTTACGCAACCAACTCGCATTTATCAGCCAGGCAGCCGCATGATAATATCGCGAAACGCGCGGAGTCGTACAATATGCCCGGCATTCAGGTTAACGGCAATAACGTGCTTGGGATTTATAATGTGGCGCAAGGCGCTATTGACAACGCGCGAGACGGCAACGGGCCGTCGTTGATAGAGTGCCGAACGTACCGCTGGAAAGGGCATGTTGGGCCTGAATGCGATTATGAAAAAGGGTGCAGGCCAAAAAAAGAGCTTGAAGACTGGATGGAAAAATGCCCCATTGAATCATTTTCAGAGTATTTATTGCGGCATCAGGTTGTGACTTACAAAGAGTTGCAAAATATAAGGGATGAGATCGACCGGGATATAGAAACCGCCTGGAAATTCGGCAGGGAAAGCGCATACCCTGAAAGCAAAGAGGTTTTTAATCATGTGTATTTTAAACGAGGTTAATTGTGCCCTGGACTAAAGTTTATATAGATAAAAACGAATTTGAAAACACTCTGGCTAAAGACGGGTTAAGGGGCGTTAGTTATAAGGCCGCTTTAAACGAGGCGCATACTCAGCTCTTGGAACAGGATAGCAATGTTTTTGTTATCGGCGAAGGAGTTGACGATCCGGGCGGCGTTTTTGGATCCACTTCCGGGTTATGTGAACGCTTCGGCAAGGATAGGGTGATGGATATACCTATTGCGGAAAATGGATTAACAGGCATTGCCATGGGGGCGGCGGTTGTCGGGATGAAGCCTATCTTTGTTCATATGAGGATGGACTTTTTGCCTATGTGCATGGATCAGATAGTGAATCATGCGGCAAAGTGGCATTATATGACGGGCGGCAATGTAAACGTCCCTCTTGTTATTAGAAGCATAATCGGAAGGGGCTGGGGGTCGGCGGCTCAACATTCTCAGGCGTTGCATTCTCTTTTTATCCAGATACCCGGCCTGAAAGTAGTAATGCCGTCCACTCCATACGACGTTAAGGGGCTTTTGATTTCATCAGTTAACGACGGCAATCCTGTTATGTTTATTGAGCATAGGTGGATTTACGATTATATTGGATATGTGCCTGAAGAGGTTTATGAAGTGCCTATAGGCGAAGGCATTGTTAGAAGAAAGGGCAATGACGTTACGGTTGTCGCTCTGTCGCAAATGGTTTATGAGACAATTAAAGCGGCTAAATCTCTTGAAACTAAAGGAGTTGACGTTGAGATAGTTGATCCCAGGACAATAAAACCTCTTGATATGGATTTAATTTTAGAATCAGTGGAAAAGACCGGACGGTTGGTGATAGCTGATGTCGGCGGCGGTTTTGGAGGCATCAGCGCGGAAATCGGCGCGTCAATTTTAGAAAAATCGCATACACTTTTAAAAGCTCCTTTGCAACGCGTTTGTTTGCCGGACACACCAACACCGGCAAGCCCCGTTCTTGAAGCGGCGTATTACCATGGCGAGGATCAGATTGTGGAAGCTGTGATGAAAACAATGAATGCGGGTTAAAATTATTTAAGAATTTATATCATTTGTAAGAAACAGAAAAAGAGGATTTATTGACGGATAAAATTATATTAGACGGCCACAAACTGGCATGGCATAAGGATAGAGTTGACGCGTGGTTGCGCGGGGAGAGAATTGCCCCGATAACAATTGATTGCGCTTTGACCAGGCGGTGCTCTTATCAATGCACATATTGTTATGGACAATTGCAGGCAAATGACGAAAAAAAAATGAGTCGCGATGTTATTTTTCGTTTTCTTGACGATGCTGCGGAAATTGGGGTAAAAGCGATTAGTTTTGTAAGCGACGGCGAAAGCACTTGCTCGCCTTATCTTTACGACGCGATTTTAAGAGGCAAGGCAAACGGCCTGGATATGGCGTTGGGCACCAACGGTTATTTGTTAAAAGATGAAAGGCTTGAGGAAATATTGCCTGCGTTGACATATCTTAGATTTAACATCTCTGCCGGCGAAGCTCACAGGTATGCGGCGATTCATGGTTGCAAGGAAGATTGCTATCACAAGGTTGTTAATACGATAAAACAATGCGTTAAAATAAAGACGGAGAAAGGCCTGGACACGACTTTAGGGTTGCAAATGGTGCTGTTACATGAATTAATGGATCAGATAATGCCTTTGGCAAAGTTGGGCAAGGATCTAGGCGTGGATTATCTTGTAATAAAGCATTGCAGCGATGATGAGGACGGCAGCCTTGGCGTGGATTATTCAAAATATCATGATATGGTTGGCATATTAGAAGAAGCCGAGACGCTTTCAGATTCCAAATATATAGTGAAGGCTAAATGGTCAAAGATTTTGAGCGATGGAAAGCGGCGGTATATTCAATGTTACGGCCCGCCTTTTATAATGCAGTTTTCAGGCTCAGGATTGGTTGCCCCTTGCGGAATGCTTTTTAATGAAAAGTACAAAAAATATCATATAGGCAATATTGCGGACACTTCGTTTAAGGAGATATGGAAGAGCGAGCGATATTGGGAAGTTGTTAATTTAATAGCTTCAAAAGATTTTGACGCCCGCACAATGTGCGGTTCACTCTGTTTGCAGCATAAAGTGAATGAATGCTTATGGGGGTTAAAAGATGAAAATGGATCGCTTGAAAAAGAGGGTTCAAAGCCCCCAATGCATGTTAATTTTATCTGATATTTATAAGATATATTGTCGGACGGTTTATGCCGGATTTATTATATGCAATATAAAGTCAGCGTAATTATGCCCGCTCTTAACGAGCAGGAAAATATTGCCTCTGCCGTTAAAAACGTCGCGGATTCTTTTTTAAAGGCCGGCGTCTCGGGCGAGATTGTGGTTGTCAATGACGGAAGCACGGATCAAACACAATCAATTGTCGATGAGTTAATCGCTCAATATTCGTTTATTCAGATGATTTGCCATGACAAGCCGCGCGGCATAGGGGCTTCGTATTGGGAAGGCATATGGAAATCGCGCGGCGAGATTGTGGCTATGCTACCCGGCGACGCTGAAAATGACGCATATGAAATTTTGCGTTACCTTCCATTAATGGATAATGTTGATATGGTTATCCCTTTTATTTACAACAAGAATGTGCGGTCGTGGAGGCGAAGGCAGCTTTCCAAATTTTATAAAGGCATTATAAATCTTTCATTCGGCATGCTGTTGAACTATATGAATGGGTCTGTAATGTACAGAAAGTGCGTGCTAAGGAATGTTGTTTTAAAAAGCAGCGGTTTTTTTTACCAAACAGAGCTTTTAATTAAAAGTATAAATAGTGGATATTTATACGCCGAAGTGCCGTGCGCGTTGCAAAAACGGGTTAGCGGAGAGTCTAAAGCCTTGACTTTAAGCTCTTTTCTCGCAGTTATTACAGGATACCTTACAACTATGTCGTCTATTTATTTTTTTGACAGGCATTGCAAGCCTGTGTCGCCCGGTTCCGTAACAGCGTTACGTCATGATGAACTTGATAAATCTGAAGAATAATTTTTGTAAAAAGAGAGCATTATTATGAAACCTATTGTAATACCTGAAACTTACAACTATATCGCCGCTTTTTTGTCCTTAACATGCAATTTAAAATGCAGCTATTGTATAAACAAATTTGAAGAGGGCAGATTTTCCACTGAGAGAATCTCAGGAGAAGAGTGGGTAAGAGGTTTGAACAGAATTGTATCTCGCGAAGATTTGCCCATATCACTTCAGGGTGGAGAGCCGAGCCTGCATAAAGACTTTATTTATATCCTGAATAATTTAAAACCTGAATTAAATATAGATATTTTAACTAATCTGCAATTTAACGAGGATGAATTCGTAAAGGCGGTTGACCCAAACAGGGTTAAGCGCGACTCTCCGTATGCGTCTATTCGAGTTAGTTACCATCCCGAAACAATGAAACTTGACCATCTTGTCAAAAAAGTTTTAAAATTGCTTGATAACGGTTTTAGCGTTGGCATTTGGGGCGTGCTGCATCCTTCGCAAAAAGATGAAGTCCTGCGCGCGCAGGAACATTGCAAATCATTGGGAATTGACTTTCGAACAAAAGAGTTCCTTGGAGAGCATGACGGGCAAATGTATGGCACCTATCGATATGATGGCGCTTGTGACAGAAAATTTGAAAAAAACGTTTTGTGTAAAACTACAGAGTTGATAATGGGGCCTAACGGCAAGATATACAGATGCCATAGCGACATTTATGAAAACAGGGAGCCTGTCGGCAGCATACTTGACCCGGATTTCCAGATAAAGGAAGAGTTTCTTGATTGCAATGCTTTTGGACACTGCAACCCCTGTGATATTAAAGTTAAAACAAACAGATTTCAGGAATTTGGACACACATCGGTTGAAATCAAATCAATTCCTTAAGGGTTCGGAAGAAATAATTTAAACTTTTTTACTTTCGACCCTTAAATACATTTCAGAAAATAATTTATAATTATTGTTCCTTGTCTACTGCTTACGTTTAAATAAACTATCATTTTTATACCTGTAGTTCATCTGCTTTCAATAGAACGCTAAAGTTAAATAATTTTAATTTTTTTAACTTTCGGCGTATTTAAGCGGCGGGAGCTGGTGAACGAAACTAACCATATTATTTAATGTTTAACTTTGGCGGAAATTATGAAAAACAAAAATAAAGAGCGGTTGTTGTCAAGCAATTGGGATTATATTTTAATTGCCGGAAACGTCTTAGCCATTATCGCTATAATTTATTTTGCGTTTACAACAAAGAATGTCGCCGGCAATGCCGTATCATTGGCTTTGGTTATGGCGCTTACTTTTCCGTTGGGTCTTATAATTTCGCGTATTCTGTTCTCAGAGATAAACATTTCTGAGTCGGTAATATTAGGCATATGTATCGGATGCCCTTTTTCCGCGGGTATATGGGGATTATTTGCCTTTGCCCGGTTGCCGATGAGCCCTGCGATATATATTCCAATAACATTTGTGATACCAATATGCCTTTTAATAGTTTATAGAAAATCGTTCTGTTTTAAGAATAGGGAATTTAAAATAAGCGAAATATGCGTCCCCATTTTTGTATTATTAGCTGCTTTTTTGGGGCATTCCTTAATGATGGCAAACAGCAATGTTCCTCCTGATGTGGACGCGCAAGGCTCGGATTATGTGCAGTTTTTAATGAAATATCAGGGGTATCCGGCAGTTTACCCATTTTTAAATGAAGTTAAGGCGCATTTAAATTATCCGCCATGTTTTAATGTAATTGTTGTTTTGTTGTCTAAGCTAAAGATGTCGCTAGTGTTTAAAGAGTGTATGGCTATTACAGTAGTCTGCGGTTCATTTTTTGCTTTGGCGGTTTGTGTTTTCGCGTATAATCTATTTAAAAGAAATCTTTTGTTGGCATTTATTGCCGGCATTATTACGTTAAATCGAGCATACCTGACGCAGTATAATGACGGAAACACAACTGAAATGTTGTCGTTTCTTGCAATAGCCGGCTTTTTAATTTTCCTGCATAGGGCTTTTAACGCTGAAAATAGAAAGTCCATGCTTATAGTGGCCGGATGCGGGGGGTTCCTTTTCTCTGTATCCGCGTTTAGTCAGACTGAAATATTCAACTGGTATGCCATATCGCTAGGAGCATTTTTTGCCTTGTATTTAGTCGCGAAAAGGAAAAACTATTTTAACGACTATATGGTATTAGGCGCGCTTGTCGGAACCAGTTTGATTATAGTCGTTCCCTGGCTTGTAACTGCAAGCGGCAATTACAAAACAATAGATTTTGAGAACTTTTTTAGCCAGGCCGCGACGCATCTGTTTCCCGCCCTTAGGTATTGGCATAGCCCTGTTTTCCTAATTTTATCAGCTATAGGCATAGGTTTCCTTTTTTACCGCAGAGAAAAACTTATGGTCTATTTAGGTTTTCATGCCTTAATTATGGCCGGGCTTATTGTGCATTGGAAGGTTTACCAACTTATCGGGTTTGAATGGTTTAAATTTACACCGACTCCGTATTGGTCGTTAGGCGCTAACGGCAATTTTAGAACCCCATCTCAATTTCCAAACACATTCACGATCGGATGGTTTTCGTTTACAATAGTTTTTCCGATTGCCACAGCTTATACTCTTTGGTTAATCACTGAATTAGTGAAAAAAACAAAGAGCGCATTTATGGAAAAAGGCAAGGTAATGGTAATCTTGATAGTGATATTTTTAGCGGTCTTTGAGTACAATGAATATAAGAAATACCTTCGGTATCCGGAGTGGCTACTTGAGACGGATTACCAGGCCCTTACATGGTTTCATGACAACACGACGTTTGATAACTGCTTTATTCTTAACCCTCGCAATCCTATAGATGTTGGCAACGGCAATCTGTACTGGTCGTCCGACTGGAATCCGATAGTGTCTGAGCGGCGTTGCGTAAGCGCCAGATCATTGGACACCGGCAGGTTTCAAATGAATATTGAAGAGAATGATTTAATAGATAGAAAAGCTTTAGTTGATATTTATAGCAACATCCTGAGGCCTGATGCCCATACAATCCTAAAACAATATAATATCACCCACATTTTTATTTCAGCATTTCATGCAGGCTCATTGTATAACGACTACGCTAAAGTTTCGTTTTTAGAATTGGTTCATAAGTATCAAGTTCCAAATTTAGGAACTGCCTTAATATTTGAAGTAAAATAATATTTGAAATGTTTTGAAATCTTTAATAAGCCGTTTTTTAGAACACATGCCCTGAGTTTAAATTGTCGCAAACACATTCCAATCAAATCACTGATGAAAAGCCTCTTCCGGTAAATATCGGGTTAAATATTACCTCGGCCGTGGCAGGCGGCGGGGTAACCTATTTAAATAAACTTATCAAGTATTTTGCCAACCACGATCATGTTAATAAATATTATGTTTACGCTTCCGGCAATTCCGCAATTCAATCTTTCAAAAACACATCCATAAATTTAACTTATCTGGTTCATAAATTGCCTAAATACTCAATTTTTGCGAGAATCTTTTGGGAACAATTTGTTTTGCCTTTTAGTTTAAAGAAACATTCCGTTCAAATATTATTTTGTCCCGCGAATATAGGCCCTATCTTTTTTAACTTCCCCTTTGTTCTTGTGGTGCAAAACATTGCAATGTTTAATGATGATCTTATCAGGAGTGAAACCCCATACCAAAAATTAAGATTATTGTTTTTGCGGCTGTTAACAAAGCATTCAATGTTGCGCGCGGAAAAGGTTATATTTATATCAAAAGCATCCCAAAAAGCTTTATGCGGGAAATATGGGATTGATTATGAAAAGACTATAGTAATTTACCATGGAAATGAAGGCCATTTTCATTTAAACCAGATTGTTAAATCAAAAACTGAAAATAGATATAACCTTGAAAAATATATTTTGTGCGTTTCAAATATATATAAATTTAAAAATTTTTATGAGTTAATCCTTGCGTTTATTAAAATAAAAGACAAAATTGACCAAAACATGAAACTTGTTTTTATAGGCCAAAGTTTTGACAATGAATATAATGAAAAACTACAGAAAGTTATAGCGGCAAACAGTTGCCGGGATAGAATAAAGTTTATTGGACACGTACCTCACAAAGATTTGCCTTTGCTTTATGCCCATTCAACTTTATACGCTTACCCTTCGACAATTGAGAGCTTTGGCAAAACACTGATAGAAGCGATGGCCAGCGGAGCAACGGTTGTTGCTTCAAATATTGAGCCTATTCCAGAAGTGTGCGGTGACGCGGCTTTGTACTTTAACCCTAACGATCCAGACGATATTGCGGAAAAGTTGATGATGGCGTTGCAATCGGATGATTTAAGGAGTGATTTGTCAAAACTCGCTTTAAAAAGAGGCGATTTCTTTTTCTGGGAGAAAACTGCTCAGGAAACATTGGACACGATTAACTCAGCTTGCAGAAAAATTTAAAATATTGTTAGTAAATGGGGGTTTGGTTTGTGCGGCATAGCAGGAATAGTTAATCTTAACGGAAAACCGGTTGACAAGGATTTGATTGTCAGGATGACGAATACGTTGAATCATAGGGGCCCTGATGACGAGGGCTCCTTTTACTCAAATGATATTCGCCAAACATCGTCTTCTTCAATCGGTGTCGGCTTGGGGCACAAAAGGTTGAGCATAATTGACCTATCTGAAGCGGGAAGACAACCTTTATCAAATGAAGACGGGACGGTCTGGTTGGTATGCAATGGAGAAATATATAATTACAAAGAGCTTGCAAAAGAAGTTGAGTCAAAAGGGCATAAATTAAAGTCAAAGACGGATAGCGAAGTAATTATTCATCTATATGAGGAATATGGCGACAATTTCGTGCCACGATTGCAAGGCATGTTTGCTTTTGCCATATGGGATAGCCGTAAGAAAAGAGCAATTATCGCTAGGGACAGGGTTGGCATTAAACCACTCTATTACTATTTTAAAGACGGAGTATTTATCTTTGCTTCGGAAATAAAGGCAATATTGTCAAACGATTGTGTTAAAAGGGAGATTGATACCCTTTCTTTAAACCAATATCTCTCGTTCCTTTACACACCGGCGCCTAAAACAATCTTTAAAGATATTTTAAAAGCTGAGCCCGGCAGTTTATTGGTTCTTGAGGATGGACGATTGCATGAGAGCCAATATTGGGATTTAGTAATTCAAAATAATGTAGATACCCATAAATCCGAGGATGTTTATGTTGACACAATATATGATCTGTTAAAAGAAGCTATTAACGCAAGGATGATGAGCGACGTGCCTTTAGGCGCGTTTTTAAGCGGTGGAATTGACTCTTCCGTGATTGTGGCTATTATGAGCGAGCTTTCCGCAACCCCTATAAAAACATTTTCAATAGGATTTGGCAGGGAGGAGAGGCATTATAGCGAACTTGAGCACGCCAAGGTTATCGCCGATCTATTTAAAACCGATCACAGGGAATTTGTTTTAAAGTCAGACATTGTCGAGCTCCTTCCAACTGTTGTTAGTCATTTTGATGAGCCGTTTGCAAATCCAACTTCCGTATTGATGTATTTGTTGAGTCAGGAGACAAAAAAGCACGTAAGCGTTGCTCTTTCGGGCACGGGCGGAGACGAGGCGTTTGCCGGTTATACAAGGTACGCGGGAATGAAATTGTCGGAAAACGCTCAAATGGTTCCAAAATCGTTGCGAAAATTTTTAAATTTTGCGGCGGAAAATATCCCTGAATCTTCTAACGGCAAACATTTCGGAAGAAGGCTTAAGAGATTCGTAAATGGTTCGCTTATGCAACCGGAAGAACGCTATGCATCATGGATGTCTGTTTTTAATGACGATCTTAAAAGCGAATTGTTTTCCAGTGATGTTTTTAGGGGCGGGGTAGACGAATATTTGCGCTCATATTTTAACAATCCAGGCATATTAAACTCCCAAAACAAGGTTTTTTACACTGATGTAAAAACATATCTGCCTAACAATCAACTGGAATATGTTGACAAAATGAGCATGGCGCACGCCCTTGAAGTGCGAGTTCCGTTTTGCGATCATAAACTTTTAGAATATTCAGCCTCAATACCGTATAATTTAAAGATTAAAGGCTTGAACACAAAACATCTCTTAAAGAGAGCAGCGGCAAAGATATTGCCTGAAGAGATAATAAACCGAAAAAAAGTCGGATTTAACGCCCCCCTCGGCATATGGTTCCAAGGCGATTTAAAAGATTTTATAAAAGACGAACTATCCGAAAGTAATCTCAAAAAAACAGGATATTTTAATCATAAAGCGGTTAACAAAATCATTGAAGAGCACAATTCAAAGAGAAAAGATTATTCATTGCACATATGGGCCATATTAGTGTTCCAGGTTTGGCATAATGCTTATCTTAATTAAATTTTTAACTATAAAATTATGAAAATACTATTAATTGATCCGCCGATTAGGCGGTTTACAGGGGTTGCTAGTTTTTATTTTCCAACGAGTCTGGCGTTTTTGGCGGCTCCGTTGACAAAGACAGATCATGAAGTTGTTATTTATGATGTTGACAGGGGCGGGGAAGTTTCGAAAAGTCTGAATTTCAACAACAGTTATAATCAGATGCAGCGTTATGTTGACGCTATTAATGATAGCGGGCTTGATGTCTGGCAAGAGGTAAAAGAGCTGATTTGGAAGTTTGATCCAGATGTTGTTGGCATAACTGTAATGACAACAAAAATCGCTTCGGCTTTAAAAATTGCAGAACTGGTAAAGGGGTGTAAAAAAAGTTGTCACGTAGTTCTTGGAGGGCCTCACCCCACAATTACGCCTGACGATATGCTTGAATGCGAGTTTGTTGATTTTGTTTGCCGTGGAGAGGGTGAAAATTCATTCCTTGAGTTAATGAATATGTTAGAGGCGCAAAAACAGCCGTCTGAAAACGGATTGTCTTCCATTAACGGTATCTCATTTAAAAAGGATGGGCAAATTATTCATAACAGTGACGCTAAGTTTATTGACGATCTTGATTCCATACCTTATGCTGACAGAAGCAGCTTGATGAATATTGACAAATACAGCTCTGAAGATATCGGCATGCTTTTAACTTCACGTGGGTGTCCGTTTAAATGCAGCTATTGTTACCATCCATTTCAGGCAAATAAAGTTAAGTACCGGTCAACGGATAATATCCTGGGCGAGATTGAAGATGTGCGGAGTAAATATGGGAGTTATCAATTTTCAATTAAAGACGATTCGTTTACGGTTAAGAGGTCGCATGTTGTTGATTTCTGCGAGGCTTTAATAAAGAACGCGATTAAAATTAATTGGGACTGCACAACCAGAGTAAATCTGGTTGATGAGGATTTGTTAAAGCTCATGAAAGAGGCCGGTTGCAATGTTATAAAGGTTGGCGTTGAGTCCGGCAGCGAGAAGATTCTTAAAGCTACTCATAAAGGGATAACGCATGAGCAGATACGCAAGGCTGCAAGGCTTTTTAATAAACTGGGCATTTTCTGGACGGGATATTTTATGATAGGTCTTCCGCAGGAGACAGAAAAAGATATGATGGAAACTCTGGAGTTTATGGAAGAGATTAAGCCTTATTACGCAGGCCTTGGCGTGTACAACCCTTTTCCAAACACGCAATTGTTTGATCTGGGCGTGGAAATGGGCATTTTGAAAGAGAAAATAGGATTTGATGACTTTAAAAATGTGAATCCTATTGATTACTATTTTATTGATCCTGATAAAAGGGTAGAGGCGTTAAGCAAAGAGGAGTTTGATAAAATTTCGGTTTCGATGATGGGTTCTTTTAACAAATATAACAAACGGTTTGATAAACTTCTCAGACGGGCGTGGGCTAGAAGAAATCAGTATATGCACGACCCGGCTATGATAAAAACCGATTTCACCAAGGTTATAAGCTGGATTACATCGTAAAATGAGAATATTGTTTATCGCTCAATTTTATCCGCCTGAAATGGGCGCCGCCGCGGCGCGAATTAGCGGTTTGGCCGGCAACCTTGCTAAATCAGGGCATGAAGTGTCTATTCTGACGGGATTTCCAAACTATCCCTCCGGCTTAATTGACGCAAAATACAGGAAAAAACTATACGTTATTGAAAAAGATGAAGGGGTAACCGTAAACAGAGTGTGGGTATATGCTTCTCCTCGCAGGAAATTTTACACAAGGCTTCTTAACTACTTTTCGCTTGTTTTCACTTCAATAATATTTGAACTATTTGACAAGCGCGGGTACGACATTGTAATAGCTTCTTCGCCCCCACTTTTTATAGGCATTTCCGGCTATGCGGTTGCTAAACTAAAAAGCGCGAGCTCTGTTCTTGATGTTCGCGATATATGGCCTAAGATCGGGGTTGACACCGGCGAGTTGAGCAAGGATTCATTTTTTATTAAAATAGCTGAAAAGCTTGAAGATTTCCTTTACAAAAGCGCGGATTTGATAACGGTTGTAACTGAATATAAACTAAAATATTTGTTGGAAAAAGAGACTCCGGAATCAAAGATAAAGATAATACCAAACGGGGTTGACAGGGAATATTTGAGTGTCGATATTGATAGCGAGGTTTCAGATAAATATTTCACAGACAATAAATTTACGGTTGTTTACGCGGGGCTCATGGGAATCGCTCAAGGGGTGCAGGTAATAGTTGAAGCGGCAAACATCCTTAAAAACAATCCGGATATGAGGTTTTATATTATAGGAGAGGGTGTTGAAAAGGCAAAACTTATAAAGTTGAGCAATAAATATGGATTAACTGATGTTGTGTTTATTGACAGCCTTCCTAAAGAGAAGATTGCGACGTTTATAAAACTTTGCGATGTTTGCGTTGTTCCGCTTAAGATGGCAAGCTTTACCGATAGCGTGCCGTCGAAACTGTTAGAAACAATGGCTTTTGGTTGCCCTGTGATACTCTCCGCCGCAGGCGAGTCTGCCTCAATTGTTGAAAAATCAGGCGGGGGACTTGTAACCAGCCCATCAAATTCAACTGAGTTGGCTGAAGCTATAAAAAAACTATACGATAACCCTGAGCTTAAAACAAGTTTCAGTAAAAATGGGGTTGAGTTTGTTGATAAATATTTTATGAGGGATAAAATAGCTCAAAAGCTTGAAGATGTATTAATCAAATAATTTCAAATAAAAGGGTTGTGTTTTGAAACAGATATTACAAAATTATAAAACCGGGGAATTGAAGCTTGATGATGTTCCGGTTCCATGTTTAAAAGCCGGGGGCGTTCTTGTAAAGAACGAGTTTTCCCTGGTAAGCGTCGGCACTGAGAAATCTATGACCGAACTTGCGCAAAAGAGCATTATTGGAAAGGCGAAGGAGAGACCTGATCTTGTTAAACAGGTAATAGAGAAGGCCAAAAAGGACGGCATTGCCAATACGATTAGCGCTGTCAGGAACAAGCTGGACGTGGTTAAACCTTTGGGTTATAGTTCGGCCGGATTGGTAGTGGAAGCAGGGGAAGGCGCGGATGAGTTTCTGCCGCATGATCGCGTGGCGTGCGCCGGGGCCGGATACGCAAGCCATGCGGATGTTATTTTTGTCCCAAAAAATCTTTGCGCAAAAATTCCTGAAAGTGTTTCGTCCAGAGTCGCGTCATGCGCAACATTGGGGGCGGTGGCATTACAAGGGGCTCGGATAGCAAACCCTCTATTGGGCGAAAAAGTGGCGGTAATAGGATTGGGGCTTGTAGGGCAGATTACCGCTCAATTTTTGCAAAGTTCAGGCTGTATGGTATTAGGTTTTGACCTTGATCCCGGCAGGGTGGAAATGGCATTAAAAATGGGTATGGATATGGGCGTGTCGAATACGGGTGATATGGAAGCGGCGGTTAAATCAATTTCAAAAGATTACGGGATGGATGCGGTTATAATTACCGCGTCAACACCTTCAAGCGCTCCGGTTGAAATGGCGGGTAAAATATCAAGGGATAAAGGTAGGGTTGTGGTTGTGGGCAATGTTGGGATGAACGTGCCTAGAGATTCTTTCTATAAAAAAGAGCTTGATCTCAGGCTTTCGCGATCATACGGCCCAGGCAGATACGACACTGTTTATGAAGAAAAGGGCATAGACTATCCTTTAGGTTATGTTCGCTGGACTGAAAAAAGAAATATGGAGACTTTTCTGGAATTTGTGGAAAAGGGGAGGCTTAATATTGAGCCTTTAATTACACACTGTTTTCCTTTTGAAGATGCTGAAACCGTCTATGGGTTGTTAAATGGAAAGGTTTCTATAGACGATGCGGCTGTGACTAAATATAAGAATGATTTATTAAACGAAAAGCAGGCTCCTACATCAGGTAATAATTTGCTGGGGGTCATTTTTGAATATAAAGATTGGAGAAGCTCTGAACGAAGATTAAGCATAGATGATATAAACGTTTCAGGTTCATCGCGGCAAACAGTAAATGTGGGATTGATTGGCTCCGGCAACTTTGTTAGAACTACGCTGGTTCCCGCTTTAAAAGCGAATGAAAACATTTGCCTTAAAGGGCTGGCAACCGCCACCGGCATGAACGCAAAGATTAACGCAAAGAAGCACGAATTTGAATATTGTACTACGGATTATAATGAGATATTAAATGACGCAAATATTAATCTGGTAATTATTGCCACTAGGCATAATTTACACTCAAAACTGGTTATCGAAACATTGCAAAAAGGCAAGGATGTGTTTGTTGAAAAACCTTTGGCTCTGTCCATGGATGAGTTGGAGAAGGTTGTTGATGTATGGAAAACTTCGGGCAAACAATTGTTGGTTGGATTTAACAGGAGGTTTAGCCCGTTTACAATTGCGGTTAACGATTTTTTTGCAAACAGAAAAGGGCCTTTAACGTTAAACTATAGAATTAACGCCGGTTTTATTCCCGCTGATAATTGGGTTCATGACCAGGATGAGGGAGGCGGAAGGATTATAGGGGAGGTTTGCCACTTTGTGGATCTGATGCGTTTTTTGGTTAAAGCCGATCCGGTAAAAGTTTACGCGGACGTTGTTTCCGGCAATAGCAATTTTGTGAACGACAATCTAAATATAAACCTTAAATTTAAAGACGGTTCTATTGGAGCTATAACATATGTTTCAAGCGGTGATAAATCATTTCCAAAAGAGCGGCTTGAAATTTTTGGCGATGGGGCGGTGGCTGTTATTGACGATTTCCGATCAGCGACGTTAATCAAGAACGGCAAAACACGAAAAATAAGGGGCGTTCCAAATGATAAAGGGCATAAAGGGGAGATAAATCAATTTGTAGGCGCCTTAAGAAATGGAAACGATTCTCCAATTCCTTTTAGCGATAGCGTTGCAGTCACACAGACTACTTTTAATATTATTGAATCAATTAAAAAGGGAATGCCGATTTGTTTTGAATGATTTTAAAAATGGAAATGAGCAATATTATAAAAGAAATAAGGATTATAAGGGAAACAAATGCTACAAAATGCGATTATGATTTAGATAAAATTTATAAAGATATAAAAATGGGAGAGAATAAACTTAAAAATGCCGGTTGGCTAATTAATCAAAAAGTTAAAAATAAGAGATAAGCATCTAGTTTAATTTCGGTTATCAAAAAATGACGTTAAAAAAATTTCTATTATATTATCACTCAATGAAATTTATGCGCTATGAGCAAATCTTATGGCGCATTTTTTTTGTAGTAAAGAGGCTCGTTTATAAAAAGGCTAAAAGCTTTTTTTGTGTCCTTTATTCAATAAAGGCTGCGAATGTAAAAATAAATGACGAATATGAATCTTTTTCAGGCGAAGTTGATTTAAGATCTGAAAAATTAGGCATGGAAGGCGCAGTTCGGGATGATTTAAACAATCTTAGGGAGAAGCTTAAGCCGTTAGTTGAGCGCAATGAGTTTTCATTTTTAAACAAATCAGTTTGTTTTAAAAAGAGCATAAATTGGCAAGACAGTGAAGTTGAACGGTTGTGGTTGTATAACTTGCACTATTTTGATTACGCTTTTGATCTTGGGCTTGCGCATGTTTTTGAAAAAGGGAATTTGTTTTTTAATACATTTAGGCGTTTAACCGAAGACTGGATACTTAAAAACAGTCATATAGGATGCGGGCCTGGTTGGGAGCCTTATCCCGTCTCTTTAAGGATTGTAAACTGGATATATGCTTACTCTTTTTTTAAGGACAATATAAGAAAAGATGAGGATTTTGAGGAGAAATTTAAAGATAGTCTGGCTGCGCAATGTGAATTTTTAAGCAAAAATATAGAATTTCATGTAAGCAGGAACCATTTATTAAAAAACGGGAAAGCTCTTTTTTTAGCCGGAATGTTTTTTCAGAATGCTGAGGGTAAAAGGAAAAACCTCTATTTAAGATGGAAAGCAAAAGGCGAAACCATTTTGTTAAATGGGTTGCATATTCAAATATTAGGCGACGGCGGGCATTACGAGCGTTGCCCAATGTACCATCTGATTGTGTTGCAGGATTATCTGGAAGTGTTTCTTTTAGCTCAAAGAAATAATGTTAGTTGTTCAATAGAGAAAAAACTCAAAAAGATGGCATTGTTTTTAATAAACATTCTTCATCCTGATAATGATATGCCTCTATTTAATGATTCGGCTTTTGGTATTGCAAAAAAGCCTGGGGAGTTGATCGAAATTGCGGCGTCATGTCTAAACGGATTAAAGAACGCGGATAAATTTTTCGAACCAACATTGTATACTAAGCTTTTGGCAGGAAGCGTTGCGCGGGAATGCGAAGATGTGGAGCCGGAAATCATACAGCAAGAAACGCAACAGTTTGAAGATTCCGGGTTTTGCGCAATTCGCGATAAAAAAAGAGATCATTTCTTTATAATTAATTATAAAGAACCGAGCCCTTTTCGCCAACCTGGACATTCTCATTCCGATATGTTAAGTTATGAGCTGTCATTAGGAAGCAAACGGTTTATAGTAGATTCCGGGGCGTATAACTATTCAAAAGGAAAGTGGCGGGAGTATTTTAGGGGCACGGCCGCGCACAATACGGTTGTTATTAATGGGCATGATCAGTCAGAGTTGTGGGGCATATTTGGAGTGGCAAGAAGGGCAAGGCTGCTATATTCTCGATTTCGTATTATAAACGGCAAATCCTCTTTTTTCGAAGCCGGTTTAAAAGGTTTCCCGCCTTTTTATAACCTGTCGCACCACAGGATGGTTTTTTATATAGACAACCTGTTTTGGATTGTGTTTGATTTAATTAATGGGGACGGGGTTGTAAACAAGAGTTATAAAATACAAAATATTATACATGCGCACCCTGATAGAGAGGTTGAAATAGGCGGGGTTAAGCATGAACATAGCTGCAATGATCTTGATCATCACGCAAATATTGCGATAAAGGATGAAAATGCCGTATTGCAAGTGGCTCCGCTTAAAATTAGTTCTGAAAAAGGCGTTAAGTCCGAGATCACTTTAAAGAAAGTAAATGACGGGGCCGGTCAAATTCAGGGTTGGTATTCATCCGGATTTGGAGAAAAACGGGGAAATATAGCCATTGTAATTGAAAAAGAGACTTGTTTGCCCGCTGCTATTGGGTACGCTCTTTTTCCTTCAACCTCTGGATTCTCAGATTTTTCAGCCGGTTGTGAAATAAATTCAAGTTTCGATTCCGGAATAAAAAATATGAAGCTGAATTTTGAGATTAAAACTTCAGAATATTCATATCGTATAAAAAAATATCGGGAAGACATAGAGATTGATAAATTTTAGCGATTAATTTTTGGGATAAATAATAATGTCGAACAGCGTAAAAAAAATCATAAATGTAGTTGGGGCAAGACCTAACTTTATGAAAGTGGCTCCAATATTTGCGTTAATGAAGCAATCCACGGAGATAGACCCTATATTGCTTCACACAGGGCAACATTATGACGATGCTATGTCAAAAGCATTTTTTATTGATCTTAATATGCCTGAGCCTGATATTTATCTTAAAGTAGGCTCAGGATCGCACGCAAAACAGACTGCCAGGATAATGGCCAGGTTTGAGGATGTAGTCGAAAATGAAAGGCCTGATATGGTTCTGCTGGTTGGAGATGTAAATTCGACTATTGCGTGCAGCCTGGTGGCGGCTAAAATGAACGTTTCAATAATTCACGTTGAGGCCGGCTTGAGAAGTTTAGACTGGTCAATGCCTGAAGAAATTAATAGAATAGTCACCGATTCACTGTCTGATATCCTGTTTACAACATGCAAAAGCGCGAATGCAAACCTTATTAAAGAGGGTATACCGGAGGAAAAGATACATTTTGTCGGCAATGTTATGATCGACACTCTTTTGCAGCATAAAAAAAAGGCGGAAGAGTCGTCTATCCTGAACAAATTGGGATTGGATAACAAAGATTACGCGGCTATTACGTTGCACCGCCCCTCTAATGTGGATAACAGGGACAACCTTGCTGCAATATTTAAAGCGCTGAAAGAGCTTTCTAAACATATCGGCATTGTGTTTCCAATCCATTTAAGAACTGTGGAAAATATTAAAAAATATGGTTTGAGCGATGAAATGCGTTCATTAAAGAATTTAATTACAACCGCGCCGATGGGATATCTTGATTTCTTGAAATTAGTGTCAAATTCAAAATTTGTATTAACTGATTCCGGTGGGCTTCAAGAAGAGACTACTGTTTTGGGCGTGCCTTGTTTAACACTTAGGGTAAATACGGAAAGGCCAATAACCGCTTTGGAAGGGACAAATACTCTTGTAGGTAATAATACGGAAACCATTATTAACGAAAGCCTTAAAATTTTAAATGAAGAAGCCAAAGGCGGTAGAGTCCCAACTTTCTGGGACGGGAAGGCCGCTGAGAGAATAGTTAATATATTGGAAAAATGATTAGAATCGCAACTTTAAAAAAGCAAGTTTTATTAGTATATGTTGATTTAATTATCGTAATTGGGTCAATATTTATTTCGTCAATTAGCCGAATAGGAGTTCATAACGGTTTAAACTATATAGTAAACAATTATTCCGCATTCATCGTCACCAGCGTGATTTATTTATTCGCCTTTTATATGGCGGGATTGTATGACTTTAGGAAAGATTTTAGGTCGCCCACGCATATATGGACTATAGCTTCCGCGTCTATCGTGGCCTTTATCATTGTGACATTCTGTTTTTATGTTAATTGGTCTCTAAGATTGGGCAGGGGCATCTTTTTAATAAATGGAATATTGATTCCCATCTTCCTTGTTTCCTGGCGGTATTTTTATAGCCATTTAACGCATAAGCCTCAGTTTCAGACCAGGGGCGTCATTTTTGGAGCCGGCTGTTCCGGCGGAACTATTCTTGAGCAGATCAAAAAGGTAAAAGGGTATGGATTAAACATAATCGGCTTTCTTGATGACGACAAATTAAAAGTTGGCTCAATAATAGACGGAGTTCCCGTCCTGGGCGGCACAAATGATTTGCCTGAGATTATTGAAAAACACAAAATCTCGCAAATAGTGGTTGCAATTACGCGCGAAAAGAACACGGATTTGATAAAAGCGTTAATAAAATGCTCGCAGAACGGCGTTAACGTCACAGATATGCCGACTCTATATGAGGGGTTGACCGGGAAAATACCGTTTGATAATATTGATTATTTGTGGCTGTTAAATAATTTAACAATGCAATCAAAATTCCACGTCCAGACGATTAAACGCGCTATGGATTTATTTTTATCTTTTTTGATATTGCTTGTTTTCTTGCCTATAATACCATTCATTATTACATTGATAAAAGCCGGGTCAAAGGGGAGTGTTTTTTATGTTCAGGAAAGGCTTGGCAGAAATGCCAAGCCTTTTAAAATGATCAAGTTTCGTTCCATGGTTCAGGATGCGGAAAAGGAAACTGGGGCCGTGTTTGCTCAAGGCCGGGATAGCAGGATAACCGGGGTTGGAAAGATATTGCGCAAATGGCGGCTTGATGAGTTGCCTCAATTTTATAATGTCTTTAAAGGGGATATGAGCCTTGTAGGCCCTCGGCCTGAACGAGAAGTGTTTATAAAAGAATATGAGGTAAACATACCTTTTTATACTCAACGTTTGTATGCGCAACCAGGCATTACCGGATGGGCGCAGACTAAATACCTTTATACGGCGTCGTCGGAACAAACAGAAGAGAAGCTAAAATATGATCTGTTTTATATTAAAAATATGTCTTTTATTCTAGACTGTGTTATATTGTTGCAAACAATAAAAGTTATTCTATTTGGAAAAGGGCAATAAAAGAGTTTAAACATACTCAAACAAATCAAGTTTGCGAAAAATAATATATGCGTATTGTTATTCAAACGCAATGAAATAAAACCATAAATGGTAAATTTCAACAACCTCTGACGTGCCGGAGTTTAGGCTTTAGCCTTTTATTAATTGACTAACTTCGATAACCTAATGCTTTTGAGTATAAACTAAATTAATATGTTAAATTTCTGTCTTTAATGTTTTGAGCAAGATTTTATTATGAAAATATCGCGATATTGTGACGTTGCTGTTATAGGGCTGTTGGTTTTGGTGGTTTTTGCGGTTCCTTTGTTTTTTGATGTAAGGTTGTATAGCGTTTTTGATCTAAGCAAAGTGATGGCCATGCTGTTTCCATGTCTTTTTATAATGACGATATGGCTTATTAAAATCATTTTTGAATGGAATTTCAGATTTCCGCGCACAGACCTTGATTTGCCGATATTAGCGTTTATATCTATCATAATAATCGCAACTATACTTTCCATCAACCCAATAGTCAGTCTTTTTGGCACATATAAAAGGTTTGAAGGCCTTATAGAGACTGTCGCATATATCTTCCTATTTTTTGCGTTTGTAACATTTGTAAATAATGCCCGTAAATTAAACATAGTAATTAATGCTGTGGTAGGCACGGCGGTGGTCACATCCGGATATGGTTTTCTGCAATATTTCGGTAAGGATCCTTTTTCGTGGAGTCTTACAAATCTTGAGCGAATATTTTCAACATTTGGAAATCCTGTTTTTTATTCTGCGTTTTTGATAACAATATTGCCGATGTCGTTGGCCTTGTATCTTGGTTACCAAACAGACGCAAAGGGCAAAAACGGCGCGACCGGGAAATCTGGGAGTAATAAACGATTGCTTAAAGACATAGGTTATGGAATTTGCGCTCTTTTAATCTACACAATGTTTTGGCATACAAAGACCAGGGCTTGCTTTGTGGGACTTATGACGCTTCTGCCCCTTTTTGTTATATTTATAGGAAAAGAGAGAAGACGGGCCTATTGGCTTAAATTATCAATAATGTTTGGGCTTTTTATAATAATCGGCACATTTTATAGCGTGCGGCCTTCATCGTCGGTTTTTGGTTATTTTGCAAAAGAGATATCGTTTGCTGAAAAAGGCGCCGGTTCTGAAAATAATGGGGAAAAGCAAGAAGAAGCCGTTAAAGCACAAGAGGCTGCCGGGCCGGTTAAAAAAGCGCCTAACGACAGGTTCTTTCTTGCGGATAAATTATCGGGCTCTTCTTTCAACAGATATTACCAGTTTAAAAACGGGCTAAAAGTTTTTAACCAATATCCTTTATTAGGCGTAGGGCCGGATGCATTGGGGATAGTGTATCAAAAACATCTATCGGAAGTGTTTACCAGGAGAAAGACCGACGGGTATTGGCCGAGACATGATAGAATTCATAACGACATTCTTGAACATGCCGTAGCCAGAGGGGCTATTGGGCTTGTAACATATATCTGGCTTGTTTTGGCGTATTTCTGGATGGTATGGAAATTTATTAAATCAAGAAAAAATATAGAGGGGGCTCCGGCTCGCGCCGCAGGCAATCAAACCCAGGTTGCGTTTGTAGGCGACGGTTTAAAGCTTGTCGATAGCAGGCTTTTAATTGTAAGCTTTGGATCGGGGATTGTAGGCTATATAGTTCAAAATGAATTTAGTTTTGGAAACACGCCAATTGTCGCGTTGTTCTGGACTATACTTGCTTTGACTGCTGTTGTTGTGCGTTACACGCAAGTTCAAACGTTTAATTATAGTCAGAGGCGCATAACAGATCTACATTCCAAAATGCGCTCAATTGTTAATGCTCCCGATTTTTTTCTAAGAAAGATCTTGCTCTCTACTCTTGCTGTTTGTGTTTTGGCTTTTATAATTGTGCATACGGTGAATTGGTATAGAGGCGATATGTTTATGGAAAAGGGGAGAAAACATGTTGGTGGCGGCGATCTGGATAATGGGATTAGATATTATGAGGAGGCGATTTACCTTAACCCGTTTGAAGTTAATTACCGAGACATGTTAACAAACGCTTACTTTACAATGGCCGGAAAGACTAAAGACCGCGTTTGGTTGGATAAAGTTGTAAATTTGACGCATAAAAATTTACAGATTATACCGCAACATTATCTCTCATTTTTTGCTTTGGGCAATGTTGCCTATCTTTTGGCGCAGGATCACGGCGAAGACGTATTAGGCGAGGCTATAGGGTTTTACAAGAAATCTTTAGAACGAGATGCTTTTCAACCAGACGTTTACAATCACCTGGCCACATGTTATATAAAAACAGGAAAGATGGATTTAGCGGCTGAAGCTATGGAAAACTCGGTTATTAATCGCCCAACCAGCGTTGGTTTTGCTGATAGATTGGCAAGAATATATCTACAACAAAATAAACTGGACAAAGCTAAAACGGTTTACGATGAAATGCTTCCAGGGCTGTCTCCAACAGCGCCGTTTCTTAACGCCAAAGGTTTCTATTATGTGAAAAGGGACAACAAGGAAGCCGCGTATATAGAATTTAAAAAGGCGTTGGAAATAGATCCAAAAAACAAAGCCGCTCTGGACAATATAGTTAATTTGTTCTTGCTTGAAAAAAAATATGAAGAAGCGATACCGTATCTTAAAAGATCAATAGATTTAAACCCCGGGGATATCGCAAAACGGAAGAATCTGGCGGAAATATACGCAACCAATAAACTTTATAATGAGGCCATTAGTGAATATGTTCTATTAATTCAGGTAGACCCCTCTAAAAAAGTTGAGTATCTGGATAAGATAGGAAAAATCTTTACAGTCCAAAACGATCTCGGCAAAGCGATTTTGGCTTATAAAGAGGCTATTGTAACAGACCCTGCCAGGCCTGCATTGTATAATAATCTTGGCACGCTTTACGCGCAAATGAACATGTACAAAGAAGCTATAGAAACTATTTCAAAAGGCTCGGAATTAAGACCTGAAGATACAACGTTTTTAGAAAATATTGCAAAAATATATTTAATACAAGGGGATAAGCAACAAGCCGAAGCCATTGCCAATCGTATTTTAGCTCTTGATAAAGACAATAAAGAAGCAAACACAATACTAACTAGTTTAAAACAGGAAGCCGCTCCGAATTAAATATATTAATCATCGAATTGTAATGAAATGTCTAACGCCTTTGCTGAGTGTGTAATAGCGCCTATCGCTATTCTGTCAATGCCCGGTTGGATAATATCGTCTATATTGTCAAGTGTGACATTTCCTGATACCTCAATCAAAGGTCTCTTTCCGCCGGTTTTAAGCTGCCACTCTTTTACAATATTTAATGACTTAGTAATTTGCGAAGCTTTCATATTGTCAAACATTATTATATCCGCCCCAGCTTCTAAAGCCTCGTTTACATTCTCGACCTGATCTACCTCTATCTCTATCAGGGTATTACTCGGTATTTCTTTACGGATAGACGTTATCGCTTTGGAATAACCGGTTTTTCCCCTATTTAAAAGGTTTAAATGATTATCTTTTATTAAAACCTGATCATAAAGTCCCATGCGATGGTTTTCCCCACCCCCGGTTTTTACCGCGTATTTTTCCATATAACGCAACCCCGGCGTAGTTTTTCTTGTGTCAACAATCATAACGCCTTGTTTTTCAGCGTGTTTGACATATTGCGCTGTCAGCGTCGCAATGCCGGACAAACGTTGCAAGAAGTTTAAAGCGAGCCTTTCGTAGGTTAAAATTGTCCTGGCGTTTCCGCTTATACCGGCTATCAAATCGCCGGTCTTAATAAGTTGGCCCTCTTTTACATAAAACTCTAAAGAAGCCATATCTTCAAATCGTGAAAATATGCGTTCAACAAAAGGCAGCCCCGCAATTACACCGGCTTCCTTTGCAATAAATTTTCCGCTAATTGAAGCTTCATTTGAGACAAGACAATTTGTAGTCAAATCTCCATCTCCAATATCTTCCTCTATGGCTAAATCGATGATTTTGTCTATGTTTTTCATGCCATTGCCTTTAAGTTCCTATTTATTTCTGGTTTTGAAAAATAATGTCGGCGCCGGTTAGTTTTAAAGGTTGTCTTCCCCATCGTATTGACGTTAATTTGCCGGTATAGATTATTGTTTCGCCGGTTTCTAATTGCTCAACTTTTTCGCGTTTTCTCCAGTTAAATTTTAACTGAACATCGGCGTCTTCGCCTCCTGTGTGGCTTATTCCTACTTTATTCCAGTCGTGAATGCTGCCACCTTTGTATTTTACACTCCCCGTCCACTCCACATATTTGCCTCTATAGTTGTCGTTCCATATCTGTTTCTTTTCGTCCTTTGTCAGGTTGCTCTTTTCGCCAAACATTTTCATTAGATCATCAAATGATATTTTAACAAAATTTAAATCATGATTATTTAAAGAGCCGGCTTCTTTATCGCTGGTAATTTTGGCTACTGGATTGCCGTTGTCGCTCATTGCTAAAATAATAGGGTCATGTGCAATGTTTTTTAACGAAAATGTAGCATCTGTGCCGGCAAAGCATATTGTATGAGTTGAAATTGTTGATATAACGCAGAAGCAAAAAAGTTTAAATATCAAACGCGGATGGAAAAACGAGGAATATGAAGAGTATATATATTTTTTATTCATATGATGTCGTATTTTAATATTGTAAACAATGTTATTTGATGGAGCTTACGAGGAGGCAATATTATTAAAAAACATAAACTATAAAACCTCTTTTAAGGCCAGCCTTAGCTCTTGAGCAGATGAAATCCTGTTTGACTTCTCCTCTTCAAGGGCCGCTAATACAATTTTTTCCAATTGAGGTGAAACAAATTTGTTAAAAGTTTGTGGCGGCAATTTTGTTTCACTCCACTTTTTATCCGTTATCAGTTCATACATAACAGTTCCAAATGAGTAGATATCCGTCCTTTCATCAAGCCCAAAGTCGGCGGCGATTGCTTCTAAGTCGGCGTCATCAGGCGCGTTCTTAAATGTTTCTATTAGCGCGCAATATTCCGGCGAGGAATAATCCTTGCTAAAACCTTTAACAATCTCTCCCTTTTTTATAGCAAGCTCAAAGTCGATTAAATAGATAACATTGGTTTTCGGGTTGACCATGAAATGTCCGGGTTTGATATCGCAGTGTATATAACCTTGTGAATGCACATACTCTAAAGGATTGCAAACGCTTATAAAACATTTAACCTTTGTCTGCAACTGTTTAGGGCTCATTTCGTCCCCTTTTTCACGGAAATATCTGATCAATGCCCTGTCCGTAAGATGGTCAAGGACTATGAAGTATTGCCTCAATACCTCTTTGCCGTCTTCATAGAGCATATCTTGTCCGTGTCCATAAGCTTTTGGTATTTGCTCATGATCTAAATCGCATAAAATATGGAACTCTGTTTCAAAGTCAGTGTTCGGGCAATATTTTATCCCCAGATTAGGCATGTTTGTCAATGCCGCATAATTAGACTTGTGAAGATCGGCGATGGTCTTAAACGTGGTAAATTCGTAATCTCTTATCTTATACATTATTTTCTGTGTAAAAATAAATAGAGTTCAGTAAAATATTATAAATGGTTTATTTCAAATGTAAACCATTTATATTTACAGTTTAAAAGCGGAAGGCGTGAGCTATCTTATTATACTAAAATCATTTACCTGCCAGAAATAGTATTTAAAAGTTAATCAAGAAACGTTCAAATTGTCATTAGATATTGGTTAAATTAAACCACGTAATATTTTATCAGAAAATTAGATGATGTAAAATAGTTTTTGAAATAAACAGCGCAAATGTGAGTGTTTATTAAAAGCATAAATCGAAAAATCCGGTTTTAATAAATTTCATTACATAAATTTATGAGGTGGGGCACTACCTGTTTTTTTCTGGACAACACATTATTTAACTCATATACATTATCTTCAATTTTTGGATAGTCAAAATTGCTTATGATTTTATTATCGCCCACTGTTAGTAAAAGAGAAGTTTCCTTAACAATGTCTGTTATAAGGAGCGAAGAAAGCTCCAGCCCTTTTTTATCTTTGATTTTAGCCAATTCTTTCATTAAGTTGTCTTTTTCATTATAAAACTCGTCAAAACCGATAGTCTCTACTTGTCCTATGCCCAATTTCTTGCCTTTGATTTCAAAGAGCTTGTAGTCGCCATTTACAACTTTATAGGGGCCCTGGTTTTTAATGCTTGAGGTTGCGTTAAATATTTCTCTTCCAAACGTAATGTAATTTATGCCGGATTTTTCTTCAAGCCATTCGGCTATTTTAATGTCGCGTGTTGTTGTAGTTGGTGATTTTAGTATAACCGTATCTGATAAAACACCGGCAAGGAGAAGGCCGGCGACCTTTTTTTGAATTGTTAAAGATTTATACATAAACTTCTCGGCAATTAGAGTTGAGGAGCTTCCTACCGGCTCGCATGTAAAAGTGATAGGTCGTGAAGTGTGGAAATTAGCAATCCTGTGATGATCTACAACCTCTTTTATTTCAACCGTGTCCGCGCCGTCTACGGCATGCGAGATTTCATTATGATCAACCAGGATAAGGCTTTTTTGCGATGGTTTTAATATATCGCTCTTTGTAATAATGCCTAATATATTTTTATCTTCGCCTATTACTGCAATGCCGCGGCTTTCAATATTAGCTATCCGGTTTTTAATATCTTCAACAAGGTCGTCGGGGGATGCCTGCGCAAAATTCTTGTTGCATAATTTATAGGCCGGCGCGCTCAACCTGACAAGCTGCGCTGTCGTGGCTGAATCATAAGGGGATGTGATAATGCTAACGCCGTTTTTCTTAGCGTCTTCTTTAATATCGTCGCATACGTACAGGCCTCCGGTGACAATAAGCAGGCTTATCTTTTTTTGAACCGCAATATGTTGGATGTTTACCCTGTCGCCGACTATTACTATGCATTTTCTAGGGTCTTTTTCGCCAAGCGTTTTTAAAAACGAGGCTTCTTCCATTGCGCCGATATAAACGGAAAAATTTCGTTCGCTATATCCTAATAAGTCAACATGAATATCCGCGTCTAATGTCGCGACTATATTGGCAAGGGAGGTGAATACAACTCTTGACACCTTTTCTTCAAGCATGGCGATGTTCATGTATGCCATATCCATTGGCGTTAAAACTCCATCAGGGATCAAGTCTTCGTTAACAACAGGTATGTGGCGGACATTTTTATTCTTAAATATTTCCATTACTTCTATGAGCGGAGTCTTTTTTTCTACTGTAATAATATTTCTGCTCATAATATCTTGCGCCTGTGGAAACACATTGGGCAGGTAAGTTGGCGGGGCGACTTTAAAGTAATCCAGGATAAATGAAGTTTGAGGGTTGATATCGCCGGCTCGGGCGGCCTCTACATTTTTAATGCCTTCCGCTTTTTTTAGCTCCGTAAATGCAATGGCGGAACAGATCGAATCCGTGTCCGGGTTTTTATGTCCAATTACATATGTTATCTCTTCTGTCATTATATTTTTAGTTCCCCATATGGCCTTGCAATGTCATGCAAAAGCATTTTTTTGCCGGCTCTAAGGGGCCGCTCAAAAATAACTTCGGTTTTTTGGCTGTAATTTTGCGTTAGATTTGTGAGATATGATTGAGTCAAATTCGTAGCGTAGCCTTAGCTACGTGAGAATTTGACGATTGAATATCCCGCAAAGATAATGTGAAAGTACGACCAAATAAACCGAAGTTATTTTTGAGCGGTCCCTTAGTCCGTGTTTTTGTTATATGACTCGATTACCTTTTTTGCGACAAAACTACTAGTTACAAGGCCGTCAATTATATTCCCGTCTTTCCTTTTAAACCTGCCTAATATGTATCTCAATGGTTCGGCTCTTTGACTTGCTCCGCCGGCCACAATAAGAATAAACGGTTTAGGCTTCCCTTTGGCTTTAATATCCGATTGCTCAAATTCGCAAATGTTTAACGTGAATATTGAACAGTATAACCTTGCAACGGAGAAAAGGTCTTTTATGTCTATGGATTTTCCCATTACTGCTATTTTTCTAAGCAAGTCTACCTGGTCGTCCATGCTATATTTGAATTCCCACTCCTCGTAAGCCTCATCCATGCAGCTATCCTGATTCTTAATTGCAAACACTTTATTTCTCAAATAATGAAAAAGAAAACCGTGTCTGGGGTTGAATGGGGAAAATGATAGTTCCCCGCGTATGTCAAGTTTTCTGATTATATCGCTCAGCCCCATATCTTCCACAAAAAGTGGAAAACCTTTGGTAAAAAGGCGGCCTTTGACATTTTCAACCCCTAAAACAACTATATCGTTTTTGCAGATATTATAATTAAATTTAAGCCTATGGTCTGTGACAATGCGCTGTTTGACCAAATGCGTCATTTGATCAAAATTATCTATTTCTATTTCCGGTAGTTGGTATAAGTTGTTTACTGTTACGTTAGGCTTCATATTTAACAACTGCGACATTGAGTGAACCGGTGAAAGCTCGATTAGACGCTTAGATCTTAAAGCGATTGTGGGCATTACTTCTATTTGCAAGTCTGTATTTATAAGGTCGTTTGTTAGGTGGGTTATGCATGATAAAACATTATTGCCGTCTGAGCCCGCAATTCGTAGAGATGGTTTTTGCAGCGTGTCTATGTCGGTTTCCGCGCTGTCAGCCGCCTGTCCGCGTTCCCTTTTATCAATTATCTCAGGTATTATGCCGGTTAGAAGGTCCGCGGCTTGCATGCCGATCTGTTTGTAATACGTATTAAGGTGCACGTCTTTGTTTTTTAAAACAATGACTTTTTCAAGGTTGTATAAGGATTTAAGCTCATCTTCCAGGCCGTAATCTCTTGCTTCGGCTGTTTCGATTTTTATGGGATAATGTTTGTCCCACATTTTTAAGCATCTGGATATTTGGGACTGGCTCACTTGTAGCTTGTCGGCCAGGAACTGTTGCGATTTGAATTCCGGCCAATATTTAACAATTAGCTTTGCAATTTCGCTATCCAGTTGTAACTTGGTCTTGTGTTTTTTCATCCGGGCTCTTTCTTTTCTGTTTCCGGCAAATTCCCTTATTTTGCTTTTTTACTCTCTGTGTTGCTCGTGGCTGAAACGTAAGTTGTATTTTTTTGTGATTAAAATCAATTAAAACAAGTATAAATATTTATTTTGAACATAATAATATAACTGAATATCAATGACAATTAAAAAATAATTATGATTAGTCATATTTTAACCGGATATATTAGATTAGCATGATATTGATATTATTATTAATATGCGTAAGTCTTAATATAATAGCTATATACACTGTTTAATGACTGAATTACAATCGATAAATAATTATTTATATGAATTAAGGTTATACAAGCAAAATCTTATTATATATTTTAAATAAAGTTTGCATTAATACATTTCTCTTTGTATATTTTAACAAGTTTTTCATGAAAAAATTGTTAACCATATACTGTTTGTTCATTAGTTTATTTATCTTTATTATATAGATAGAAAGAATAAAGGTGTAATTATGAAATTGATTAAAGCGATTTTAAGGCCGGAAAGATCGGTTGAAGTAAAAGATAAATTGCAGGAGTTAGGGTTTCACGGAATTACAACATGGAAAATTAATGGATATGGAGAAATAAAGAAAGTTAGCAAAAGGGTTTATAGAGGCCACGTTTATCATGAACGAATGGAAAATGTAGAAAGGACGATATTAGAACTTGTCGTGTCGGATGAGAAAGCGGATGAAGTTGTAGACACTATTAAAATAACCGGCAGAACGGACGAGGGTGGAGACGGCAGAATATATACTTCTAAATTGGAAGACTCTGTTCATATCGATTCCGGCTCTCAGCATGTAGGCGAGATTGCCAAAGAAGGCGGAGAGGGCGATGAAGGGGCTGAAGACGTTTAATAAAAAATTAGCATCATATGTATTTGACGGGTTTTAAGGTTTTTCCCGATAATTAAAAAGGCAAGCCGCCATAAACTAACCCAACATTAGTTATAAACAATATTTACAAAAATCCTAGGCTTGTTTACCATTGCCATGCCGCTTGCAAAAGGGGATATCACTTTTGGACCTCCTTTCCGTGATATCCCCGGCAATGTTTTTTACAAAACTTCAAGATTTTATAAGCTTATGCGTTTAAAAATTACAAAGACAAATCAACATTGTTGTAATTGGCGCAATTTACGCTAAATTTCCTTGTGATTCACGCATTAAAATTTTATAATCCCGCATAACATCCTGCCGATTGTCTTATATTATCACATTAGTGATGTTATATTGCCATAAACGAATACAAACTAATTTAGCTGCAAACTGATGTAATAGTTATTATGTATTAAACGTTGCTTTGTCTTTATAGTCTTTATATTAGGTTTTTTATATGGGTATAATTGCCGCTGTATTTTCAGGGTTTGGATTGGGGGTAATTGCGCCGTTTATTAACCGGGGCGTTCGGGGATACACGGGGTGGGTTATTTCCGTGTTGCCGTTTTCACTTCTGGTTTATTTCGCCTCTCTTATTAAACATATTAGGCATGGGGAAGTTGTAACGGCGGCGTATAATTGGGTTCCCGGTTTAGGAATAAACCTTTCGTTCTACATTGACGGTTTAGGCTTGCTCTTTGCGTTGCTAATTACCGGAATTGGAGCGTTTGTGATAATTTATGCGTCTATTTATCTGGCGGGGCATATTTATCTTGGCCGGTTCTATATCTATATCCTGATGTTTATGTCTTCAATGCTGGGAGTTGTGTTATCTGGCAACCTTATAACATTTTTTGTTTTTTGGGAATTGACGGGCGTTACGTCCTATTTCCTAATTGGATATAATTGCGAACGGGAAGAAGCGCGCTTTGCCGCATTGCAAGCCTTGTTGGTAACAGGCGTAGGAGGGCTTGCTCTGCTTGCCGGGTTTATTATGATGGGCAATGTTGCCGGCGGTTACGAGTTTAGTGATTTGTTGAATAACGGCGACTTGATTCGCAATAATCCTCTTTACATTCCTATTTTAATACTTGTGCTTGCGGGGGCGTTTACAAAGTCGGCGCAAGTTCCATTTCATTTTTGGTTGCCTGGAGCTATGGAGGCTCCCACGCCGATTAGCTCATATCTGCACTCCGCTACCATGGTTAAAGCCGGCGTTTTCTTAATTGCGCGTTTAAATCCTGTGCTGGGCGAAACTCAGGTCTGGTTCTATGCCGTGTCTTTTACCGGCGCCGTTACAATGGTGGTTGGCGGATATATGGCCATACATCAAACTGATCTTAAGAAGATTTTGGCTTATTCTACGGTGTGTGTGCTCGGTATTTTAACTATGCTGGTGGGGTTAGGGACGCATTTGGCCCTTAAAGCTGCTATGGTTTTTCTCTTTGCCCATGCATTGTACAAAGCTTCGTTGTTTCTAATAGCAGGCATTGTTGACCATGGCGCAGGCACGCGGGACATAAATAAGCTTGGAGGGTTGCGTAAATATATGCCGGTTACAGCTATAGTAGCCGGATTGGCGACGCTTTCAGCATGCGGGCTGCCTCCGTTTTTTGGTTTTGTGGGGAAAGAGTTGCTTTACGAAGCCGGTTCATCGGCGAAGAGCGTGTCATATGTAATTACAGGAGCTTCGGTGTGCGCAAATATTTTTATGTTTGGGGCTATTTGGCTTGCTGGTGTAAGGCCGTTTATCAAGAGTTACAATCTTTTGCCGAACAAAGCGCATGAAGCTCCGTTTAGCATGTTAGTTGGGCCTGCTATCCTGGCCGGATTGGGTTTGATATTTGGATTGATGCCTGGTTTGCTTGAAGATGTTATTTTTGCTCCCGCTGCTTCAGCTGTCGCGGGCGAGCATGTGCATATGCATTTAGCCTTATGGCATGGCTTTAATCTGCCGTTGGCGCTTAGCGCCGTCACGGTGGCCGGCGGTTTTAGCGTTTTCATATTTAGACGCGCAATAATTGAGTTTGCCGGCAAATTAGGCTTTGTTTCGCGTTTTGGGCCATCGCAATGGTATAAGAGTCTTTACGATTGGTTATTTGTGGTTGCGCGTTTTCAGACTAAAACGATACAAAGCGGATACCAGAGATACTATTTGTTAACTATATTTTCAGTGGCTACAGTCCTCCTTTCATACAAACTGCTGCAGATTGGCGGTGTTCAACAATTTGTCAACTTTGGAGAGGTGAAATTTTATGAAGTGGCATTGGGCGTTTTCATGATAGTTGCAATGGTAATCGCGGTGCTCTCGGACGGGAGGTTGACGGCGGTTATTTCGTTGGGGGTTGTTGGTTTTTGCGTGTCGTTAATATATGTGTTGTATAGCGCCCCGGATTTGGCTCTTACTCAAATTTTAGTTGAGACGTTAACGGTTATTTTAATTATCCTGGTAGTTTATCACTTGCCCCGGTTTGCAAAATTGTCAAGCCTTAAATCGCGTATAAGAGACGCGGTTCTTTCCGTTGCTTTTGGTGGTGTTATGACTGCCTTGGTGTTAAAAGCGTCAAACGTTCAGCTGTATCCCAAAATTTCCCAGTATTTTGAAAAAAATAGTCTTAAATTAGCGCATGGCCGCAACATTGTAAACGTTATTCTTGTCGATTTTAGAGGGATTGACACAATGGGCGAGATTACAGTGCTGGGTGTTGTCGGCATTGGGGTCTATGCGTTGCTTAAACTTCAAATGGATGCTGATAGGTGTAAACTCAAATGAATCTTATTCTCTTGTCAATTGCAACACGTTATTTAATGCCGGTAATACTGTTTTTTTCAGTGGCATTGCTTATGAGAGGTCATAATAATCCGGGCGGGGGATTTATTGGCGGCTTGCTTGCCGCAGGCGCATTTATACTGTACTCAATTGCTTTTGGCGTAGATGCCGCCAGAAAAAAACTTAAAATTGATCCGCGTTCTTTAATTGGGTTTGGTCTGTTAACGGCGGTTGCCAGCGGAATAATCTCTTTTTTCACTAAAACGTCGTTTATGACCAGCAAATGGGGAGAGGTACACCTTCCCGTGTTAGGTGAATTTCATTTTGGAACGCCGGTTATGTTTGATCTCGGCGTTTATTTAGTGGTGGTGGGAGTAACGTTAACTATAATTTTTTCCCTTTCAGAACTTTCAGATTAATAAATATTATGGAAACTGTATTGGCATTTGTGATTGGGGCGCTGTTTGCGGCTGGTATGTATTCTATGTTGCGCAGAAGCCTTGTGAAGCTTATTATTGGATTGATATTTCTAAGCACGGCCGGCAACCTCCTCATCTTTGTTGCGGGCGGGTTAACCCCCGCCTCTCCTCCTCTAGTGCAAGCAAAAGAGGAGGTTGCCGCAGCTTCCGCCGCGGACCCGTTGCCTCAGGCAATGATTTTGACCGCAATTGTTATCGGTTTCGGCGTGCTGGCGTTTACGCTTGTTTTGATAAAACGGACTTTTAAGACTGTTGGGACGGATGATATAGACGATTTAATGGAGAGGCATTATTAACATATGAATATTCTTATATTATTGCCGATATTGATTCCTTTTGTTACGGCTATAATTTCGTTTTTATTAAGACGATGGATAGTTGTTCAGAAGGCGCTCGGCGTTGTTGGGGCCGCAGGGTTATTGGCGGTTGGTCTAATATTGCTGTGGAGAGTTAATAATGGCGGCATACAAGCGGAACAAATAGGGAGCTGGCAGGCTCCATACGGGATAACGTTTGTGGCGGATCTTTTTTCCGCCATAATGGTCGCGGTCGCCGGGGTGATAGGGTTTGCCGTGGCGTTATATTCATTGGCGAATATAGATGAACGCAGGATTAAATTTGGATATTTCCCCTTATTGCACATTATGCTGATGGGCGTATGCGGGGCCTTTTTAACGGGAGATATTTTTAACCTCTATGTCTGGTTTGAGGTTTTGCTTATCTCTTCGTTTGTCCTTATGGCTTTAGGCGGGGAGAAGGGGCAAATTGAAGCGGCTCTAAAGTATGTTACGTTAAATCTCGTGTCGTCTATGTTTTTTTTAGCAGGCCTGGGCATACTTTACGGCAAAGTGGGCACGTTGAATATGGCCGATCTTTCAATTAAAATAAGCGGAAGCTCTCAATCGTATTTGGTAAACAGTTCATCTATGCTGTTTTTGATTGCGTTTGGAATAAAAGCGGCGGTTTTCCCTCTGTTTTTCTGGTTGCCGGCTTCCTACCACAGACCGCCGGTGGCTGTGTCCGCCGTTTTTGCGGGGCTGCTTACAAAAGTAGGCGTTTATGCCATTATAAGGACTTTTACATTAATTTTTACCCAGGATCAGGGGTTTACTCGCTGGTTATTGCTTGGCATAGCCGCAACTACCATGGTTACAGGCGTGTTGGGGGCGGTAGCGCAATATAATATCAGGCGGTTGCTCTCTTTTCACATAATAAGTCAAATAGGTTATATGATTATGGGATTGGCATTGTTTAGCCCTTTGGCCCTTGCGGGCGCGGTTTTTTACATTATTCACAATATTATAGCAAAGACGAACCTGTTTCTGGTTAGCGGTGTCACTAATCTTATAGGAGGCACCGATGATCTAAAAAAATTGGGGGGTATTTATCGCCAATATCCATGGCTGAGCATTCTTTTTCTTATACCTGCCTTCTCATTGGCCGGCATTCCGCCATTATCAGGTTTTTTTGCTAAATTTACGTTAATTAAGGCGGGCCTGGAAACAAAGGATTACTGGATTGTCGCAGTGGCTTTAATTGTTAGCGTATTAACGCTGTTGTCAATGACTAAAATATGGAACGAGGCCTTTTGGAAGAAACCGCCGGATAAAGATGAAACCGGCAAGAGTAAGACCCCTAAAAAGACCTGCAAACCAAGCGCGGCGCTTATAATACCCATAGTTTTCCTTGCAATGATTACTATATTCATAGGTTTGGCGTTCCAGCTGTGTTTCGAGTTTTCCATGCGCGCGGCTGAACAATTGTTAGATTCCACAGCATATATTAACGCTGTTTTTGGAGGGGGAGCATGACAACCGTACTCTTGAAAATTTTAATTCGCATTCCGCACGGCATAAGCTTTTTGTTGTTTTACATTAAAGAGCTGTTTTTATCTAACATAAAAGTGGCGCATGATGTTGTAACTCCAAGTTACCATATGCGTCCGGGAGTGCTTGCAGTGCCTCTTGACGCTGAAAATGATCTTCAGGTTCTATTTGTGTCTAATTTGATAACAATGACGCCCGGAACAATGAGCCTGGATGTGTCGCAGGATAAGCGTGTTCTTTATATTCACGCATTGTATATTGACGACCTTGAACTTTTGCGTCAAGAGCTTAAGGTAGGCATTATTAAAAAAGGGAAAGATTTGTTGCGATAATGTTTGGAGAATTAACTTTAATAAGCGGAACGGTTATATTCGTCTTTTTCACGCTTTTTGTGTCAATGGTATTGATATTGATACGTTTGGCGTTAGGGCCTTCGGTGCCTGACCGTGTTGTGGCTCTTGATATGACGGGCACTGCGGTGATAGGTATGATAGCCTGTTACACAATATTGACAAAACAGAAAACATTTTTAGATCCTGCAGTTGTGCTGGCTCTAATAGGTTTTTTAGGCACAGTGGCTTTTGCTAAATATTTGGAGAAGAGGGGGGCTAGATGAGAGATATAATAGTTTGCTTTTTCATGATCACCGGCTCTTTGTTTATGTTGATAGCGTCAATAGGTGTTTTGCGTTTTCCCGATCTGTTTTCACGAATGCAGGCCGCAACTAAAAGCGCGTCTTTCGGCGTGGTTTTAATAATGGTTGCCGTTTGTGTATATTTTGCGGAAACCTGGGTAATTGTTGAAGGGGTTATGCTTATTATCTTTATTTTCATAACGTCCCCGGTTGCGTATCAAATGATTGCCAGGGCGGCGTACTTTTTAAAGATACCTATGTGGAAAGGCACTGTTGTTGACGAGCTTAAAGAGAGGTATGATATGGATAAACATATTGTAAAAAGCGGTCTGGAAAGGCCTGATGCTTTGCCGAGCCGTCGTAAAAAATAGAGTCTTACCGGGCTTTAAAAATTAGGATTTAAATTTTTAAAAACGCTTTGTCGCAGTTTAATGTGAGCGCTAAAACTAAAAAATAAAACGTTTTTTCAATCTGCAGTGTCGGCGTCTATGACTTTATATGGCGAGCTAAAGCCTCTTAACGAATCAAGTTTCCCTGTATAGGTCAATTCGTTGCCTGTCCTGATACGTTGCACTTTTGTTTTTTTTGCAGGGTCAAACATCAGCTGCACGTCCGCTTTGCCATTTTTATGGGTAATCCCCACTTTATTCCAGTCGTAAAGGCTTACGCCTTTATAACACACTTTGCCTTTCCATTTTATGTGCTTGCCTTTAAATTTGCTGTTCCATAAATCTTTTAATTCGGCTTTTGTAAGATTGTTTGCGTTGTCGCCGCCGAAGATTTTGTCAAATTCATTGAAAGATATTTTCAAAAACTTTTGTTGTGTATTGCCGGTGTCATGGGTGGTTTCGCTGTTGGGTTTTGAATCTAAAGGCTTGTCGGTTGAAGCCGTTTCAGCGGTTTCTTCTTTAGAGGTTAAGTCGGAATGCTCTTTCGTAGAGGCGGTCTTGTTTGCGAATATTAAACTTTTATTATATAGAAGTTTAAATTCGTCTCTGAATTTATTAACTACATTTTCGTCGTCGGTAATAATGGCGTTTTCATAATTAAATTTCTCAGAATATTCCGTCCAATTATACGAGCCTGTAATAACCGTTTTGTTGTCAAATATTGCGAATGTGTTATGCATAAAGCCGCCTACATTCCCTTTGAGGTAATGCAGGTCAAAACCTTCGTCGCGCAAAAATTCCAATACAATATCTTTCTTTTTCCTCTGTTTATCGTCTATAACAATCCTGATCTTGACGCCGCGTTCTTTTGCCAGCGACAATTTATCCGCAATATCGCCGGATGTTAGAACAAACGCCGCAATGTCTATTGATTTTTCGCAAGATATAATCTTCTGAATAATTGCGTCCCTGATTGAACCCTTTGGCGAAAACAGGGCTTCTGTTTTTGCAAACAATAATGTGGATGTAAAGGATAGCGTGAGTAAAAATATTGCGGGTATTATCGTTTTTCGGGCTTTGATCATATTTAAACACCTTTAATTATGCGGTTTGCGAGGTCTCTCGGCAGTTTGGCTTTAATCATTTTGTCTTTCACCGCCTCGGTATTATATTCCGCTTTTTTAAGAGCTATCCTTTTTGATTCAGTGTCATAGACCATGTATGAGGCCTTTGGTATACCGTCGCGCGCCTGCCCTATTGAGCCGGGATTTATATAGTATCGAGAGTCCGGGCTCAAAATAATGTCAAAAGTTTCCAGTCTTTCATATGATTCTCTTTCTATAAGCATTAATCTGTTGTCAAACTGGTCAACAGGGATAAAAACAGAAGCCGTCAAATCTGAAGCCTTGTTTTTGTATAAATAAGCGGCAGGGTAATGTGTGTGGCCTCCAAAAGTAATTGGGGCTCCTAATGCATTGTAGCTCAAAACACCGGCATTCTTTGGATATTCCCAGCCTTGTGGATAAACAGGCGAACTATGAACCATTTCAATGCCGCATTCTCTAATCTTTTTTCGGTATCCTAATGATCCTAAAAATTTAAAGTTAGCTTTTTCGAGCGTAGAGATTGTCCACTTTGCGGCTTTGCTTGCCGAACTATTCATTTCGCCAACAAGCGAAGGCTCGCCGATAACCTCTTTATCGTGATTGCCTGCGACAATTGCCGCTTTGCCGCCTAATGAAGAGATGTAATCCGTTAAATTTTTTCTGTCGCTTTCCGTTATGTCCATTTCCTGGACTATTTTTTTTATCTCCGCCTTGCCGGAATGTTTGCCTTTTTGCAAAAAACGCGCAATTGCGCAGCATTCGTTTGGATTAGGCCCGTATCCCACTATATCTCCCGCTATCAAAAGCTTGTCGATTTTTTCATTTTCGTTAAAAAGGGCCAGTAACGCCGCGGTTAAAGCGTCTACATTGTTATGTATATCTGAAAATATTGCAAATTTCATATTTCACCCTTACAATTCCATTAATCTTTGTTTTAATTCCTGCGCGGTCGCAATTCTGTTGGCAGGGTCTTTTTCCAGCATTGCCAATATAATATCTTCTAATTTTTGAGGTATAAGGTTGTTAATCTCGCGAGGAGGAGTCTTTGTGTCGCTCCATTTTTTCTGTGTTAGAGTTTCAAATATAAGGGCTCCGAAGGAGTAAATGTCCGTCCTGTCATCAAGGGACACGTTATACGCTATAGCTTCTTCAGGGATGCCTTTAGGAGGGTTTCTGAGCATTTGTAGCAACCCTTCATATTCAGGAGAGGAATAATCCTTGCTAAAACCTTTTATAAGCCCCGCTTTTTTAATTACAAGCTCAAAATCAATAAAACATACCTTGCCGCTCTCTTTGTTCAGCATTAAATGCCCGGGTTTAATATCCGTGTGTATATAACCTTTTGAATGTATATACCCTAGCGGGTCGCATGCGCTAATAAAAGATTTTAAAAAATAATCTAAAGAGCCAAGGAAGTTCTCAGTTAATATCTTTTTAAAGTATTCCAAAAAGTCTATGCTGCTCATATGGTCAAGGACAATAAAGTTCTGCATGAGGACGTCTTTGCCGTCCTTATACATCATTGCCTTTCCATAATCATGCGCTTTTGGTATCTGCTTATGGTCTAATTCGGTTAAAATGCAAAATTCGTCTGCAAAGTCTAAATGCGGGCAATACTTTATGCCGAAACCAGGCTCACTTTCCAAAACAGCATAGTTTGAGTGATGCATTTCGGCGATTAACTTAAATCCTTTAAATTCGTAATCTTTTATTTTGTACATTTTATATGGGCAAGTATTTTATAAAGGAGAGGTTTGATTAGGCGTTTTTAATAATTCAGCAAATTCGTTAGATTAACAAAAAATATTTCATTTGTACATGCTTTTTTAGCAATTTGTTGAATTAAAAAATACAAATCTAACAATAATCCTTTATTTTAGCTCGGTTTTTTTATATGATTATTAGCTATTTATTTAAATTTAAATGATATATTATTGTTTTATTTTTTAAAGGAGGTGATGTTTATAGCTTTTTTTTGATCTAATTATGCCACTTATTTCGATTATTTTGTAGTTTTATATTTAAATTAAAAATAATAAATTTAAATCTAGAGGAGATTTATTATGGGGTATTTGTTTAGTAGAGCAAGGAGAACGTATGTTATCTGTACCGTATCATTTCTTTTATGTTTAATGCTTTTTGGATCAAGCTTTGCTTTTGCCGGCGATCCGGGCGGCGCAAATACTTTTTCAGAATCAATTGGCGGCCTTATGCTTTCCGTTAATTTTGTATGGGTGCTTGTTTGCGCATTTTTAATATATCAGATGCAAGCGGGCTTTGCTTTTCTAGGTGGATTTTTGCAGTCAAAAAACATGTTAAGCTATTTAGGGCACTGTTTTACTGACGGCACAATGGGGCTTCTTATATTTTGGGCGTTTGGCTTTGCCTTGATGTTCGGCGGTTCTCAGGCCGCGCCTGGGCTTGGCGGCGGGAACTCTGTTATAGGTTATAGCGGTTTTTTTCTCTCAGGCAACAGTTATGATGTGCAGACAGCGTTGTTCTGGATGATTCAGATGGTTTTTGCGACTAAGACAGTTTCGATTGTCGCAGGCGGCATAGCGGAGCGTTTAAAATTTGCTCCTTATGTTATTTACAGTATATGTGTAGTTGGTTTTATTTACCCAATTTATGGCCATTGGGTATGGGGCGGCGGTTGGCTGGCTAACCTTTCAATCGGGTCAGGCATGCTTGACTTTGCCGGGTCCGCTACTATTCATACAGTAGGCGGAATGCTTGCTCTTGCAGGCGCGTATTTCCTTGGCCCAAGGCATAACAAATTTAACCCTGACGGCACGCCAAACGCTATCCCTGGTCACAATCTTGCTCTGGTTGTAATAGGCACGTTGTTCTTGTCATTTGGATGGTTTGCGTTTAATTCAGGCAGCTCTTTGGCCGGCACGGATCTAAGGATTTCGGTTGTCGCGGTAAACACAGCCCTTGGAGGGGCGGCAGGCGCCGTAGTTGTTATCTTCTTAACTAAAATAAAATTCGGATTTTCTGATATCGGTCTTGCATGCAACGGCCTTTTAGCGGGCTTGGTTGCAATAACAGGCCCTTGCGCCTGGGTTCCAACATGGGCCGCCGTTGTTATAGGCGCGGTTGCAGGCTTGCTTATGTGGGGAACGGTTTGGTTTGTTGAAGTAAAGTTAAGGATAGACGATCCTCTCGGCGCTGTTGCGGTTCATGGAGCTAACGGCATATGGGGCGCGCTTGCTCTGGGCATATTTGCGGACGGCACATATGGGGGCGTCAACGGTTTAATAACTGGATCTGGGGCGCAGTTGTTGGCTCAGTTTATCGGAATTATTACGGCTATGGCCTGGGCTCTGGGTGTAGGCGGACTTCTTTTTTATATTATGAAACGCACAATAGGTTTGCGTGTTTCAGAATTAGCTGAGTTTGAAGGCGTTGATATTCATTTGCATGGTTCACCATGTTATCCGGCTCAGCACGAAGTGACTGCGCCTATCGGCAATGTGAAAGAAGAGATGGAGGTGAGACAAGAAAAGGCCTTATTGGAAGAAGCTTTTGAGAAAGACGCAAGGCGAGAGATGATATACTCTGCAAAACTTGGCAGATGGATACATGCGAATCCAAAGAAATAAGAATAGCAAATTTTATTATAACAATTTACATTTGGAATAATTTTTCAAGAAAGAAGGTGTAATATGCAAAAGATAGAAGCCGTTATTCGCCCGGAAAAATTTGATATAATTAAAGACGCTTTAACTGAAATGGGCTATCAAGGCATGTCGGTGCAGGAAATAAAAGGCCACGGCAACCAGAAAGGCGTTAGCGAAGTCTGGAGGGGGAAACGTTACAGAGTGGATATGCTGCCGAAGTTAAAGCTTGAAATTGTTGTGAACGATGATGTTGTAGACGATGTTGTTCAAACAATTATCAGAGAATCGCAAACCGGCAGTGTTGGAGACGGCAAAATATTTATCTCTGAAATAACTAATGTTTTCAGGATAAGAACCGGCGAAGACGGCGAAAAAGCCATATAGCGGAAAATTTAAACAGGTTTCCTATGCGGAGTTCGTATATATCAGCAAAGCAAAAACGCCGGCGCTATATTGGAGCTCTTCCGGGCTATTAAATCTTGAGTAGATTTTTAGAGAAAATTTTAAAGTATTAAGCGTTTCCACTATTTAAAAAGGCTTACTGTATGAAAGTTAAAAACATTAAAATTATAGTTTTTATGGTTTTTACGGCAGCGGTATTGCTAATAAATAGTAAAACGTCCGAGGCGATTTTTCCTGGGGCGGGGATGCGCACTTCAGGAAACGTAATAGGTCTTAGGGAATCAGTAAACCTTGCCTGGGTGCTGTTAAGCGCTTTTCTGGTTTTTAACATGCAGGTAGGGTTTGCGTTCCTGGGGGCCGGTTTTTTAAAGAAGAAAAATACTCTAAATTATCTAGCGATGAGTTTTATAGACTTTTGCGTAGGCGGCCTTGTTTTCTGGATGTTGGGTTTTGCTTTAATGTACGGCGGTTCGTCTATGGCGCAGGGCCTGGATTACGGCAATGCTTTTGTCGGTCTTAGCGGCTTTTTCCTTGCCGGCGAGGCCTATGATGTTTCAACTGCTTCAGTATGGTTGTTTCAGGTAATGTTTGCTATTACGTCATGCACAATTGTAGCCGGAGCGGTTTCTGAAAGATTTAAATTCCAATCTCACTTAATTTATAGCGCCTTTACATGCGGAATTCTTTATCCAATTTATGGCCACTGGGTTTGGGGCGGGGGGTGGTTGGGTAATTTGCCTTTTGGCGCCGGCATGAAAGATTTTGCGGGATCGGGCGTAGTGCATGGCTTAGGCGGTTTAATTGCCTTTATCGCCGCTAAAATGGTAGGCCCGCGATTCGGCAAATACAATCCTAACGGAACGCCTAACTGCTTTCCAGGGCACAATTTAGCATATGTAGTTATAGGCACTTTGATTTTAATATTTGGGTGGTTTGGTTTTAACGCCGGCAGCTCTTTGGCTGTGACGGAATTTAGAGTGGCAATAATAGCCACAAATACGTTCCTTTCAGCATGCGCGGGCGCATTTACTATCTTACTTGTGTCGTATTATCGCACGCGGATTTCCGATATTACGTTGACATGCAACGGCGCCCTGGCCGGCTGCGTGGCAATAACCGCGTCAGGCGCTTATGTGGCGCCGTGGGCGGCGGTTGCCATAGGCGTAATTGCCGCGATAATACTAAGGGTAAGTTTGTATGTTGTTGAGTTTAAATTACGAATTGATGATCCCGTGGGCGCAATTTCCGTCCACGGGGCCAATGGGCTTTGGGGTTTGCTTTCAGTGGGAATCTTTGCGGATGGTTCTTATATGGGCGTGGAGGGGCTGGTAACCGGGTCGGCATGGCAATTATTATCTCAATTTATTGGATGCGTTACTCTTATAGCCTGGACTTTAGGCTTGGGGCTTCCAATGTTTTATATGATAAAAAAGACTATTGGTTTAAGGGTTCCTATTAAGATTGAGAGTAGCGGTCTTGATTTATATGAGCATGGGATGTCATGTTATCATGACGAAAAACTGGTGTGATAGTTTTTAACATAAGTTTTTTGTAATTCCGTAATGTGTTTAACCTCTCTTTCCGTATTTAGTTTGCGCCTTCATAATCGCAGTTTCCCGCTATACTTTCCCCTTTCTCAATTCTTGGAACTTTTTGTTGTTAAACAATTATACCTTAGCCGCAAGCCTATATTCTTAAGGCGATTATAACATTTTTGGGTTCTTGATTTTTTGTAATGCTTATACAAATCAAATGTTGCGCTTTTTGATAAATTTAAACGCATATTTTAATGTTATAATTATCCGGCAGGGTGTATGGATTTCAACTTCTTTTATTCTTGTTTTAATTGCTTGAATTGATTTTGTTAATCTGGGGAGATAACTTAAATGTATAAAATTGGAAAGTATGAATTTGAGGAATTTAAATACAGACCTGGACATAGAGCAAATTATGCCGTTTTAACTAAACCCGGCAATAGGGAATGGGGATTAAAATATTCGCCCTCTTATAGTTACTCTAGTGAATATGATGTTTTAAAGAAGTTTTCACACCCTCAAATTCCTAAGAGAAAAGATTGCGATAGGTCTCAGTTGTATGACAACGACAAACCTGTTTTAAATGAGCATTTTATTGTTTTGCAACATTTTGAAGGGGAGGATATAGTTCAGCATTATAAAGACAAAGGGATTCCGGACGCGAATGAAATGGGCAATATTGTAAAGCTCTTCACCAGCGTTGCCGAACCATTAAAATATCTGCATTTAAAGAAAAAATACGTCCATACTGATCTTAAACCCGGGCATCTTATAGTAAATCCGGATACCGGCGAAGTGGGTCTGATTGATTTGGAATTGTCTATAAAAATTGGGGAAATTATTAAAGGCATGACCAAAGAGTATGCTTCCCCTGAGCAGAAACAAATGATTAAACTGTTGCAGGAATTGCCGGAAGACGGCAATGAAAAAACAGTGCTTAAACAGGTAGTTGTCGATGGAAGAGCGGATTTGTACACTATAGGGCTGATTATGTTCGAGGTTTTAACCGGAAAATTATGGGTAGACGCAAAACAGCCCCCAATAGAAATTAACAATTCCGTTCCTCAAAAATTAAATAATCTGGTCTTAAGTCTTCTTGAGGAGGAACCGGATAACAGGGTTGACTCTGCTGAAGTGTTTGAGAAAGAATTAGCTGGTGTGTAAGCCTTATTATTTAAGGTAAAAAGTTGATAAATCTCTAGCAGTTAATAATCAGAAATGCGATACTGTCTGTTTAAAGCTTTTTGCTTGCGGGGAATGCCGTTAATTTCTTAAAAAAGATAAATTATAAGCCCATATAATGATTATTGACATAGAAAATGGTTTAGAAAAGATATTAGGGATTGTTAAAAACCCGGAGGATTTTCTTTTAGAGAAATACTATGGTTCTACCCCCCCAAGAGGTTTTCGTATAGATCTTTTTGCCGCGCAACGGTTTACCGCTTTTTATGAGAATGTTAGACAACTCGGCAAAACGCGCTTGAATGTTAACGGCGCAATATTGGATAATGAAAGAATGATAAATTCAGGCTTGATTAAAAAGTTTGTGGATTTTATTAAAGGAAATCCGCAAAAAACATTTTGCCAATATTGTGAAAAAGTTGTTGTGCCCAGAACTTCTCATAAACTGGATTACGCGGATATTGTCCTCTTCTTTTTCACCGGAGGGTTTTGGGCCGCCTTAATATTGGCGATGCGCCTGTTTATGAGGCGTTGTCCTTTCTGTGATCAAAGCCTTAGGGGCGTTAAACGCAAACCCGTCGATAATAAAACAAACACGCGGCGTTGATAAAAGCCAATTAACATCAGGCGCGCCGTCTATTTACTACATGCTAATTTTAGCGAATCAACAAACCCAATAAAAAAGGCGCTGTCTAATTAAAGACAGCGCCTTTTTATTTTTAACGGGTAAACCCGCATTAACAACTTTGAAATCCGGAAATTAGTGAGAGCCGGTATCTTTGATAGTACCAGTCTGTTCCATTTCCAAATGGTAACCAAGTTCGCCGTGAACGGCAAGATCGAGACCTTTGTCTTCTTCCTCTTCCTTGGTTCTCAAACCCATAATAGCTTTGAGTATTAATAGAATAATCATAGTTACAGCAAATGAATATCCCCATGCCGCGCAGAAACCTATGCACTGTAATCCTAACAAAGAGATACCTGCTCCATCCCAACCGATGAAGAAGCCGTGGTGTCCGCCGGGTCCGGTAACGAAATCCGTGGCGTATAAACCAACAGCAAAAGCTCCGATTGTTCCTCCAACGCCGTGAACGCCGACAACATCCAGCGCGTCGTCGTAACCAAAAGCTTTTTTGAGCTTAGTGGCGCCGAAGTAACAACCAATGCCGCCCATAATACCCATCTGAATAGCTCCCAATGGGCCAACAAAGCCGGCTGCTGGTGTAATAACAACTAATCCGGCTACCGCGCCTGAGCAAGCTCCCAACAATGTAGGCTTGCCTGTGGCTATCCATTCAACTATCAACCAGGTAATAGCCGCAGTTGCAGCCGCTACGTTGGTAATAAGGAAAGCAAACGCAGTTCCGCCGCCGGCGCTTAAAGCGCTACCGGCGTTAAAACCAAACCAGCCGAACCAAAGCATACCCGTGCCCAACATAACCATAGGAAGGTTGCAAGGCGGTTTAATATTATTTGTTTTACGTTTTCCAAGCATTATACAAACAGCCAACGCCGCTGCGGCAGAGTTGATATGAACAACTGTTCCGCCCGCAAAATCGAGAATATCAAGTCCAAGGCACCATCCGCCTTCGCCCCAAACCCAATGGCATACAGGGTCGTAAACAAGTGTCGCCCATACAGGAACAAATATCATCCATGTGCTAAATTTCATGCGGCCTTCAGCGGCGCCTGAAATAAGAGCAGGAGTAATAATGGCAAACGTCATCTGAAACATTATAAATGTGTATTCAGGTATTGAGCCGGCCATCGTATCAGGCGTTATGCCGTGCAAACCCGCCTTTGACAAACTTCCAAAGAAGCCCCCTATGTCAGGGCCAAACGCAATTGAATAGCCCCAGAAAACCCACTGAACACTGATGATGCCCATACAAGCAAGGCTCATCATAAGCATATTTAACACGTTTTTCACAGAAGTCATTCCGCCGTAGAAAAAAGCCAAACCAGGCGTCATGAAGATAACCAGGGCGCAAGACATAAGCATCCAGGCGTTATCGCCTGTGTCCAATGTATCTTCGCCTGCCCAGGCCACTGATGAACCAACCATCAACAGCATAAAGACCAAAATGGAAAAATAGCTAAATTTTTTCATTCGCTTAACCTCCTTTTGATTAATGATAAAACTAATAAACAGTTTTCTGTAAACAGGTTAACTAAACTGCCGCATTTTATACCCGCTTGCATTGCCGCGCCAAATTAATAGCCGCCGAAAACGCTCATTTATTTTATTAAATTATATTTAGTATTTTATTGTTTTGCCTAAAACTGACATTTTAAACAGCTGTAGCTCCTTTTTCGCCTGTTCTTATCCTGATAATGTCATCAATGCTTGAAACAAATATCTTTCCATCTCCAATGCTTCCAGTTCTGGCAACATCGGTTATGGCGTTTGTCACAGTGTCTACGTCTTTTTCATCAACAACCATCTCTATTTTGATTTTAGGCAACAAATCAACTGAAAAAGATTTTCCACGATAAATTTCAGTAACGCCCTTCTGTGTTCCGTGGCCTCTTACTTCAGTTATCGTCATGCCGCCTACCCCAATATCTTTTAGGGATTCCTTAACTGCTCCCAGTTTTTCATCCCTAATAATTGCCTCAATTTTCTTCATTACAAAACACCTCCTTTTATACATATAATAGAAAGTCAATACGCACGATTTAAAGTTATATTACTCTAGAAACACCTCCTTTCCCCTTTAAAAAATTTTCATTATTAAAAAGTATAAATGAAAAAAGTTTGCGAGCGAAAATAAGCAAAATCGCCTGGATTTTCGCCTGTAAATAAAAAAAGCCGTATACCATGATCCAAAATCATGGCTATACGGCTTCTCTCAATAACTATGCAAATATCCCACAGGCAATACAATTGCCCCTTTTTCCCTATTTAATATTAATAATGAAAGCTTGCGTAAATTATAAATACGCTCAAATAAATTGAAAACAAAATTGTTGAACCTTCCAACAATCATAATAATGGACAGATCTTTCAGGCTCTCTCTCTTGCTCTTGCCGGTGAAAATTTCTGCGTCGGCATTTGCGCCTGAAAAGAATGTAAAAAAGCAAAGTATATATGAGACTATCATTAAACAGAAGTCTAATATGAACTTGTTTTTCCTGTCAAAAACATGACAATATTTGTTAAGAATAAATTTACTTATCATAATTTTGCCTTAAAATGTTGAAATAAAACATATTACTACTACGAAATTCCGGCCCAAAAGTCAATAAAAATCTAAAAACTTTTTTTATAAATTTGTAAAATAATATCGGTTTTTTAGATGGAATTATCGATTTAAAACGCTCTAAAAAAATAAAGATTTTTTTTATAATCATATTTGAATAATTCCGCTACACATTAAAAACACAACATATAGTATTTAACCTGACTTTTGCATTTGTGGTTTGCGGACAAAATTTATATATTGCGAAAAAGATAGTCCGGGATAACAAATCAGGAATGATTATTGTGTTCAGTGGGCATGGTCGAATCCCGCCGTTATTTAAGGGCGTAAAGCTTAAAATAGAAAAACTTTAACTTCGCCGGTACAATATATGAATCCTGCGTTGTTTAAGGCCGGCGCTTGTTTGTTTTTTTTACGCTAAAAACCAAAATACTTTACCCGGAAATTCGGCTTTCGTTTTATAGCAAAAAAAATTTATGACAAATTTATTATTTCAGCGGATTAATGAAAATAAAATATACAATTTTGCCGGGATTTTCAGAGCCGCCTCTGCTTTAGCCGGATTAATATAGACATCTCCCCCATTTTTATCTAACATTTCATTTGCAGGGTTTTTCAATTTGCGCCCATATTACTTATAACTCTTCCAGTTAACAATAAATGAAGCAAAAAATAGAAAATTTCTTTACAGAAAAAGCTGTTTTAGCGGTTCGGGGGGCTATTGAAGCGTCCGAGGGCTGCGAAATATTTTTTCTGGGCAAGCCTGATTCAAATAAGGTGGTTGAATATGTCGAGGTTCTTGCAAGGGGGAACAGCCGCGCCGCCCCCGCTATTTTTCAAACCGCAACCCACGGCGACATTGTTGCCCATAATCATCCAGGCGGCGATCTCACGCCATCAGACGCGGATGTAAATATAGCCGCAGAGTTTGCCCTAAAAGGCGTTGGATTTTACATAATTGACAATAGCGCAAAACATATAAACGTGGTCGTCAAACTGTTTGATAAAAAACAGACCCGCAAACTGAACGTTAATGAGTTGAAGTCTGTTTTTGAAGAAGGCGGATTTTTAGGCCGTAAGCTTAAGGGGTTTGAGGTTCGCAAGCAACAAACGGATATGCTTGAAAATGTCGCAAACTCGTTTAACAACAATAAAATCTCCATTATTGAGGCCGGCACCGGCACCGGCAAATCGCTGGCATACCTCCTGCCCTCCGTCTATTGGAGCGTAAATAACCAAGAGCGTGTTGTTGTTTCCACAAACACAATTAACCTGCAAGAGCAGTTGATAAGCAAAGACATCCCTATTTTAAAGCGGAGCCTGCCGTTAAAATTTAAAGCCGTTCTGATTAAAGGCAGGAACAATTACGCTTGTTTGCGCAAGGCGGGATGTTTAAGGGAAGACGGGCAACTTTTGCTTGAAACAGCCGGCAATCAACAACTAGTCCAACTTCTGAACTGGATGAATAAAACAAACGACGGCAGCAGGGAGGACCTCGCTTTTACCGTTGCCCCGGATGTTTGGGAGATGGTTCAATGCGAGGATGACCAGTGCTCCCGCGTAAAGTGCCCGTTTTTTACAAAATGTTTTTTCTACAGCGCAAGGCGCGAAGCCGCAAGCGCGGACATCCTTGTGGCAAACCATCATTTGCTGGTAGCCGATATAGGTTTGCGCAAGGCCATGGATAATTACAGCGCCACAACAATACTTCCCCCGTTTAAAAAAGTTGTAATCGACGAGGCCCATAACATTGAAGAAGTGTTTACCTCATGTTTTGGAGTTAACATCACAATATACCGCATACTAAAGACGCTTCGCAGGCTGCAAAGCTCAAAAGAGGCCTCAAGAGGCCTGTTCAGCTATTTGGTCTTTAAGCTTCAAAAAGAGAGGCTCCTTATTGACCCGAACCAGGCATGGGATATTGAAAAATTTATTAATGAAAAGGCCTTGCCCGCATGGGATGAGTTGCATACATTTTCGCTTGAAACTTTTAGCTCCATGGCGGAGACAATTGTTTTGCGTTTAAAAGTGGATTTGAGCCAAAACGAGGAGTTAAAGACCCGCATTGATGAAAAATTTGTTAAGAATCCTCTTTGGGAATGCGACATAATCAAGCCAATCCGAGCGCTGATTGAGAAGTTTTACCGGTTTATCCCGGTTCTCAACCAACTGCTCGCAAAAGTCAAATATTTGCCTGACAAGGCCCAAGTCAAGTTTGCCTCAATAAAACTGGATATTAAATCCTGCAAAGGCAGGCTGCAAAGCGTTGCCGATGATATGGCGGTGTTCATAGAGCCGGTAAATTTTGAAAAAAAAGACGAAGCCATGCTTTGCAGGTGGTTTGAGATTAAAAACGGCAAAAACGGCAAGGCCATTAAATTCTGCCATACACCTATTAACATTTCAAAAGATATGAAATCATATGTGTATGACAAATTCGACACAATTGTGTTAACCTCCGCCACCCTGGCCATAAATAAAAATTTTAATTTCTTTAAACAAAGGACGGGCCTGGATCTGGTAAACGCAAACAAACTGGCGGAAAAATATCTTGAGTCCCCTTTTGATTACGAGCATCAATCGTTTGTAGGCGTGCCGATTGATATAGCATATCCCAACGAAGGCCCTTTTGCCGGCGACCTGAAACGCCTCATTCTTCAATCAATTACAACGTCCGGCGGCAAGGCTCTTGTCCTTTTTACCTCGTACAGTTTGTTAAGCTCGGTTTTTAATGGCTTGCAACGGCAAATTGCGTCTCTTGGCTACACATGTCTCAGGCAGGGCGACGATTCCAGACACAGGCTGCTTGAAAGCTTTAAAAAGGATAAAACCTCAATCCTCTTTGCAACCGACAGCTTTTGGCAGGGCATTGATGTAAAAGGCGACGCCCTAGAGTGCGTAATAGTAACCAAGCTCCCGTTCCGCGTGCCGACCGAGCCTATTGTCCAGGCCCGCGCCGACTATATAAAACAGCAAGGCGGCGATCCTTTTAATGAATACGCATTGCCCATTGCCGCAATAAAATTTAAACAGGGCTTCGGCAGGCTCATAAGAAGTCGTGAAGATAGAGGCGCGGTATTGATATTTGATAAAAGGATTGCCACCAAAGGGTACGGTTCCATGTTCCTAAACTCCCTCCCCAAAGTCCACACAACAAAAGATCGAACAGAAATGGTGTTTAAAGAGATGGAAGAGTTTTTTCAGAAAGAGTGATTGCCTGCCCAGGTACTCAAAGGTTTTTGAGGTTATGAGTATTGCAAATATTTTAATTATAAAGAAATTTGCATTTTAAGCCCAATGGTATCAATGGCTTATGTCAAAATAAAAGATTGTTGTCCTAACCCCAAAGGGGTGATTTAATATAGCCCAGGGCAACGCCCTGGGAAACAAGGTTAAATATTTCAGCCCTGTAAGGGCGATTTAAATTTTCTTGCTCAGTTTAAATCTCTATACTTTCTTTTATAAATATAACGCAACACGAGCACTGTCGAGCTTAATGTCAACCCTGCAACGTTTGCGGCAATAATTATCCAGTCATTTAAGTGTATACCATATAATATCCACATTATCATCCCAAATAATATAAGCGAATACATTCCCGGCGACACGTCCTCAAGTCTCTTAGTCTTAACCCCTTTAATAATTTGCGGGATAAACCCCGAAGTCACGGTAATCGAAGCAAGCAACCCAATAATAGTCCAAATCATATCTATCTTCCCTGTTTAATTTCTAAAAATAATTTGGTATTTTATCCCGGTCGGCGCAATCATGCAACACAAATTGAAAGGCCCTTTTAGTTATTTATATAAATTTTTGGTTGCGGCTTTTGGCCGGTATTATATAATTAACACTTAAAAAATGCTGTCTATTTTTTTACTTGCCTGGAAACAGCGTCAAAACCGCTATCTCTCTATTTTACAACTATTTGTCATTTAACTGATAAACGGAATCATGAAAAACTTTGAAAATATGGCGCAAAAAATGCTCAACAAAAGTCTTTCACCTGTTCCGCATGAACTAAACGACCTTGACTGGAAAGTAAATATTTCGTCAAATAAAAAACGGCTTGCCAACCACATTTCCGCATTTGCAAATTACGCGGGCGGCGGTATATTGGCTTATGGCATTGATGATAAAACAGGCAATGTAATAGGGGTTGACAAAGCGGCCGCGGATGAAATAGTTAAAAAACTAGCCAATATTGCCCGCGATGGACTTGACCCGGTTGTTCAGATTAAACATTCAATAATTGAATATCGGGGAAAACCGGTCCTTGTCGTGCAGGTTAAAGAATCAGCGATAAAACCGGTTCATTTAAGAAATGCGACAATAGAAGATAGTTTTATCCGTTCCGGCGGAACTACGCGCAAAGCGTCACGGCATGAAATCGGCGCATTGATGTTGAACAGCAAGACTTTGCGGTGGGAAGAACTAAACGCATCAAAATTGTTTCCGGCAACCAAAGCTCTAACTTGCCTTGACTATCAATCCATAGGCGGTCTGTTGGGAAAGCCGCTTCCCGATGACCCGGATGAGTTGTTAAATTGGCTGGAAAATGAAAAGATGGTTAAAAGCGTTAACGATTCCGGCTATTATATAACTAATTTTGGGGCTATAGCGGCCGCCGTCGACCTGAACGATTTTGATGATATTAAGCGAAAAGCTCTCAGGATTATTCGTTATAAAGGATTGAATAAAACAGAGACTGAAAAAGAATTTCCAGATCAAAAAGGATATGCCATTGGGTTTAATGCGCTGATACAAATGTTAAAAATTGTATTGCCGTCCAGTGAAGTTATAAAAGAGGCATTACGAATGGAAACAACCATGTATCCGATCAAAGCTCTTCGCGAACTTATTGCAAACGCCTTAATCCATCAGGATTTTACTGTTCGCGGCGCCGGCCCAATGGTGGAGATCTTTGACAACAGGATTGAGATCACAAGCCCAGGCAAATTATTGCCGACTCAAAAAATCGACCGTTTAATAGGCGCAGTGCCCGAATCTCGAAACGAAATCCTGGCATCCGCATTCAGGAGATATAACATCTGCGAAGAGCGCGGTTCCGGCCTTGCCAAAGCAGTAACTGAAATTGAACTGTTTGGCCTGCCACCGCTTTATTTTGAAGAAGGCGAAAACTATTTTAGAGTTATAATGTATTCGCCTAAATCGTTCGCAGAGTTATCTGTTCGCGAAAGAATTGACGCATGTTATCAACACGCGGTTATTAAACATATTTCACGCAGCTCCTTAACAAATACATCTCTTCGTAAACGGCTAAAAATGAATGAGAAACAAAGGCCAATGGTTTCGCGGATTATAAAAGACGCTGTGAAAAATGGCTATATAAAGGCTAGAAATATTGAAAATAAATCCTCTAAATTTGCCGAGTACATTCCATATTGGGCTTAAATTATTAGGTTGAAATAACCTGAAACTTTCGAGCATTTAGACGTCAAATTATCCTGATTTTATGGGATTACGGCAATAAATGCACAGATGTTTTGCTTGCTTCGGAACAGGCCGAAAAACGTAAGTTGTTATATATCAATGGATTGTTGTTTAACTGAAGAACGGAATTGCGGGAAATGCTTATCAGGCGCGTCTTATTTTTGTATCTATATAAATTGTTCAATTTTTCCGTGCCCTTAATACGGTTTTAAAATAAAAAAAGCCCCTTTAATAGTTTTTTTTTACTCCACCACGAAAGGCAGCATGTGATTACTGATAATTTTATTATATTCTGTTAGTTTAAGTTTTCAATTAATTTTAGCCAATACATTCCAACAATATGATTGCTGAGCAATAAAGCTTCGCTTTTCTTCTTAAATCTGTGAAACCATGTTAAATTAATGAAAATCTGTGTTCCCGCATTTGCTTTTACAAACCTTAATAATCCGAGCCGGCCATGTCGTTTCTCCCTAGTTTGCCGCTGGTTTAACGATCCGGGTTTTGATAAAATAGAGTATTCAATTTTATTAAGAAATCCACAGGGATTACGTTATGGGCGAACATACAATTACAATTATTATCAGGCTTGCTTTTGCGCTTTTGGCCGGGGGGCTTATTGGGGTTGAGCGGGCGTATAACGGCCGACCGGCGGGGTTGCGGACGCACTCGCTGGTTTGTGTTTCATCTTCTCTTTTAATGCTGTTTTCCGTGTTTCAATGGAAGTTGTTGGATGGCGCGCCTTTTGAAACGTTGCGCGTTGATCCGACAAGAATGGCTCAGGGGATTATGACGGGCATAGGTTTTCTGGGGGCCGGAGTTATTATGAAGGAGAAGTTTTCCATCAGGGGCCTTACAACCGCAGCTTCAATATGGATGACGGCGTCGGTAGGCGTTATTATCGGCATGGGGTTTTATCTCGCGGCCGGTATTTCCACGTTTATTACACTGGTTGTGTTAAGCTCATTTGGATGGCTTGAGCGTAAATTGCCCTCCTTAAAATACGCCAGGTTAAAATTAAGAATTAAGGGGAAAGATGTAATATCTAAAGATGAAATCCTCAAGCTGATTGAAAAACATGAAATTAAAGGGTTTAGCCCTAGTTATCATTTTAATAATGAGACGGACTCTTTTTATTACCAGTTTAATATACGCGCAAGCAATCAGGACAATCTTTATAAGCTTGAAGAGTCGTTGCGTTCTATTAAAAATATAGAGGAGTTCAGTGTTATACCGACCGGGGATTGACGGTCGGTTTGAATAAGGCAACTATTGAGCGTTATTTGGCGCGTCTATACACACCCCTAAATTCCCTCTTATTAGAGGGGACTTTTGACTTAATTCCGTTTTAATCCACTCTAAAAAGAGGGGTGGCTGCTTAATTGCAGACGAAGTGTGTAAACCACGCTGAATGGTTACGAAATAAGTTTATTTATGATATTTAAAGAAAGGTTTCCAATATGATATTAGAGGGGAAAACAGCGGTAATTACAGGCGGTGGCTCTGGAATGGGCAGGGCTACTGCTTTGCTTTTTGCAAAAGAGGGGGCTGATGTTGTGATATCCGGCAGAACAGGGGAGAAGTTAACAGATGTGGCAAATGAGGTTAAAGATCAAACCGGCAAGGAGATCATGATTGCGCAAGGCGATGTGTCCGTGCGCGCAGACGCAAAGAGGTTGGCGGAAGAGACAATAAATAAATTTAATAAGATAGACATCCTTATAAACAACGCGGGCATTTTCAGGTCGAATGAATTTAATGATACGGAGACGGATGAATGGAATGAGGTTATGAACACAAACCTCAACGGCGTTTTCTATGTGACCAAAGAGATACTGCCCTATATGCTTGAAAACAAAGGCGGCTCTATTATAAATATATCGTCAATACTTGGCATGGTTGCCGTGCCTAACACGGCTGCATACAACACCTCTAAAGGAGGTGTTGTGTTGTTTACTAAAAGCCTTGCGGTTGAGTATGCCGGCAGGAATATCAGGGCCAATTGCATCTGTCCCGGGCTTGTGGCGACACCGATGACTAAAGATTTTATGGCGCAAAAGGAAGTTATGGCCGAGATAATTAAGGATTACCCAATGGGGCGTTTCGGCAAAGCGGAAGATATCGCATACCCGTGTCTGTTTTTTGCCGCGGATTGGTCGTCGTGGATAACTGGAGCTGTCTTGCCTGTTGACGGCGGGTATACCGCCAAGTAAATTTCGTTTGATGAATAAAATTTCGAATATCGAACAAGGAGCAATGAATGGCGAAGTATAAAAAAACTTCACAATTCGGCATTCCTTCTTCGATATTCCGAACCATTAACGCGAACATTCCGTAATCCAGCGCCTATGGCATACTTCCCCTTAATCAAATACGCATGACTTTACGCTAATCTCTTCAATTAAAATACGTTTGCTTTCAGAATAATCCACCGGAATCTCAACCACGTGAACGCCGTCCGTGTTCAGGCATTGGCGCAATGTTTCACCAATTTGATCAAACGATTCCACCCTGTGTCCAATTGCTCCGTAACTTTCAGCGTATTTAACAAAATCAGGATTTCCGTAATCAAGGCCAAAATCAGAAAATCCGTTATCAGCCTGTTTCCATTTGATCATGCCGTAAGCGTTATCCCTTAGGATAGCAACAACAATGTTCATTTTTAACCGCACGGCGGTTTCAAGTTCCTGTGAGTTCATCATAAAACCTCCGTCGCCGCAAATCGCCATAACTTTTCTATCAGGAAGCGCCAGCTTAGCTCCCATTGCCGACGGAAGGCCGGCCCCCATGGTTGCCAGGGCGTTGTCGAGCAAAACTGTGTTGGACATGTGGGCTTTGTAATTTCTTGCAAACCAGATCTTGTAGACCCCGTTGTCAAGCGCGATAATGCCGTCTGACGGCATAGCGTTTCGAATAACAGATGTTAAATATCGCGGACAAAATGGAAACAGTGTGCGTGAGCTTCCCTCCTTAATATGGTTTTCTATCTCTTCTTTAACGCGGTTAAAATAACTGTATTCCCATGTTTTGTTTCCCTGTAGTTTTTCCGTCAAAAGCTCTACACTGCTTGCGATATCGCCTACTATTTCAAGTTGAGGGAAATAGACTTCGTCAAATAAAGCGCTGAAATTGTTAATATGAATAACTTTTGTTCCATTGCGCTCCATAAAAAACGGAGGTTTTTCAACAATGTCATGACCAATATTAATAATTAAATCAGCCCTGTCAATTGCGCAGTGCAGATAGTCGTTTTTAGAAACAGCGGCGGTTCCAAGATAGAGAGGGTTTCTTTCGTCTACAACACCTTTGCCCATCTGTGTGTTAAAGAAATAGATACCGGTTTTGTCAATCAGTTTTGGAAGGGCGCGGCATACGCGATTACGGTTTGCGGCGGCGCCTATTAAAATAAGCGGCCTGTTGGATTGATTAATCATTGTCACGGCTTTGTCAATAGCGTATTCGTCAGGGCTTGGCCGGCTGACTTTAAATACGTCGTAAGGTTGATTTTCGCACTCTTCGGCCGCTACATCTTCCGGCAGCTCAATATGCACGGCTCCAGGCCGCTCTTCTTGCGCTGTTCTAACCGCCTGCCTGACCAATACCGGTATTTTATCACCGTTTATTACCTGTTTAGTAAATTTGGTAAGTGGGCGCATCATCTCCACGATATCAAGTATCTGGAACATGCCCTGTTTGCTTTTGTTTATAGGTTTTTGGCCGGTTATCATCATCATCGGCATGGCGCCTAATTGCGCGTACGCCGCGGCTGTGACAAAATTAGTGGCCCCCGGGCCAAGCGTTGATAAACATACCCCTATCGAGCCTGTGAGACGGCCAATTGTCGCCGCCATAAAACCTGCGCTCTGCTCATGCCTCGTAAGAATAAGTTTAATGGTGGAGTTGCGCAATGATTCAAGAAAATGCAGGCTCTCTTCGCCTGGTATGCCGAAAATGTATTTAACGCCCTCATGCTCCAGCGAGCGCACAAAAAGATCGGAAGCTTTCATATAATTATTTCCCTAAAATATTAATAAATTCTGTTGGCTATAGCCGTGTGCTTTTAAAAATAGAGTTTAATTAGAACAAAAATCCAGGACATTGTAAATTTATTTTTAAGGCTTTAATTTCAGTAATAAAGCGTAATTGGGAGGTTTTTGCATTATTTTTAGAAAATATGCCGCTGTATAGTCGAATAAATCAGGTTTTCGAAAAATAATATTTACGTATGGTTATATTCAACTGCAATGAAATAAAATCCTAAAGGGGAAATTCCAACAACCTCTGCTTGCCGGAGTTTAGGCTTTAGCCTTTTATTCTTTGTCTAATTTGGAAAACCCTAATGCTTTTGAGTATAGATTTCTTTCCGAGCCATAACATTGTCAACTCTGGAATGGTCACCGTAAAATAAAGGTTACGGTTTTAAGCGCTAAAACTATCAAATTTTATCAAAAAACCGGAAATTTTTTTGTTTTAATATTTTGCCTGTTATTTAATTTTTTATAGCTCCTAATACAACAAAAAGCCATTAAATGGTTTTGTAGTGGCGCACACTACACGGTGTAAGCAAATCCACTACATCGTGTAAGGGCGATGGCCCTTGCGCCCTTGCGTGTCAAGCTATCTTATGCGGTTTAAAATAGGCTAATTTAAAAAAATCAGCTGATTTTTGCTGATTTATGGCTTTGAAATTTAAGTATTTATGGTTTTTTTGACGCGGTTTTGTTTGCGATTTTTTATAAAAATCAAAAAGCCGGTTTTGATAAACTGCGAAATTTATGCTTTAATTTTGTGGATGATCAAGTATAATTATGTATTAAAAATAATTATGTCGGTATTTTGTAAGCCCAGATAAGTTGGATGTTTACATGAATGGACACCGCCAGGTTGTTTAAGGGCGCTGGTTGACGTTGCATTTAATTTATGTATTTAACGTTTGTTAACAAATAGGATTTTGGCCGCGCAAAATTTTTAAGATCAAGCGGTGTAAGACGTTACATTTTAGGCGCAGGGTCATATTTTTTCTTAAAAATTTTATAATTTGTAGTGGTTTTGCTTACACGCGACTAAATAAAGTATCATTTTTTTTGGGGTTTAGAAAGTTAATGTTATCAAAATCTTTACTTTTTAACCGTTTTTATCTTCTCATCGTCACTCTAATGCTATGCATGATTGCTATGGCCAACAATAGCCAATCTGCAAGCTCCGGCGAACAAGAAAACGCGAATATTCTTTTAGCCGGGCTGGATAATATAAATGGTTTTGATGATGAGTTCCTGTTTCTTCATGCGGAGCAATATGTGTCGATTGCCACAAGGGGCGAAGAGAAGGCAGGCAAGGCGCCTTCAATAGTCACCGTCATTACTGCTCAGGAGATTGAAAATTTAGGGGCAAAGACTTTAACCGATATAATGAGAATTGTGCCTGGGTTTGACATAATTAAATCCGCGACTTTAGGCAGGGTGGTTATGGGTAGCCGCGGGGTTAGAACAGCGGATATGAAGATAAAGGTTTTGCTTGACGGTCACTCCCTAAATAATGCCTGGGACGGCGGGACAAGCTTCTTTTTTGACGACCTTAGCCTGAAAAATGTGAAGAAGATTGAGGTTATAAGAGGGCCGGGTTCCGCGTTATATGGAGCCAACGCCTTTCTTGCCGTAATTAATGTTGTCACAAAAGACGCTGCGGATATTGACGGGGTTGAAGTTTCAAGCGGATTCGGCAGTTACGATACGCAGGAATATGACATCTTATTCGGTAAAACTCTATATGGCGTTGATATTACAGGCTCTGCGGCATATTTTAACACAAACGGGCTTAGTGAAACTATTAAAGAGGATAAAATAGCCGGTTCTCCTATCTCTCTCTCCCCGGGGGACACCGACGATAGCAGAAACAAATTGGATCTGAACATGAAACTTGCTTATAAAGGCCTCACATTCACAGGCAAGTATATGAACAAGGATACTGAGCAGTTTGTTGGGCCAAGTTTCATTCTTGTGGATGAAGGCGATAACTTTTTTAATTACGCCATGGCCGATCTACGTTATAAGTGGGAGATTGGAGATAAGTTAACTGTTACGCCCCGGGTTTATTACGACCAATACGATCAGGATCTGTTAGCTTCTCCCCTGCCTCCGGGATTTTCCTCGCGTGAAGATCTTGACGGCGACGGCGATATCGAGCAGTTTCCGGAAGGCGTCCTTAATCACGGCATAGCGACGAACAGGCGAATAGGGTCGGACACCCAATTTGATTATAATCTGTTTGACAACAACACTCTTACCTTTGGTTTCAGCTATGAATGGGAGAGGATGGATAATATTCAAACTGAAAGAAATTTTGAGCAAACACCGTTGGGTTTAGTGTCGCTGGGCGAGATGCAAAGGATGCCTGAAGAAGGCAACTGGATTCGCGAATCATTGAGGCAAATATGGGCGGTTTACATTCAGGACAAATGGGACATATCGGATAATTTAGGGTTTACAATAGGTATACGGCACGATCATTATAGCGATTTTGAGGGAACCACTAATCCGCGTCTGGGTTTTGTATGGAGCTTTTTGGATGATTTTACGTTTAAAGCCCTTTACGGTCAGGCGTTTAGGGCTCCAAATTTTAACGAGCTTTATCTAATAAATAGCATCGGTTTTATTGGAAATCCTGATCTTCAACCTGAAACAATCAGAACTTATGAACTTGACTTGCATTATAGATTTACTGAAAACCTAAGTTTTGGGGTTAATTATTTCTTTAATGTGATTCGCGATGAACTAAGGCTTCGCGTCCTGGAAGGCCAAACTCCATTTTTTGCCAATGCCGGCGGCTCAAACATACAAGGCATAGAGTTTGAAACAAAGGCTAATTTAAGCCATGTTTGGAAAGGGGCGTACGCTTTTGCCAACTATACTTATCAGGATGCCGAAACAAAGGGCGACCCTCTTCCGGAAATACCGCGGCATAAAGGAAACGTTGGTTTTAATATAGGCATCACAAAGTATCTTAACGCCAACATCAGCGCATTTATCAGTGATGAAAGAATTCGCGCTCAAGACGACGCGCGCGAAGATTCGCCGGGTTACGCCCTTGTTAACCTTACATTGATAGCAAAAGAGTTTTTTAACGATATGAAGATCAAGGCGTCGTTGAACAATTTGTTTGACAAAGAATACGACGACCCTGTGCGTTCCATACCAACCGACATTCCAAGGCCGGGAAGGACTTTTTATATAGAGCTGGGTTATAAGTTTTAATATACACATAGCATAAGATTTCCGAAATTTTTAATGAATAAAAGGCTAAAGCCTTAACTCCAATAAGCAAAGGATGTTGGAATTTACCCTTTAGGGTTTTATTCACTGCATTTGAAAAAAACATACACAAACATAATTTTTCAAAAACCTGATTTGTTTGACTATACAATTGCGCGTTTAGGCAGTGTCCAAAAATTAAAAGACAAATCTTAATTCTGTAAAAATATCCATGTCCCAAAACAGACCAAAATTTGTTTCATTTGTGGTTATAGTTTTAACAACAATTCACATTTGCCTACTCTCTGCTTTAAATTTCAAATGCGCGTCGGCATTTGGCGATGTAATACCAAATATTATCGTAGCTGATTTATCTTCTATAAATGGCCTTGAAGACGAATTTCTTTTCCTTATTGAGGAGCAGTATGTCACCATTGCTTCAGGTGAGAAAGAGAGAGCGGCAAAAGCTCCTTCAATTATTACGGTAATTACAGAGGATGAGATCAAAAATATTGGAGCCCGCACTTTAAACGACATACTTAGAATAGTGCCCGGCTTTGATATGGACAAAGGCGCGTCATTCGGGGTAGAGCGGTACGGTGTCAGGGGAGAGCGTCTTGCCACTGTAAAAACAAAAGTATTTCTGGACGGACACGCCTTAAATATGCCTTTTAACGGCAACGCCGCGTTTTACTTTGACGATCTTCCCCTGAAAAACGTTAAAAGAATAGAAATTATGAGAGGGCCGGGCTCGGCATTATATGGTG
>JAIQZQ010000096.1 GCA_021777105.1 Candidatus Anammoxibacter sp.
GACCGGCATTTCCCTTAATTCCTCACCGGCAACGATGCCGCTGGATTGAAGAAATGTAGTATCAGATTGTTTGCCTATCGCCTCTTTTACATCCGAGCGTAGAGCTACGCCCATTAAACGGTTTGTTTCATCAACAACAGGGACTTCAAAAAGATTGTGCTGATCAAAAAACTGTTGAAGTTCATCAAATGTAGTATCCACTCTAACCCGATAAGGATTCTTTATCATAATATCAGTAATTAACTGCAATCGGGATTTAAACAATAGATCATGCAACCGTAAAGCGCCGATTAATTCCCCTTTATTAGACGTAACATAAGCGTATTCCATATCATAATACGGTTCTCCCTTTTCGCTCAAATCTTCAATAATATTTGACACTTGTAAGTTGCCTGAATAAGCAAGGCATTCAGTGACCATCAGCCCGCCTGCGTCATCGGGCGGAAAAGCAAGCAATTCACGCACATCTTCCGCTGCCTGCTCAGGCATCTCCAGAAGGATAGCTTCTGCTTCTTCTGTTTTTAGTTCGCCCAGCAAATCGGCTTGCTGATCGCTGGCCATCTCATCTATAATATTAGCGGCCTGTTCAGGAGGTAAATCTTCAATAAGGCCAACCGCTTGCGTATCTGAAACGTCCTCAATAACCTGGGCGGCTTCTGTAGGTTTTAAAAGCAGAAGCAGGTTTGTCTGATCGTCCTGGCTCAGACGTGAAATTGAAAGAGCCGTTTCAGAGGACGTTAGAGTGTTAAGATAAGCTTCCAGTGGTAGAGAATCATTTAATTTTATAATCTCCTCAAGCTCTTTCCATGGTTCTTCAGAACTATTATTAGCGCTCATAATCCAACCCTTTCATTTTTTGCATCTCATCCAATATAGTGTCTAACAAGTTAGCAAGCCAGCAACTGTTAAATCCCATGGTTGGTTCAATGTCTCCCGACTTGAACCACATCTGACCTTAGCGCAACTCCAGTTGCGAGTGTGTTTAGTTTGCCGGATAGCATCAACATAAATCAGTAAGACATTTAATAATGTATGTTAATTTATTCTCCCCTCAGGGGAGAATTCTCACTAAGGCAGGCAAGCTGCCAAGTGTTCATTTATATACGGAGTATAGTTAATGTCAGATGTGGTTCAAGTCGGAGACATTGAACCAACAAAGTATAATAAATCAACCCTTCGGGCTTTTAACTCAAAAGGCGCGTCCTCGCGCCGTAGCAGGCACGTAAAGTTTATACCCTGAAATTAAGTAATCATGCGTTGAAATCGCTTGCTAATGGGGCTCCGTAAAGTTGAAAATATCTTCCGCAACGCAGACGGCCCGAGGACGTGCATACACTACAGCGGAAGATACGAATGTTTTGCAACCACCTTCAAATGGATGGGGTTAGAAAATTAAGGTAAACAACAAATCTGTCATTTTGACCTAACTCATTGCAACTCTTGGGCTTAAAATGGAAATACCTCTATAATTTAAATATGTGTAACTATCTGCCGGTATCGCTCTAAAATTTGACTCATAGTAGGTTCAAGTTCATCTGGGTTAATAACCAGCAGATCTCCATTTTCCGCCTTTGAAAAAAGATAATCCACGGCTTTGCTCGGCTCAGGAACGATATCAATATTTCCCTCTTTGAATCCGCCTTTAATCAGGCCCTCATGAACGAGTCCAGAGGTTTCTCCTACAGGCCTGTTACGGGGGTCAAAATCAGTCAATACGATATAATCGTATACCGAAGCCAGGGCTATTCCATATTCAATGATTTGTTCATCGGTTCGGTTGCCTGTTCCGTGGCATAAAGCAATCTTTCTCCCCTGAGAGAGGCGCGGCAATAATTTGGCCAGGGCGCGAGCTGATTCTATGTTATGACAATAATCCACAAGCACCTTGAATGTTTGAAAATCGAATAAGTTCATTCGGCCTGGATTTTGGTTGGCCGTCGGGTAAAACGTCATAATTCCATTTCGGATTTGCTCAAGAGGCAGATTCAAGCCATGTAATGCTCCGATGGCAGCCAGAGCATTGGAGATGTTAAAGTCGACGATTCCCCCAAAGGTGATGGGGATTTCTTCAAGCGCGCAGACAGGGATGTCTAATTCGCTATTCCTAATTATGGCGCTTCGTTTGTCTACCGTGACAACGGTTCCCCCTGCCTTAATATGCTCTTTGATCTTTTGATTATTCGGATCAAGAGAAAATAAAACAATATTTCCGCGAGCACGCCCCACAACGCTCATGGTCGCGTTGTCATCCGCGTTTAAAACCGAAGCTCCGGATTTCTTGACGACTTCTATTACCGTGGATTTTGCCAGGCTTAGAGCTTCCTGGTTTTCGATCCAGTCCGTACCCATATGGTCGTTGCCAATATTTAACAGAACACCCACGTCAACTTTCTTCACGCCGAGCCCTCGCCTGGCGAGCCCACCTCGGGCGACTTCCAATACGAGGTGATCCACTGTGGGTTCCCTGACAACTATCCCGGCTCCTTCCGGACCGGAGTAGTCACCGGTTATGACTACATTCCCATCAATTTCAATGCCGGTTGTACAAGCCAGGCCTACGATTTTGCCTGAATACTTCAATGTATGGGAGATTAATTTACAGGTCGTGGTTTTGCCATTTGTTCCGGTTACAGCCAAAACGGGAACCTGAGCGTACCCCTCCGGGAAAAGCATATCCACTATCGGTTTTGCAACATTACGGGGTTGGCCGTTTGTAGGCTCTAAGTGCATCCGGAATCCAGGCGCGGCATTTACCTCAACAACTTTAAGGCCGGATTGATGCAAAGGGAGCGATATGTCGGTAGCCAATGCATCTACGCCTACGCAATCTAACCCGACGATCCGGGCGGTTCGTTCAGCCATTAGTCGGATTTCGGGGTTTACCTCATCGGTAACGTCAGTGGCTGTGCCCCCTTGACTAAGGTTAGCGGTGGTTTTAAGGTACACTTTTTCGCCTTCCCTTGGAGCGTATTGCAAAGAGAGCCCTCTTAGGGATAAGAGCCTTTCAGTCATTTCATCAATATCAATCTGGGTTAAAACCTTTTCATGACCAAAGCCTCGCCGGGGATCTTTATTAATTTCTTGAATGAGCTCTTTAATGGATGATTTCCCATCACCGACAACATGCGCCGGTTCCCGTTTGCCCGCAGCGACAAACTTTCCATCTATTACTAAAAGGCGAAAATCGCCGCCATGAACATACTCTTCAACAATAACATCGGGGTAGTAGGCTTGAGCAGCTCGAAAAGCCTTTTTTAACTGCTCCAAATCTACAACATTGATAGTGGATCCATTGCCATGATTCCCCACCTCCGGCTTAACAACAACAGCGGCTCCAATTTCATTGAAAACGGCGATGGCCTCTTCTTCAGTTGAAACCATTTGACCGTTTGGAACCGGAATTCCCGCCTTTTTTAAATGCTCCTTTACTTCCGTCTTTTCATCTGCAACTTCTACGGCAATGGATGAAGTTTGACTGGTTATGGAAGCCTGGATCCGTTTTTGATGTGAGCCATAACCCAACTGAATATAACTAGCTTTATTTAGCCGAATAAAAGGAATTCCTCTTGATTTGGCTTCCTTAACAATACTCCAGGTAGTTGGCCCAAGCATATCATCTTCGCGCAAAACCTTTAGATTGGAAACAACCCGGCTAACATCGAAGCTCTTTCCTTCAGCGACTGCTTCGAATAGCGAGACGGCCTCTTTTGCAGCTTTTAATCCTACAGATTCCACGAGGTACCGGAAGACCACTATGTATTTCCCTTCTATGGATGTATCAAGGGTTTTTCCATATGCAACTTCCATGCCGGCTAAGCATTGAAGCTCAATGGCGATATGCTCAATAATATGCCCGGCCCATGTTCCATTTTGAAGCCTTTGGATAAAACCGCCGGGTTTGCCGATTGAGCATCCGTGCTCTTGGAGAGTGGGAATAAGCGCCACTAACCGATCCAAAAAACCCTCGATTTTATCTGAAGGCCGGCTCTCGTACTCCTTAATATCCAATACCATAAATATGGCGGTATGTCTGGTATGTCGATTTGGGCCGCGTAATGCCCTTAACTCTTCTATTTCAATCATCAATATTCTCCGGTTTGTTCTGGTGATGGAGTTAAAAAACGTCTTTTCTTAAAACAGTACCCATATCCATTAACCAATGAATGAATGCGCACATTTTCTACGGCAATAGGTTCACCCGGTTTAATATTCATTATGTTGGAATGCCCAATATCACTCCCGTCAACGATAACGACCTGCCCTGTGCCAATAACCTCCAGATCGCCGTCACCCCTTAGGACAATACCTGAATCCTCGCCAATACCAACACCAATGCAAGTCGGGTTAGTTGTGACAATCTGAACCAGACGGCCAATACGGCCTCTTGACATAAAATGTGTATCGAAAACGACATTTTCCACGAAACCAAATCCAGAGGTAGTGAGGACGCTTCCTTTGAATAACCCATCTTCACTTTTCCCTTCATAAATCATGGTATCGGAAAATACGGCAGCGCCGGCGCTTGTGCCGACGATAAGGGCTCCGTCTTTAAGCCGGTTTTTAATAACATCAAGTATCCTTGATCCTCCCAAAATAGTTGTAAGTCGCAATTGATCGCCACCGGTAATAAAAATTAAATCCATATCTTCGAGCTTTTTGGCGAGAGTTTCATCGTTTGCTTGGTGCCTTCTCTTAATGTTTAATATTTCTATACTGGAGACCCCAAGCTCGACAAATACATGACGATATACTTTTTCTTGTTTTTCAGGTTCTTCGCTTGCGGTGGTGATTACACAGATCTTGGAATCAATCTTTCCAATTTCCTGAACAACTCGCTTCAGCACAACTAATTCATTGGCCTTATCTTCATTGCCGCCAATTGCAATGAGACTCCCCCGAAAAAAAGGTTTCAATGACATAATTATTTGATCTCCGTAAGGTTAGACCACGCCATGCCGTTACGGGCATTTGACGCGAATTCGTTCATGGTTACAATAATGAGTCCGATATCAATAGAATCGTCGAACAGTGTCATCGCCTTTGCCGCCGCTTCATGTGGACTCATCTTTCGTTCTATCCAGCCGTAGACTTCTTTAGCCAGTATTTTAAGGGCGATAAATTCGCCGTCTCCGGTGCAGGCAACAGCTCCCGCAGACCCGCAAAACAGGCCGCATCCAGGAAGGGGCACGTCGCCAACCCGTCCGACGGCTGCTTTTTCCAGCCCGCCGGAGCTGAGGGCTGCGGCAAATCCTTCCCCATCAAATGCAACGGCTCCCACCGTGTCGCAAGAAGGCGCGCGTCCATCACTTTGAGGCGCGTCTTTCTCACAAAGACTACTGAATGGTTTTACCGGTATATTTTGTTGTTCCGCGAAAAAACGGGCGCCTTCCCCAACGAGGAGGATATGAGGAGAATGAAGCAATACCCCTTGAGCGATATCAACAGGGTTTTGAACTCCTTCAACACAGGCAATTGCCCCAAATGCGCCGTTACTCATCATACAGGACGCATCAAGCTGGATAGAGCTGCCATCGGCCCGTATTCGGGAACCTATCCCGGCATTAAACCGAGGATCATCTTCTAAATATTTTACAGCATGAACCACTGCATCTAATGCGGGCTTGCCATTTTCCATTAAATCCATGCCCAGTTTGGCCGCTGACTCCGGCCCGTCTGAATCTCGCGGCTCCGAGCCGGCTCCGCCATGTGTTATGATGGCGCGTTGAAATATTTGCATTTTTACCTCCGGTTTTTATTACACACGCTTAGCATTGTAAATAGATAGAAAATTTTCTATCTATTATGGTTATAAAATTGGAAATTTTCCATCTATTCTTATATTAAAAGGGTTCGGAAAGAAATAACGTGTTCTTTTTTTACCTTTTGATTTAGGTGAAATTTGTTCAACATGATTGAGTTGAAACTCTACGCAGCTTAAAATGCGTAGAGGATTGGGCTATTGAAGATTGAGCAAAGGCTGACTGACGAGGAAAGTAGGAAAGACCGGTTATTGATTTCCGAGCCCTAACCTTGATGCGCAGCAACGTTTACCCTGCATATGAATACCAACTTTACTCCGCAGGTTAATCTTGCGCAATTTTTATGTTTTTTATGTTTTTTTTACCAAACAAACCGGCGCGCCTCTAATGTCAATTTCTTGCCAGAGCTTTTTGCATGTGTAATTATATCAACTAAAGAGGCAGTCTAAATTTCAGGGGCCATTATAGTTACATATAATTCCATGGGACAGCAGTGATGTTTGGCGACAACTGTTCAGGAACTCTTCCGTTTGTTATCACATAGGCATGTTCAATTTGATCACTGTACGATTCCATAAAACTTCTTAGCCCACTAAGATCAGATAAAGATACTTTGGCGCTCGCCTTGATTTCAATTGGAATTAACAATGTGCCTGTATCAATAATGCAATCAACTTCCGCTCCACCCGAAGTACGCCAATAATATACTTTATAATCTTCATTTAGTGAACGTATTCTACGGATAATTTCTAATATCACTGCGTGTTCGAAAAGTTTGCCTTTTTGTGCGTTAATTAATTCATCCGTTAAAGGAACCCTGGCTAAAACATTACGAACACCAATATCAAAGAAGTAGTATCGCGGAGTTTTTAAAATCCTTTTTCGAGCGTTTTTTAAATATGGGTCGACTTTTTCAACAATTAGAGTATCTACTAAGAGGTTATAAAATTCTTTTATAGTTGGCGCGCTCACCCCTGAATCGCTTGATAATTTTGCATGATTCGGGTTGCCGCCTGAATCATGCGCTGCTAATTCCAGAAATCGTCCAAACGCGCCAATATTCCTACTTAAGGCCTCCGCCCTAATCTCCTCTTCTAAATATATATGTGTATACGCCTTTAAAAAATCTCTCCGATCTTCATCATCTCCCAGCGTTACTATACCAGGTAGCGAACCGTAAATTAATGTCTTTTTGAAAGAGTAATCTTTGATACAGTTGAGATTATCAATCTTAACTGTTTTTAACACATTCGCTTTTAACCAGCCAAATTCATTCCATTGCATCGGGTCTAATCTAAACATCTTAACCCTGCCCGGCAACATATTAACACCGCTCCTACGTAGTTTACGCGCAGATGAACCTGTTATGATAAAACAGGCAGAGCCTTTGTCAATAATATATTGAACCCCGTCAAATATTTCAGGCGCTTTTTGAGCTTCATCAATAAAAACATAACTGCCCTTTGGACAAGCGCTTAACTGCCTAATAATAGTGGAGGGATCAGATTCCATCTCTAACCTGATCTCAGGGTTTTGTAATGGAAAATCTATAACATTAGATTTTTTTGACAAACATTTCTTAACAAGAGTTGTTTTGCCAGTCTGTCTTGCCCCGAAGATTAGCGCAGACTGGCGCTTCATTATCAAATTATTGATTTGTTTCTCTAAATTTCTAAAGTATACTTTAGTTTTACCTTGCATATCTAAACTATACTTTATATATACAAAACGATCAAGTCTTGATTTAGTAATTGCTAGTTGAAAAAAATTATGTAAGTTTAAACTGTTTTCCGAGCCATTATACTCAAAAGCATGAGGTTTTCGAAATTTGTGCTGGCTGGAGCAATCTTGCAGATTGCTTCAAATGTTTCCTGAAACCATTGCCATTTATTGATAATCATACGGTTTGCGCGCATCTAAAGGCTTTGGTTTAAACGTGTGGAGGCAGTCTACAAGACTGCTCCAGCATAAAGTCGTGTTAAAATTTGTGTTTGTGGAACTTCTCTAAAAAAGTTGGTAGAAGCAAAGCTTTTTTTAAGAACAATAATTAGTATAATCATTTTTGTGAAGCCGAGACGCTATAATAATCATTTTAACGCAAAGGCGCAGAGTACGCAGAGTTTCGCAGAGAAATACTTTAATTTATTATATTTCTGTTTGTAACTTCTCTATATATAAGAGAATATGTTAAATGTTAAAGTGATTCAACTGTAATTGTTTGGTCATTAGTTTCGAATATATTTTATTAAAATAAAAAAGAATAAAGTCTTTTACTCTTTATAACCTCTCTGCGTTCTCTGCGCCTCTGCGTTTATTATACATATGACTTGAATAATGATATTTTATTGGGTCTATTTGTTCAACTAATTGGGAGAAGAACCAAATTTGTCAAAATATGATTTATAAAAGACTAAACCGGCTTGACGTTCCAAATATCTTTCGCGTATTCCATTATTGTTCTATCGCTGGAAAAACTTCCCATATTTGCAGTATTTAAGATAGACATCCGCGCCCAATCGTTTGGTTTTTTATAAGTTTCCGCCACTTTGGCCTGGCATCTAACAAATTGCTCAAAATCCGCCAGCACAAAATATTGATCTCCGTTTTGCAACAATGAGTCAACCACTGGTTTAAAAAGGTCAGGTTGGGATTGTGAAAAGAAGCCATTGTTAATCATATCTATAACCTGCTTAAGTTCAGGGTTATTATTGTAATAATCCCATGGATTGTAACCCGTCGCCCTTAGATCGGCAATTCCATCTCCTGTTAATCCGAATATAAATATATTATCAACTCCCACCTCATCTTTTATTTCTATATTAGCTCCGTCAAGAGTCCCTATTATTAACGCGCCGTTTAATGCAAATTTCATATTGCCTGTTCCTGAAGCTTCAGTGCCTGCTGTGGAAATCTGCTCTGAAAGCTCTGTTGCCGGAACTAATAATTCGGCTAATGAGACGGAATAATTTGCCAGAAATACAACTTTTAACTTCTCTTTTACATCATTATCGTTATTCACCACATCGGCAATAGAATTTAAGAGTTTGATAATTAATTTAGCAAATGAATATGATGGGGCGGCTTTTCCTGAAAAAATAAAGCTCCTGGGGACAAACTCTTTTTCCGGGTTGGCTTTAATCTGATTATATAAGGCAATAACGTGCAACGCATTTAAAAGTTGTCGTTTGTATTCGTGTATCCTTTTTGCGTGAGAGTCAAAAAGCGAATTAACATCAAGGTCTATGTTATTATGTTTTTTGATATAGCGCGCCAAGCGACTTTTGTTATTCCGCTTTATCTCCAACCATTTTTCTTGAAACTCATTATCATTAGCAAAAGGAATAAGTTTTTTTAGTTCAAACAAATCAGTAATCCAGCCGTCTCCAATATTTTCAGAAATAAAATTGGCAAGTTCAGGATTACACGATTTTAGCCATCGCCGTTGTGTTATGCCGTTAGTCTTATTATTAAATTTGTTTGGCCAGTAATCATGGAATTCTTTAAAAACCTCTTTTTTTAATAATTTGGTATGATAATCTGAAACGCCGTTTACAGAATGACTACCCACAATCGCCAAGTTGGCCATTTTAACCATTTTATTACCGTCGCCTTCTTCAATAATCGACATTTTACATTGGCGATCAAAGTCCTCATTGTGCGTTTTTCTTACATCCAGCAGGAACCTGTGATTAATTTCATAAATAATACGCAGATGTCTTGGCAAAAGATGTTCCATTAGTGATACAGGCCATTTCTCCATGGCTTCAGGCATGATTGTATGATTTGTATATGCGAAAGTATTAACTGTGATTTGCCAAGCTTTTTCCCACTCAAGCTCTTCAATGTCAACTAACACTCTCATAAGTTCAGCAATAGCAATTGAGGGATGTGTGTCATTTAATTGAATTGCGACTTTATCCGGCAACTCTTCAAATTGCGGTTTGTTTTTATGGGTCGATAGGTGTTTTTGTGGGTAAAAAAACGCAAAAAGTATAAAGAGAAAATAAAAGCATGGGCAAATTATAATTTTCCTCACCACCATCCACCACTGTTGTGTGATGGCGGACGGTAGCAAGGAAAATTATAATTTACCCCTGCTTTATAAAAAAGGTTTATGAGCATCAAAACTCCAGATTAGATAAGATATAAGCGACAAAACCATATCAATATCTAACAGGAGGACAATGATGCTCATAATAGAAAGAATACTTAATGAATGTTATAGATTCAAGAGTTTTGTATACCGAAATTCACGCATTGAAAGAGTGAAAGATAAATTTCGGATAGTAGTAAATATAATACCCCGTAAAAACAGCCAAGGCAAATGTTCAAAATGTTTTCGTAAAGGGCCGACATATGATCACCAAGACGAGCGCAGATTTTCTTTTGTTCCATTATGGGGAATACCTGTCGTGTTTTGTTATAAACCCCGAAGGATAGATTGCAGTTGCGGAGTAAAAATTGAATTTATGCCATGGACGAAAGGTAATAGTCATTTAACCAATGCATATAAGATATTTTTATCATCCTGGGCCAAGCGATTATCCTGGAAAGAGACAGGGCAAATATTTTCTGTATCATGGGATACTGTAATGTCGTCAGTAGAGTATGTAGTGTCTTACGGCCTGTCAAATCGTTGTTTATCAAGGATAGAGACCCTAGGGATTGATGAGATTCAGTATCGCACAGGCAAGAAATATTTGACATTAGTTTACCAAATAGATGAATATTGCAAAAGGTTAATCTGGATAGGGGAAGAGCATAAAGCGAAGACGTTATTCAAGTTTTTTAAGATGTTTGGAGAAGAACGAACCTCACAACTCACTGCAATATGTAGTGACATGTGGAAAGCATATCGCAAAGTGATAGTGAAAAAAGCCCCAAATGCAATACATGTACTTGATAGATTCCACATAATGAAACATTTCAATGAAGCAATTGATGAGAGTCGGCGTCAGGAGATGAAGAAGTTAAAAGAAAAAGGTTATGATTTAATACTAAAAGGTTCTCGTTGGATATTATTGAAGAAGGCAAAGAACCTAACAGAAAATCAAATATCGAAATTGAGTGTAATTTTAAAACATAACTTGCAAACGGTGAGATGTTATTTGTTAAGGGAATCGTTTCAACGTTTTTGGGAATACAAATCTATATACTGGGCAAGACTTTTTTTGAAACGTTGGACCACTATAGCGATGCGATCAAAGATAGAACCAATTAAAAAAGTAGCGAAGATGTTAAGGCGGCATGAAGACGTAATTTTAAACTGGTTTAAGATGAAAAACCGTGTTTCAAACGGTATAGTTGAAGGCTTTAATAATAAAGCAAAACTTACTATAAGAAAATCATATGGTTTTAAGTCCTTTAAAGTCGCGGAACTCGCCTTATATCATGTACTTGGCAATTTGCCGGAGCCGGAATTAACCCACAGATTTACCTGACGAGGCGTTTTTATAACCATTCTTGAAACGTCTTATTATATCCTGCAAAGTCGCGGCAACAAAAAAATACTCCTGTTTCAACCTCAACTCTTTTCCCTGTAAAACATCATCAGAAGGGTAAAGAAGTTTTGAAATTGTTTCAGATTTTACTTTATCTGAGACAGCTTTTTCATAATCACCGTGTTTAAAATTGGCAAAATCCAATTCCCTGGTTGATTTTGCGGACCAAAGCCGCATATTAATAACCACACTATTATTATAGCCCGGCACAGGTATATCGTAAGCCAGGGCCATTATGTCATGTGTCTCAACCCAATTTTGTTTTTGAGAGTTATTGTCGCTACTTTCAACTTTTCCATAAAACTTTACAGGATATAAATGTTCAGGCCGTTCTATCTCCCATGGATACCCTACACGCAACCAGTTATCGATTGTCTCCACTTGGCGGCCGTTAACAATTTTCTGAGTAAATATACCGTATTCATATCTCATCCCATACCCATATGCAGGCAAGCCAAGTGTCGCCATTGAGTCCAAAAAACAGGCGGCCAGTCGCCCTAAGCCGCCATTGCCCAGTCCCGCCTCTATTTCAACTTCTTCAAGCTCTTCAAGGTTGTGTCCAAGTTCGCGTAAAGCTTTATAGGCATCATCATACAAATCCAGGTTAATTAGCGCGTTTCCAAGCGCCCTTCCAATCAAAAATTCTATTGAAAGATAATATATCCGTTTAACGTCTTTATTGTGATATGTTTGTTGTGATTTTAACCACTTTTTAATCAGTTTATCCCGCACGGCATAGGCAATACTCTTATAGTAATCAAGGTTATTTGCGGAATAATTATCTTTTGCCAGTGAAGTTTCTAAATGGTTGGTAAATGACTGTTTTATTGATTCGACAAACGATTTGCCGGACTTTATTTCAGTTGGTTTTAATTTTTTCAGAGAAGATCTTCGTTTTGCCATAACATTCTAACCTTGTATATTAAGGGTTCGGAAAGAAATAATTTTATATTAATATTCATATTTAATCTGGAATTATAACCCAAAAATTGACAAGGAACATATCAAAAAATTTGAGCAACCAGAGAGCCTTAAAATTATATGATGGGGCTTAAAATGTAAATATCTCTCAAACGCCACGACGCGAGGACGCGCCAAATGTCATTGAAATAAGGTTTATTTTCAGCGTATCGTTTAGTTGCGCCCCCTCAGGGCGCGTATTTTTTTCTAACCTTAGACCAGGGGTTAAAACCCCTGGCTATTGTAGTTTTAGCCTTTCAGGCTAATATAAGGAATTCTTTTAGCCCCCCCCCGGGCATAATTCTCACTAGAGCAGGCAAGCTGCTCAGTGTTCATTTAAAGCTCTGAAAGAGCGTTATTATAATAGCCATGGGTTTTTAACCCATGGATCTAAATAGACACAAAAAAAACGCCCTGAAAGGGCGGCACAACGTTTACAGGGGTGCTGCTAATTTCACGAAAAACCTTATTTCAATGACATTGAGGACGCGCCTACATTACATTTTGGATACGAATATTGATAGGCATTAACGCATGAACAGTATTGAGACAAACAGCGGGATCAATCAGCTCTTAGAGAGGGTAATTTTCGAGCCGTCATATTCAATATTTACACAATCGCCTTCGCCAACCTTGTTTTCGATAATTTGCAACGATAATTCATCAAGGAGCTTGTTTTGAATAAGCCGTTTTAAAGGGCGCGCTCCATACGCTTCATCAAAGCCCGCATCCGCCAGATATTTTGCGGCGGATTTGCCGGTTTTTATTGTTATGCCTTTTTTTGCCAACCGTTGAGCTGTTAATTGCATTTGCAAGTCTACAATCGCCGCAACATCTTCCCGGGAAAGGCATTGGAATATAATTATGTCGTCAACCCTGTTAAGGAATTCCGGCGGGAACGAGCAGCGCAGGATATCGTTTACAACCTCTTCCCGCTTTCCCATATCATGCGCAAGTTGCGCTATCTCCATGCCGGCAAGGTTTGACGTCATAATAATCACAGTGTTTTGAAAATTAACAGTTCTGCCTTTTGCGTCCGTTAACCTGCCGTCATCCAGGATTTGCAACATAATGTTAAAAACTTCAGGATGCGCTTTTTCCATCTCGTCAAACAGGATCACGGTATAAGGACGCCTCCTGACAGCCTCGGTCAATTGACCGCCCTCTTCATGCCCAACATAACCCGGAGGGGCGCCGACTAAACGGGCGACTGAATGCTTCTCGGAATATTCGCTCATATCTATCCTTGTAATCATCTTCTCGTCATTAAAAAGAAACTGGGCTAAGGCTTTTGCCAGCTCGGTTTTGCCTACCCCGGTTGGACCGAGGAAGATAAAAGAGCCTATGGGCCGCCCCTCTTCATTGATACCCACCCTGCTTCTGCGCACGGCATTGGACACCGCTTTTATAGCCTGTTTCTGCCCCACAACTCTTGCGGCCAGCGCATCTTCCATGTTTACAAGTTTTTTACTCTCCTCCATTAGCATTCTTGACACAGGGATGCCCGTCCACCTTGACACCACCAGAGCTATATCATCTTCCGTCACCTCTTCCTTTAGAACATGCTTCTCTTTACGCGCTTCGCCAAGATTCTCTTCGGCTATTTCAACCTTTTTCTCAAGTTCAGGTATTTCGCCATAGATTATCTTTGCCGCTCTTTGCAGTCCGCCGGCCCGTTCAGCCTGTATGGAGTCCTCTTTTAACCTGCCAAGCTCTTTGCTTAAATCTTTTATTTCATTAAGAAACTTCTTTTCATTGCGCCATTGAAGCTCAAGCTTGTTATTTGACTCATTAATTTCAACAAGCTCTTTCTCAATGTTAAAGAACCTCTCTTTTGGCATTTTATCCTTCTCTTTTTTAAGAGCTTCCCTCTCTATTTCCAATTGACGGCGTTTTCTGTGAAACCTGTCAATTTCAGTCGGTTTGCTGTCAATCTCAATCTTTATGGATGAGGCGGCTTCATCCATAAGGTCGATTGCCTTGTCCGGCAGAAACCGGTCGGAAATATAACGGACGGAAAGATTAACCGCGGCCACAACAGCATTGTCCCTGATCCGTATGCCGTGATGCGCCTCGTATTTTTCCTTAATCCCGCGAAGTATTGATATAGCGTCCTTAATAGAAGGCTCCTCAACCATGACCGGCTGAAACCGTCTCTCCAGGGCGGCATCTTTTTCCACATATTTCCGGTATTCTTTTAATGTTGTGGCCCCAATAGCGCGCAATTTGCCCCTGGCCAGCGCGGGTTTTAAAAGGTTGCCGGCGTCAACCGAGCCTTCCCCTGCCCCGGCGCCCACAATAGTGTGCAGTTCATCTATAAAAAGAATTATTTGACCGGCGGATGACTCGGCCTCTTTAATCAAAGCCTTAAAACGGTCTTCAAACTCCCCCCTATATTTTGATCCGGCAAGCATTGCGCCTATATCTAAAGATAGAAGTTTTTTGTTTTTTAATGTATCGGGCACATCTTCATCAACAATTTTTTTTGAAAGCCCTTCAACTATAGCCGTCTTGCCCGCGCCGGGCTCGCCAACCAGAACAGGGTTGTTCTTGGTTCGGCGTGAAAGTATTTGCATTATGCGGCGTATCTCGTCATCACGGCCAATTACAGGATCTAAATCGCCGGCTTTTGCCTTTTGTGTAAAATCATGGGTATATTTTTCAAGCGCCTGTTCCTGAATTGGTTCAGGTGGGGAGGTTGTGTTATTGGTGTCCATGTAAGAGCCTTTTTTTGAACTTTTTATTTTCCGGTTTATCCGAGGTAGGCCAGTATACCATACTGAGAGCTAACAATTATAAGAAAATTAATACCTAAATTGAGAGATTCTTATCACCTTCCCCTGACCCCTCCCATCAAGGGAGGGGAAATAAACGGTATATATTAATTACAATACAGCGCCCATTATGCGAAACTTATTAACTTTACGATTAGCGCCTAAACGAACTGAAAAAAACAAATCCCCCTCCCCTTAGTGGGATGGGTTAGGGGAGGGGGTATTTAAAACCGCTCAATTTAGGTAATAGATATGCGCGGTTTTTAACATTAACACGGTTAAAGCGCTCCATATTCATAGCTTCAGAGTTTAGTTGCATGCAGAGTTTTATATTGGCATACAGTCAATTTTCTATGTAAAATTATTAATGTAAAATTGTCGGAGTTCCGTAAGCGTCTTACGAATACTGACGCATTTTAAATAAAAATGTAAAAGGACATAAACATGATCAATTGGTTTAAGAACCTCAAAGTTAAAAATAAAATCTTTTTGGGCAATGCCGTTGTCGTTTCTTTACTGGTCTTTTTCGCCGTTACTATCTATTATTCCATAAACCACCTTCTTGAAACTTCCGAATGGGTAACGCATACAGAGGAGGTGATTAGCCGGGGGAATGAGTTGATGGTAGAGCTTTTAAATATGGAAACCGGAAAAAGAGGATTTCTTATTACCGGGAAACAGAACTTTCTGGAACCGTACGAAAAAGCGCGCAACACATTCAAAAGTAAACTTGACAAAACATTGGATTTGGTTTCAGACAATCCAACGCAGGTGCAAAATCTTAAAAAAATAGAAATTTTGAAGAACAGATGGTTAAACGAAGCCGCAAAAAAAGAGATAGCTTTACGGGAACAAGCCACAGAAGGCTCGGCATATTTTGAAGACCTCCAGGACATTTTGGAGCTGGGAGAGGGAAAGGGCATACTGGACAGAATTCGTGTTAAACTGGATAAATTGCGGCTCATATTTGCAAATGTTGATAACCAGCAAGGCCTGTTGCTGACCATGTCTATTGCCAAGGATATAGTTGATCAGGAAACAGGCCAACGTGGATTTTTAATAACCGGCAAAGACGAGTTCCTTGAGCCATACAACAACGGGGCCGAATCTCTTAAGGAGAACCTAAAGAGATTGAGAGAGTTAATAAACCCAGAGTCAATTGATAATAATTCACTGAATAATAGCTTTGATGAGCTGGTAAGTTTAACAAGGGAGTGGCAAATAAAAGCCGCAGAACCGGAAATAGCGCATAGACGCAAGATAAACAAAAATAAACTAACCATTAAGAATGTAAACGAGCTTATAGAAAAAGAGACCGGAAAAAATATAATGGACGAATTACGGGTTCATATTAACAATTTTATTGCTATTGAAGAAGAGGCGCGTCAACCGTTACAGCGCGAAATTCCGTTCTTTTGGTTATCGTAGGATCAGGAATAGGCATTTTAATTATTTTTAGTCTGGGTTGGGCAGTATCAAGTTCGATTAGCAAACCTTTGAGGAGGTTCATAAAACTGGCAAATGCTATAGCAAAAGGAGATATGAATAAAAGGCTTGATATTGCTTCGGATGATGAGATAGGCGAGTTGGCTGAAGCATTTAAAGAGATGGCAACAGGACTTGAAGCCTCCAAGAGTTCTCTGGAAGAACAAAATTGGCTGCAGTCCAATTTAAATGAAGTCTCAAGTAAAGCTCAGGATGCAATGAAACTGGAAGATATTACTGAAGTGGTCATTCGCATGCTTTGTCCCTTGTTAGGGGCGCCGGCCGGAGCTATATATATTACAGAAGGAGCGTCTATAGAAAAAGAAGGTGAAGAAGAAGGACTTTCTTTAGCTCTATACAGTTCCTATGGATTTAAACCCGCCGTAGGCTCTCAAGTCCGTTTTAAATTTGGGGAAGGCATTGTTGGTCAATGCGCATTGGAAAAGAAACAAATTTTCTTAAATTTAAAGTCGCCGGAGCAAACTATAACAAATGCCGGCGCCGGCATAAAAGAGCCTTCTTATTTAATGTTGACTCCTATTGTTTTTGAGCAAAAACTTCTTGGCGTTATCCAAATTTTTACCTATAGCGAAATGTCAGACATAAAAAAATCTCTGGCAAGCCAGCTTGCCGGACAAATTGGCGGCATTATCAATAGCGCGAACTTCACACTAGGCATAGAGACGTTATTGGAACAGTCACGTCGATACAGAGCCAGGCTTGAAGAGAGCAAGCAAAACCTTGAAAATAAAGCCATCGAGTTGGAGGAAGCCAGCAGATATAAATCAGAATTTCTTGCGTCTATGAGCCACGAAATCCGCACGCCTATGAACGCCATTATTGGGATGGCGGATCTTCTTTCAGAAACGAATCTTACTGAAGAGCAGCTGGGGTACGTCAACACTTACCGTTACGCCGGCGAGAATCTTCTTAACATAATAAACGACATACTTGATTTGTCCAAGATAGAATCGGGCCAACTGGAACTTGAAAAAACCGGTTTTGACCTTCAGGAACTGATTGAGCGGACATCAGAAATAATGGCCATATCAGCCAATGCAAAGGGGATAGAATTGCTAAACCTCGTAACGGAAGACACTCCTCAATTACTTATTGGCGATCCTACCCGTTTACGGCAGGTGATAATAAACCTTACGGGCAATGCCTTAAAGTTCACGGAAAAGGGCGAGGTGGTTATTGGAGTTGAAACCATAGAGGTTGCTAAAAATGACGCCGAGCTTCGTTTTTATGTAAAAGACACCGGAATAGGGATCCCAAAGGATAAGAGCCAATTTATTTTCGAAAGTTTTACCCAGGCAGATTCTTCAACCACCAGAAAGTATGGGGGCACCGGCCTCGGCCTCTCTATTTGCAAGCTGATAGTGGAGCTGATGGGAGGAAAGATATGGGTAGAGAGCGACGAAGGGAAAGGAAGCGTATTTTATTTTACGGCCAGGCTTGAGATTGATAAGAAAAGCGCGAAAACCCCTCAAACTGTTGTAGACATGAAAGGTCTGAAAGTATTAATAGTAGACGATAACGGGACGAACCGGATGATACTGAATAAAAGACTTTCCGGCTGGGGAAGCGAAACTAAAGAAGCTGTTGACGGTAAAAGCTGTTTAAACGAGCTTAAGGACGCAAGCAAGGTAGGCAGGCCATATGATCTTGTTTTACTGGATTACATGATGCCGGGAATGGATGGCCTGGAAGTGGCCGGGAAGATAAAAGGCGACGCCGGGATTAGCGCGCCCATAATAATGATTACGTCATCTCTTGGTTCGGCTTTTGGCAGAGAGCAGGCTAAAAAGATCGGGATAGACGGTTATATGCATAAGCCGGTTAAACTGTCGGAACTTCAAAAAAATATCAATATCGTTTTAGGGAAAACTGAAGCGGCGGAAGAGAAAAAGGTTGTTGCGGCAGATAACGTATTTACGGATAAACCGAAAAAAATACTGTTGGTTGAAGATAACTGCGACAACCAAAATCTTATCCTTGCTTATCTAAAGAAAAGCGCTCATGGAATAAAAACAGCCGAGAATGGGCAGATAGCCGTGGACATGTTCAAGTCGGAGAGTTTCGACCTGGTTTTAATGGATATGCAGATGCCGGTGATGGATGGTTGTACGGCGACAAAAAATATCCGGCAGTGGGAAAATGAAAAGGGATCAGAACCAACGCCAATCATTGCGCTTACCGCACACGCGCTAAAAGAGCATGAGGAACAAAGTAAAGAAGCCGGTTGTAATGCGCACATCACAAAACCAATTAAAAAAGCGACACTGCTTGAAACTCTCCGCCGGTTTTAGGGCTACCCGCGTCCAACCACACGCGAGTGTAAGGGCTGACTTTAGTCAGGGAGGCTAATTACTACCATACCCGCTTATTGAATAACATAATGTTACATAAATTGAGCGATTTTAAAATACCCCCTCCTCTACCCCCTCCCACAAAGGGGAGGGGAATTGGTTTTTTAAGGCATTTTGGTATAAAGCGCTAATTAAAAAGTCTCACCCAATTGGCGGAATATTGAAATCAAATATATACCTTTAATTCCCCCTCCCTTGATGGGAGGGGTTAGGGGAGGGTGACAAGAATCGCTCAATATAGGCGCAAAATATTTAAATCACCCAAAGGTAATTGTTAACGGCACAGGCATCCTGCCTGTAATCAATTGAAACACAGGCAAGGATGCCTGTGCCACTATTTATATGGATTTTAAAATCGCCCAATTTTAGTCTATTATACCTGCTTTGACCAGGTCCGCCATTGATTGGTCAAATGTAACCATGCCGTCATCAGCGCCGTATTCAATTACTTCCGCAATGCTTGACGTCTTGGCGGGGTTAAGTATCATTTCCCTTACAACGTCGTTAACAATCATGATTTCAGTTGCAGGCGCAAATCCTTTGTTATCCTTGCGTTGAATCAGGCGCTGGCTAACAATGCCTTTAAGCATTGAGGACAGATGCGCGCGAATCTGATCTTCATTATCAGAAGAAAACATTGATATGATTCGGTTAATGGTTTCAACCGCGTTAAAGGCGGGGACACAGCTCAGCGCCAAACGCCCTGTCTCGGCGACTTCAAGCGCCATTGCGATTGTCAGGGAATCAGGCATATCGCTCAACAAAATAACATTTGGATCCTGGCGCAAAGCGCTTTTTAAAGCGCTGCTAAACTCGTTGGTGTCAATATTAATTTCCCTTTGCGTAATAATGCTTTTTTGATCGCGAATTAGAAACTCTATGGGGTCTTCAATAGTTATTATATGATCTGTTCGGGTGGAATTGATATGATCTACCATTGCGGCCAGAGTGGTGGACTTTCCGCAGCCTGCCGGCCCCGCCACCAACACAAGGCCGGTTGTCTCGTTTGCAAGGTTTTTTATAACAGGCGGCAAGAGCAACTCATCCAGACTTTTAACATTATAAGGAATTGTTCTGACTGCCATGCTTACCGTGCCTCGTTGCCGAAAAACGCTTATGCGAAAACGGCCCACTCCGCGCAAGCCATATCCCAGATAAACCTCGTCCAAATCTTCAAATTGTTCCCACAATCTCTTGGAAATAATGGCTTTGGCAAGATTTTCCATATCATCGGGAGCCATCTGTTTGCTGTCATCGCTTAACGACTCTAAATGCCCGACAATCCTAACTATCGGCGGAAGGCCCACTTTTAAATGCAAGTCGGAAGCGCCTCGGGTTTGCGCTTTTCGAAGGATTTCATTAAAGGATTCTTTTAGCTCTATTTCATTTTCCTGATTCATAATTAGACTCTCAATTTTTAAAAACTCAAATGTCCCATCTAATAAGAGGGGATTTAGTAGTGCGCATAAACTCAAAAAGACACTGACATTTTATAATTAATGGAATTTAAGTCAAGAATAAACAATTCTCAATATTTTTTGCAATTAGTAGTCGTTTAAAAACTTCCCGACGTACTTTTAACGCCTGGAACTATATTAAAACTTATGAGAGACTGGTTTTGAGGTTGAATCGGCGCAAGTTTCACAATCAGACGCATAAGTATTAATATTGTTTGAAAATAATGAGCTAAGTTGTCATAATATGTAATCAATTTAAAGGCTTTTTATAAACAGGCGCAATTTACAGCGGATTTTTAAAGATAGAGTATGACTTTGGAAACGAATTTAAACGAATTTGATATAGATAAACATCTAAAAGAGTTGCAACAAGAGTACCTTCAGGAACTGCCGGGGAAAATCGATGATATTGACAACCTGATAATAGGGCTTGAGGACAGCGACGATCCAGGCTCGGCCATGCGAAATATCGCCGGCATGATTCATACAATAAAGGGCACCGCCGGCTCTTATGATATGAACTTTGCAAGCACTCTTTGCCACAATTTTGAAGATTATATAGCCGCGTTGCAAGTCGCAAAAACTCAATTCAATACGGAGATTGATAATTTTTTAAAATTTACCGGTTTGTTGAGGGAATATATTGATTCATGTCTTTTAGGCGGATATCAGGATTTTGACCAGTTTAACAAGAAATTATCAGAACTTGTTTCAGGCTACGCAAAAACAAAACACAGGATATTAATTGTTGAACCGGCCAAAAGCATGTCGTACCGCTATTTAAAAGCGCTGAAAAAATTTAACGTTGAAGCGTCGTTTGCAAAAGACGGTTATGACGCGCTTGGAAGGCTTGTGAAAGAGAAGTTTGACAGCATGATTACCGTGGCGCAAATGGAGTGGATTAAAGGACTGCAGTTAATCGCCTCTTTAAGAATTATTGAATCAGACAATCAAAACATCCCCGTTGTCCTTATAACGTCTGATAGTGAAATAAAACTAGCCGGCCAACATGGTCATGCGTATCTTCTAAAAAAGAGACCGGAGATGTTAAACGATTTAGAGGAGATATATACCGGCATTATTGAGAAAAAAGATGTTCCACAAAAAACAGAGACACTCCCTATAGAGCAAACCGCAAGCCCGGCCGTTAAACGCCAATTACAAAAAATACTTTATATAGATGATGATAAAGACCTTCAACCTCTTGTTAAAATCGGCCTGAAAAAGCTTGATCCTCCTGTTGATTTAAAGTGTTATACATCTCCAAAGTCGGCGTTGAAAGATATTGAAGAAATAAACCCGGATTTGATCCTTTCGGACGTTATGATGCCTGAAATGGATGGGCCCGCCGTGTTAAAAACATTGCGTGAGGGCGAAACATTCAAAACAACCCCATTCATATTCCTCACAGGCCATGAAAGCGAAGAGGACAAACAGGCGTTAATTGAGCTTGGCGCGTCAGGCGTTATCAGCAAGCCTATAAACCCTAAAAAGCTCGCCGCCGCGGTTCAGGATATTTGGGCCGGTATTGTGTGAAAACATCCCGCAAAACATCATTTTGCCTATAAATCAGATAAAAAGCGGCTGAAGCCGCAAAATTAAAACCACAAAAAAGCTAACAACAACATTTCATCCCCTTGATTTTATTCTTGCGCAATTGCTTGAGGCGCCGCCTGGAATCTTTAAGCGTTAGTTTAAACCATATTAAAAATCCACAAAAGCGAGAAAAACAATTTAAATTTCGATCAAAATATTATATAGTGGCTCAAATATTAGCCGTTAAGAATTAGACTAAATCGGGCTATAACAACTTTCTTCGATGCTTGTTAAGAGTTTCTGCAAGTTCAAACTGAATTCAGGTCAATTAAAGTGACTAAAGTGATCTAAAGTTGAAAGTGAACTAAAGTTTAGGTAAAAATCCGAGATTTTTGATAATTATTCAATATAAAAAATGAAACTAAGAGTTAAAAGCCAAATTGTTATTCCCTTCGAGGATAACAATGAATGATTTCTTATAGCAAATGACAACCATAAGTGGTTGTTTTAAGATGAGACAAAATACCATAACTTTAGATCACTTTAAACTTTAGTCACTTTAGCCACTTACAAAACACGCAAATCTTTGAAATCAATTTAAACGTAATAAATTTGTAAATACAGTACAAGAAATAATATATGGAAAACAACTCTTCTATAGATGATGATTTCATAAATGAAGCCAGGGAGTATCTAAAATGCGCTGAAGCAAATTTCCTGACCATTGAGCAACAGGGCGACAATGTTGACATTGGGCTGATTAACAATATATTCAGGGCTATCCACTCGCTTAAAGGCTCCGCCAGCTTTATGTCGCTGCAGAATGTGACGCGCCTTTCCCACGCCATGGAAACGATCCTCGGCAAAATGCGCGAAGGCGAGCTTAAACCCGAAAAGAAATTAATCGACGCATTGCTTGACGGTGTTGACCAGTTAAAACAACTAATTGATGACACCACAAACAGCGATGACGTATCTATACAACCAATATATGTGCGTTTGGCTAATTTATTGCCGAATGACGAGTTGGCGCCGCAAGGCAATACAGAGCCTAAGCCTTCAGGGGACGAAACAAAAAATAGCGAAGCCGTGACAGCGCAGGAATCCCCCCCTCAGGAATCAGACACCGCCGGCAAGCCGCAAACCGGGCCTGTTGAGAATGAAAACAAGCCTCAAACTGATTATGAATTGCCGGACACCGGCGGCTCTATATTTAATGCGCCTAAAGGCGAAGCTGCGTCCGGCGCGGTTGCGGTTGATAAACCGCGCGACCGTGAAATAGCCGAGGCAAGCCCGGACAAACCGGAAGAGAACATTAAACCGCTGCAAACGGCGGATATACCGCGCGAACAACCGGTTTTAAAGAATAAAAAAGACAACCAAAAGAAACGGGAAATAAAAAACGAAACTATAAGGGTTGATGTGTCATTGCTTAACAAACTGATGACCGTCGCCGGCGAATTGGTGCTGGTGCGCAACCAGCAACTCCACATGTTTGCCAAGGCCGACGCGGAGGTAAAGTCGGTTGTTCATCATCTGAATCTAGTCACAAATGAACTTCAGGAAGGCCTTATGCGGACGAGGATGCAACCAATTAAAAATGTGTTTGACGCAATCCCCCGCATAGTTCGCACGCTTTCCCTGGATCTTAAAAAAAAGATTAAAGTTAACATTTCCGGCAATGAAGTAGAGCTTGATAAAACTATCCTTGAGGCATTATCCGATCCGTTAACGCATTTGATAAGAAACTGTTGTGATCATGGAGTTGAATTGCCGGATGATCGCGCAAAACAAGGCAAACCGGCGGCAGGCAATATATGGGTTAGGGCTTTCCACGAAGGCGGGCAGGTTATGGTTGAAATTAAAGATGACGGCGCAGGCATTAACGTTGAACGCATTAAAGCCAAGGCTTTAAAAGCAACATTCAGAACGGCGGACGAGCTTGATTCGATGTCAAACAAGGAGCTTTATCAACTCATTTTCCACCCCGGGTTCTCCACCGCAGAAGTAGTGACCGATGTTTCGGGCAGGGGAGTAGGCATGGATGTGGTTAAGTCAAGCATTGAAAAACTTTCAGGATCTATTGATATAGATTCAACGCCGGGCAAAGGCACAACAATGATGTTGAGGTTGCCGCTCACTTTGGCTATTATACACAGTTTGATTGTTAAAGTCGGCGACGACCATTTTGCGATTCCACAGATTAATATAGAGGAGTTGGTAGACCTTTACGATGAAGAAGTGCTTAACTGTATTGAATATACGGGAGACAGCGAGACATACCGCTTAAGGAACAGCATTCTACCGCTTGTCCGTTTAAAAGATGTTATCTCCTCTCCAAATAAGCTAACCAAAAACGACAGGATTAGAATTGCGCAAAATAACCGGGCTGTTTCTGAAAATAATCAGATAAATTGCCTAAAACAGGAAACGCCATCCAAAGCCCCGGCAAAACAGCGCAAGAATATACATTCACTGAATTTTGCGGTGGTAAAGGCGGGGGCGGAGAGGTACGGTTTGATTGTTGATGAAATATTGGGGGCGGAAGAGATTGTTATAAAACCGATACACCCTTTGCTTAACGATTTAAGATGTTATTCAGGCACGACAGTCATGGGAGACGGCAGGGTTGTCCTTATCCTTGACACTCTCGGGATGGCCGAACATGCGGGAGCGCTGTTTAACAGTAATGATACGGGCTTGTCAAGCCAGGAGCAAAAGAACATTGAATTTGCCAGGGAGAAGCAATCGTTTCTTCTGTTTAAAAATGGGACATTTGAGCAGTTTGCAATAGCTCTGCCTCTTATTAGAAGAATTGAAGAGTTTAAGCTATCGGATATTCAGAGGATAGGCCCAAGGGAGTTTCTAACAGTAAATGGCGAGTCAACTCTGGTTATCAGGCTTGATAAATACCTAAATGTTTCCGCATGCGATGAACAGGAGGACATGGCGCTCATCCTGCCGAAATATGCCAGAAACCCATATGGAATCCTGGTTTCAAAAATCTTCGGAATTGAAACAACCGTAGCGCAACTTAATACAGAGACATACACGGAGACATGCTTGCTCGGCACGGCAATAATTAACGGCCAAATAACAATGTTTCCGGATATCAACAGGCTAATCAAAACAGCGGAACCTGACTGGTTTAAGAATATTGAAAAAAACTTTAGCGCCCCGGAGACAAAGAAGCATGTCCTCCTGGTTGAAGATTGCTCATTTTTCAGGCAGTTGGTTAAAGGTTATCTTGAAGCGCTTAAGTATGAAGTGGTGGCGGCTGAAAACGGCAAAATAGGCCTCGAATGTCTGCAAAAAGAACATTTTGACCTTATAATTTCAGACATTGAAATGCCTGTTATGGACGGCTTAAAATTTATTGAAAATGTGAGGGCGGGCAAGTTCCAGTCTAAACTGCCGGCGCTGGCCCTCTCTTCGCTTGATTCAGGCAAAAGTATGGAAAGGGCTATTCAATCGGGCTTTGACGCATACGAAATAAAGATTGATCAGCAAAAGCTGTTATATAAAGTAGCGGAATTAATTAAAGAAACATAAAGTTCCTTTTTAAAAGATGGAAAATAACGAAAATATTCAAGAAACAAAACGTCAATTTTGCGCATTCTGGTTATCCGATAGACTGTTTGGCGTGGATATTCTGGATGTAAAGGAAATTAACGAAGAACTCTCCTTTACCAATGTTTATCATGCAGCTCAAGAAATCAAGGGTCTTGTAAATATACGCGGACAAATACATTTAATAATCGATTTGGCGCGGCTGATCGGCATTAAGGTGTCAATGCCGCAAGAAAACCGCAGCCTGATTATCTTTAAATCCGGCGTTGCGGAAGATTTAGGCATCCTTGTTGATAAAATTGAAGGGATTGTAAATGTGGACAAGGAGGCGTTTGAGCCGGCCGGCGCGTCCACGGACGCTTCAACATTAATGCCGGGCGTTTGCAAACTGGATAATAAGCTTATGGATATTATTGATCCGCGTTGTTTTATGCGGTCAAATATGCATGAATTGGCGGAAAGCCTAAAATCAAAGTAACACCGCTAATTCCCCCATCCCTTGATGGGAGGGGTTAGGGGAGGGTGATAAAAATTCGAGTTTTGCTGAAAAACCAAAATTAAATATATTCCTTTAGCTCCCCCTCCATTGATGGGAGGGGTTAGGGGAGGGTGAAAAAAATAGCGTAACAAATATAAAGTTTTTTTATTTTAAATAATTTTAATTAAGGGCTCGGAAAGAAATAATTTGGGCTTTTTTGCCTGTAGATTTAGGTTGAATTTGTTCAATCTGATTGAGTCGAACCGGATGCGCAGCCAAAGCTGCGTTGAAGATTCGGCGATTGAAGATTGGGCGAAGTCGGCCTGAAGATGCTGGTAAAAAAGCCCAAGTTATTTCGTTCCGAGCCCTAAGGAGTGAGAGTTGATATGAAGATGTTAACGGACTTAAAAATCGGCTACAGAATACTTATTAGCTTCCTTGGCATTGCGGCCATAGCCATTGCCGTCACAGGTTACATCGGCTACCATACCGCCAGACAATCGCTAAAGGAAGAGTCTTTTAACAAGCTTGTTGCCGTGCGAGAATTGACGGCAGGCAGGGTTGAGGATTATTTCCGCGATATTAAGAATGAAGTTGTGGCGTTCTCTGAAAATCAGATGATAATTGACGCTATGAAAGAGTTTAAAGATGGTTTCTTTGAAATCGGCAATGATTTGGATATATCCGACTCTGAAATGCAAAATATTGACTCAACGCTGGAATATTGCTATCAAAATGAATTTTTGGCAAGGTTGAATCCAAACCTTGAAAAAGACGCCGAAGTGAAAGATTATTGGCCGGGCGATAGAAACTCAAGAATAGTTCAAAATTTATACATTGCCCTTAACCATAACATCGGCTCAAGGCAAGACCTGACATATTCTGAAGACGGCAGCCGGTATAGCGCCGTTCATAAAAAATACCATAGTAAGATAAAGAATTATTCAGAGAAATTCGGAGAGAGCGATATGTTTCTGGTAGACATAAAAACAGGGCATATTGTTTATTCAATATTTAAAGAGATGGATTTTGGGACTTCTTTATTAACAGGGCCGTATAGAGACACAAATATAGCGCGCGCATTTAAAACGGCAAAAGACGCCGGCAGTAATGAACTTGTTGCGCTGGAAGATTTTGAGGCTTACCACCCTTCTTATAACTCTTTTGCGTCATTTGTCGCTTCGCCTATCTTTGATAAAGGCGAAAAAGTGGGGGTTCTTGTTTTTCAAACGCCTTTGGATCATCTAAATAATTTAATGACAAATAATAATGATTGGAAAAGTCTAGGTTTTGGCGAAACCGGAGAGACGTATATTGTTGGCGAGGATAATACATTAAGAAGTGAAAGCAGATTTTTAATAGAAGACCGTGATAATTATTTTGAGTCGCTAAAGGCGATAGGCCTGCCCATGTTAACAATAGATCGTATAAAACGGCATAGTTCAGGCATTGGATTGCAAACAGCGCATACCCTTAGCGCGGAACAAGCGTTAAAAGGCATAACGGGCATTGCCGAAGGTGAAGATTACAGGGGCGTTAAAGTTTTTTCAGCCTACAAACCGTTAAACGTTAGAGATGTAAACTGGGTTATTTTAAGCGAGATTGATAAGTCTGAAGCGTTGTATTATGTAAGTTTCTTAAGAAACCGCATTCTTTTAAGCGCTTTAATACTAATGGCGATCTTTGGCGCGGGAGCGGTTTCATTCTCAAAAGACATCACCCGTTTACTTACACGCCTCGGCAACGCAATGGTTGGAGTGGAACACAATATGAACTTTGGCGACCGTATTGAAGTCACAAGCAAAGACGAAGTGGGCCGCACAACCGCGGCTTTAAATTCGCTTATGAAGAAGCTGCACACGGCTATAGACAACATTATTGACACTATGAAGGCGCTTGAATCAGGAGATTTTTCTAAACGTGTCTCAATAGAGTTAAGCGGCGATATGAAAACAATCAAGGGCGCTATTAACAGAACATGCGACAGTATAAGCGCAGCTCTGGACAGCGTTGTCGAGACAACAATGAGGCTGGACGAAGGTTTTTTCAGTCCGGGCGAGCCAAATCCTGCGTTGGTTGGAGACCTGAAAACAATTAACGACTCTATAAATAATTCCGTAACCGCGCTTTCATCCGTAATTAAAGATGTTAATATCACAATGGAATCCGTCGCCGAAGGCGACCTGACCAGACGCGTTTCAGTGGAAGCAAAGGGAGACCTGGGAAAGTTGAAGGAGCATATAAACAAATCCCTTGACGCGCTCTCGGCTACGCTTATCAATGCCGGCCATAAGGCGCATCATGTCGCGGCTGCCGCGGGGCAAAGCACCATTGCTGTTGAGCAGATTTCAGACGGGGCTCAAAGCCAGGTTAACGCTATTCATGAAATAGCAATCGCTATAAAAGAGACAAATACTGCGGCCGAGGATGTTAGTCACAATCTTTCAAGCGCCAGCGAGAGCGCTAAAAAAACTACAAAACATGTAAATGCCTGTAAAGAAAAGATGGAGAACATGGTTGACGCGGTTAAGATAATAGCTCAGGGCAGCGAGAAAATCAGCAATATTACCGGCGTTATCGAGAAGCTTGCGCACAAAACCAACATGCTCTCCTTAAACGCGGCAATAGAAGCCGCAAGCGCCGGGGAGCACGGCAAAGGATTTGCCGTGGTAGCGGACGAAGTCAGGAAATTAGCTGAACAGTCGGCTAATTCCGCACAGGATATTGCGATTATAATAGGTAAAGCGATTGAGGAAACAACAAGAGCGGTTGATTGTGTTAAAGAAGTGCATGATGATATTGAAGAGATTACACAGGCCGTATATTCAAGCGACAGCATGCTGCAACAAATATCATCGGTTATGGAAGAGCAGAGCGCCGCAATGAACCAGATAAACGCGAATGTAAGCCAATTAAATAAGATCGGCGAGAACAATGCCTCCGCTACTGAAGAGATCACGGCAACCGTAATGGACCTCTCAAGATTGGCAAAAGAGACCAGAGATGATATTGAAAAGTTCAAATTAAATGGAGCTAAATGAATTTAGCCTGTTTATTTTACCTTTAAAAGAAGTGTATCTTCAAACTGATTTTGGCGAGTTGCGTGTTTTTTAAGTGACTAAATTGACTAAAGTTTAAAGTGATCTAAAGTCATGGTATTTTGTCTCATTTTAAAACAACCATCTACGGAGGTGGTCATTGGCAATAAAAATGGTCCTTTAACTTTTACTCATTAGTTATCCTCGAACAGGATAACAATCTAACTTGTAAAACTTAGTTTCATTTTTATGCTGAATAATTATCAAAAATCTCGGATTTTTACCTAAACTTTAGTTCACTTCTAACTTTAGATCACTTTAGTCACTTTTCCGGCTTGTCAGGATAAGCCTTACGTTAAGAGAAGTTAAATACATATGAGCCTTGACGATACGTTAAAAAAATTAAAAGAGAGAACAAGGCTGCTCAACAAAACGCATGGCCACGGAAAAGCTCCATGCGATGACGCAGTGAAGGAGAACTGTTTTGATAAAGATACGCGTAAAATAAGCGGCAAAAATGAGGCTTGCAACCACACCGTCCCGCCAACGCTTTTCACCGGCGACGTCCGCTCTATTGTATCCCGTGTTACAGCGGAGATTAACGCAAAATGCGGCATTGACACTTCGGAAACTATTAATAAAAAGCTGACACGGTTGTTTGAATCAAAAAAACAAAACGGGGAAGACCTGGAAAAATATGTTGCCCGGCTTGAAAGAAGCGAAGCAAGCTCGCCAGATTGGCAGATTGTTATGAACGCGATAGTTGTGCATGAATCGTATTTTTACCGGGACAAAGCGCAGATGGATAATATTCTGCGGGAAGCGCTGCTTCCATTTATAAATGAGATGAAAGACAAACCATACCCAACTTTGCGTATTTGGACGGCCGCTTGCTCATCCGGCGAAGAGACATACACTATGGCAATGATGACGTTGAAAGCGTTGCTGGATGCTAACCAGGCAGTTGAAAACGAGCCCGGCAATGTGAGATTAACCCCGGGATGGACAATTGAAATCCTTGGGACGGATATTTCCGGCAATGTAATTGCCAGGGCCGGCAAAGGGCGTTACGGGACATACGGGCTAAGTTCTTTCCGTGATATGCCTAAAGAATTTAAACGCTTTTTTAAAGATTGCAATGAAGAGTCTGAAACAGGCGGGGATTATTTAGAAGTAAATGAGTGTGTCAGGAAAATGACGAGATTTGAAACTCATAATATCCTTTCCGGCGCCTACCCCGGCGAAGGCGGTTATGATATTGTTTTTTGCCGTAATGTAATGATATATTTTGATGAACAAGCAAAACTTAAAGCCCAATCAATGCTTGCCGACGCTTTAAAACCGGGAGGCTATTTAGCGCTGGGCCCGTCCGATACACTTATGATACCGGAGCGTTTTGAATTTAAACGAAGAAAAGACACCGTCTTTTATAAAAAACTTTAACCCCATTTTTAGTTCAATGACAAAAAGAAAAATTAAACTGCTAATCTCCGATCATTCATCATTCATGAGAATAGCAATCCGTAAAATGGCGGAATCTAATGATAAAATAGAGGTTGTCGGAGAAGCCTCAAATGGAGTTAAAGCTCTGGAAATGTTTGATGAATTGCGGCCCGACGCTGTTGTAATGGATGTTACATTGCCGGAAACGGATGGATTCAAAGCCACCAGGGAGATAATGAAACGCAGGCCGACTCCTGTTATCATTGTTAGCGGAGCTACAAATAATCAACCGGAATTAATAATGAAATCAATGGGAGCTGGGGCTGTAGACTTCCTATCCAAATCGACTGAAGTTGCTGATATTGATATTGCTAATTTAGAAGAGAAGTTAATAAATAAGATCATTTATTGGGCGGAGTTGCCTATGAACTTCCAGGAGAGGGATAAATTAAAAACGATTAAACCGGCTCCTGAACTAAAGTTGCCGCCGGCGGCAAACAATGTGAATTTTACGCCAAAAGGCAAGGTTGGATTAGTTGCTATAGGCGTTTCCACCGGCGGACCAAAAATTTTAACAGACCTTCTAAAACCTATGGGCAAATTGAAATGCTCTGTTGTTGTGGCGCAACATATGCCCGGGACTTTTACAGGAGCTTTTGCCGACAGGCTACGCGAAGAGACAGGATTGAACGTGGTTGAAGGAAAGAACAATATGCCGTTGGAACCGGAGCAGATAGTAATTGCCCCCGGCGGCATGGATAGTATTGTGCGCAAAAATTCAAAAGGCGAGCTTACTTTGCATGTTAAACGAAATGATGACGAGCCGGTGCATCCGAGCGTAAATATGCTGTTTGAATCTGTTATAGACGCCGTCGAGCATCCTGTTGCCGTCATTCTAACCGGCATGGGAAATGACGGAACTGAAGGCGCAAAAAAATTCGCAAAAAAAGGCCGCCCCGTTCTGGTTCAGGAACCGGAAAGTTGCATTGTTGACGGGATGCCGTCGTCGGCAATCGAAGCAGGCGCCGCAAGCGAAGCGCTGAGTCTTGAACGCATCGGCAAACGCATCGCAAAATGGGCTCAAATATAGGATTAACGCGGCATTAATGCATAGTATACTCAAAAGAATTAGGTTTTCGGAATTAGTCAATGAATAAAAGGCTAAAGCCTTAACTTCAACAAGCAGAGGATGCAGGAATTTACCCTTTAGGGTTTTATTTCATTGTGTTTGAATATAACGTATGTAAATATTATTTTTTCGAAAACCTGATTTGTTTTAGTATACATTTAGAGCCCCGCTACTAATATGAATCAAAAATTTAACAAGCGGTATTGCGCGATTATTGCCGAACATTTTATGTTCAAACCGCTTCGTTAGTATTAGACCGTCTTTGTAACAATTAATCTGTTTTAAAGTTTCAGGCCGAACCCGGTCTACCCATTTCACTTCAATTGGATAAAATCTTTCATCCTGAATTATTGCGACATCAACCTCCCCTTTGGCCCCCTTTATATAATATGTGGGCGCAAAGCGTTTACAGTGATCCACAACCACCCCTTCAACATAGGATGAAGCAAATTCGTTTTCACTCATACGCTTCGCAATTTCATCAAAAGAGCCATTAAGGTTTAAATAGATGGATGTTGCATGATCTATAAACGGATCCTGAAAATATATCTTACGGTTCTTTTTAGGGGCGCCGGTAAGTTTATGCTCAAGCAGGGCCTGTTGAATATAGAGGACATGAATAGACTCCAGTAAACAACAATAATCAGAGACTGTTTTATGGTGTTCAATTGAAAGGTATTTGGCCAGATTGTTCCACGATATCTGGCTGTTGTAAGTGGCCTTAATCCCTTTTAATACCTCAAAAAGATAATTTTCACTTTTATTATGCTTTAATATGTCGCCTATTATCCACTGGATATAAATGTTCATCACGCCTTTTGATACTGTTTTGTTCAATTGATAGTCGGTAATCGCCGGCAAATATCCCCCATGTAAAAGATATTCTAAAAATAGCTCATTCAAACGGTCGTGTTTCCTGTCGTAATGACTTATTTCCGTAGCAAGCGGTTTTTCAATTATTTCAGCGCAAACAGGAGCCAACTTTCGATCTTTCAGACATATAAACTCGTTAAATGAAAGCGGATGAAAATTAAAATCCACTTTTTCGGACATACCCCTTCTTCCTGGAAACCGCTTCATCGCAGTTCTTAATATTAGACTATCTGATCCGGTAAGGAGCACGGACATACGTTCAAAAATACCGCTATCTGCAAGATATTTAATCGACTTGTCCCAATCGGGAATATAATTGACTTCATCAATAAACAAGTATTGTTTAGCGGTTTCGCTGTTATAAAATTGTTCAACAGTTCTCCTGAGCATATGATGAGTGTCGATGAGTTCTCCGGTTAGGAATAAAATGGATTCAGGAGGGACGTTATGGTTTTTTAGAAGTTTAAGTATAAATTGTTTGAGAAATGTTGTTTTGCCGACCTGCCTGCCTCCGGTTATTAAATAAATACCCGGTGTATGGAAACTTGATTGATCCAGAAACGGCGAGTGGTAGATCAACGGCAATCCATTAATTTTTTTTAAATGAGGATCGTGTTTAGCGAATCTTGATAAAGATTCCCAAAACTGGTTGTGTATAGCAAACTCTTCTATCATCTTAACATTATATACGCAATCAGTTTTTAGTCAATGCCAATTATCCAAATTTGGTCAACACTCATTGACCAAATTTGGATAATAAGCGTTTCTTTTAATAATTTACCAATGCCGGGGGATGGAATTTGCTATTCTATACGTAGAAGAAACGAAAGGGAAAAGGGGAAATCATTCCAAACTTTACGAAAATGTTAAATTACTAATGTTGAATCCCCTATGTATAGATTTTTAGTCTGTATTTGTTTCTTCGTCAATATAAGTTTTTAGGTTGATGTGTATGGGTTAGGGTGTGGTAAAAGAGCTCAATACAGATCCTAATATAATATTTTAACAAAACTTATTTGATAAAATACTAATGATTTATATAAAATTACAATTGATTTAAATATTTATGAGCAATCAGTTTAAAGTTCACGCAATTTTAAAATATCACGATAAATAATATGAGCAATATACTTGTAGTTGAAGATTCGGTTATGGACCGGAAACTTATTTGTCTTTTTCTGAAAAACGCCGGTCATTTTGTTATGGAGGCGACAAACGGCAAAGAGGCGTTAGAAAAAAAACTGCCGGCGATACCTGATCTGTTAATTGTAGACTGGGTGATGAAAGAGATGGACGGGATTGAGCTGCTTGAAATAATAAAATCCGAATTTACAACGCAGACTATACGGGCAATCATGGTATCGGCGCACAATAAACTTGACGATGTTGTCGAAGGGCTTGACTCAGGGGCCGACGACTATATATGCAAACCGTTTGACAAAAGGATTTTTCTGGCAAAAGTAAGGGCTCAACTCAGGATAAAACTCCTTATTGACAGGCTCATCCGGGAAAACTTATCATTTAAAGGCCTGAAAAAAGAGGCAACTATAATACCACAGGCCATAAAGCCTGATTTGAAGGTTCGCGACAAAAATGTAGCAACCAAAACAGAGGAAATATGCCTTGAACCTGAAAGATTTAAGAAAATAGCGGCAAAAGGAATAACAAAAATACTTTTTGTTTGCAAGGCAAATCTATTTCGCAGTCCCGTGGCGGAAAAAATGTTTACCCGCAAATTAAGGAAACTTAACCGAAACGACATATTCTCGGAATCGGCTGGGCTTATAACAAAACCTCCAAACAAAACGCTTAATGTCAATGTGGCGGACATACTTTCAAAGCTTTACATTGACCTTTCAAAACATTATTCACGGACTATAAACAACACATTAGCCGAAATCTCCGACCTGATTCTTGTTATGGAAAAGGAACAAGAGGATGAGTTGGCAAGGCTATATCCGGCTGAAAAAGACAAAATATTCCTGTTAAGCGGGTTTATGACGGGGAAAAATAGAGGCAGTGATATTGCCGACCCCTTTAGCAAAGACGCGTCTGTAAGCGCGTTTCGTTTCTGCTGTTACAACATATCCAGTTCAGTTGACGGCCTGGTTGAGTTGCTTGTAAATTATGCGGAGAGCTGAGAGTATAAGCCATGAACAAATTGCTTGTAACCGGAGTAAGCGGGTTTTTAGGGCCTCATATTTGCCGGGCCGCGTTAGAGTCGTGGTCTGTTTACGGCACGGTTTGCGCCAATAACGCTGAAATTGCCGGTGTAAATATTGCGCGGATAGATTTAACAAATTACGCGGAACTAAAGAAATTGTTCGCCGATGTCGGCCCCGACGCAGTTGTCCATGCGGCGGCAATATCGCAAGCCAACATTTGCCAAAACGAGCGCTCAATATCGGGAAAAACTAATGTGGACGCTTCAATAAATATTGCAAAATTGTGCGCGGATTTGGCCATACCCTGTGTTTTCACGTCAACCGACCTTGTGTTTGACGGTGAAAATGCTCCTTATAATGAAAACTCGCCTGTTAATCCTATCAATATATACGGAGAACAAAAAGCAATGGCTGAAGCCGGCATGGCTGCGGCCTGCCCCGACCTTGCAATATGCCGGCTTGCTCTTATGTTCGGCAAGGGAACGCCTGCTTCCGGCAGTTTCCTGCAACATATGATAAAAGCCGCTCAAAATGGGGACGAGTTAGGATTATTTGTGGACGAGTTTAGAACGCCTGTAAATGTTAATATTGCGGTTAAAGGCATCCTGCTCTCTCTTGAGAAGCCAAATGGAATAGCGCATTTGGGCGGGCTTGATCGCATATCACGCTACGATTTTGGGAAACTGCTAATGAAAACAATGGGCCGCGATAGCTCAAACATAAAACCGCTCCGGCTAAATGAATCAAAAATGCCTGCGCCAAGACCCCGAGATGTTTCTTTTGATATTTCTAAAGCCATGTCTATGGGTATAAAACCCCTGCCGATAGCCGAAGAGCTTGAGAGCGTTATTAAACCATGGAAAACAGTGATAGGCAGTTAATCACCATCCGGCTAGGGTAGGGGACGGCTTTAGCCTCTCCGTCAAAGATGCGCCATTAATCGTCATTGTTTTTAAAATGAATCATAAAAAGGGAGACTAAAGTCTCCCCTACCCGCTTCGCGCCCCGCGCCTTGCTCTTTGCTCTTCACGCTCAGCTCTTTTCGCTACGCGCTTTGCGCCCCGGGCCTTGCTTTTTGATTGACAAACCACAAGCGCTCAAAGTAGAATTTTAACGTTTATTTATAATTAATCGCTCTTTATCAAATTAACGTATTACAGGCTTCTTCTTTTCAGTTGTTTGAGAAGAAGATAGGGAATCCTTTATCCTCTTTATAAGAGGAGGTTAGGGCCGGACGGTTGTAAATTCGGCCATGCAAGGAGCGGGCCCGCCGCTGTAACCGGGGACAACGCCGCAATATCCACTGCCGTGTTTTAACATGGCGGGAAGGGGCGGTTGAGAGGACGATCCGGGAGCCAGAAGACCTGCCTGTAATGCCATTATACGCGTTATCTTCAACGGCAACGAGGATAAGGGCCTTGGGAAATAACAAAATGCATTATTTCTTTCCTGTGGCCCCTAAAGGTTTTAACGATGATTTAGACCCCGGTCTTTAATCTCCGGTTATAAAACTAAAACCCCATGTCTTTGTTCTTAAAGGCATGGGGTTTTTTTGTTGGATTTTAGCCTGAATCGCGCGAAAGAGAGAAACAACAAGCCCTTCTGGTTCCCAAGCCCATGCTTGGGAATCGGAAATTCAAGAAGCCTCCTGCTTCGTGTATAAAAGAACGCCATATACGCTCACGAACGCGAAGCTGGGACTTCTCGAATTTTTTCACTCCCAAACTGGGGTTTAGGAGCGAGATGAAGATTATTTTTTATAATTACCCACTGGTTGGTTCAAACCAGGCCACAAGGAGTCAATTAGTATGCGGTTAAGGTTGTATGCTCTAATCTGTTTTGTTTTTTTACTGATGTTTTTTGTTCCCGCAAGCCCGTTATATGCCATGCATATAACCGAAGGGATATTGCCGCCCCAATGGGTAGGCATTTGGTTCGGCGTTTCAATGCCGTTTGTCGGAATCGGCATATATAATGTAAAACAGAAGAAAAAGATAACGCCAAGTTACGTGCCGTTGGTGGGCATGTTGGGCGCGGCGGTGTTTGTCTTTTCATGTTTCCCAATACCGGTCATAGCCTTAAACGGCATGGCCACATCGCACCCTTGCGGCACGGGGCTCAGCGCAATATTGTTGGGGCCGTTTGTCAGCGTATTGGTAGCGGCAATAGCGTTGCTTATCCAGGCCTTGTTCCTTGCACATGGAGGATTGACCACACTTGGCGGCAACATCTTTTCAATGGGTATTTTAGGCTCGTTTTCAGGATATTTTATTTTCAGGCTGGCGCAGAAATCGGGGCTAAAACTGTTTTGGTGCGGCTTTCTTGCCGGGGTTGTTTCCGACCTGTTTACATATCTCGGAACGTCTATTGAACTCGGCTTTCTTGTAATCGGCAAGGAGGGCTCTTTTTTAAAAGCAACAGCAGAGATATTCGGCGTGTTTATGCTCACATCGCAAGGGGTGGTGTGCGTAATTGAAGGCATCGTTGTGGGCCTGATAATATCATTTGTTCATAAAAGGAAACCTGAAATACTTACGCAATTGGGAGTTATTAAAAATGGATAAACTGCCGTTTAAACAAAAAATCGCGTTATATCTATGCGCCATGTTTGTTTTGACCGGGCTCTGTTCGCCTTTATTATTTGCCGAAACAGAACCCGGCATTGTGGACGAAACATCTGTTGAAACGGAAAAACCGGAAGCGTGGACGGGCATTGACGTTAGCATTGTGGGCAAATACGCGACTAAATATGGGCGGCCTCCCAGGGATCCTTATATTAATACCGACCAGGGCGATCTGCTGCTCTTTGTGTTTACTCTGGCCGGAGTGATAGGCGGTTTTGTAATGGGATTTAACGCCCGCAAACTATTTTTTGAAAAACAACCCACAGACTCAACGGAAAAATAACATGGGCTTTATACATCACACATTTTCAGACATTTACGCTAACCGCGACAATTGGTTGACCAGACTTGATGCCAGGGTAAAGATGTTTTACCTTGCCGCCATGCTTGCGCTTAACCTGTTTGCGAAAAACGCATGCGTATCAGCCGCCTTTCTCCTGTTTTCATTAATATTGCTAAGCTCGATAAGGACGCCTGTTTTGGCAATATTAAAAAGCATGGTTCTGCCCCTATCTCTTGCTTTTCTAATAATGATAATCAAAGGACTGCACGAAGGTGAAAAGCAGTGGTTTGCCTTTTCCATTGCCGGCCTGGATATTGTTTTTAAGGAGGAGGGGTTGCGTAGCGGGCTGCTTATTTGCGGAAAGGTGCTGGGCGGGATGTCGCTGGTTGTGTTGCTTGCATTTACAACAACAATCAGCAGGTTAACCGCCGGGTTGGCCTGGATGCGGACGCCGAATACGGTTGTAGAGCTTATCTCTTTTATGTGGCGATATATCTTTCTGATGCTGGACGAGGCGTCAACAATGCGCAACGCGCAGAAGGCGCGTTTAGGCTATGTTTCAATTTCAGGCGTTGTAAAATCGCTTGGCATTCTTGGCGGCGCGCTTATTATGCGCGCGTTTGACAGGGCGGAGCGAACCCACGACGCCATGCGTATCAGAGGCTATAACGGCGAAACAAAAACAGTGTTTTATTTGCAGCCGTTAAGGCTTAAGGAATACGTCCTGTTTACGGGCGTGGCTTCAATGTTGCCGGTTCATTTTTACGCGGGAAACATGCAGATATGGCTATAATTGAAGCTATTAACATAAAACACAAATACCATGACGGCACCCTTGCTTTGCAAGGCGTCAAACTCTGCGTTTATAGCGGCGAACTTCTTGCCGTTCTCGGGCCAAACGGTTCGGGAAAAACAACGGTTTTAAAACACCTGATAGGTTTGCTTAAACCTTCTGAAGGCGAAGTGATTTTAGAAGGCAAACCGTTAAAAAAATATCCATCTAAAGAAGTTTTTCAAAAAGTAGGCATGGTTTTTCAGGATCCGAATGACCAACTGTTTGCCCCTACCGTCTGGGAAGACGTGGCTTACGGCCCATCAAACCTTGGCCTTGAAAAAGATGAAGTCGAGCGCAGGGTTGAAGAGTCGTTGGAGCTGACCGGCATGTCGCATTGCGCGCAGAAAGGCGTAAACGCCTTAAGTTTTGGACAAAAAAAACGAGTGTGCATTGCCGGCGCGCTTGCAATGAAACCGGAAATCCTTTTAATGGACGAGCCAACATGCGGTCTTGACCCATCCGGCGTCAACAATCTAATGAGTCTGCTTAAAGAGTTAAACAACCTGCGCGGCCTGACAATTGTAATGTCAACAAACTGTGTTGATCTCGTGCCCGTCTACATGGACCGCCTGGCAATCATGCATCAGGGAGCTATTTTAAAGGTAGGCAACCCGGAAGAGGTGTTTTCGGAAGAAGATATAATTAAACAAGCCAGCCTTGACCTGCCGCAAGTAGCCCAACTAATGCACATCCTGCGAAACAAAGACAATGTCCCCATGGACAAACTCCCCCTTACAGTAAGCCAGGCGCGTGATTTCCTGGCGCAACGAATAACCGGCAACACAAGCAGGTTGAATGTTGCTTGAAGGCGCAGAGCGCAAAGAGCAGAGCGCGTAGCAAAGCAGCGCTGAGAGCATGTGATTTTTGCAAAACAGCTTTTCGCTTTTACCGCTTTTGCCTTTACTGATTACTGATTACCGATCACCTATTACCTGCTTTTTGCAAACTGCCAACTGATTTTCGCTATTAATACAAAAAACCAAATAGCCATAACGGTATTTTATTGCCGACACCTATCTCTATTTCATCCAGGGCGAGGTACGAATCAGGCATATTGCTTATCTGACTATACCCCTTCCCTTTGCCTCCCACTTCAAAAGTAAAAGCATCCTCAACAAAAAAATCCCCACGTTTAGAAGCTTTTATATCATGAAAAGCGCTGATTGTATTAATAAAGAAATTTTCTCTTAAATTGCCTTTTTCCAATTTCTTCTCTGAGCCTACCGCATGCATAAGATTGGTGTTATTTAAATAAATTTTTTCAGGTTTTTCCAGGCCTTTTAAAGAGCTTCCTTTTTTAGACAAAGTTAGAATTATCCTGCCGTCTTCCAGATGTTTCAGATAGTTTTTTAAAGTGCGCTCGTCGCCAATATCCAGACAATTTTTCAGGTTTCTCATATCAGGCGTAAAAGGGACTGATTCCGCTATTACTGAAATCAATCTCTTTATCTTTTTTAACCCGGCCCCATTTAATCCCGGACAAATTGCCAACAAATCATTTTCCACAGTCGCATGTATATTTTGTTCAAGCGTTATATAAAATAGATTCTTATCCTCAAATTCGCAAAAGTAAGGATAACATCCATATTTAAGATATTCTTTAAATAAAGGAAGTATTTTCAACTTTTTATCCTCTATTTTTTCTATAATGGCTTTTGCAATTAATTGATGTTGATTTAAAATTTCCTCAAGGCTATATTCATTGAAATCAATTGTAAGATTAAATTCCAAAAACTCCCTAAACGACATCTCATGCATATTATAAACAATAGCCCTTCTGCTAAGGTCGTGACTACCTCTATATATCTCCAAAGTTGAACTTCCCGAAGCAATTATCTTTAATAGAGGAAAGGTATCATTAATACTCTTTAATTCTTTAGACCATGCGGGATATTTATGAATTTCATCAAAACATATAAGTTTACCCCCCTGTTTCACAAACTCTTCCGTTATCTCATATAAAGAGTGATTGCCTACCAAAAAGTGGTCTGATTGCACATAGAGAGCTTCTTTGCTAAAAATATCATCATGTATATAATTTAGCAAAAATTGTATAACCGCAGTAGTCTTCCCTACACCCTTAGCCCCAATAATAATTGAAAAACGGTTATCCAATGAATATTTTTTCAAAAAATAGCGCTTAAACACCTTGTTATTGTTTTGAATAAACGTGTGACTTAACTTAAAAAGCTCATCCATCATAATCCACCCCACCATAAAATAGTAATACAATACTAATATTTAGCAATTTATTAGGAACCAAATACTATTTTAAACAAATACATTAGTAATGCAATACTAATTTCAGAGGTTTAAACATGTGTAGGACTACAAAACGTGCAAAAAACAAAACTTATCTATGAAAAACGTGATATTATTCGTTTTTTTTTCTGCCAAAAAAGTGAAATAATTCTTTAGATTTCTCACTTTCACTGAGAGAGTAAGGGAGATTCGAATAACATAAACCACAAACCTCCTTTCTAAAAAGAGGGGAACGAGGGGAGTGTAAAGTCTCAATAAAAACATGGTAATTTAAATTAACGCCTGCGGTAGACTCTTTACTACTAACCGCCCACAAAGGGCTAAATATGGTGCACATTAACCGGGGAAAAATCAGAGGGCAAGTTTAGTTTGTATGCAACAAACCAGTCCTAAATTAAAACTTAGGGTCTGCGCCCTCTTCATCTGTTATTTCGGAAGTAATATCTGTGCCTATTTAGAGTCTTGCAGTCAAAAAGCGATTTGCCCCCTTTGGTTTTTCTAATGTCATATGTGGTTCAAGTCTCCAGACTTGAACCAACTCGCGCTACCGGATCACTCCAATCATGGCAAACGCGGGACGTTTCCTCGTATATTTACCGATAAACATCTGTTTTACCATTGACTAATATTGCGCTACAAGCAATAATAATTTTAAGACCGGTCACTGAAATTTTAGACCCTGAAGAAAATGTTGGCTCTACAACATCCCATAGATAAAATCAGGAGTTTAATGCAGAATAAAATACGAGTCTTGAATAGGGACTACCAATCTATACTCTAAATAGCGCAAGTAAGAAAGAGAGGGTAATATGGAGAATATTACTATTTCCATGTTTAAATCAAGCTGTCTTAAATCATTGGAAAAAGTCAAGAACACAGGAAAACCTTTATTGATTACCAAAAAAGGAGCGCCAATGGCATTAGTTTCACCTCCACCTTGCGCGAAAAAAAAGAAAACATTGTTCGGCGCAATGAAAGGGACAATAGAAATTTGTGGAGATATAGTTAGCCCGCTTCCTGAAGAGGATTGGGAGGCTCTAAAAAAATGAAAATACTTCTTGATACACATATCTGGATATGGAATCTTGCCGGGGCAGAGGAACTACCTGTGCATTTTAAGGAAATCATAGAAGATGAAGAGAATGAAATTTGGCTTTCACCAATTTCTGTTTGGGAAACAATTGTTTTAGGCGAAAAAGGGAAAATCAAGTTGAAACCGGAACCTACTCAATGGGTGCGAAAGGCTTTAAAAATCAATGATACAAAAGAAGCTCCGATAGATATTGAAATTGCAATAAAAAGCAGAGAATTGATCCTGCCTCATCAAGATCCTGCCGATCGCTTATTAGCGGCAACATCCCTTGTTTGTGGATTACAATTAGCAACGGTCGACAAGGTTTTGTTGAAAGCTAAATGGCTGCCAACTCTTCCTCTATAACCTGACCTAAGTTTGAACTGTTTTCAGAGAAACCAACTACTCCTAACACACAACTTTGGTTGCCAAATCGATTAACAATGAGCAGCCTCCCAACTTAAAAAATGGGAACGAGGGGTGTGTAAATTTGATATAACCCCAGTTGGTTCAAGTCTCACGCCTTGAACTTTCATGACCTAAACTTTACTCCGTAAAGGATTTGGAATAAACTTCCGCTTATATTTCACGCGCAATGGGGCATTTAGGGGACCGTTTTTTTAATAAGCGCTTTAAAGGAATAAATCACTACTAAATTCAAGGATTTTATAACAAATCAAATAGAGAGAAGCGCTGGCATCATTGTCTGTGTTTCAACTAATCACAGACAGAATACCCGCGCCACTTACAATCACCATTTTAGTAGGTTAAGAAATTTCTGAGCGCCCAATTGCGCAAGAATCCTATTTCCTTAAGGCCCGGCAAACAGCTTCAGATTCTACCCCTTATGGCCTAAACATTATCTTTAAAAGCCGGTTGCAGATACTGCCGTTTTCAACGCAAAATGTTACAGCCTCTTTTATAGGCAACAAACCAGGCATAAATTCAAACTTAGCCACGCCGTCTTCATCTGTTATTTAAGAAGTAATATCTGTGACTATTTAGAGTCTTGCAGTCAAAAGGCGATTTGCCACCTTTTGGTTTGTTCTAAATTAAAACTTAGGGTTTGCGCCGTCTTCATCTGTTATTTCGGAAGTAATACCTGTGCCTATTTAGAGTATTGCAGTCAAAAAGCGATTTGCCCCCTTTGGTTTTGACCCCTTTGGTTTTTCAGAGAAAACAACTCCCTGCCACTGAAACTTTAAACACAGGGACAGGACAACGAACGTAGGATTTTTTTCAACAATAAAGAATTGCCCCCAAGAGTAATTACCCCCCTGGGTTTTGTCTAATTATTTTCACTGAGAATATTCTGAGTATTTAACAATAAGAGACTTTAATTTATCATGAAATTTATTAAGATATTCCTCATCTATATTTTTTCTTTCAGTATTGCGGAGTAGATTTTGAATGCACATGAAATCATTTCTTAATATTTCAAAGCTTAAATGATTAATTTTTTTGCGGCAAACCTTTTCCAAAAGAAAGTAAAGCATATAGAAATCGACTAATGAACGCCGCCTTTCTATTCCAAAAAACTCATTTAGCTTGCTTTTTCTCTTAATTTTTCCAAGAATGCAAGCTACGTTTTCAATAAAGACAGCAACATGTTCAATACTTTCAAGAAACTCCTCCTTTTTTAATTCCTGAACTGTTAGTTCCTCAAGCAAAACTGAAATACTCCTCTTTTCTTTTAGCCGACAGTTAAGTTTTTCATCACGCAAGTATACACCCAAGCTATTACCATAATCTCCTTTATAACAGATATATGAAAGCATTGTTATTAGCTCTTCATTATGCATTCTATCCTTTGTCCTATCTTCAGAACGAACTTTAATAAAAAACCAACCAATGTTTTTATCAGTAACATTCTTTATTTTTTGTATAACGTCTTTGTCAACAAAAGAATTCCACATTTCAAAAGAATTATCTTTAATTGGAAAAGGTTTATTATTGAGACGAATAAATAGGTCTACTGGTTCAAAATTTGGATTTACCTTTTCATCTATTTCTATTATCTGCAATTTAAAGTCAAGGATCTTATCCCTAATTCCGTCATCCAAGTCTCCGTATCTTTTATCATTCAGTTCTTTCAATATCTTTAGTTTTTTTAGAGCATAATTTGAATTGTTGGTATAACATAATGCTCCTAACTCATCAAGGTATTGTTTGCCAACATAACCCAAAATAGAAAGTAATCTTTGCTGTCCATCAACAACTTCCTTAATACCATCTTTATTCTTATAAATAAAAATAGGTGGCAAACTTATTCCTAATATTATGCTTTCTATTATAGCAGATGCCTTGTAAATGGAAATTCTCTCTTGTCTTTGGTACGATGGCCTAAGCAAATATCTTTTAGTATTCAATTCGTTAACAATTTCATCAACAGGAAGCAAAGATGGATCAGGTTTATTCGCCCTAAGGCTTTCAAGTTCTTCAAGTTTTAGCTTTGTATCCTTTTCACTTTGTCTCAATTGCTTTACGTTCTCTTTGAAAGCATCATCCTTTAAATAGATTTTAAAATCAACATTGAAAAGATTTTCAAAGAACTTTGACGTATCTTTATATCGATCAATGATAGATCGGTAATAGAAGCTGTTATCTTGGCTATACAATTTTGAATTTTCAGAATAATGCCTTTCAATTTTGTTGATAGTTTCTTTATCAAAAGTAACTACTGTGTTAGGAAGTTCTTTCTGAATCACATCAACTGCCCAAAATATACATTCAAAAACCAATCTATTTTGGAAAAGATCTTTTCCGCTTAAGTTTTTTCTTAAATCTAATATTAGATCAATTCTCTGAAGGTATGAGTTACAAAGCTGTGAAACATTTTCAGTGTTTGATACTACAAAATCGTAGTAAAGATCAAGTATCTCTTTTCTATTGTTGCCTGCTGCAAATGCAGAAATTGGAAACTGAGTTAGAACTAAGTACTTACGTAAAAATTCAAGTGCTAGTGTTAATTGACTGTTACTTTTTATCCCACGTGGGCCAAGGAAACAATGAACGACATTCTCTAAAAGAGAACTGTCAGACGTCAATCTTTTCTTAAGAAGATTAGTAACATCGTCGTCATCATAGTTTGCGTTATCTATTTCTGCTGTACTAAGAGGTGTAATGCCAGAATTATATCTTCTGAAAATTTCCTTTTTGATTTTGTCCTCAAGTGAAGACTCTAGCCGCGGTTCATTAATCACTTCAAATTCAAATATTCTAATCTTTGCATCATCAAATGTATCCTTAATTTCGGGGTCCATGGTGTTGAAGCTATTCTTTTGAAGTTGTGGTAATTTGTGAAGACCTTGCAATCCTAAAGTCAAATCACCTTGCTTAAAACGCTTGATTGTTTCGAATCTTTGACGTCCGTCTATTACTTCAATACATCCTCCTGAATTAAAAAAAATTAGCGGAGGTATATCTGTGCCCAGTAATACGCTTTCTACAAAGAATGAAGCTTTTACTCTGTCCCAAACATAATTTCTTTGGTAGTAAGGATCATACTTTATCTTTCTGGATAATCTCTCCCCAAATAATGTTCTAATAGACATTGAATATGATGATATTTTTAAATAATTCCTGAATATCCTCTCAAATTCATCCTGATTTAAATAAAGGCTTTTTACCATTTCATGATCCTCTCTAATACATATCTGTCGAAATTTTAAAACCATCAATTGAATTTATTGAAAAACTTTTACTATCCTTATTAACTCTTGATACAATGTCAAGAATTGTATTCCTATAACGTGAAAAGCATAATAAATCGTGAAACAAATGTTCTTGAAAATCAATAAATACATCAGATTCCAATCCTAGATACGGCATAATAAAATCATTTTCAGTATTTAAGTGGATTGTGAATGTTAAGTGTGTTAAAGAATCCGCATTTAATTCTAAAATAGGCCCATTGTCATTGAAGCGAAGCGAGGCTTCTTGAACAACACCGTTGAGCAGTTCTAACCTATTTACTTTCATTTGGCTTATAAATTCACCTAGGAATCTCTGCAAAAAATCGCAATAAAGCAACCTGTTCCCAGCTATATCCGTTCCACCAGTAATACTGAATTTCTTGAACTCCATTTTTGAAATGGAAGGAAGGTGTTTTAAAAGGTTATATCGCAATATTAGAGGTCGAAAATTTTGCCCATAAATAGTAAAAGAGTTATAGCATAACAGAAAAAGTTCATTCTCTGTAAATTGAGACCTAAGAATTTTTGCATAAAACTGTTTCTCGTTTTCTACAAAACCTGTATCTTCAATAAATTTTATAATTCTATATACTGATCTGTAGTAATGAGACAAGTCTTGCTTATTTGCAAAGTAAAATTTTGTATAGTGTTGTATTGTCTGCTGATGGACAGACTCGGCACTTGCAACAGATTCAAAATCGGAGAATAACAACCTTTTTTTCCATGTAAAGTAATCATTTTTTTCATTGTCTCTTGGTAGACTTGATAAAATTTCAGAACGCAATTGCAATAATGAAAAAAATGTTGTTTCAAATTGTTGTTTTTTTAACGTTTTCGATTGCTCTAATGAGATTCTCCGCGCAAGTTCGAGTTCATCTCGTTGGCATTTAAATTCTATGGTCTGTAAATTTAGAGCTTCTATTTGTTTCTCAAGTGCAGCTTTATTTGTCTTAAAATCCTTTCGCTGCTCGGTGAGGGCGACATAGAATAGAATTACACCGGCCAATGCCCAAAGAGAACCTACTACTCCACTAATAAAATCACCAAAAAGTCCAAAAGATTCTTTGGTGATGGGGACATTAAACTTTAAGATCGGTTCTTTCCAAGTAAACAGAACAAATGCTAATAGGCAAAGTATTCCGCCACTCATTACTAAAACCTTACTTATTCTAATTGTAAAAATATTTATTTTCAAAATATCCCTTATTAAGGTGTTTTTTAATATATACGATAAAACTTTTTCCAGCCTTACTATTTATTTTCTAGTGTTATCTATCAATTCTATAGTTCCAGTTTATTTGTATAAACTATTGGTTATACGAAATTATTATCCTGTCAACAACAAAATTTAAATGCTTGATCTTTTACGGTCGGCCTTATTTTTTTTGTTATGTGGAATTTTTGAAGGTTAACATCATCAAGTAGTTTCGCATCATGATGACTAATAAGAATTTCTATATCTTCTGCAATAACGAATAAAATAACGGGCGGCGTATTTTGCCGTCCGTTATTTTATTCGTTAGACAAACTGTTTTCCAAATAGCCAATACTTAACTTTTAAGAACTAACCATAGACTTATCAAACTTCCCACTAAAAGCCATTTACGATTATGCAACCGAACTCCCTTTTAACGAAGCCAATGTTCCCAATTATCTCTGATAATATCGTTGCAATTAGGCATAACGGTGTATAATGAAGATGCTTCCCCTGGCCCTTCCCACCTTATAGCTTCAGACATAACAAACTCATAAAGCAATCTTTCTGTAAATGTAACAGAAGCTCCCCATCCATTAACGAGCTTTCCATCTTCATCTAATATTATTTTCTTAAAAAATATTGCATGATTTTCACCTAATATTTCTTTTAACGAAGAATAAATATCCTCATAAAAATATTGTTTCATAATTATGGCACCAGGTAATACAACATCTTCTGCTCTTGAAAAAAAAGTGCAAAAATCAGAAATAATTTTACGGAGTACAAAGTCTTTAGCTTTCATCCATTCTTCATTTTCATTTTTATATAATCCACGAATTAATAAAAATGCAATATGCGAGTCTATTTTATTGCACCTAATGCAAACTGTATCTTTCAATTCAAAAGGAATTTTTACATCACCAACAACTAATGGTAAAATTTTATTTCCGTACTCAAGTTTTTTTACATTTGCAAGTTCAAGCTCTTTTTTTACCCATGGTGATGTTAATGAGTATTTTGATAAAATTAAAACAAAAGCATCCGTTTTTTGTATACCTTGAATGATCTTTTGTTGTAAGCTATCACCTGTACATATCTCCCAATGGTCTAGCCAAACATTCACACCAAAATATTCAATTAATTTTGCTAATGGAAACGCAAAATCTTCCTTTACATCATTTGAATATGATAAAAAAACTGAATGTTTGTTTTGTTTGTTTTTTATTTTCGACATCATTATTTTACATGCATATTAAATAAATTTACTTTTTACCGTTATGTGTTTTGGTAGATATTTCCTGTCTTCTATCAATTTAGCCTCACAAGTAACAATGAGATCAACAATTTAAATATGATATCCTCTGAATTTTTGAATTAGAACTAAATGTTGGATTTTATTAACAAAATACAAGGAATCTCTTAAAGATAACATCCTGAATATGATGATATCTTTAAAAACTAGATAATGCACTGTTTCAGCGTGAAACATAATTTTCACAATATAAATAAAAGTTTATTTAATAACTGTTTTATGTCTTAAAATCAAGGGAAATATTTTTTGATTTTGTTTTACAATTGTATTTAAAAACAAGTGGATGTATTTATAGAATGATTTAGACATCAATCTATGGGTCTTAATTACTATTGTAATAGCGCATTGTTGCGGACTGTAATTTTTGATGTAAACCCTAAATAATAAATAGATTGTGTGTCATTAACGATAATAACTGCCGGGAGTGTTACCATGTAGTTTGAACGTTATGTTGTTTTTGGCATGCATTAAATCAACAATATAAAGGGGTTGGTTTTGTGACGTGGGTTTTGTGATTGTGAGGAAACGCGAAGCTGGGGCTTTGTAACCAGCGCCGGGTTCGAACGTTAGAAATTAGAATCATGGGGTTGCGTGTTCTGTTTTCAACAGGCTGTCCATAAATATTCCCGGACAACTCAAAATCCGGAGCTATTATTGGATGCTGACGCCATTCTTTTGTTGGATGGAGCAGTTATGCTGTTTCTTGGAGTAGCGCCAAACCCGCCTCGTCTACCTCTGCGCGCAGGACATGAAGACCTTCTTGTTTAAGTTCCGGCAGTACCAACTGTAACGCTTCATCGAAAGACGTCGCCATTATTGTACAGCTTACAATCGGCGCTCCGGCTTGTATAGTGATCGTAAAGTCCTCCACCTCAAGCGGAGCAGGTCCATTAGAGCCAAAGTGGCCATAGAGCCGGTCGGTAGTATCCAAATCAGGCTCAATATCGAGAGTAAGTGTAAATTCATAAACATGCATTTTCTTATTCCTTATAATATATGTTCACATACATTTACGCAGTGTAGCAACTTGCGCGCATGTAATGTTGGATTCCTTGGAGTAGAGTGAATATTGAAAATGTGTCCATTTCGCTTCGTTCAGGACAAAACGCACGGCCCCACACATGCGCTCGTGGGCCGGCTTTTTCAATACGCCATCCTTTATTTATAGCATATGTTATCGCTTTACTGATTTCCTTATTCGAATGGTGTGGGGTATTAGGCATCACATTGAGATCCCATTATTGCTCTTGTTAACATTAGCGCTTCTCTATTTTCTATATTGCCACCACTGCATTCTTTTATCACTAGAGCAGACAAGCTGCTCAGTTCTCATTCGCCCCCAGTGCATAATTCTCCCCTCAGGGGATAATTTTCACTAAGGCCGGCAAGCGGCCAAGTGTTCATTTATCACTAGAGCAGACAAGCTGCTCAGTTTTCATTCGCCCCCCGCGCATAATTCCCACTAGAGCAGACAAGCTGCTCAGTTTTCATTATACGCGCAATGCAGCTAATTTCAATATTTAAAACAAGCGAGCCTAATTTAACTGTTTACGCTAACTCTGAGCTGATAAATCAAGCCCTTTCAGGGCATTATTGTATGAGAATCATGAAACTGGTTATTATGTTTGTTAAGAAAATTATAAAATTCGTTTATTTCCTTTAATTTGTACCCTGTTGTGTGGTACAAACCATGTATGAAATACAGGGCGGTTATTAAAAGAAAAGCGCTTAAATCCGTCAAAAAGATGCCTATAAAAGTTCAACTAAAATTTGACGCTTTGATTCAAGATTTGGAGGAAACAGAAGTATGTCAACCTAACCCGGATAAACCGGAAGTTGGCAATTTGCAATTTGCAGTTGGCAATTAAAAGCTGGAGCAGTCTTGTAGACTGCTCCATAACGTTTTTGCTTTGCGATTATAGTTGA
>JAIQZQ010000097.1 GCA_021777105.1 Candidatus Anammoxibacter sp.
TTAAAAACTACGCTAACCTTAGAAAGCTTGTCGATAAATGGGTAGAATTAGGAACTGAGTTATCAGACTTAAGACTTTTAGAGCAGGAAGAAAGTGATTGACGTCGAGGTTTAGCAACCAGAGAACTCATCACTCTCTAGATTATAAATTAGATCAAATTATGCAAAAAAACTCTAAATTAAAAAAGATATCTATAGAAGTTGTATGCTTTTTGGCTTTTTTCATTCTAGTCGATAATATTGTCGCGTCATGTCTAGAAAAATACGGAAATATTACCTGGGGAACCGGGAGCTATAGAGAAATATATAATATTAAAGAATCCGTCGATATTTTATTTATGGGATCGTCTCATACAAGAGACGGCATAGATCTTTCTACTTTTTCTGAGAATAATATTAAAGCTCATAAACTAAATATTCCCGGCGGGCCGCCTTTTCATATGATGCATTTGTTTGATATTTTTTTAAAAGAGAATCCTAAACCTGGATTAGTTGTTGTTGATTTGTCTTGGAATGCAGTTAAGAACAGTTTACCTGTTGAAACATTTCGTTATCTTAACCCCTGGCACGCTTTTCCGGTTTTTCTTGAAGCAGATACTGGTGAAATTGGGAGTTTTTTTAATTCACTTGGAAGGACATCCCTTTTTATTCCATATATGATTAAAAACAAGGAAGATATTAAAGATAGTTCAAATAGGCCCCACTTTACTTTAAATAAACATAAACGATTCTTATCTAAAAAATATAGCTGGTTTACGCACAACAAAGAGTTAGATTTTTTAACACAATTAATACAACAAACAAAATCGTTATCCATTCCGGTAGTTATTATTGAAATACCAAAATATTCAGTTCCCTTAATTAGTTTAAAAGAAGTTGCCTACACTAGTTATTTAAAGCAGAAGGAATATTATGATTTTATTAATAATCTTGCTTTGAATAATGATATTCCGTTTATTAGATTTAATACCGGAGAATCATTGCTATTTAGATCGGATCCTTTAATGTTTGGAGATCTGGATCATTTGCATTCTTATGGATCAAAACTTTTTTCCCGTATTCTTATTGATTGCTTAAACAAATTAAAGATTGAAGGATTTCATTACCAAGGTTAATCTTGAAGCGTAAAGGCCATAAATAGTCTTTTTGCCATATATACTTAGATATTTACAATCAATTAAACATGAAAAAATATATTTATTTATTGCTTCTGCTAAATTTATTATTTGCATTTACAGGAAAACCTTATTTATTTGCTGATAATATTCAAGTAAAGCTAATGAGGGAATTGCTGATTTATTTAGAGAGAGGCGATTTAGCCTCCGCTCAGTTGGTAGTTGAAAAAGGGGTTGATATAAATAATAATACTCTATTAATGCTTATAGTAGAAATAGGCAATCTAGAGATTACGAGGTTGTTAATAGAAAATGGCGCGGATGTTAATGCTGAAAATCTTCATGGTTGGTCGCCATTAAAACTTGCAATAGAAAAAAAACATATAGAGATTGTTCGTGTTTTATTAGAAAACGGGGCAGAGGCAAATGTAAGCACTAATAATAAATCGTTATTAATGAAGGCAATAGTTGAAGGAGATTTAGAGATTACGCGCCTTCTCATTGAAAATGGAGCTAATATACATTTAAAGGACAGCCATAATAGTTCATTGTTAATAGCCGTTACGAGTCTTGGATATGTCGAGATTGCGCGCCTTCTTATTGAAAATGGGGCTAAGGTTAATTGTAAAAATGACTTTGGGGATACAGCATTGAATCACGCTATAAAGAATAAGCATGTAGGATTAATAAAATTATTGCTTGATAATGGGGCTGATATTAATTTAAAAGCAGATTATGGTTACACTCCTTTAATGGGCGGCGTTAAGACTGGCGATTTAAATATTGTCAAATTACTAGTTGAAAATGGAGCGAACGTTAATGCTAAAGTTTCAGACGGATTAACTGTTTTAATGACGCATATGGAGTCTTTTCTTAAATTAGATGTGGCTAAGTTTTTAATTGAAAGCGGAGCAAAGCTGAATGATCTGGATTTACAGGGAAATACCGCATTAATGTGGGCCATACAAAATGATAGCGTTGAAGTTGCGGAGCTTTTGATTGAAAAAGGATCGAAACTTGATATTCAAAATAACCACGGCCTAACAGCATTGATGTGCGTGGTAATGCACGGTTACAAATATATCAAACAAACAGGGGCAGGCGTAAATATAAATGAACATGAAGGTTCGGTTGGATATCGAGTGCTAATTATAAACAAACTTTTGGAAAAAGGCGCGGATGTTAATGTTAAACAAAATGATGGAACTACTGCTCTGATGCTTGCGGCGCAGCGCGGCAACGTCTTGGCTATAAATTACTTGCTGGAAAAAGGGGCGGATATAAATGCTAAACAAAAAGATGGAACAACATCATTAATGCATGCGACGCAAGACAAAAATCTCGAAGCTATCAACGTCCTTCTGAATAAAGGAGCTTTAATTAATAGCAAAAATCTCTACAATCAAACCGCTTTGCACAAAGCGGTTTTAAGTGGAAATAAAGGCGCGGTTAAATTGCTTTTAAATAGAGGGGCGGAAATAAATGTTAAGGATATAAACGAAAAAACGCCATTGGATGTTGCTGTTATTAATGATTATTGGGATATTGCAAAGATGCTGGTTGATAAGGGAGCAACGCTCGACGATAATTTGCGGAAAGATTTCAGGTTAATACACGCTGCTTTTGTTAATGATATCCAGACTTTTAAGACTCTTATAATGAGCGGAATCAATATTAAGAATATGACAACTCCGTCAGGCAAAGCGCTTATGGATATTGCAGTGAACAAGAAAAGCTTTGAAATAGGGAAAATGTTAGTTGAAAACGGCATGGATATTAAAAAATTTAATGAAAAGGAGGGCATTGCGACAATCCATAGAGCGGTTATTAGAGGCGACATAAAGATGGTAAACTTTCTGATAACTAATGGAGTGAATATTAATGCCAAAACTAAAATCCTCAAACAAACCCCATTAATGATATCGGCGTTTGATAGGCAAAAAAAAGAGATCGCTAATGCCCTGATTAGAAATGGAGCAGATATTAATGCTGAAGACGCGTCCGGGGCAACGGCTTTGGACATTGCTATTAACTGAGAAAACATTGAAATAGTAAAACTGATTCTTGAAAAAGGAGCAAACATTAATAAAGCGGGACTTGAAGGCTTTACATGTTTGCATCGGGCGGTTTTAATAGGAGATGTAAGTATTGTTAAAATGCTGTTGGCAAAAGGGGCTGATGCCGGAGCTCAAAACGAATACGGCGAAACCGCTTTAATGTTGGCTCAAAAATATGACGAAACAGAAATTGATCCCACTATTGTTGCTTTATTAAAAAAAACGGGAATAAATTAGTAGGCACAAAACCACTAATAGGTTTGTGCCTTAAGCCGTATTTGCCATCTCTTCAAACACCTTATCCTTAACCCTGTGGAAACGTTTGGCTATGCCGAGAAAGAGCAGGAAGTCTATCTTTGGTATTTTGGAATCAAGCTCTACCATTGTCTGGTAACGGGCGTGAGGGTGGGGTTTAAACTCTTTGTATATCTCCGCAAAATCTTCAAAACCTTCTTTAATAATATCTATCTGATCGACGCGCATGGTACCCAGGCCCTTCTCTTCGCAAAGCGGGAGATATGGCGCGCTTCCAAGGCCTGTTAAATTCGACATTACCGTGTCAAGGGCAATGCTGTCGCGGCTGCACATTGCAAGGCCCAGCGGCACTTCCGTGCCGAACATCGGGCCGTTTCCCTCCATCCCAAGAAAACCGTCGAGTATACCGAGATCCGGGTATGACGCCTCAATAACATCCGCAAGGTTCAGCCTGTTAACCGTGTTGCTTCTGACCACTTTCTTTATAAACAGCCTCTGGTTAAGCTCCATGGCGTGCACATAAGGCCGTTTTGTTATGACGCATCCCATGCCGTTTTTAGAGACGCCGGTGTAAACAAATGTGTCGTGCGTTTTTGGCATTGAAAGCGATATTGAGAACATCTCTTTTGTCAGTGTTGATATGCGTCCGGTTATAATTTCGCCGCCAAGTTGGCGGAACCCTATCTCTTTAGACCCAAAATTCGTTAAATTTGTAAGCTCAACCTTCTCATACTCTTTCGGCAACCAGGCGTAAATATTTGTGGCCATATATTTTTTAAACACAAACGAGTTGTCGCCCACAACTATGCGGTCAAATTTATCGTAAAAGAACTTTATAACTGCTTCAAGGGTCTCGGGCCTGGTAACGGCCAGAGGGAAGTTGGGGTCAATGGCGTTTATCTTTATAAACAACGAATCCGAGCCCTTCTCACGTATGGCATCGTCAATATCATCGTTCATTAAAGATAGAACCTTGTCTATATTTTTAAGCCTTTCATCGCCTTTTACAATGGCAAGTTTTGTCATTATTGCGTCTCCGTTGTCGATTTGTTAATTAGCTTTATATATTCATGAAAAAAATATTTCAATTTCATTTAGTTTTAGAGGATTATAAATTTATAATGTATAATCTTACATTCAAAATTCACAACCAACATCATTATATAATTAATAAAAATGGTTGCAAACGTTTTATAAGGGCTCGGAAAGAAATAACTTGGACTTTTTTGCCTGTAGATTTAGGTTGAATTTGTTCAATCTGATTGAGTCGAACCGGATGCGCAGCCATAGCTGCGTTGAGGATTCGGCGATTGAAGGTTGGGCAAAGTCGGCCTGAAGATGCTGGTAAAAAAGTCCAAGTTATTTCTTTCCGAGCCCTAGACTCAGGCAACTATTTATTACGCGAGGCGATATTTAATGGGAAAGAAATTATCACAGGATGACAACCGCATGGATCTTCACTCTTTTTATGAAAACGACATCCTTTTCGGCCATGACAAAACAGAGCGAATTGTGGCGTGCGAAATTACAAAAGATGAGAAGATAGAGGTCTTTTATAGAAATGACGAAACCGTGGATTCTGAAATTATGGAGTTTACGCCGTTTATATTCTTAGACGACCTGAAACATTTAAAAGAGTGGGAAGGCGAATTTAAAAAGAAGGAGTTTACAGGCGAGGAGTATTATAAAAATATTGTTTTTACACGTAATTGGAGCAATCTTTTAGACCTGACAAAGTTCCTGAAAAAGACGACCGGATTCTCATCCGGAGCTTTTATGTCGCCGTTCTACTATCTAAACGACCCGATATTGCAGTACCTTATACTGACCGGTCGCACTCTGTTTAAAGGCATGGCGTCTAACGATTTGTTGAGGCTCCAGCTTGATATCGAGACGTACACAAAGGAGGGGTTTGAATTCTCAAATCCAAAACGTGAAGAGGACCGCATAATCATTATCTCCATGTCCGACTCCACCGGTTGGGAACGCGTAATTTCCGGCAAGGAGTTTGATGAAAAGAAGATGATTGAAGAGATGGTTAAAGATATTTGCCAAAGAGATCCTGATATTATTGAGGGGCATAATATTTTCAATTTTGACCTTGCGTATATTAAAGAGCGGGCAAAGAGGCATAAAGTAAGCCTTAAACTGGGCCGAAACGGCTCTGTAATCTCATCGCGCAACTCCAGGCTTTCAATCGCCGAGCGAAACATTGCGTACACACGGTTTGATGTTTATGGCCGCCATTTTATCGACACATATCACCTTGCGCAGATGTACGATGTTACGTCAAGGAGTATGGAGAGTTACGGCCTTAAGGCTGTTGCCAAGTATTTTGACGTTGCCGCGCCGAACCGCACATACGTTGAAGGCGGGGATATAAGCCGTTTATACGAAGAGGATATTGATACGCTTTTAAAATACGCGCTTGACGACGTGAGGGAGACAAAATCTATAAGCGATATATTGAGCCAGAGTTTCTTTTACCAGTGTCAGATATTTCCATACGGTTTTCAAAATATAGCTGTGCGCGGCAATGCGACAAAGATAAATTCAATTTTTCTGCGCGAGTATACAAGGGCCGGCTGCTCTTTCCCAAGGCCTTCGGCGCAAAAGGATGTTGTCGGCGGTTACACTGATATTTACAAGACCGGGGTGATAAAAAACATCCTTCATTGCGACGTCCAGTCCCTGTACCCTTCGGTTATGCTTGCGTTTAAATATTTTCCTGAAAAAGATCATTTAGGCATTTTCCCTGTGCTGTTGAATGATTTAAAGGATTTCAGGATTCAGGCCAAGGGACTTAAAAACACGGCCAAATCAAAAGAGGATGAAAACTATTTTGAGGCCCTTCAATCCACTTTCAAAATACTTATAAACTCTTTTTACGGCTATTTAGGGTTTTCGTACGGGCATTTTAGCGATTTTACAGCGGCCAACAACGTTACGACTAAAGGCCGCGAATTAATTAATCAGATGGTTGCCTGGTTGCAGGAAAAAGATAGCGATGTGATCGAGATAGACACCGACGGCATATATTTTGTGCCCCCGGCAAATATAACTACCGAAGATGATGAGGAGAAGTTAATTAAGGAGCTTTCAGACTCGCTGCCCGATGGGATCAACCTTGAACTTTCCGGCAGATACAAAGCTATGTTCAGCTATAAAATAAAGAATTATGTGCTGATGAATTACGACGGCAAGACTTTAATCAAAGGTTCGGGCCTAAAATCCAGAGGGCTTGAACTGTTTCAGAGACGCTTTATGGCGGAAATGTTCGCCTTGCTTTTAAATGACAATAAGGCCGGCGTTAATAGTTTGCTTGATAAATATATGGACGATCTTTTAAATCACCGATGGGATAAAGAGATGTTTATCAAGAAGGAGACCTTGCAGGAGTCGCTTGATGTGTACAAGGATAAGATAGCGAATAAAAGACGCTCCAGGGCGGCTGTTTATGAGCTGGCTTTAAAGGCCGACAGGAATTATCAACCCGGCGATGCCATCGCTTTTTACGTGACAGGCGAGAAGAAAACCGTGAAAATATACGAAAGTTGCAAAATGGCTTCGCTGTGGGATAAGTCCGCGCCGGATGAGAATGTGGAGTTTTACAAGAAGAAGCTGCTGGAACTTTACAAGAAATTCAACGAATTTTTTGAAGGATAGTTAATGGCGCAACGCCGTAAACAGCGCATAACGCAAATAAACGGAAACATTTAAAATGAACGAAGAGGATAAATTTACCAAATTGCCCACCTGTTGTTTAACAACGGACGAGGTATTGCCGTTTGACATTTATATTAAACGGAACGGGAAAACAGTGCTCTGGAGGGGACATGACACGGCTGTGGGGCAAAAAGAGATTGAACAGCTCACAGATTCCGGCATTGAATATGTATACGTTGGTTTTGCCGAAAGCGATAGATACATTGAATACGCTGAAGAAAACGCGCAGAGCATTATAAGAAACAAGAAAATACCTGTTGAATATAAGTCCTTTATTATGGACAAGATAACGGGCTCCGTGCTGGAAAATCTGTTTAAAGATCCCACCCAAAAAAAAAATGCGAAACGGCTTGAAAATATTATTAAACCAATGGTGGAGTTGTTGCTTGCCGATAAAGAGGTGAAAGCGTTGCGGTTCATGGTTGAAAAAGGCGATATGGCGTTTTCATACATCCCGCATAGCGCCCGAACATGCTATTACACAATCGGTTTGGCTGAGATGTTTAAGCATTTTACCACCTCAAAACTTTACCAGATAGGCATTGCCGCGTTGCTTCACGACATAGGCCAAACTCTGGTCTCTCCCGACATTAGAGAAAAGATTGGCGATTATTCGGATAAACAGCGCGTGGAGATGCAGAGGCACCCCATTTATTCAGTTGAGCTTATACGTCGCTCGGAGTTGTATAAACTTGATATTGCCACTCTAACCGCAATTAAGTCCCATCACGAATTGGGCGATAAGAGCGGATATCCTAACCACACAAGCCTGTTTGACCTCTCTTTGGAAAGCAAGATTCTCGCCGTTACTCACACATTCGAATCATTTACCATTGAAAGGATACATAGGGAAGCAAGGAAACCCTATGATGTAATAAAATACATGCTTGCAAACCCTGATAAGTATCCAGTGGAGATTGTCCGTAAATTTATAAAATTGCTCGGATCTCTTGAGACTTATTAGAACCGCAACATTAACAAAAAAAGCCCCTGTTATGCGCGGTTTTACAACCGGCATACAGGGGCTTTTAAATTTCACAACTTATAAATTAAACAAATTTCAGTACTCTATTTTTTGCCTCGGGCTGTTTTTGGCTCAGACCCGGATTTATCAGCGAAAAACCCGTCATAAACCAATCCGGCCAGCACGCCGCCAAAAATTGGGCCTGCCCACCAAACAATATGGTTCTCAAAAGCTCCTGACGCAATAGCCGGGCCAAATACACGAGCAGGGTTCATAGAGCCTCCGCTTATCGGGCCTCCAACCATAACTCCAAGCAATACTACCAATCCTATTGCAAGTCCCGCCATACTCGGCGTAGCTCTTTTATCAATCACAGTAGCGTAAACCACAAAAACAAGGAGGAACGTAATCACGGTTTCCATTAAAATCGCCTGCATTGTCGTTACACCCGAACCAAGCGCGCAAGTTCCTAAATTTACCGCCATAGATGCAGGAAACAGGAATTTTAACAAAAATCCCCCGGCTGACGCCCCGGCAATTTGAGCAATTATGTATTTAAAGCCCAATCTGGAATCAAGTCTTTTAGTCGCAACCAGGGATATTGTAACCGCAGGGTTTATATGCGCCCCGGATATGTACCCTAAAGAGTAAGCTACCGCCACAACAACAAATCCAAACGCAACAGCTATGCCAAGCAGCCCAAAACCGGCCGATCCGCTTTGCGTCAGATTGTAATTGGCGCAAACACTGCCCGCGCCTATAAATATCAAGGCAAAAGTCCCTAAAAATTCAGAAAAACACTTTTTACACTCATCCCCCATTCGTAAACAACCTCCCATCTTTTTTTGTTGAAGACATATAAAATAAATAGCAAATTTTTTAAGTTTAAACTTTAACATTAGCCCCTGATTTTTGTCAAGAAATAAATGCGTTTAATTGATAGAAATGGCGCTAATTTTGATGTAATAAGCTATTTATATACCAAATATAGGCAAAATTAAAGATTAAAAAACAGATTAAAAAACATGCTATTTGCATTAAATCTATTTGATTGACATAAACAGTTTTATAAGATATATTACTAACTATTTAAATTGTATTAAAGATTGAAACAGCCCCATTTTATTAAAAAGAAAGGAGCGGAAATTTAATGGAAAACGAAGATAACAACAAAAACGAGGAAGAAAAAGATAATATAGACATTGAAACCATTGACGTTCATATGTTTGATCTTGGATTAAAAGGCGCAACGGACAAATTGATGAGTTCTAATTTTATTTGCGGATTAGGCGCGTTAGTTTCACTTGGTTTGGCATTTGCTTTTGGATTAATGTTTCTGATTGGCGGTGTAGGACTGCTTAAAGGCAAACATAGCGATACGGAGCATGCTGTAGAAGCTGGATTTAGCGAAGAAAGCGCCGGCGAAGCGTCTGAAGGCGAAGAGGAAGAATAAATTATTAATAAAAAGGACGCCTTGGGCGTCCTTTTTACTTTTTCTTGCCCGTGTTAAATTTCAATAATTTCGTTTTCCGTAATAATCATATCAACGTTTTGATCATGTCCGAAACGTGGTATTTGCGGAAGTATTTGAAACTCAAACGCCACGGCCACTTTTGAGGTGGAGCTGTCGCACTTTTCAATTAAACGGTCGTAATATCCTCCGCCATAACCAACCCTACCCCCCTGCCTGTCAAAACCCAGACCCGGGGTGGCGATAAAATCTATCTCCTTCGGCGATATCTCTTTAACCGACCCTTCTATTGGCTCCAGTATCCCAAACCGCGACCTTAACCAGTATTCGCTATCATCATTAATCCCTTCTGAAAGCAGCTCGTTAATATGCCCTTTTGACAAAGCGGAAAGCCTCAACATCTCCTCGCCCTTTTTAACCGTGGGCACAACAACGGTTTTACCCTGCTCATAAGCCGTCCGTATTACCTCCAACGTCCCAACCTCGCCACGCATGGCGACATATACAAGGATAGCCCCGCATTTTTTAAAAGATTTAAGTGAAATGAGCTTTTGTTGGATCGCATTGCTCCAATCAAACTCATCCTTTTCCGTCAACCCTTTGCGTTTTTCTATAATACCGCGCCTGATCTCTATTTTATCGTTTATCATTTTCCATTTTGCCTAATTTACTAAATCTGGATTTTAGTGTTTCTCAAAAATAAAAAGATTTTACAAATTATACAAATTTCTCAGATTTTTTTGCCATGAAATCTAAATTGCAGGTGATTTAGTCTACAAATCTCTTTAAGCGTAAAAAACTTCTTCAAATTTGATTAACAAACCTGCAGGCAAAAAAAAAGAGAAGCGCAAACTTATTGATTTGTCCGCACATCCCTTTTTTTAATTTTAAACATAATTAGCGAAGTTAATTGCCCAACCAATTCATATGTTCATGCTTAATAGAAAATCCTTAATGGCTGTTTTGTGGATTCGTCTTCACTTCTTGCAGCTCCGCTGCCTGATCCGGAACCAGAGCCGCCTCCCTCTCCCGGGGCCGGCCCATCTACAGGAATCGGTTTCGTTACCGCGCCTTTGCTGTCATCAGGCGCGCCGGCATTAAGCCACTCTTCGATTAAATCAACCGCGTTTACAAGCTTGCCTGTTACCGGATGAGTCACCGTCCTTCCGTCGTTATTAGATTCATCAATTACAAAAGGAGAATTAGGGGGCATACGGTTGTCTCTTAACCTGCTCTTCAACTCGCTTCTATTCCAGCTAAAGTTTGTCTCACCAACAGAACTTTCTCCCAGAAGAGGTTCAATACCATCATCCGCGCCGTTTCGTATACCTTCAGCGGAAGACAAATCCATAAGATGGCACTCATTAGGGCATGTTTCCTCGCCATCGCCATTTGCGTCTCCGGCATGGCAGTTTATACATGCAATCGACCCGGCAAACCACGCCCCTGTCTGGTTGAAAAAAGGAGCCACATCACTCCATGTAACGTCCTTATCTCCCTCATATGACGCGCCGTTTCCATCATCTAACCCGGCGTCTGTTTCATCTACCCATGTTCCTATAAGACCGGTAGCGTTTGGGTTAGGATCATCGCAACAGCTATATTCATAATTGCCGGAAGAGTCGACTTTTATGAAAAAATCGCTGCCTGCCAGCTGAATATCATTGCCGTCATTGGTTGTTGAAACATCCGGCCCGTTCCTGTTAGACTCATCAACCCTAAATTCCCATCCGGGAGGCATGCGATTGTCGCTAAGTCTTTTCCTTAACTCGCTTCCATGCCAGTTGAAGTTTACCGCTCCGACAAATTCTTCGCCAAGTATTGGTTCCGATCCGCCGTCAGCGCCGGCAAGCATGCCTTCGTGTGTCCCAAGGTTCATAAGATGACATTCAGGGGGACACTCTTCCTCGCCGTCATTATTAACATCGCCGGAGTGGCACCTGATACATGCCCAGCTTGCGAACTCGACCGGCCTGTCAAACCATGCCCTGTCCTGTGTAAATAAAGGCTGAATATCGTTTTTATAACTTATCTCTGTTTTAGGTTGTTCAATGGTAATTGGGACTTTTAATTTAACGCTTTTTTTTCTAATTTTCCCAATTGAAATATTTAGCTGCGTGTCTCCCGGTTGCAATTTCTCCGCGTCTTGCAAATCAATCTTTATATAAATATTCTCATTTTTACCAAACGATTTATCATCCGTTGCAAAATCCCCTCTTTTGCTAATTTCCACATTGTCATTGGCTCTTGCAATATTCAATTGAAACAATACCAAAGCAAAACAGATAAAAAAAAGAACACACCATTTCTTTTTCAACAAATCCGCCATATTAGATCCCCTTAAATTGTTAAAATTTATTATCTTACTAAAGTAGACTTATTCCTCTTCCCCCCCTTTCTTTCTTATTTTGAGCAAAACGCAGTTTGAAAATAAACAGCCTATGCCTAACCGGGATAAACCGGAAAAATAAAAAGGTTAAATCCTAAGCTGTATTTCTCAAGATATTTTGTTAAAATACCAGCAACATATACCGTATTCTAAAAACTTATTAGCGCTACTCAATCTTTCTAATTATATTTAACCTCAACAAACTCGTTTGCGCCGGCTCTATTATTGAGCTGAAACTCGCCGGCTTTATCAGGAAGAGCCCAGCTAATCCAATTTAATCCCTCCTTAACCGCGTTTATTGTAAATTGAAACTTGCCGGCTTCATTAATAACAACAGTATCAGGCTTTATTATAATGTTTTGTTCAGGAAATGATTTAATCCGCTTTTCAATAGAAACCGGCAATTCATACTCTAAATTTGCAATACTAAGCTCGCAAAAAGCGGTTTCACCCAAATCTATAAACAATTTCTTGCGTCTGCCAACCCCTTCTATCAAAACACGATTACAGTCAACATTAAATTCCACAGGCAATTTAGGCTCCGGGTCAGGCGTTGGTTCCGGCGTTAATGGATCAACAATTTTAAAAACAATCCCGTTGGAATAATCCAAAACATAAAGTTCGCCCTGCTCGTCCTCTCCGAACGAACTGATCTGAAAACCGGTTTGCAGCAACGTGTCGCGCCTCCACTCATCCAGCGCATTTTCAGCAAGCGTCCAGATCGCGCCGAAAGCAAAATCTCCGAAAATATAGAGGCCTTCCAAACCGGGCAGTTCCGATCCCCTGTAAACATGTCCCCCAATAATTGCAACGCCCTCCTCATGAGTATATTCCGCTATAGGCGGCGTAAGCCCTGTTTCATCGCACTCAAATACGGATTTGGAAAAACATTTGTTGCCTTCCTTAACGCTCCACCCGTAATTGCCGCCCGGTTCAACTAAATCAATCTCTTCACGCGCCCTCTGACCAACATCGCCGGCAAAAAGCCTTCCGCTTAAACTATCAAAAGAGAACTTCCACGGATTTCTAAAACCATAAGCAAAAATCTCGTCCGCGCCGTCAACGCCGACAAACGGATTATCCAACGGTATTGAATACGGGGCCGCGCCGTCAACATCTATGCGTAAAATAGCCCCAAGTAAAGTATCTTTGTCCTGCCCATTGCCGGAGCCGTCATTGGCCGGCCCTCCATCGCCAACGCCAATGTAAAGATATCCATCAGGGCCAAATAGAAGCTGCCCTCCATTGTGTATATTTGTGGGTTGATCAACGGCAAGAATTACCCTTTCAGAGATGTCCGCGCGGTCAGGATCGTCATCAGATACCCTATATTCCGCGATTATAGTTTTTAGCCCTTTTATCTCTTCAGACGATATCTTAATTGCTTCATTGTTATCGCCGGAATCATCACTGTTATTATCGTCGCTATCATTATCACCAAAGCCGTCAACCATTGTATAATTTACAAATAAACGGCCGTTTGACGCAAAATCAGGATGAAACGCCAAGCCTAACAAACCGGTTTCCGTGCCGTCTAAAACAACTTTATCCCTTATATCCAGAAACGGCTTTTTAAGAGCCCGGTCGGCTTTAATAATTTTAATAATGCCGGATTGTTCTAAAACAAATAAACGATTGCCGCCGTCTCCCGCGTTCGTTACCTGAACAGGTTTTGAGAATCTTGAAGCTACCTCAATTAGCTTAACGATAGGCTCCTCTTCATGCTCTCCCAAGGCCATGGAGTGATTTACGCAAAACAAAACGATGGATATTAAGCTTATCCTTTTAATAAACGCCTTCAACATTTCATATATCCTTCAACGCCTAACCATAGGCAACATTCATAGCCTTTGTTCCTTAATTTCAGCGAAAAAACAAAAGACAGTTGCGATGGAGTCTCAATTGCAAAGAGGATATATTATCACAAGATTTCTCAAAGTCAAATAAAAAGGGATATTAAGAGGCTGCGCAATAGCTTTATGATTTACGGCAAGTTTGTATAGTCAAACAAATCAAGATTTCGGAAAATAATATTGCCGTAAGGTTATATTCAATCGCAATTAAATAAAACCCTAAATGGTAAATTCCAGCTACTTCTGCCTGCCGGGGTTTGGGAGCGAGGTGTGAAATAAAACCCTAAATGGTAAATCCCAACTACCTCCGCATTTTGGAGTTAAGGCTTTAGCCTTTTATTCCTCAACTAATTCCGAAAACCTAATGCTTTTGAGTATGTTTGCATTAATTCTGTTTTAGATGTTTTTCAATCTCTTTAAACGCTTCATTTAGTTTGCTTGTTAGATTGTTTGAAATCTCTCTTTTGGCCGGCTCATTAGAGTGGCGGTCGGGATGGTATTTTTTCAACAGCTCTTTCCATGCTTTTTTTGCAGTTTCAAGGTCTGAGCCGTAAGGTATTTCAAGGTTGGCGTAATATTGCGCGAGCTTATCGTCGCGGTTTGAGGGTTTGCTCTCTTTATAGCCGCTGTTGTTATAGGAACTTTTATGTTCGTTGCCGTAAGAACTTTCTTTATAGTGATATTTGTTTTGGCGCTGTTGTTCTCTTTTGTTCTGCCGGTTTTCCAGTTTATCCAACCGGGAACTGATGTCGGCCTGAATTATATCAATAATTCGTTTAAATAAAGCCATGAGATTTGCCGTTTGCTTCGTTTTTAGGCTTGCGGTAAATATGGAAGATGGTAAAAACACAACCGGGATGTTGTGTTCTTTAAGATTTCAGACTTTCAATCTCTTTTTTCAGACTTTCGTTTTCCTTTTGCAAATCCTCTATCTTTTTCTCAAGCGCGGAATCGCCTGACTTGCCCTGTGGCACATCATTTCGTTGAACACCAACTGAGAAATCCTTATCGCCTGTAATAAACCGGGTCATTATCCATGAGAACTGCGCTTGCGATTCTATTGAAAGTCCGGCATCACCGCCGGCAGGAGAGGCAAGGCTTAAGTTTCTGCCCGCTATTACCCACGGAGTAAGCAAATGGAGCACGCCCATGCTGTCTTCAAGTTTAGTCTTTGCGCCGCCTGCAATCATATTGACTATTTCGCCCATGGTGTCTTCAACATCTTCGTCAACGGTTTCAGCCTCCATTCCAAGCATAGCCCCGGCAAGGTGGCATGACGCGCCGCCTGACGCAAAAACAGCAATCTTGCCCATGTACTTGTCGCCAAAAAAGTGAAGCGATGAGATAAGATCGGTTGAAATCTTTTTTTCGTCCTGCGCAAAAGAGTCCTCTGCCTTTACTTCCAACATCAACATGCTGGTAAACACTTCAGAAGTCGCCTCTTTTATAGCGGTTATTATTTTTTCTTCCAGTGGGTCAAGATCCATCCGATTATCCTCCTAGATATATCTAACGATATTCGTTAATACAATTTAGCCGAATATTATAGTCTATTATCAAGCCGTTTTCTCTATAAAAATAAATATATTATAATAATTTGAGGAAATTTGAGATTTATTTGCCATATTTGGCAATTATATCGTGTTATTTACCCGCCAACCGGACTCTATTCGTAAATTTTTAAAAGCTTATCATTGCAAATTACACTTGAGACCTATAACGTTGTTATTTACCGTTTATTCTGAATAATTGATCTAACCGCGCCTGGTATTTTATCAAGCGGCAAAACTTTATCCACCAATTCGGTTTCCACAGCGCTGCCTGGCATCCCCCAGACAACACTTGTTTCCTCGTCCTGGGCAATTGCATAACATCCTGCCCGTTTTAATGGAGCAAGCCCTTTGGAGCCGTCCGTTCCCATGCCGGTTAAAATTATTGCAATTGTATTGCCTCCATATACTGTTGCCGCAGACCTAAATAGAACATCAACAGAAGGCCTGCAACCATTTTCCCTCGCAATTGTATTTATAACAGTTATAACCTCGCCGTTACTGTTTTTACTCAAAAGCATATGTTGACCACCCGGAGCAATATAAACATGATCATTTCTAACAACGCTATTGTCAAGACATTCAATAACTTTATGTTTACATTTAATATCAAGGCTTTTTGCAAGAGATTGTGTAAAGGTGGGAGGCATATGTTGGACTATGAAAATAGGCAAATCCACGTTTTCAGAGAGTTTCGGCAATATGTTTACCAACGCTTTCGGTCCTCCGGTGGATACACCGATAAGCACGGCCATAACAGACTTCAACGGTTTTGACGCGGTTTTCCTGAGGGCGGTAACAATATGATGCGTGGGCGCCTTTGTTTTTTTTATATGCCCGCGTTTTGTAAAAAACAAATGTATTTTTGGAATCAGTTTGCTATTGAGCCGCTCAATATTCTCCTCCATGTTGTCGCTTTCAGGCTTTTTAACAAAATCAAACGCGCCGGCTTCCAACGCCATGATTGTGTAGTCAGCTCCGCTTTTTGTATGGGAACTCACCATAATCGATCCGATCTCCGGCATACCGGGATCCAAAGAATTTATCTTCTGTATTGCCTCTAAAGTTTGAAATCCATCCATCTCCGGCATCTCAACATCGAGAGTTACCAAGTCCGGGCGATTGGTCTCAATAAATTCAATAGCTTTTACTCCGTTCCTGACAGAGCCAATTACCTCAATGTATTCTTCTTTTTTTAGTAAATCTTCGATAATAGAGCGAAAAATACGAGAATCATCTACTATAAGTATTTTTAATTTGTTTTCCATTGACAGGGCCTAAAATTTAAACCATCTAATTAAACTTTCAATCACTTCAATATCATCTTGCGAAACATTTAACAATTGAAAACCGTTATCGTAAATATCCGGATTATCAGACTTTTTACACCAGGCGCATTTTGCGTTAAAGAAGATTTCAGAGCCTTTCCCAATCTCATCAGGCAATTCCATTTTACATTGAAAAACATAACCTGCTACAAATGGTTTTTCGCTTATTAGCATCATACCTTCAATAGTAATGTCCACCATACGGCCAACTTGCTTGTTGCTGTCTCTATCAAAGACCTTTAAATAATATAAAAGATTTCTTCTCTTAAGACGTTTTTTCTCAACCATCTATAACTCCTCTTATTATTTACCTTTTGTCATTTGGAAATGGCAAATGCTTCTCCCGCTAATCTTGCGCAACAATATCCTTAAGTGTGTTAATCTGGTTTAACAAATACTGAATCATAACTGCTTGTTGATGAACGTCGGAAGGCGTTTTTCCTGCAGACGGAATAGCCAATGGGGTGCTGCTGATTGTGTTGGTCGCCATCTTGAGAAGATTAACCTCGGCGATTATGATTTGGGTCTGCACATATACGTCAACCGACCGAATCAAGGAAACCGCTGATAATTGTGGAACAGGAACAATATTCATATTAAACTCTTGCCGATACTTGTTGATGACGCGCCTGGCATTTAAACACTCGGCAAACACGTCCGCCGGTTTTAAGCCTGGTTTCCCGGCCGGCGGGTTTACTTTAAAACGGCACACCGGATCAATTTGGCTTAAGATTGATTTAACATCCGTAACAGCGCGGCTTATTTCGGAAAACACGGTGTTCGGATCTATATTTTCCTGTCTGGTAAGGGCGCTTAATTTTATAAACAGATTAAGCATTCCCTGAAAAACGTCTGTAGGTGATTTGTCTGAAAACTTCCCCTCCTCTTCAGGCAAATCGTTGATTTTAAGGGCGAACGCTGCTCTCCAGATATCACCAAGCATCAGTTCCAGAAGCGGCTTTACATCAGCCGGAGTGTATTTCATGGGCCTGACAATAACCTGCGGAATTGGCCTGATATTAATCTGAATATCAAAATCATATATCCTGTTTACGCAGGCAACCGCAAGCTGATAAACGTGCATAGGGCCAAGGCCTTTTTCAACACTTGCCGTAGGTTGCGGCTGTTTAATCTGCCCGGCATCCAACATAACGTCCAAAGACCGATTCAAAAGATCGACCAATACAAAAACATCGCTTGGAGTGACCTTAGCGGTTTTTGCGGCTATTGACGGTTGTCCTCCCTCCTGAGAAGCCGCCGGCCTGCTGATTACGGTAAATGCTAAAATAAAAACTAAAAATATTGCGAACAACTTACGTTTAAAATGAATTCTATACATTGTTCCCTTTCTTATAAATAACAAATAATTAATTCGCATTAGCTATCACCCTGGAATTGTAGCATCTCATTTTCAACAGTTTCAAAAATTTTATTCAACAGTTTTTTGCCGTCATTCGAGATCTCTATAATTTGCCAGGCCACACGCAAATTCTTTGGAGCGCATTGAGGAAAGTATTCCTTGTCCCAGGTCAAGACCAATACTCTAAAGACCATACACCATAGGATCTTTATCTTTGCGTTATCATATTGCGCGGGGAATTCAATAGTCATATGCGCGCTATTTAATAAATCATTATATTGCTTAACACATGTGACGTCGCACAGAATGCCTGATTCGCTAATATTAATTACATTCGCCTCAACATCATAATCGCGCATGTGTACCACTGCCTTTGCGCCGGGCACACTGATTCTTGCGTGTTTTCGAAATGTTCTGGGATCGCAGGCCTCTTTAATCAAAGATCTTAGCTCAATCGGAGTAAAAGGAGATACAAGATAATGTTCAATGCCTTGATCCTTAAAATCCTTGATATTTTCCTTTGATCCTGTTGATGTTATTATGATAAACGGGGTATCTCTGCCGGCTTCCAATGATCGCATCTCTTTGAAAACCGTCGTGTTGCCCATGCTATTAGTCTGATTGCCGCAAATGACCACTGAAAAAATATCATCCTTAAGCTTTTTAATGCCTTTTGCCGCTGATTCCACCACATTAACTACAACATCGTTTAATTCAGATTGAATATAATTCATTAGCAATTTTCTGACTGCTATAGAATCATGGATAATTAATATTTTTCGTAATTGCATGATTCCTCCCTTCAATATTATTCAACTTTAAATTGAGCAACCACATCCTGCAGGGTTCCCGCAATTGTGGCTAATTCTCCGGAAGCCATTTTTATTTGCTGCGCGCTGGAGTTGCTTTCATTGGCGGCCTGGCTAACACCCTGAATATTTGCGGCCACGTCTCCCGAGGCTTTGGCCGCTTCGCCGGCATTTCTTGACATATCATTGATTCCTTTATTGATCTCTCCCACCGAAGACGCTGTAGTCTGGGCGCCTGTATTGGCCTCGGCAACGTTTAACGAAATATCATTTGCCGCTCTTGTTTGTTCTGTAACGGCATTAGTAATCACGCCAACTGATTTGTTAATATCTTCAATTATATTCGACACATCTTTAATCACTGTAACAGCGTTGCCGGTATTACCCTGCACACCTTCAATCTTGGTTGCTATATCTTCAGCCGCCTGCGCGCTCTGATTGGCAAGCTCTTTAATCTCGTTGGCAACTACGGCAAATCCTTTGCCTGCTTCACCTGCTGAAGCCGCTTCAATTGTCGCATTCAGAGCCAACAAGTTTGTCTGTTCGGCAATGCGCTTGATAACTTCAGTCACTTTTCCAATCTCATTTGCCGCGTCCCCCAGAGTATCCATGGTATGTGTTGCCTCCGTCGACATCTTCATTGCGTCGTTAGCCACACTTGAAGCGTCATTAGCATTATTAGAAACATCTTTAATCGACATGCTCATTTCTTCAATAGCGGATGCCACTGTATTCATGTTCTGCGACATTTGTTCCGCGGTGGAAGACATAGTTGACACATTAACGCTCATCTCTTCCGCCGCCGATGCCATTGTGTTTATGTTGGTAGACATCTGTTCCGAAGCGCTCGAAACACTTTCCGATTGCGTAGCCATTTCTTCGGAAGATCCGGCCATTTGTGACGATACGGTAGAAAGCTCCTCGGAAGCTGAGGCAATAGTCCTGGCGTTCTCTTTTAAATTTGAAATCATATCACGCAATCCACTGATCATATTATTAACGGTTTCAGAAAGAATACCGATCTCATCCTTACTCTTAACAATGATCGTTTTTGTAAAATCTCCTCCCGCAATCTCTTTAATCACATCAACCAAAGAGTTAATAGGCCTTGTAATAGACCGGGTAATAAAGAATCCTACCAGACCGGAAAACAGTATCCCGACGCCAAGCAGAATCCACTCTATCATAGTCAGGAACGATGCAAGACTCTTAACCTCCGCCTTATCGGTTTCCATAAGTTGTTGTTGATTTTCCAGCATGACGTCAAGTTCCTGTTTTATCGCAAAGGCGGTTGGAGCCGCTTTTGTGCCAAGCCATGCATTGGCAAGGTTCCACTCATTGCTACCTCTGATTTCAAACATTTTCGGCGGCAAAGGTTCAAATATCTCTCTGGCTTTACTGAATCCATTAAACGCCTCGCGCTGTTCCGGCGTTAAAATGTGAGAATTGGCTTTAAGATCGCCGAATCTTCTGGTATTTTTAGCCCATAGTTTATCAAACTTGGTTTTAAATTTCTCATCGCCTGAAATAAGGTACGCGCGTATATTCGCCAGTCCCAGGCCGGTGGTGCCCCTAACGTCCGCCATCATGCCGAGCAACGCTTTTCGCTCTCTGGTGGCTTCAAGTTCGCCTTCCAGATCAATTATTTTAGTGATGTTGGCCCCAAGAATAGCTGCCTGTGGAGCTGCCTGCTCTAACAGTATTTTTAATGCCGGTGTATTGTCAACGTTTTGAGCAATGTCTTCTATCTCTTGCTGATATTTTCTGAATAAACTCAAATTATTCTCGATTATTTTTAATCTCTCTAGGTTTTTCGGGTTAGTCCAGTTAGCGGAATACTTCTTCATTTCACCAAATGCCCAATCAATCTCATTTGACCAGGCTTTTGCCCGTTCATCTTTGAATTTATCCTTGCCTAAAATGATCCAGCCACGAAGCGCAGCAAGAGAGTGGTTCATTCCGTTAAGCATCATAAGGCTCGCTTGCGCGGTCGGCACCCTTAAATCAGTGAGTTGCGTCGTCATTTTATTTGACCTGCCGACCAGACATATGGTGGTCACGACTGCCCCAATAAGTATTACCGTTATTATAGCGAACCCTGAACTTATTTTTGTTCCAAGTTTCATAGAAGATAGTTTTTTGGCATTTTCAATTTTGGGGCCCTTCACTACAAAACCTTCCGTCTCTCTAACCGTTATAGCTCCTGATTGTTTATCATGCATTTCATTCATGTTTCCTCCTTTTTAAAAAAAAAGTTAATAAAAAATATTTTCAATATCAAGTTCTAATATCGCTCTTAATTCAATATTCAATCAACAATGCGCAATTGTTTAGGTTGCTACTTTCCTACTTCAATCTTATTTAAAAAATTCTTAGCATTTAATATAACCAAAAGATTATCTTGTAATTTGCACACACCTTCTATAAGGTTGCTTACAACCGCCGCGCTGCCAATATCGCTTGAAACGTTTTCACTTGATTTCAAATGATCTTCAATCTCATTCTCCGCAACTTCAACAACATCGCCTATTTTGTCCACTAAAACTCCAAATGGCTCGGCGATTGACTGCTTAAATATTACCATACAACTATCACTATCCATTTCCCTGGATTCAAATCCCAGGAGTAACCTTAGATCAAGGACAAGATGTATCTGGCCTCGAATATTTACATATCCGGCTACCTCCTTTGGCGCATGAAAAATGGGCGTAAATTCCATCTCATGGTTAATCTCTTTCACATCCAGGATATCAACCCCAAAAAGTCGATTTGAGAGCCGGAATGTGCAGAATTGTTTTTTGTTGACCATATCTATTGAATCAGTATTTTTTGCCACGGTTTCCTGCATCTGTTTACCCCCTTTCATGTCATTGGCCATTGTCATTATTATTGGTAAAAAATATTTATTCTTTCCTCCATTCAAACCAATGACCAATAACTAATGACCAATGATTTCCTCCACACTTGCCAGAAATGTGTCTCTGTTAAATTTAGTCTCATATCTGTTAAACCCGCATTGAACAGCCTTATCTCTATCTTCATCCGAATCCAATGCGGTTACTGCTATTGCGGGTATATCGCTCTGCCTTTTACCGCTGCGAACATTTTTTAAAAAATCGAAACCATTCATAACAGGCATTTCAATATCCGATACTATCAAGTCGAAATCTTTTTCATTAATCAGCGACAATCCTGCCTGGCCGTCTGTGGCGGTAACAACCTCAAAACCTTCGTTAACAAGGTATCCTTTAATCAACTGAAGAAAGAAAGGCGTATCTTCAACCAGTAAAACCCGTGTCTTTTTTTCAGTAGACGATTGTTGCTGTTGACGGTTTGCAAACCATGACGGTTCCGCTATTTCTATTAATTTAAATATATCAATAAATAAAGTAATGTGATCTTTAACAATGGCTGTTCCAAGCAATCCGTCTTCCATGTAACTCTCGGTATTAAGATTTACAGTCGACTCTTCAATATCTACAATACCGGAGATTAAAATGCCAAAAGGCTTTTTTACATGTTTTGGAATCATGAGATACATCTCTTCTTTTTCAATACACGGGGAAACTTTCATATGGTGGTCAAGCCGAAGTATAAGAGTTGATACACCGTCTATGGTAATAAACATTTTTTCGCCGACATGCTCGATTTTAGAAACACTTATACGTTCAATACGCTTTACCAACGGCAGGGCAACGGCAAACTGCTCTTTTGCGCCATTTTTAAAGATAAGAACACTCTGGGTTTCGTTTCCTTTATCAATATGATCCACGGCGCCGGCATCATCAGTTCGCCCATTTAATTCAATTCTTGCATGTCTTGCAATGCCGTCCACATCCAGAATTAAGGCGACTTTTCCATCTCCCATAACAGTAGCGCCGGAATAACAGCCTAACGACTTTACCGCCGGATGCATGGGTTTAACTACAATTTCTTCGGTGCCGAGCACTCCGTCAACAATCAAACCGAAACGGTTTGCTCCAACTTTAAGCACCGCAAAATTAAGGGATTGAGATGTTTCCGTGTTGCGTGTTTCGGATTTAAGATTTACATTATCATCTGACAGAGTTCCGCGATCATTGTTTATTTCAACTCTCTCGCGTCCTTTGTTTTCCGCCGGCAATCCTCCTGCCGGCGTCGCCTGCCTCATGTCTTCCTGCTGTTTACGGCACATCTCGGTTATCTCCGCCTTTGTTTCATCTGTGAACGGAGACGGCCTTTTTAAAACCTCCGTCATCCTCACCATTGGCAAAAGGGTGTCGCGGAGACGGTAAACTTCTTTGTTGCCTGCGCACTCTATCTTTGTTCTTACATTATCGTCGTACAAACACACCAGCTCTTCAAGATTAATTTGAGGCACGGCGTACCTGTGTTCGCCTACCATGACTATCAGACAAGGAATTATTGCAAGAGTCAAAGGCAACCTCAAATGCATTTTTGAGCCTTCCCCATATTTAGATTCAATATCTATAATTCCTCCGAGCTTTTCAATGTTCGACTTAACCACGTCCATGCCGACTCCACGTCCTGAAACATCGCTTATCTGTTCTGCCGTGGAAAATCCCGGAAGCAAAATTAATGACTGTATCTCATTTTCCTTCATCCGGGCTAATTCCGCTTCAGTTTTAAGCTGTTTTTCCAGAACTTTTCTCTTTATCGCCTCAACATTTATTCCTTTTCCGTCATCAATAATTTCAATATTAATCTGCCCTCCTTCATGGTATGCCTGCAATGATACGCGCCCAATCCTTGGCTTTCCCGCTTTTACTCTATCTTCCGGAAGTTCAATGCCGTGATCGCAACAATTTCGTATTAAATGCGTTAAAGGATCTGCCAATGATTCAAGAATCGTCTTGTCAAGCTCAACCTCTTCTCCTGAAATATCAATTTCAATCTGTTTATTGAGCTTATTTCCCAGGTCGCGGACAACACGGTTAAATTTACTAAATACATTTCCTATCGGCTGCATCCTGGTGCGCATTATTGACTCCTGCAATTCTGAAGTAACAATGTCTAAACGTTGCGCTATTGATCTTGATACAGGGTCTGATTTATCGACACTAAGAAGTTGTTGGTTGCGAACAAGCACCAGTTCGCCGGCAAGCATCATCAATTGATCCAATATTTCAACATTAATGCGTATTGTGTTGCTGCGTTCACTGCTTGTTGAAGATTTTTGCGGAGCCGGAGCGGCGGTGGTTTGTGACGCAGGTGGTTTAGCGGGCTCTGATGGTTGCGGACTAATTGTTGTTAGTTTTTTTTCCTCGGAGGCGTCTTCTTGTTTTTTTATATCTTCATCACTCCCGCCTTTTTTTAGACCATCCTTTTCTACCTGGACAATTAGACTTTCCGGCAATTCAACCGTATTGAAAATATTGTCCATGGATACCTTTGTAGAATACAACACGTCATATCGCAAAGGCCCTTCAGGTATGCCGTTATGTAAATCATCAGAGGTAGTTTCAATTTGAGCTTCAACTATCGTTCCTGCGCTTAAAAGCTGCTTAATAAGCGCAACCGGGCTCTTGCCGCCTTTTTTTGTAAATTCAATAAGATCATATTTCAGGACGTAAAGAAACTCATCAGGCTCTATATTTTTTAATGTAAATTCCGTTATGTCAAATCCAACATCCACGCCTTTTACATCAGAAAGTTGTATTGTAGTATCCAGTTCATTTTTAACCATGGGGGGAGTTTCAGTAGAAAGCAGGTTGGTAAGCTTTCCATAAATCTCCTCCATGTCCATCTCATTGCTATGCTCCGCATTGTCAAGCATAGCGTTAAGCATATCTACGCCTTCCAGGAGAGGATCAAGAAACTTTGATTCAGGCAATATTTCGCCGTCTCTAACCATGGAAAGCAGTGTTTCCATAACGTGCGAGAGTTTATTAATATTAGTCATCCCAAGGAAACCCGCGCATCCCTTAACGGTGTGAATCGCGCGGAACACCTTATTTACAAGTTCAGGATCAGGATTGTGCTTCTGTGTCTCAAGATTGAGGAAATCGTCTTCAATTGTTTCAAGGTGTTCCCGCGATTCCGACACAAATTCATCAAGCATCTCTTTATCATATTCCATAGTTATTGCCTCCTTTTTTTATAAGATTGGAGTAATGGCTGAGCGCTGAAGTATTGGATTACCAAAGCAAATACATATACAAACAAGTTTGACCTCGCCACAAAACGGACTCAATTTGCCGCCGTATCAATACACCACCTTCAATATCCCTTTACCCCATTTTCATCTGAAACATTTTATCCATTCGCGTCATCTGAAACAGATCAAGAATATCTTTATTTGTGTTTATCACCTCTAATCTCCCCTCTTCACTTTGTTTCATAAGCATTTTGGCAAAACTTATAAACACGCTAAGACTAACTGAATCGATATCCTCAACGCATTCCAAATCAAACCTGAATTGCTTAACCCCCTTATTAAGCAATTCAAGAAGAAGCAAGCGGAATTTATCCGCGACTGTCGCGGTAATATCGCCGGTCGGTTTAATTATTTTCCATTTATCATTCTCACTGATATTAAACTCGGTTTCATTGGTTACAGTAATATAGGCTGTAACACTGTTTCCTTTTTCATTAAATTCAAATTGGTCGGCAACGGTGTTAATCAGGGCATATCCCCTGTTGCGAATCTGCTTTGGATCCTCAGGCATTTCTAAATCAAGGGCTTTATGGTCAAATCCATCACCCTGGTCTTCTACGGTAATCTTGAAACGGGTTTCAACTAGATTCTCTACAATACATGTCACAATATTTTCTGTTACATTCCTGTTCCCATGTTCAATAGCATTAATTAAAAGCTCTCTAATCAGAACTATAAAATTTGAATCATTTGCTATGTTAAATCCGTTTAGATATTCACGGCATTCACGAACAACACGATCAACCAGTTGCATCTCGGATGAAATATGAAATGTTACTACATTTTTATCTTCACTTGTCTTAAACATTAATTCTCCTTTTCATTGGTCATTTGCCATTGGTCATTGGTAAAACAAACTAATGAACTAATGACCACCTTGGGTTGCGGCCTTGGCCGGCAGCGACGCCTGCCCTACTTTGGCCATAATGGAAACTCCTTCTTCAACTCAAAATGACTAAAAACCAATGACAAATAACCAATGGCTACGGTATTTCCACACCTAAAAGCAACATATCATCACGTTGTTTATGTCTGCAGAAATCAAAAACATCATTCCAAATATAATCCACAATACTTTCAAGTGAATTTCCCTTGTATTTTTCAATGAGTTGAGAAAGTCCAGTCATAGTCAATTTCGTTTTTTTGCCGGTAGGCCCATCTACTTTACAAGCGTCTATAAGACCGTCTGTGTAGAAAAAGAAACGATCGCCTTTTTTTAAATCAAATGTCTTAATATCCAGAGACGCATGTTCGTGTATCCCAAGAATGTCGCCTTTTACATCAAGAGGCTCCGGATATAAACGTGTTTTAGACACTTTAATCGGTGGCGGATGTAAAGCGGACACAACATTGCATGTCATTTTATCAAGAGCTATGCGCATAAAAACGGCAGTTACCATGCGATCATTTTTGCCGTTATCAATCAATTGCTTATTCAGGAGATTAAAAAACGTTTGACCGTCATTGCCAAGACGGCAATTTTCATCGAAAAACGCCTTTATCATAACAGCCTGGTAAGTCGCGCCCATATCGCGTCCAGCAACATCAGCAACTAAAATATCACAACCTGTAGAAGTGTTTCTTACGTCAACAAAATCGCCTCCAAGTTCACTATATGGCTTAAAATGGTAAGCCACTTTCACATTTAAAGCATCTTTATCAATCTCATGCACAATGCTATAGTATGTTATAAGGGCTGAATCTACCTGTTTCCTTAAAGCCTCGAAATTTTGGCTATACATCTCTAACTGTGTTGATAACTTGATTTTTTCTTCTTCAAGTTTTACAGTTTTTATTTCCGACTCTTTTATGTTTTTTTCATTCTTTTCAAAAACAAGCGCAATACGCTTAATCAGATCTACAACGTTAAATGGTTTATCAATATATTCCGCGCATCCCATACGCAACAACTCTATTACCATCTCCTTATCGCCATGAGCCGTCATAGCGAGGATGGGTAAAGACGTGTTTTCTTTTTCAAGCTTTTTAATTAATTGCAAACCTGTTAAGCGTGGAAGGTGTATATCTGTTAAAAGAAGCTCAACAGGATTAGAACTTATGATAAGCTCTTTAATAATACCATGAGCTTCCAGCCCATCATTAGCGATAGAGACTTTGCATCCAATCATCTTGAGGGCCTCGGACACTGTAAACCTTATTGATTCCTCGTCATCGACAACAAGGATGTGCTTGCCGGAAATCATGTTTAATTCATTAGTAGGTATGCTTGCCATAAAAACCTAAACTATTTATAACTGTTAAAAGAAACGCGCCTCTATGGGTATTTCCTTCTGTTACTTAGTATTTATAAACGGGAGCTAATAATATTTCCTGATTAGATTCAAAATTAGGTCTCGGAAAGAAATAACTTGGGCTTTTTTGCCTGTAGATTTAGGTTGAATTTGTTCAATCTGATTGAGTCGAACCGGATGCGCAGCAAAGCTGCGTTGAGGATTCGACGATTGAAGATTGGGCAAAGTCGGCTTGAAGATGCTGGTAAAAAAGTCCAAGTTATTTCTTTCCGAGACCTTAGTATCAAACTTGAAAAACAATAGTTTTAAGGGTGGATATATTTGAAGAGCTTGGTATAAAAGAGGAATAGAGCCTTGTGGGATCTTTTAAAATGTAAGTAACAAAATTAAAAGGTTGTAAAATGGCATGATTTTTAAAGGAAATTTTTGGAGTTTCTGGACGATTACGTCTTTTGGCGGGATCTTTACAAAACAGGCTGTCCCTGCCGGTTTCGCCGGATTCATCAGATTGTTTTTTAAGACAACAACCGGGCTCTAAACTTTGCGCCTCTTTAAAATAACCGGAATATGATTCTTCAAGAGTAAATTTAGATCTTTGGCTATCATTTTCAGCGCAAAAAATCAAATTAGGAGAAAAAACTAGAAAGAAAAAACAAAATATCAGACAGGCAATAATCCAGAATATTAATGAAGATTTGGAAGTGGAAAGATTATAGGAACCAATTTTGAAAAAATTAAATCGCATAATTTATGAAAAAAACGCTAGACATTAAAATAATAATTAAATTTTTATTGCGGATCCTTAAGTAATGAATAAGCTTGGTTTAATTCGCAATAAATAGTATAAGAACCTGGGATTAAAAGCAACATTTTTTTATATTATTTTATAACCGTTCATGGCAATAGAGCAGCGACAACGTTTAAAAAAAATATTTATTACAATATTGAGGGTAACGATTAACGCAATTGAAGGAAACCGGGTTAATGATGAAGTGGTTGTATCTCCGGTTAATCATTTTACTCCAATATGACCAAACTCGCCGGAAGGATACAATATTTGCCACAAATTATTAGAATATCGGGGCAAAAAAGCTTGAATTTCACCTGTTATTGCTTTACTATTGCTAAATATTATAAAAATCACGATTTTTACCATTTGTCATTGCGGTTTTGCGGTGAAATAAATAAAAGATAGGTTGGTTAGGACATTAGTATTGCGGATTTACATATTCACACCAGTTTTTCAGACGGGGCGGACAGCCCTGAAGAGGTTGTTGAGGCTGCGGCCAAATTGGGCATTGACGTTATTTCAATAACCGACCACGATAGCGTAAACGGCATAGAGCGCGCCCTGGCTGCGGGCAAAAAGCATAATGTTTGCGTCATTCCGGGTGTTGAACTCTCTTCTGAATTTTGCGAGACTGAAACGCACGCTCTTGGGTACTTTGTAGATTACACAGACCAGGAGTTTTGCTTAAAGCTTGAGGAGTTGCGCAAACAACGTATTAAGCGAATTTACGTAATTGCTGAAAAACTCGATAAGGTTGGTGTAAAAATAGAAGTGGACGAAGTATTTGACACGTCCGGCATTGTCGCGCCCGGCAGGCTGAACGTTGCCGAGTTGCTGAGGAGAAAAGGATATGTTGACAATATCTTTCAAGCGTTTAAAGAGTACCTTGGCCCGGATTGCCCCGCTTTTGTGCCAAAAGAGCTTATGTCGTTAAGCGACGCCGTAAAACTTATAAACTCCACCGGTGGCATTGCAGTTATTGCTCATCCGCATAAGATAAAAGGCGAAGTCTCAATTCCTGAAATGATAGAAGACGGCATTCAGGGGATAGAGGCATACTACCCATATCAAAAACCTTCTATAAGGACAAGATATAAGAAACTGGCTAAAACACATAATCTCGTTATTACCGGCGGCTCGGATTACCATGGGGCAATAAGGCCGGACATTAAATTAGGCGATATTGGAATGCCGACTGAATTAGTGGAAAAATTATTTGAACAAAACAAAAAAAACAAAGGAGCCAATTAATGGGCTGGTTTTCCAGAAAGAAAAAAGCTGAGGGCGGCAAACAAATATACGGAAAAAAGGGGCTTTTTTCGCTTGAAAAACTTAAACAGGGGCTGAACAAGACGCGCAACAAGATTGGGTCGGGCGTTATGGGCATATTTACGTCCAACAAACGAATTGATGAAAGCGTGCTGGATGAGTTGGAATCGTCTTTAATTGAGTCGGATATGGGCGTAAAACCTGTTGACAAGATAATTGAAGAGATTCGCGCCGCCTGGAAAGCAAAGGTGATAAACGACACTAATGAGATATACGACTTTCTGAAAAATAACCTTAAACAAAATTTGAGCAAGTGGAACACTAAACTAAAAACAATTGATTCCGCGCCTATGGTGATAATGGTTGCCGGAGTTAACGGCGTGGGCAAAACAACCTCTATTGCAAAACTTACCTATTTCCTAAAAAGCGAGGGCAAGAAGGTGATGCTTGCCGCGGCAGACACATTTCGGGCGGCGGCGGTTGAACAACTGGACACCTGGGCAAAAAGACTGGGGGCCGATATTGTAAAACATCAAACAGGGGCCGATCCCGGTTCGGTCGCGTTTGACGCGCTGGAAGCCGCTATTTCAAGAAAAATGGATTACCTGATAATAGACACCGCCGGAAGGTTGCACACGCATGACAACCTCATGAAAGAGTTAAGCAAAATAAAACGCGTTGTTCAGAAACGGACGCCTGAGGCGCCGCATGAGGTTATACTGGTTTTGGACGCGACAACCGGGCAAAACGCCATTGCGCAGGCAAAACTTTTTACCGAGGCCATTGACGTGACCGGCATCTTTCTGTCAAAACTTGACGGCACGGCAAAAGGCGGCGTTGTGCTGGGCATGCACGAAGAGATAAATATACCGGTCAAATTTATCGGCATAGGCGAACAAGCAGAAGACATAAGCAGATTTGACCCGCATAGTTTTGTTGACGCTTTGTTTGACTAATTATTGATCACTCAGCGAAAGCCTTATTTAAAACATTCAGATTTCACCTCTTTTCTATTAGGTAGCTAATATGAACGACGTTATATCCAGAAGATCGTTTTTAAAAGCGGGCCTGGCTGTTGGGGCGGGATGTTGCGGGCTTGCTTTTTTAAAATCAATCAAACCCGAGAGAAGGTTAAAAGAGCTAAAGGCGCATTCACTGAAAAAAGGAGTTGTGGTTTCACAGATCAGCGAAACCGCCATGGCCGGGATTAAAGACCCTGTCTCTGGTAAACCGGACGATGCCGGCCTCATTGTGGAAGAAGCCGTAATAAACGACGCTGTTAGGAGAGGCGTTAAGGCCCTTGGCGGCATGGACAAAATGGTTTCATACGGCGACAAGGTTGTAATCAAACCAAACATAGCATGGAACAGAGGGCCTGAATTTGCAGCCAACACAAATCCATTTGTGGTAGCTGCGTTGACCAAATTGTGCCTTGAATCAGGCGCGTCAAAAGTAACCGTAATCGACCACACCTGCTCAACCAACCCCGGCCCATCTTACGCCAATAGCCGCATTGCGCATTATGCCGGCAAGGCCGGCGCAAATGTAAGATTTGTGGACAAACAACTTTTCACTCCAACGCAAATACCAGGGGCCAAGAGCCTGAAATCGTGGCCGTTTTATGACGGTTTTATTTTTGCCGATGAGGTTGACGTGCTTATCAACGCGCCGATTGCAAAACACCACAGCACATCGCGCCTTTCAATGGCGTTAAAAAACGCTTTCGGCATGATAGGCGGCGACAGAGGCCTGCTGCATAAAGGAATACATGAGAATATTGCGGATCTAAACAGGATTGTAAAGGCGGATTTAACGGTTCTTGACGCGTTCAGGACGCTCAGGGATCATGGGCCCACCGGCGGCAGACTTGAGGATGTTGACAATTCAGCGGAAACCGCCCGCAAGATAATAATCGGAACCGACCCTGTGGCTATTGACGCGTATGGCTCCACTTTGTTCGGCCTGAGCGGAAGCGATATCGGGTTTGTGCGTGAATCATACGCCGCTGGATTGGGCGAAATGGACTTCAGGCTAAACGGGTTTGAAACGGTTGTGGTTTAGGAACGCGGAAGAAATAAACGATCACGAACTTTCAATCATTTTGCAAAGACGCAAATGCCACGCGCAGGCAAGTGGATAGTTCTTCTTTGCGGCAAATGACAGAAACACAACTTTGGCCGCTTCGACTGAATGCTTTAATCTCCACGAATTCTCAGCGTTAGTCAAAGCCGTATCCGCGTCTTTATTCATTAGGTTTCGTATTGCCTCGTCTATTTTGTTTGCGGCTATCCGGTCAATTGTTGCCAGTTTTGCAAGATCGCCTCCGCATCGTTTGCATTGCAAATTAATTGTTTCAGAAACTTCATGACTGTTGACTTTGCGGCACGAAGGGCATTTTATATCCATTAATCCTCCATGTAAAAGACCATGTCTGAAAGGGATTCCGTGAGCGATTCAAGGGCTTCCCACTCTTTTTCCTTAATCGCGTCTTTACTTTTGTCGAGCAAATCTTTGATTTCATTGGCGTCGTCCTCATCTATAGATGAATCAAGCAACTTTTCCGCGCGTGTTTTTAAATCTTTTGCCCGGTTAATTAAATCCGACTTGCCGCCGGCGTCTTCCACAGTATCATTTTCGTCGTCGTCAACAATATCCTCGCGCCCATCTTCGCCTTCCATAGTTTTCGTTAACGTCTTTATATTTTGTTTGGCCTTGTTAATGTCAAAATTGTTTTCAACACTCTTTGTGTCCATAACAACGCTTTTTTCCAAGCCCGTGGATTTTTCAACAGCCGTTACTTTAAGGATGCCGTTAACATCAAGCTCAAGGTTCATCACAATCGGGCTCTGCGCCGGGGCCTTGTTGCTCAAACCCTCTATTTTAAACTCGCCGACAAACACATTATCAATGACTAACCTCTCCTCGCCCTGATAAATATCGGCATGCACAACTTCCTGGCCGTCGGATATGGTGTAAAATACTTCGCTTTTGCTAACCGGCACCGGCGTGTTGCGATGTATAATGGGCGCAAAAACATCGGGTTGTTCAAAGCCATCATGCACACCCACAACCGACGCCCCAAACGTGTATGGAGTTATATCAACAAGCGTCGAATTTGTTTCAAACCCGCCAATAATGCCGCCCTGAATGCCCGCCCCCATGGCCACTATAAGGTCCGGGTTTATCTCAAACCTGGGCTCTATTTTCATTGCTTCCCTAAGCATTTCATGAACCAGCGGAGTGCGGGTTGAGCCGCCGACAAGCATAACCTTGTCAATCGCCGACGGCAACATCGACGCGTCTTTCAGGCATTTATGAAGGCAATCAATAGTTTTTTGCAAATGAGGACGAATCATCTCCTCATAATCGTGCCGTGAAAGCTCTATTTCAAGATGGAGCTCGTCCGTAATATACTCCTCCATAATCTTTGCAAAAGGCTTGTCTGAAAGCTCGCATTTCGCCTTTTCCACGGCTATTTTCAGCCGGCGTTCAGATCGCAAATCCGCCTTCAGATCAATATTGTGGCGTTTCATAAAATCATCGGCAACTTGATCAGCCAAAAGTTGGTCAAAATCGTCTCCGCCCAGATTTGTGTCGCCATGGCTTGATTTTACTTCAACCACGCCGTCCTCCACCACCACCAGCGAGACGTCAAAAGTCCCGCCTCCAAGATCGTACACAAGCATTCGCTCGTCATCTGATTTGTTTGCCTCATACGCTATTGACGCCGCGGTCGGTTCGTTTATAATGCGCTCAACTTCCAGCCCGGCCAGGATGCCCGCGTCGCGGGTGGCCTTTCTCTGTTTGTCGTTAAAATACGCGGGAACTGTTATAACCGCTTTTTTTATATCTGTTTTAAGGCTCTCTTTTGCGCAATCCTTTAACTTCTTTAAAATAAAGGACGATATCTCTTCCGGGCTGAATTCCTTGCCGCCCAGGGAAGTCTTATTGTCCGACCCCATGCTTCGTTTGATGGAGAGAACCGTGGACTCCGGCTCAATTACAAGCTGATTTACCGCTTCGCGGCCAACCAGCAGCTTGCCGGCCTTGTCAATGCCGACGCACGACGGCATTGTCGGTTCGCCGTCTATTTCTATAAGCTCGGCTTTGCCTTTAACAAGCGTCGCCACCGCGGAATTTGTTGTGCCGAGATCTATCCCAATAATAGTTTCCATTAATTCCTCTCCTTTAGTTTAGACACTTTAACTTCAGCCAATTTCAAAACATTTCCTTCAAACATGTATCCCGGCGCTATCTCTTCGGCAACTGTGTTGTCCGGCAAGCCGCAAAAGGGGTCAACGCCAACCGCTATCATTACGGCGGGGTCAAACTGAAACCCTTCAGTTTTTGTTCTTTTAACCCCTTCCTTTTGCAATAAATTTTCAATATGAGATAGTAGTATTGAAACGCCTTTTTTTATATTCTTAAACTTCTCTTTCCATTCGGTTTGCCTGCCGAATATGCCCTTTGCGCGCGGCTCGGCAATGGAGCGTTCCATACGGCTCATCCTTTCCGCAATTTCAACAACAGACATCAGCAGTTGTTTAGGATCTTTTGCGCGTTCGCCGGTTTTGCCGGCTTCCAGCCTGGCTAATCCGTTTTTCAGCTCGTTTGCGCAATCCAGAAATTTATTTATATCGTTGTCAAGGCGCGCCTGGGATTCGCTGTTTTTCCTGTTGCCTTTACGCGTCTCATTTGCAAGGGCAGCCAGTTCCTCGTAAAACGAGTATATATCCGGCGATTCATCAAGGCTCTCAACCGCCGGCGGCGCGTCAAGATTGTCAAGCCAATCCGTGAAATCTTTTTTTATACCCATCTTCCATCCGGCAAAGTCCTCCGGCATTGTTGCATTATCAATAATGCTTGTTTCCCGGCGCGACAAAGTCTTGTTGTTGCCTGCCTGCTCGCTATCGCCAAGAGCTTCACAATGTGAATTTTCCATAAATTGAAGTGTAAACCTAATGTTTAATGATTTAAATATTAATGAAATTTGCATTAGTTTTTATCAAACATGGCTGACAGCCAAGCCCTGTCCGGAATAAAAAAGAAACAATATGCGTAGTTTTGCCCCCAAAGCGCCTATTCTCCCACACTATCTTTTAAAATCTGTTTCATCTTGGAGATATCCGGAGGTTTGCGCTCGCCTTGCTCATTAAAATAGTTTAGCAAGAGCTCCAATGGCGTATCTGCGTAAGTTTCCTGGTTGAAAATATAATAATTTAGCCTGGATTTCTCATCCTTGATTTGCGTGTACGCTTCATTTATTTTTTTAAACCGTTCCGGATGCGTGTCAGGCGAAAACTTTTTAACAAGTTTAAGGTACGCCTTGCGTATAGCCTCATCGCCGGAATCAGGATCAACGTCAAGAACATCGTATGGAATCATAATAACTATCCTTATAAGGAATTATCGCGAATGGATGCTAACTAAAATCAAATTCAAGCTGTTCATGTTCAGGCTCTTTTTTGGTCTTTTCATTATGTTTCTTAGGCGGCTTTGCCTTTTTTTTAGTTCTTCTACGCGGTTTTACTTCCCCGTCTTCAAAATCATCTAAAGACTCATCATCGCCTCCAAATACAATTTTGTTTAACAAATCTTCATCAAGATCATCGTCCTCTTCGTAGCCTGCAATTTCCCTAAAATCCGGTACCGGGCCGTTAATCAGTGTTTCTATAAATTCGATTTCGCGGTGTATAACTTTGACAAGCTCGTGATCATTGAGCTCTTTTGCAAGGGCCTCAATCTTTCCAAGCTTTTTTATATCTTTATGTTTTGGCCTGTATTTATGAGTCCTTTTCTTTATCATAAACTCGGAAAAAAGGAAAAACGGATCATTTTTATTTAAAGCAAACATCTTTTTAGCAAAAACATTGAAAATGTTATAGTCGTTATTAAAAAGAGATGTCTGATTTAGCTCAAACACATACTTAGTTATCCCTATTGCCGTCTCCCGGGAGCATTTATCATGTTTATTTTTTGCGGCAGCGTATGACAACCTTGTAATCCTCTCTTTTTCTCTAAACAAATGTTCTGATTTGCCAATAAGATTAACATACTCCAGAACCTTCAATAATTCCAACACGGCATATGCAGTGTTGTTTTTTGAAGACTCCTCCTCCAGCTCGCCTTCAAACTTCAAGACAATATCATGCGGAGCTTCATAAACCCTTAACATCAGCGTAGTAAAATAGAGCAGGGTGTAATAATGAACATCAAATGATTTCGCGGTTTGCCAGGCTTCGTTTGCGGCGGTTTCAGAGCCAAAAACAAATTCCATCGCCGCCCAGCGAGCGTATAAAAATGCGCGGCCAAAGTTGAAATGCGCTGATTTGTCATCGCCTAACTCCACTACCCTTTTCATTAAACTAGCGCCGGCTTTTACCTTTTTCTTTTTAAAGTTGTTCAAGGCGGCCTTTAACACAGCCCAAATTAATCTCTCTTTTGTTTCGCTATCAAGCGAGTCAAGCTCAAAAGCCTGTTCAAGATATTTTAAGCCCTTAACATAAACTTTGCGTTCAACACACGCTTTGCCGGCTTTAACAAGTATCTCCTTGTCTTCCGGAAAGCGCTTAATCATATTATCAAGCAGTTTGTTTGATTTGCTATTTTCCTTTTCCAGCTCATAAACATTTAAAAGTTTGAGATAAACATCCCTGTCTTCATCGTTGCAGGCAATGCTTTTCTCAAAATATTCGACGGCTTCTTCCGGGTCTTCCATGAAAGAGCCCCCGCCTTTTAGACCAAAGAGCTGAAAAAATCCTGAGTCAGGAACCAGAACGGCAAAAACATCTCCTATAGCAGCGTAAATAATTGCCTTAAATTTGTTGTTTGCGCCATGAACAACCTCGTATTGATCAAGAAAATCTTCCCATAATTCAGAGATAAAATAGGAATCATCCTCTTTCTTATAAAAGTTTGCCGCGGCTTTAATAGACAGTAAATTTACCAGTTCGGAATCATATCGACACGTTCTAAAATGCTGCAGCAATTTTTCATTGGCAGGGTGTGAAAGCTCGCTAGGCGCATTGTAGAAAAACATTGTCAGTGTTGCTTCAAAACCGCGCGCTTCGGATGGAAAGCCGGAATGTTTTTTACGAATAATATCAAACGAGTCGCGATAACGCCCCCGTCTCCATAAGTAATCAGCCCTTGGAATGGTTTGCGCAAACTCAAGAAATGAAGCCAGCCGGACAGCCGCGGTTGAAACAAATTTCAAATCATTTTCATGAACTTCTTTTATCGTATTCTTGTCAATCAGCAATAAGAAAGCGCGCGATATTTTAAACGGAGCAGAGCCGCCTGGAATCATCCTGAAAGCCATGCCGGCCTTAACGTCGTCATTAACGTAAAAAGCGGCCATGCCTTTGACAAGTAGCTTCCAGTGTGAAAAAACAGAGTTCCGCTTTATAGCGCGAACATGCTCCAAAGCAGTGTCAAAGTCCGACGCGCTTACGCATTCAATAGCGCGTTGCAACGCAATCAGCTCGCCGTTTAAATCAGGCCGCTTTTCAGCCAGCAGGGGAAGCTCCTTGAACGCAACAACCATCGCGTCCACCCCTTTAGAAACAGCCCCGGTTTCAAGATGCGTCCCGCCGGCAGCGAAATATTTTACATACTGCTCAACCGCTGACTCGCTATCCGCCCTTTTTAAACTAATCTCGGTTTCAAGCTGGATATTGTCAGCGTTTTTATCAAGGGTTTTTATGTGGTCTATCACAACCTGAGCTTCGCCTGTTTGCCCGCTTTCCACCATCTGTTTAGCCAAGCCTTTATAACTCAATATTAGCTCGGGCATATATTTATCGCGGTCATGCTTGCAAAGTTCTTTAAAGCCGTCTCTGGCCTTTCGATAACGGTGGTTTTTAAGGTCGTCTCTGGCTTTTTGCTCTAATTGGGCGGGAGAAATGGATTTTTTATTCTTTTTTTTATTCTTTGCCATTTAATTTATCTCTATAAAGCATTAAATTCAGGCAATATTGAACGGCGCATTAATGCTTTTGGCGGTTACGCTGTAAGCTTTTAAAGTTTAGGCAAAACAGATGTGAAAAACAGTTGGATGTAAAACGGTTTTTATAAACCATTTAATTCAAAATACGTTGATTTGTCTCTATATCTTCTATGTAGGCAACCTGGCCTCTGGTTACCAGAACGTCCGGCTCCATATTAACGCGCCTTATCCATGAGCTTTCCATAGGCGGTTTCCAGTAAAGCTTGTACATTCCAGGCGGAGCGTTGTTGAATATGTATGTTCCGTATCTATCGGTTGTGGTCTCAAGCTTTCCGGCGCCGTCAGTGTCTTTATAATATACAATGCCGTCCTTTCTCAATTTTACCAACCTTACCTTGCATGAAGCCAGAGGCCTGCCCGTTTGCAAAAATCGGCCTTTTACGTTGCCCGCATTGCTATTGACGGATTGAGAAAAACCGCCGCTTTCACTCATTATATCATTTCCGCTACTTCTGGACGGTTGCTCATAATTCGCGCTTCCGCCGCCTAATGTCCTGTCTAACAAATCACCGCCTGAACCGCCTCCGCCCGAGCCGCCCCTGCCGGAGCTTTGCGGGTTGCCTGAGCTGCGCTTGCCCTGTTTGATTTCAGAAAGCAACTCATTTTTTAGCGCGTCCCTGGAGCTGCTTCCGCCTCCGCCGCCCGAGCCGTACTCTCTTGAATCATACCCGCCGGAAGACCTTTGCGCCGACGAACCGCCCCTTGGGGAAGGGTTGTCAAGCTCCTCCAGCATTAACATATCAAGATCGCCGGAACTCTCCTCTTTAACCGGAGCCCTATCTAAAGACTCCCGTTGAGTTTGAACCGGGGCTCTATCATAATTTGTCTGTTGATAGTTCTGGCCGTCGTCAAACTCCATCTGCAACGATCTTACGGAACTCCTTGGAAACCGCACAACGATCTCCCGCTCTTTCATCTCAATTATCTTGCACCTGATCCTTGACTCGGAATTTATTGAAATAGCGTCCGCGTAACCGTCTGAGCCTTTATTAAATGATATTGTAACGGAATCAATAGCGCTCTTTGCAACCGAAGTCGCGATAAAATCCGCGCCCACATCAGCCTTTGCCACTGAAATGCCGTCCCTTGCGTTTTTAAAGTAAATAATATCGCCATGCAATTGCAAAGGAGCTAAGACATAAAAAAGAGCAATTGCGCAAACTGCAAAACCTGTAAATTTAATTTTAGAATTCAACTTATCCCCGCCTGTTTTGTTTAAGGGCTCGGAAAGAACCCTAAATATATAATTAATAGAATAAACTTGCAGAATTAAAGATTTTAATTATAGCAACTACATAACGCGTGTCAATCCGAAAAGGGGCTATTTGCTTAAATAATAGATTGTCCGGCCTGACCGGCAAGCTTTAGCAAACAATTCCGCAACGCGATGTTACTTCTTTGATTTTAACTATAAAAATTTATATAATACTCCCTTATATAAGCGCAATGGAAAAAATGTTTAAGAATATTGCGCCAACCAGCTATACCGCCTCGTTCCCAAACCCCGGTTTGGGAACGAAAAAATTCCAGAAGCCCCTGCTTCGCGTTTGAGAACAAACATAGGGAGCTTTTACACCGAAACAAGGGCTTCTGGAATATCCAGTTCCATTGTAATAATTGAACTTTGAACGTTTAGTGTAATTTTTATAATAAATAATAACCAAAAATCTTAGATTTTTACCGAAACTTTAGTTCACTTTTCCGGCTTGCCCGGATTAATTAATATTTAAACGGGAAAAACATACACAATGACAACAAGCACATACGTAACCAACGAAAATACAATAAATGAGATTGACGACCGCATTCGGGCGTTAAAAAACGCTTCAAGCATAGACGGAATTGATATCTCCAAAGAGATAACAGCCCTTGAGACCAAAAAAGAGACACTCTACGAAGAGATGTTTTCAAACCTTGAAGCGTATGATGTCGTTAAAATTGCAAGGCATCCTCTAAGGCCGTCGTCCCTTGATTATATTGATCTGATTATCACCGATTTTACAGAATTGCACGGCGACAGGCGATTTGGCGACGACAAAGCCATAGTTTGCGGAGTCGGGTCTCTGGGCGAAAAGAAGGTTATGGTAATAGGCCAGTGGAAGGGAAAAACCACAAAGGAGAGGATATCCTGCAATTTCGGCATGCCCAACCCTGAAGGGTACCGCAAAGCGTTGTTAAAGATGAAACTTGCCGAAAAGTTTAAACTTCCCATTATTACCTTAATAGACACCCCGGGCGCAAATCCTGATATAGGCGCCGAAGAGCGCGGCCAGGCGCAGGCCATTGCCGAGAATATTTATGAAATGTCGTTGTTGCGAACCCCCATAATATCAGTGGTTGTGGGCGAAGGAGGCAGCGGCGGCGCGCTTGGAATAGGTGTGTGCGATAGATTTGCCATACTTCAATACGCCTATTTTTCAGTAATTTCCCCTGAAGGATGCGCCGCGATCCTGTGGAAACATAGCCGTTGCGCGCCTGAAGCCGCAAACGCCCTGCATTTAACATCGGACAGACTCCAAAAACTCGGCATTGTTGACGAAATAATACCCGAACCCCTGGGCGCGGCAAACCGCAACCCAAAGGAGATGGCGCGCACATTAAAAGAAACCCTTGTGCGCAACCTCGACGAACTTGAACAAACACCTATGGACACACTGCTTGACAACCGCTACAAAAAATACAGAAAAATCGGCGCATTCGTTGAAAACGCCTAGCAGTTGACGGGTGGTAATCGGTCATTGGTCATTGGTCATTAGTAATTGGCGCCCCGGTTGGTTCAAGTCTCCTGACTTGAACCACATCTGACATTAACTTTACTCCGTAAAGAATAAATTAAAAAAAACACCCGCATTTAACGCGCCTCAAACCATAAACCAATGGAATGTCATTTCCATTGCTCCTTTATTATAAAAATAGTGGCACAGGCATCCTTGCCTGTGTTTCAATTTATCACAGGCAGGATGCCGGCGCCACTTACAATCACACTTTAGGTGATTGGCTCCTGGTTCTAAAGCAGGCGTTTTGGAGCGAGGAAGAATAACCAATGGTATTATTGGCCAATACAAAGTATTGGCTAAGGGTATAACGGTTCTTCCGCATTCCTTATCTAACGGCTTGAATGGCAATTGGAGTAATGATGTAATTGGGTTCATTATGAGTTATTTAGAGACACCTCCTTCGTCAATTTTGGTTTGACTATACGTTATAACGGAGTTATTATTCAATTATTAACGTTTCTTAAACAATGCATGGACTTGGGATTCACAACCGGGAAATAGCCGGCGCATTTTGTTTTTATTGGAGCGAAGCGCGCAAATTAATTTTTTAATGAATAGGAGAATGACCTATGAGTGTTATTCAATTGGAAATTGATGATATGTTAATACGGAAAGTCGGCGAAAAAGCGGTTAAGTCATATATAGAACAGCAAATGTCGTTATTGCAAATACAATATTTAGGCGATAAGATCAAAACAGAGATTCAACATTCCGGAATAGATAATCAACAGGAAATCAAGGAAGCCCGTCAGGAAGCATGGCAAGAGTATAAAGAAAAACATTTGCAGGATTTAGGGGCTGCGCAAAAATAACTTGGCCTAGATGCGTTTAGATTTGGGTTAAATTTGGACAATCTGATTGAGCCGAACCGGATGCGCAGCCTAAGCTGCGTTGAGGATTCGGCGATTGAAGATAGTTCAAAGTTAGCCTGAAGATGAGCGTGGCTAGACCAAGTTATTTTTGCGCAGCCCCTTAGCATGAAACACGGATATGTCATTGATTCCAATGTGTTATTCAGCGCTTTTATAAGCGGAAAAAATGTATATCGTTTGCTGTTTTCAGAATACACAATCTACCTTCCGGACTTTGCCTTTTTAGAACTTGAAAAATATAAACAAAGAATTTTAAAAAAGACAAAACTTAACGAGCATGAGTTTCAGGAATTTGCGCTCAAACTATTAAGCAATGTCACTGTTATTCCCAGTATGCTCATTTCACAGTCAGTGCTCAAGCGCGCATATCAATTATGCCGGGACATTGACGAGAAGGATACCGTGTTCATTGCCGCCGCTATTGAATTTGACTTGACTCTCATTACCAATGATAAGGCTCTATATTTTAGTCTTCAAAAATTAAATTTTACAAAGATTGCATTGTTGAGCGACATTATAGGCAACCTTGCAGCAGCCAACAAGCCAAAGCTCCCATAACTGCAAACCCGGTTGGTTCAAGTCTCCCGACTTGAACCACATTTGACATTAACTTTACTCCGTAAAGAATAAATTAAATCATACCACTTGCATTTAACGCGCCTCAAACCATAAACCAATGGCATACCATTTCCATTGCTCCTTTATAAATAGTGGCACAGGCTCTTTGCCTGTGTTTCAATTGATCACAGGCAGGATGCCTGTGCCACTTTACAATCACACTTTGGATGGTTGGCTTCTGATTCTCAAGCAGGTGTTTTTGAAGCGATAAAGCATAACTAATGGAATATTATTGATCAATACATAAGTATTGGCAATGCCAGGTGTGGTTCAAGTCAGAAGACATTGAACCAACTTTGCGAAATAATGAGACATTGAACCAACGTTTGTGAACCTACATTGCTATACGGAATTCAATTGACGGGTAAAAGATTAAAAGCAATAATAAACGCTTTATTATATATTTACCAACCGCAATATTAATAAAGAACAGGTCATGAAAGTCAAACTCACAAAAGAGCAAAAAATACAGGTGAATGATTCAAAAGATGTTTACGGTATTATGAAGAAGATATTGACGCGGGAGAATAAGTACGGCCAACGAAAGGAGCATTTCTGGGTGGTTGGGCTTGATATTGACAACAGGATTATCTTTATAGAGCTTATAAGCCTTGGCAATTTTACCGCGGCTACGGTTGACCCTAATGACGTTTTTTGGCTTGCGACGAATAAACACACTGCAGGGGTAATACTTGTGCATAACCATTCGGGGGAGAGTCTGGAGCCGTCTGAAAGCGATATTGAGATAACCGACAGGCTGATACAGGCTGCATTAATCCTGAGAACACAGGTGCTTGATCATTTGATAATATCTCCTGCTGATTTTTATAGCTTTGTTGTTACCGGCCTTTTTGAAGTTATAAAGCGTAGCGACAGATTTAAACCAAGGTACACTGAAATTGACCGGTTACGCAAGGAGTATATGGAAAAAGGCATTGATATCGGCATTAAAGACGGGGTTAGAGAGGGTGTAAAAGTTGGCAAAGAGCAAGGGATTGAGATTGGGGTTGAAAAGGGCAAAAAAGAAGAAAAAATTGAAATAGCAAAGAAAATGCTGCTAAAAGGGGGAACAAAGGATGATATAGCGGCTCTTACCGGTTTATCAAAAGCCGAAATCACGAAGTTATCAAAATCAAAGAAAAAAAACGGCTAAATGAACAAATTATTTAAAAATAAAGATTACAATCTTTTCCTCAAGACCATAAAATCAGAAATTCTATCAGCAAAAATAGGGGCTGTTAGAACTGTAAATCGGCAACTTATTTTGCTTTATTGGAAAATTGGCGAGGCAATTGTTGAAAAACAAGAATCTCTTGGCTGGGGTAAATCTGTTGTAGAACAGTTATCAAAGGATATTCGTAAGGACTTCGATGGGATCAAGGGATATTCTCCTCAGAATTTGTGGAATATGAGACAATTTTATGTTGAATATCAAAACTTTCCAAAACTCCAACAGCTTGTTGGAGAAATTCCCTGGGGACATAACTTGCTGATTATTAACAAAATAAAACAAGAAAAAGTTAGAGAATATTATCTAAAAGCCGCTAAAGATTGCGGTTGGAGCAGAAATGTTCTGTTGAATCAAATAAAGGCAGATGCTTATGGCAGGCATAAGCAAGCAGACAAACACCACAATTTTGATAAGGCGCTGCCGAAACACATTGCCGAACAAGCTGATGAAGCGATGAAAGAGAGTTACATGCTAGATTTTTTAGGAATCACTGCCCCGGTACTTGAAAAGGAACTTGAAAATCGCATGGTGGAAAAAATCAGAGATGTTATTATTGAGTTTGGTCAAGGTTTTGCTTTTATCGGAAACCAATATAAAATTAAGGCAAAAAACAGAGAATATTTTGTAGATTTGCTTTTTTATCATCGGAAACTTAAAAGTCTGGTTGTGTTTGAACTGAAAGCAGGAAAGTTCAAGCCGGAATACGCGGGTAAAATGAATTTTTATCTCAACTTGCTGGATGATTTTGTCCGTGAAGAGGGTGAAATGCCGTCAATCGGCATCATTCTTTGCGCAGAGAAAGATAATTTTGAGATTGAGTATTCCCTTCGTGACATTAATAAGCCTGTCGGAGTAGCAGAATACCTGTTAACAAAAAAACTACCTGAAAAATTTAAAGATGCGCTTCCAACTGCCGAGGATATAAGAAATAGATTATTAGAAAAATAGCTTGGTTAAAATATCGGGTATGTTCTAGTTTCCTTATCTGAAGCTTGCGAACATTTCATCGGTTTGTTCAAAGTCTCTGACTTGAACCACATCTGACATTAACTTTACTCTGTAATGTATTTAAAAAATTAACGCGGTTAATTTTAGTCAAACAAATCAGATTTTCTAAAATTTATATTCACGTATGTTTTATTCAAACGCCGTGAAATAAAACCCTAAAGGACAAATTCCGTCAAACTCGAAGTTTCGGAGTTTAGGTTTTAGCCTTTTATTCATTAGCAAATTTCGAAAACCTTATGCATAACCCCAGAAAAGCTCAAAATTAACACGGTTAATTAACTCCAATAAAAACTGAGACTTTGGCATAAGCTCCATCCACAAAACAACTTAAAATGAAAAACCCTTTATAATTAAATTAACGAATACCACTCGCATTTAACGCGCCTCAAACCATAAACCAATGGAAGACCATCACCATTGATCCTTTATAAATAGTGGAACAGGCATCCTTGCCTGTGTTTCAATTGATCACAGGCAGGATGCCTGTGCCACTTCAATCACACTTTAGGTGATTTGCTTCTGGTTCTCAAACAGGAGCTTAGGAGCGAGGTGGAATAACCAATGGTATTATTATTGATCAATACAGAGTATTGGCCAGGTCAGATGCGGTTCAAGTCATGAGACATTGAACCAACGTTGGGGCGTGTGTTTACTTTTTGCGGGTTTTCTTTTTCAGGAATTTGCGGGCGTCTTCAACCATCTCTTTGGCCTGTTTCATGGTAACGTCCGTCTTCTCTTCGCCCCTTATCATTTCGGCAATCTCTTCCAGAATCGCTTTTTCGTTCAGGGTATCAATTTTTGTGGCTGTGCGGTCGCCCTTTGTTGATTTGTTTACTTTCATGTGTTTATCCGCGTAGCTCGCTATTTGCGGCAGGTGTGTTATGCAGACTATCTGGTGGTTTTGCGCCACGGTCTTTAGTTTTTCGCCGATAACGCGGCCCATTCTGCCCCCTATGTTTGAGTCGATCTCGTCAAACACCAACACAGGCGTATTGTCAACCATGGCAAGGTGGCGCTTTAAGGCCAGCATTACCCTTGAGATTTCTCCGCCCGACGCGATCTTGCGCAACGGTTTTACCTTTTCGCCCTTGTTTGCCGAAAACATAAACTCAACCTTGTCCAGCCCTGAATGCGTGGCATCCTCAAGTTTAAACCCGTCCTTGTCCGCCGCACCTATTGACTCAATGCTTACCTCAAACAATCCATCGGCAATGCCCAGGTCTTTAAGCTCATCTTTTATAAGGGCGGATAGTTTTGCGCCCGCATCTTTGCGAAGCGCGGTCAACTTCAAGCCGGTCTCAAATGCCTCGCCCCTGAACATGGCAAGGTCTTCATCAGCGTTTTCAAGGCCCTCTTCCGCTTTTTCAAGTTCATCAAGTTTCTCTTTTGATTCACTGCAGTAGTTTAGAATGTCGTCAATCGTCTCCCCATATTTGCTTTTGAGCCGCCTTATGGTTTCCAAACGTTCCTCAACCTCCGACAACCGTTCAGGGTTGCTCTCAAACCTTTCCGACTCGCCGCGCAATGAATGGGCCGAATCCTCCAATTGAAATACAGACTGGCTGCACCCTTCAATTACATCAGCAAAACATTTGTCAAAATCCTTAATCTTCTCCAGATCGCTTGTCACTTCGCGCAACCTTGATATTATTGAATCATCCGTGTCGTAAAGCGAGTTGTAACATGACGATATGGTAGACTGTATCTTTTCGGCGTTTAAAAGGGCTTTGTGCTCGCTTTCCAGATTATCAAGTTCGTCAGGCCCCAAAGCCGCGTCGTCAATCTCATTAATCTCAAAACGCAAAAGGTCGATCTGCCTGTTTCTGGCGGCCTTGTCCTCTGTTAACGACCGCAAAAGGTTCTCCTTTTCAACCGCTTTTTTATACGCGTCAGCAAATTTATCCTTAAGCTTGCCCGCCTTGCCGAAACCGTCAAGTATGTCGAGCTGGCTTGCCGGATTAATAAGCGACTCGTGTTCGTATTGCCCGGAAATGTTTACCAGCAACTCCCCAACCTCGCGCAGTACTGAAACGGTTATAGGCCGGTTGTTAAGTTTGCACCTGTTTTTTCCCGCAAGGTCAATTGAGCGCTGGACAATAACGTCCTCATCCTCCAGCGTTATATCAAGGGTAGATTCCAAACGCTCCTTAACAGACGCGTTTTGTATAACAAACACCCCGCTAACCAGAGCCTCCTTTTCGTTTGACCTCACAACCTCGCTGGTTGTCCGGCTGCCGAGCAGAAAGTTAAGCGCCCCCATTATAAGAGATTTACCGACGCCCGTGGCCCCGGTAAACACGTTAAGCCCTTTGTCAAAATTAATTGTTATGCCGTCAATAAGGGCAAAATTAGATATATATAGTTCGTTTAACATTTTTTTTAAATCATTAAAGTAAAAGCGATTTATGCCACTAAGGCACGAAGACACTAAGAAAAGCAAAAGCAAAAAGCGAATATCGAACAGTAGAACACAGAATTTCGAATCTTGAAGTAAAAGCAAAAGCGAGCGCTCGATAGATCGCAAAAAAACACTCCTCACGTTGAGGGCTGGGGAGCCCTTAGCCACAAAAACGCTGTGTAGTGAATCAAAAGCCGGCAATATGAAGCTGCTTATGGTATCAAATTTAACGTATTAGTCAAGCTCTACGTTTGTCTTCAATTCAGGGCCGGTTTTTTATCATAATAGGCAGGTTTAATTAGAATTTTTAAATTGATTAATGCCCGCAACCCTTCTATGCTTTATAAAAAATGCGATAATGAGAAATTTATAACTCTAAAACAAGAGATGTATAAAGGGCTCGGAAAGAAATAACTTAGGCTTTTTTGCCTGTAGATTTAGGTTGAATTTGTTCAACCTGATTGAGTCGAACCGGATGCGCAGCCATAGCTGCGTTGAGGATTCGGCGATTGAAGGTTGGGCAAAGCTTGTCCTCGTGAAAACGGGGATCTTCCTGAAGATGCTGGTAAAAAAGTCCAAGCTATTTCTTTCCGAGCCCAAAGGAGGGAAACAAATTGGATAAAGAAGACGGCCTTGACATGTTGTGCGTAAATACAATACGCGCGCTATCCATGGATGCGGTGCAAAAAGCTAATTCCGGTCATCCAGGCGCGCCAATGGGCCTTGCGCCCGTGGCTTTTGCGCTTTGGGATAAATTTATGCGCCACGTCCCACAAAATCCCGACTGGCCTAACAGGGATCGTTTTGTGCTTTCAGCAGGTCATGCGTCTATGCTTTTATACAGTATATTGCACATTTTTGGATATGATATTAGTCTGGATGATATTAAAAATTTCAGGCAGTTGGGCGGCAAATGCGCAGGCCATCCTGAATATGGGTTGACTCCGGGCGTTGAAGTTACCACCGGCCCGCTTGGGCAGGGAGTTGCTGCAAGCGTGGGTATGGCCGTCTCGGAGAAATGGCTTAAAAACCATTTCAATCGTAATGGACATACAATAATAGACTATAATATATTCGCAATCGCCGGCGATGGATGCATGATGGAAGGTATTTCCAGTGAAGCGGCGTCTTTGGCCGGCCATCTCGGTTTGAACAACCTGGTGTGGATTTATGACAATAATAATATCACTATCGAAGGCAATACCTCGTTGGCTTTTAGCGAAGATGTTGCCGCTCGTTTCAAATCTTATAACTGGCACGTTCAGAGGGTCGCAGACGCTAATAATTTAGAAATGTTAGAACAATCTTTTCTATCAGCTATTAATGAAAACATGCGGCCCTCTTTAATTATTGTAGATAGCCACATAGCATATGGAAGCCCTAATAAACAGGATACCGCGGACGCGCACGGCGCCCCGCTTGGCGAAGATGAAGTTCGCGCGACAAAGGTTAATTATGGCCTGTGTCCTGATAAAAAGTTTTACGTTCCTGATGAAGTAGAACAATATAAAGAGTCTGTGATTGCAAAAGGGATAAAACTGGAAAATGATTGGGAAAAAAGATTTGCGGCATATACAAAAGTATACCCGGACCTGGCGAAACAGTTTAATATGATGCAAAACAGCGAATTGCCTGACGGTTGGGAGCGCAACCTTCCAGTTTTTCCCGCTGATAATAAAGGTCTTGCCACTCGTGAATCAAACAACAAAATAATAAATTCAATATCCTCGCAAATTCCATGGTTTATGGGAGGCGCCGCCGATCTGGGACCTTCCACTAAAACCCTTATAAAAGATGCTGTTAGTTTTGAAAAAGACGTATACAAAGGAAGAAATTATCATTTCGGTATTCGTGAGCATGCTATGGGAGCTATTGTTAACGGCATGTCGTTAAGTAAAATCAGGCCATATGGTTCCACTTTTCTTATCTTCTCAGATTACGCGCGGCCCTCTATTCGGCTATCTTCTTTAATGAAGCTGCCCGCAATCTATATCTTCACTCATGACAGCATCTGCGTCGGCGAGGATGGGCCGACACACCAACCAATTGAGCAGCTTGCTTCCCTGCGCGCGATGCCCAATTTAGAAGTAATCAGACCGGCAGACGCTAATGAGTTGTCTTTTATGTGGCAATATATCTTGGAGTTGAAAGATAAACCTACGGCTCTTATATTGTCAAGACAAGCTTTGCCGACTATTGACCGTTCAAAATACGCATCCGCCGAAGGCGCAATGAAAGGGGCTTATACCCTGGCCGATAGCAACGGTTCGCCTGATGTTATTTTAATGGGAACCGGTTCTGAAATTACACTATGCCTTGCCGCTCATGAACAATTAGCTTTGGATGGCGTTAAATCCAGAGTTGTGAGTATGCCGTGTTGGAGTTTATACGAATGCCAGAGCCCGGAGTATAAAGAGAGCGTTTTGCCGATGTCAACCCAGGCGCGGATAGCAGTTGAAGCGGGAACTGTTTACGGTTGGCACAAGTATACCGGCAATTATGATGACGACAACATGCTTGGCATTAAAAGCTTTGGGGCGTCAGCGCCGATTAAGGATTTATTGCCGGAATACGGCTTTACAGTTGAAAGAGTGACACAAATGGCCAAGAAAGCTATAAAAAGACAATTCAAAAATAATAACGAACGCTAAGGGTCCGCTCAAAAATAACTTCGGTTTTTTGGCTGAAATTTTGCGTTAGATTTGCGAGATATGATTGAGTCAAATTCGGAGCGTAGCCTTAGCTACGTGAGAATTTGACGATTGAATATCTCACAAAGATAATGTGAAAGTACGCCCAACAAAACCGAAGTTATTTTTGAGTGGCCCCTTAGGTTACACTTCCTTGTTAGCCGTTCATTCCGATTTCTTTATTAATTTCTATCAAGTTGCCGGCTGGATCACGGAAGTGAAAACATCTAATCCCCCACTCTTTTCGATCATGGGGCTTGTTAATTGGAATAGCGCCTTTCTGTTTTAGTGAATCATATGTCTTGTCTACATCTTCCACCGCGAAAATTAAACACACATCGTCTTGTTGCTCTGATTTCACTTTTGGCGGTTCCGCCCCAATAGCCTCTGCCATCGGCTCTTTTCCAAATAATGCAAGTATATGACCGTTTGCGTCAAAGTCCGCGTAAATTCCATCTTTTTCACCCCACGCAACAGTAAACCCCATGATGTCTCTATAAAAAATGAAGCATTCATTGTAATTCGATACAAGCAATCTGGTATGTGTCATTTTCATCTTTTGTCTCCTTTTGTTTTGGAGGCTAAACTTGAGTTAAACAGAAGGTTCAGGCTAACGGCATAGTTCTTTCCGCTTTTACTCATTGTTATCCTCGAATGGTATAATAAAGTTTAAATTTTACAATATTTACGGCCTTAAGTTAACAATTATTATCCCGCCATATCGCATATTTTTTTTTGTAAAAACAGAAAAAACTAATTGGATTTTTCTTTCTGTTTTTGTAATAATCGCATAAATTTACCAGTCTTTAAATATTAATTTTTTTTAGGGAGAAGAGGATATGATGTGTAGAAATAGAATTAATAAGGCTCTCTTTTTTTTAAGCAGAAGCTTAAAAATGAAACATATGCTTATCTTTGGTATGCTCTTCATTTTTACCAACCTCCTATTTCCTGGAAATTCTGAAGCTCTAAATGTCTGGCAAAGAGACGCTGTTGGCGATTTCTTTGATTCAAAATGGTGTGATAAGTTTTGTGATAAAGAAGCGGATTTAAGTTGCGGTTTGCCTCCGCAACAAAACACGCCTTCATCATCAGCCCCTGACACATATGAAACGGTAACGCTGGATTGCGGCGGAGCAATAACTTTATCCGAGGATATTTCTGTGAATTCCATGGGAATTAGCGATGGGACGTTTAATGTTGCCAACGCGTCAATATTTGGCCCTAACCAGAAAATTGATGGCAGTCTGGATATAAGAGGCGGCGAATTTTTAATGAATTCAGGCAAATTTGGCCTTGAGTCTATAAGGATGCTTGGCGGCGCCATAACTTTTGATGGAGTTCATATTCCTCCAGGTGTTAGATTTAATACCGCAAACGGCAAAATTGTTTTTAAAGGAGAAACTACTGTTGAGTGGGCGGAAGGCGATCTTGAGATGTTCGCAGGGGTTCAGAATCGTGAGGAAGACCCTGGAGAAATGGATATAACGTTTCTGGATAATGCCAGTATTTCTTATGAAGGTGAAACCTTTGGAGACAGACTTATTTTTGCGGGACGGCATGAGACGAGCAAGCTTAATTTAAATATAGATTCCAGCGAGGTCTTAGTCGACGTTCATTGGTTGGTTTTTAGAGATTTGACATACAATACTTTTTCCCCGGGCGTAAAAATCATTGTTGATCGGCTTGAATTTGATGGATTAGTTTCAGGAGAAGGCCTTGCAAATAGTGAGTTTGTTTTCCCATCAAGAAGCTTGCCGGCAACGGATGGTTCATTAGATATGGACAATAGCGATATGGAGCTCCCTATAGACATGGGATGCAACGATCTAGGTTTTGACACAGAGAATATGGTTTTAGGAAAAGTAACAGTTCTTGAAAATGAGAAATTACACTTGCGAGGCCATAGCGCAATTTATATTAATGAATTAAATTTAGAAGATAATAGTAAAATATCAACAGACCAAGGGCCGGAAACGGCTCCTGTTTATTATAAAAAGATAACGAAAGGCGCCGGCGCGTCAATTGAGGGAAATATTATTGGGTGCGATTTGCCTCTGGAGGGCGACAATGAAAAGGCGTTTACATTTAATTGCGATGAGAAATTTATTAAAACCCCTTTTGGTTTAGATAAACTCATTCTTGAATTAGGAGAGAACGAAGAGTGCGTATTAAAATTGACAAATACAGAACCGGGGATTCCTGTGAATGCGCTAACAAATGCGCGAAAAGGATTAAGGCCTACTATTAATGTTGAGCCTGCAAGTGGGGCGACTGATAATAACGGAGAACTAAAATTCACTATAAACGCAACCGGAAAAGGTGTTGATTGGATAGCCTGGGCAACACCGAATGAAAACGGCGAGATCAAATTTGGTTGGAAAGCGTTTAAAGCAGGAAATGCATGGGGCATGTTTGTAAAAGTAAAGTAGCGTAAAACCAACTGTTTCTAATATAATGTGTCATTAAATTCCGGAATTAATATGGTATGTTTTGAGGACAACTGTCACCTTCGAGGACAATTCTCACTTAGAGCAGACATGCTGCTCAGTGTTCATTTATAATCGCAAAACAAAAACGTTTTGAAGCAGTCTGCAAGACTGCTCAGGCTTTAAATATTGTTTTTTTGCTTTTAATCTGTAAAATCTATTGTTGCTTTTTAATCTGTGAAATCCGTGCAATCTGTGGTTTATATTGCTTTTGCTTTTCCGGTTTATCCGGGTTAGGATTCGCTAATGATAATATCTTCTTGATTCACCCGCCAATAATCCCCGCAAGCGGAACATCAAGCGCCCGCGCAATGTTTTTAGCTGATTTTAAGGTAACAGGATTGTTTCCATTCAAGAAAGAGGTAACATACTGCCTTGAAATTCCCAGTTTTTTAGCAAGCCCGGATTTTGTTATCCCCTGAATCTCCATCAAAGCAAGTATTCTATCGCGCGGTTCTATATCCGCTTCCCACTCAGGACTGTTTTTTGATACTTTTTCAAGAAAACCGGAGTCAATCTCTTTTGTGACAATGTCCAACGGTATCTCCTTGCGCTGGACTTTTAGCCCTAACTCTATTAAATCCTGCCCAAGTTTTAACGCAGAAACTTTTTTCTTAGTAATCATGTTTGTTTATCTCCACCACTTCAACAACAAAAACATTATTAATCTTTTTGAAAAAGACCCTATACCCCTTGTTAAGCCTGCATGAGTTTAGCCCTTTTCGTTTGCCTTTTAATTTTTCAAAATGGAAGCCTTTAACTTTTCTCAGCCCGCCAAATCCATGGTTGGAAACAATCGCTTTCCATGCTGAATAAGCGGCCCTGATTGATTTATCCAATTTGTTTAAAGTCTTTACAACTTTCTTATCATTTACAAAATAAATCATCTCTATTATTGTAATAATATATGTTTACATTGTCAACCCGGCAATGTTTTTCAAATCACGCCGTAAAAACTATTAATCCTCACAAATATTCACTAATTTTAAAGCAAGCGCCTAAAAACGGCCTGTTAAAAGTCGCACTTTACGAACTAATCGTTCTCCATAGGTTTTAATATTGAAACAAACGCCAACGGACAACCTCCCCTCTAAAAAGAGAGGAACGAGGAGTGTGTAAAAAGCAGAGCGCATGTGGATGTTGGGTAGAGGCACGAAACCCAACACCCACATGCGCCGGCAAAGCAAAAATAGAAAAACAAGCGCCCTTTGCGCCCTGCAAATTCAAATCAAATGTTTGCATGTTAAATAGAATGTTGGGTTTCGCTATGCTTTACCCAACCTAAACACTAAAAAAAGGGAGCAATGGAGATTCGAATAAAGTATACCCCTATAAAAAACAATTAAAACACGTTATATAAAAATAATAACAAACTATGCGCGGTAATATTCGAGCTTAAATATTAAAACTTCAACCTTGCCTTTGAATAAATGTTCACGTATTATAATTAATTAGAAAGGTAAAAACATTTTTAGACATAGCGTAAAAAACGCTTAGGAACGTAAAAGCAATAAAATGGAGTAAACAATGCGAGTCCAAGACCGATATATAAGCCCTTTTACTGATTTTGGTTTTAAAAAATTGTTTGGAACCGAACCAAATAAAGATATTTTGATAGATTTCTTAAACGAATTGCTGCGCAAAGACGAAGGTGAAATTGTGGATCTTGCATATCTATCAAAGGAACAATTGGGTAGAGCTATAGACAACAGAAAAGCAATATTTGATATTTATTGTGAGAATCAAAAAGGCGAAAAATTTATAGTAGAGATACAAAAAGCAAAACAAAACTATTTTAAAGATAGAAGCATATATTACTCAACCTTTCCAATTCAACAACAGGCCAAAAGAGGACATTGGAGTTTTGAATTAAAATCCGTTTATACCATCGGTATACTTGATTTTGTGTTTGATGAAGATAAAAATGACAAGGAGGTGTTTCATCATGAAGTTCAGCTATTTGACAAACAAACACAAAAGGTATTTTTTGACAAATTAACATATGTATACCTTGAAATGCCTAAATTTACAAAAACAGAAGATAAGCTTGAGACACATTTTGATAAATGGCTTTTTGTGCTGAAAAATCTTGAGGATTTAACGAAACGTCCCGCAAAATTACAGGAAAAAGTGTTTGATAAACTTTTTGAACAGGCAGAAATAGCAAATTACAGCGATGAGGAGTATTCGGAATACGAGGAGAGCCTTAAAACCTACCGCGACCTAAAAAACTCCATGGACACTGCTTTTTCCGATGGGGTAGAGGAAGGGATGGTACAAGGAATCGTACAAGGAATTGAAAAAGGAATATTGACCACCGCAAAAAACCTGAAGAACGAAGGCGTTGACACTCAAACAATCTCAAAGACTACAGGGTTATCAATTGAAAATATTGAAAAATTGTAAAAATCAATTAAATATTCCATAGAAAAATTATCGAGTAATTACTACCTAAATTGATCGATTTTAAATTCAAATAAATAGTGGCACAGGCATCCTTGCCTGTGTTTCAATATTTGTGGGTAACGATTCGCTCAGAACATTGGAACGCGTAGCACACTGAATCATTCACCCTTCAAACCCTCCAAAAACCCATCAACATCCTCGGCCCAATTCCGCAAAACATCACAAGCCGTTTCCAGATATTTCTTTGTATATGGCGCCCTTTCAACAAACGGCAATATTATTGATATACCCTCTTTAGCATATTGCAGCGACTTTTCCCTGTCCGGCTTGCTTTGTAAATAAAAGATGCTTAGATTGTTAAGTGTATTTGCAACATTGGGCAAATATGTTTGCGGGTTTGATTTTGCGAGATTTCTATATATATCGAGAGCCTCTTTGTAAGATGTTAAGGCTTGTGTATATTCATTTTTATCTTGTTGCAAAGCCCCAAGATTGTTAAGTGAAGTAGCAATGTAAGGTAAATAAGTATTGGGGTTTGATATAGCTAAGTTTCTATATATATCGAGAGCCTCTTTGTAAGGTGTTAATACTTGTGTATATTCATTTTTATCTTGTTGCAGAATTCCTAGATTGTTAAGTAAATGAGCAACGTATGGTAAATAAGTATTAGGGTTTGATTTTGCGAGATTTCTATATATATCGAGAGCCTCTTTGTAAGATGTTAAGGCTTGTGTATATTCATTTTTATCTTGTTGCAAAATTCCGAGATTATTAAGTGTCAGAGCGACATCAGACAAATAAGTATTCGGGTTTGATATAGCGAGGTTTCTTCTAATATCGAGAGCCTCTTTGTAAGAGTTTAAGGCTTGTGTATATTCATTCTTCAATTGTTGCAAAATCCCAAGATTGTTAAGCGTCACAGCAACATCTGGAAAATATGTATTGGGATTAGATTTTGCGAGATTTCTATATATATCGAGAACCTCTTTGTAAGATGTTAAGGCTTGTGTATATTCATTTTTATTTTTTTGTAAAACCCCAAGATTGTTAAGTGTATCTGCGACATAAGGTAAATAAGTATTGGGATTTGATTTTGCGAGGTTTCTTCTAATATCGAGAGCCTCTTTGTAAGAGTTTAAGGCTTCGCTATATTCATTGTTATCTTGTTGCAGAAGACCAAGATTGTTCAGCGTCATGGCCTGAGCCGGCTTATTTAAAGAGGCCCCAAACTCTGTTAACGCCTTTTGGTAATAATGAAATGATTCGGTTATCTGGTTGTGGTTTTGAAGAAAAAGGGCGTAATTAAACAGGTTTTCAAAATCTGTATAGCTTTCAATGGATTGTTCATAATATTCACAGGTTTGATCAAAACGTTTTGGGTTGTTAAAGTCGAGAGCCGTTACCTGCGCTTTAATCAAAAATTCATGGCTGTTATTTTGAAATTGCTTATTTAATTCCTCAATTTCGTTCTCTCTCTGTTTTTTTGCGATAATCAGTTTCTCTTGATCCTGTATTAGTTCAGCCGGTTTCAGCATCTCATCCGCTTTTTTATAGTCGGATTGTTCAAAGTATCTTTTTGCCTGTTTTAAACGTTCGGTATTGATTGGAATCTTGCTGAATGTTTCGGCAAGACGAAGGATATTTTCCTTATACTCTTTTTCCTTTTGTTTAAGCTCTTCAAGTTGGGAGCTTTTTCTGAGTCTTGTCTGAACTTCTGTTAGAGGGAGAACCTTTAGATCATTTTCAAGCTCCTTTATCTTGGTTTGCAATTCCTGATAGTCAAGCGAAGTGTAAATGTTGGTAACTTTGGAGCCTCCGACAATAACATCGCCTTTGGCGTCTATATTACCCTTGACAGTTGAGTTGTTGTCGCCCTGAACGGTTACGGTGTCGCTATTGTCGTTAACTATTGTGTTGTTATTGCCTTGAATGGGAATAGTTGTGTTTACATCTTTCTTGTCAGGGAAAATGCACGGAAAGGCTAGCGTTATAATCACGCCAATAATCGTAACTATACCTGTAATGAGGGCCACTTTTATTTCAATACGCAAGATTATGTCTCCATATAGCTTGGTTAAAAACGCGAAGCTGGGGCTTCTCAAATTTTTGGAACCTAAGCTGGGATTTGGGTTCCAGAAGGTAATTAATTAGCATTGTAAATGTGTAACAATTGTCCACATGATATTTATTAGTGGCACAGGCATCCCTGCCTGTGATCAATTGAAACACAGGCAGGGATGCCTGTGCCACTATTTTTTAAATTGTTTATTAAAAGCTCTCAATTCTGTATCGTGCAGATCAATTAATACCGTAAGCGCTCAATACTGAGTATTGTTTATGTCAGCGTGGTTCAAGTCGGAGACGTTGAACCAACCATATCCTTTTTAAACACGAAGCTGGGGCTTCTCGAATTTTTGGAACCCAAGCTGGGGCTTGGGATCAAGGAGGTAAGGAGCCAATTTAATCATTACAAAGCACAAATATTTTATAAGCTACAATTGTAAGACAACAGTTAAGACATTTCAAGCTTTTTGTATGGATATGTTTTAAGAGGTTGTGGTTTGCTTGTTTGTGGTTGATACTAATATAATGAATATACTTTGTCCAAATCTCCCTGTTTTCCTTTTTGCTAAAGAGAGATTTTTTAACATCGGAAGCTTTAGGTTTTTGTTTTTAAATTAGTGAAGATTTGCGGAGATTTGTGGTTAATAGGATTCTACCTTGTCCGGTTTAAAGCCGTATCATGGAGATGCCGACGCCTATAAAGTAGCAAAACGCGGAGGCCATTACTCCGATAAAGGCCATTTCAAGGCCGCTGGTTATCCAGCTTTTATTTGTGAGGGATGCCTTGCCTGCGCCAAGGCCAAAAAGACCTAGTATGGAGACTCCGATTGAGACAAACAGATAGAGTTCGCTATGAACAAAAATAATTGGGAGCACCGGGATTAAGGAGCCGGCTACAAATGAGATGCCCATAAAGTAGGCGACTTTGATTGGTTTGTTTAAACGTTCAGGGTAAAGATGCAACTCTTCATGCATCATTGCGTTTACCCATTGTTCTTTTGTGGATGTAAGCCTGTTGACGATCATCTCTACTTCGTCATTGTTAAAGCCTTTTTTGCGGTAAATGTCCCTGAGTTCTTCTCTTTCAAGTTCAGGGACGTTTTCGACCTCTCTCTTTTCCCTCTCAATTTCAGCGTCAAATACCTCTTTTTGAGACTTCATAGAGATGTAGGCCCCGGCAGCCATGGATATGCTGCCTGCAAGCAGCTCCGCAAACGCCGCAATAAGGATAACATTTTTATTGTCAACAGCTCCGCTCATGCCGGCTATGAAACCAAGAGTGGATATAACGCCGTCGTTCATACCAAAAACTATTTCTCTTATTGCGTCGCTCAGCGGGTGCCGCCTGTTTTCAAGGTAATGGTCGTTAAGCTCTTTGCTTGATACTCTTTTGATAACAAATATCCCCCATTAAGCTTTTTCGAACTGATCCTTGCCTACACCGCAAGCCGGGCAAAGCCAGCCTTCAGGCACGTCTGCAAAAGCTGTGCCCGCTGCAACGTCATTGTCAGGGTCTCCATTTGCAGGGTCGTAAACATATCCACAAACAACGCATGTATATGAATCCATATTTAAAGCTCCTTTCTTACAATTAAAAAACTAAACTATATAAAATAAAAAATATACAACATAAATTGAGAGATTATTATCACCTACCCATAAACCGGAAAAGTGACTAAAGTGATCTAAAGTTAAAAGTGAACTAAAGTTTAGGTAAAAATCCGGGATTTTTGTCAATTTAATTAAGATACTACAACTGTTCAACAAGCTTGCCGGCGATGTCTTTCCAGTTATTTCTATATCTAATAGCTTTGTCGTCAATATATGCCGACGCTATTGGTTTGTCAGGCACCCAGATACGGTCGAACGGCATGTTGTAATAATTCATGAAGTCTTCAATGCGTTCAAACTGATCCTCATCCAGCGCATCTTTAAAATATGAGCCTGTCCGGCACGAATGTATAATTATCTCAAAGCCGGCCTCTTTAAGCGTGTTTAAAGCCTCTACAACTCCCTCTTGTGGATTGCCTACATCCGGGAACACATCGTCCGCAATAGTGCCGTCAAAATCAATAACTATCTTTTTGCGTCTTTTTGATTTAGCCATTTTCTTTTAATTGGTTGCGCGGCATTATCACCTTTAATGACCGCTGTTTTCACCGCCCGCCGCGGCAATGTCAACTTCGGATAAACTTTGAAGAAAAATTACAAGATTATCAATTTGCTCGTCTGAGATTTTATCCTTAAACGCCGGCATTTTATTCTGTTTTCCATAATATTTCTCGCTTGCCGGGTTCTTGATAAACTCTTTCAACCACACGTCTGATCCGTAACCCGTCAGGTCGGGGGCCATCTTTTGTCCTTTGCCGTTGTATGAGTGGCAATATAGGCATTGTTGGTCGTCGTCCTCAACAACCAAATATTCCCCCCGCTTTACGGATTCCTGATCCAACGGGATTTGTTTTCCTGTTTGTGATAAAAGGAATTCTACCATATCATAAATCTCGTCGTCAGTCAAATCAGAAGGCTGCATTATGCTTATGGGGGTGTTGCCGTAATACGCCGGGGCGTCAGGGTCTTTAAAAAACCCGAACAGCCACTCTCTGGTGTTGTAGTTGGTAAGATCCGGAGCTTTTGCTTCGCCGGCGCCTTCCAGCATATGGCAAACCATGCATTTGTCGGCAAACAGTTTGCCTCCCGCGTTCAAAGGATCATTTTCAAGCACGGCAAGCCCGCCTTCCGGCGGTATGCCCAACATTGCAAGCTTTTTGACCTTTTCCGCCTCTTTTTCAGACTCTTCGTTTTGTATAATAATCTTAGGATCGCTGAAATCAGCCACATATGACATTGTGGTCAACGTGACAATCGCGAACATGCCAAACAGAAGCGCGGCGACAAAAGGCTTTCTGTCAGACAGAGCCCTGGACGCTTTATAGTCCATAAACGGCAATGATACCAGAAAGCCCGCAGCCATACCCGGTATAACAATAGTGCCGATTATTTCAAGGTTGCCTTCAAAATATTTAAGCAGCTCAAAAAGAGAGCGGAAATACCACTCGGGCCTGGCTATGAAGTTTGAGGATGGATTTGCCGGGGCCTGTAATTCCGCGCCGTGCTTCCATATAACGATTACCGCCATTATTACAAATATGACAAGGGCAAACACTACGTCTTTAAAAAACTGGCCCGGCCAAAACGGCTCGGTTTTTGCCTTTAGCTCCTCTTTGCCCGCTTTCCAGTGAGGCGTTACGCCGTGTTTTCTGAATAGGTAAATATGTATTCCGGCAAAAGCGGCTAAAGTTCCGGGCAGAACTATTGTGTGAATTGTGGAAAACCGCGTTAGGGTAAAATTGCCGTAGTCGCTGCCGCCCTGCGCGATTGTCTGCAAATATTTGCCGATAATCGGCGCGGTGCCCATAATGCTGGTGGCGACTTGCGTGGCCCAGTAGCCCTTTTGATCCCACGGGAGCAAGTATCCTGTAAGTCCAAACACCAAAACAATTTTGAACATTACAAGGCCTGTAACCCAGTTTAATTCCCTGGGCCGTTTATAAGCGCCGAAGATAAACACCTGGGCCATGTGCATTCCGCACAGCACAATCATTGTGCTGGACCCAATGCTGTGCATGCCACGAATAAACCAGCCAAGGGTCGCTTGTTCCTGTATAAAGTAGACGCTTCCCCAGGCGTCGGTGGTTGATGATGAATAGTATACCGACAAAACCAGCCCGGTAATAGCTTGCAGCGAAAAGACAAACAGCAAGGCGCTTCCAAATATGTAAGACCACCTGGCTCCGCCTTTAACCGGCTCGTTAAGGGCCATTTCCAAAAGGCTGTCAAGGCCCGTTCGTTCGTCAATCCATTTGCGAACATCTCTGGATGTTGGGATGTGTATTTTCAAGTATTAAAAACCCTTTTTATTATCGACTCATTACAATGGTCTACCTTGCAATGCCGTGTTCTATATTGCTTTGCCTTATATTAGACGTTTCTATTAATTTGTTATTTGCCGGTCATAACGAAAAAGAGGCAGAGCCTCTTTGGACATCCGATTACAAGGCAGAGCCTTGTAACCAGCCATGAATAAAACCGCCGTCTATCAACCTCACACTTCAATTACTTTATGCGTTGCCAAACGTAGTTTGCGATGTTTTACAAAGACGTCGCCGTCTTCAATTTTAATGTCAAGCGAGTCCATAGGCCTTGGAGCAGGGCCGGACACCACTTTGCCGTCAATATCAAAGATGCTCTTATGACATGGGCAAACAAATTGGCCCTCGCCGGCGTCCCAATCAATTCCGCAGCCCAAATGAGGGCAGATTGAGGACTTGGCGACAATCTCTCCATTTTCCTGTTTTATCAGCCATGCCGCGCCCAGGATTATATTGTCATAACGGTTCCATCCATCTACTTTGAATGAGCTGATGACGACCTTCTTAGGGATGCCCGGCTTGATGGCTTTGGATTTGGCGATGTTTATAAAATCGCTCCCGCCATAAACCGTCTTTTTTATCAATGGATGGAAAATAAAACCAATAACCGGAAACGCGATTGCAATGCCTATGATGGATCCTATAAACGCGGAAAAAACCGTTAAAAAGTTTCTCTTGCCCTGGTCGGGTTTTACCGTCTTCCTCTTTCTTCGTTTAAGATCGGAAACTCTTTTTTGTTTAGCCATTCTTATTTTATTGTTTTAAAAAACTAAATTCGCGCCGTAAAAAGTAATTATTATACCCGGCGGCTCGCATAAATATCCAGACATAAATACGTTATGGCCGGCAACGGTAAAATCCTTAACTATGTATAAGTTTACCGCCCAGATGCCCGGCATGCCCTATAGCGGGGGCCAATGAGAGGACCAAGCCTATGTAAATGTATTTATAAACATCAGCGGTGGCTATTGGCGCGGTGGCTGTCAGTATGTCCGGTTGAAAACATCGCCAGCATACGCACAAGACCGATATCTCAAGGGTTAGAAGCGAAAGGGCTATTTTTTGAACAAACACGGGCACGAGGTTGGACTTATACTTTTTTTTCCAGTCAGCAAATCCGGTGACTATGGCAAAGATGTTCGTTAACCCGCCGGCCCATAAAGTATAGTGGCAGACCTCTTCAAAATCGTTGTTTTTTGTGACCAGAAACAATATTAACATTAATACCGCAAATGGATATAAAACACTGGAGAAGTGGACGGAAAAAGGGTGCCAGTGTAATTTTGAAGGAAATTTCATGCTATATTTTTAAAATTTCAAGTCTATTTATATCTGCGGTTTATTACCACAGTTTATAGCGAAACAAATCAGATTTTTGAAAAACAATATTCGCGTATGTTTATATTCAAATGCCGTGAGATAAATTAACACTTAGCAGCTTGCCCGCTCTAGTAAGCATTATCCTCAATTGGAGTAAAACCCTAAAGGGTAAATCCCAACAAACTCTACCTGTTTTGGAGTTAAGGCTTTAGCCTTTTATTCATCAACAAATCCCGAAAACTCTATCAGTTTTGCTAAATCCTGGCCCTGCGCTTTGCTTTTTGCGCTCCGCGCTTTAGTCCCATCGCGCTATTTTTTCATTAACTTTTTCAGAGACTTCCAGTAGTTCTTGCTTTTCCGAATCCCAAATGTTATCCAATTGATCAACTTTAAACACGCCGTTGTTGCAGATAAAAACCGGCGCGCCTATGACGCCGTGAATCCCAAGGAACTCGCCTTCCAGTTTTACCTGGCATGCCGCCAGATCAATATTGCTGGAGTTAATAGTCCGAACAAGGCGCATGGTTGCCCCGGTTGCCCCGGCAATAGTCTTGGCCCCTGTAAAATTGCTTATTAACGGGCCGAGGAATACGCGCGAATCCGGGCCGAATTTGTAATAGCTATCGTAAAATTTCTCAATTTGGCCCTGATCAATAAGTTCACAAATTCTCTCAAGATGCGCTTTACGGTTGTGTTTGTGCCTTTTTTTAATAAATTCCTCAATCTTTTTGCTGCTGTAAGCTTCGTCCAGCCCATATATCTTTACACTGCTCCAGATTGGAACAAGCCCTGTGCCGTGCTCTCCAAGCACCAGGCCGTGAACGCTATTTCGTTTTGCTTTAAAATCATGGGCAATCTGGTTTTGAAATCGCAAAGTGTCAAGATAAGCCCCCATGCCTATTACCTGATGACGGGGCAAGTATTTGCTAAACACATGAACGCCGAGTTCAACCGGGTTTGTTATTATAATTACAATCGCGTCCTTGCGGTTTTTAGCCACATGCTCTGCGTAAGAGTGGAATATCTTACCGTTAAGCTTTGCAAGATCGTCCCTGTTTGTGCTCCCGCTTTTCGATAGAGAGGCTCCCCCAACTACGATAACAATATCGCCGCGTATATCCTCCGGCGAATTTACAAGTTCGATTTCAGGCATTATTTCCGAGTATGAATCGGCAATGTCAATGCGCAGGCCTAACAACGCTTTTTCGCTTCTGGGATCTTTCCTCCCCACCAGCTGCAAAGTCTCGTTTTTTTCAAGGATTCTTTCCCTGATAATGCTTATGGCAATTTCGCGCCCAATATTTCCCGACGCGCCTATAACAGAAATATTCATATTATTTTTCCCATTTAATTAATTTTTCATTAACAATATCGCCCGCATTTTTTAGAGCCGTTTTTTCGTTGTCCCATAAACCGTCAATATTCTCTATACTCAAGATACCTTTGTTGCAGACCACAACAGGAGCCCCTATCACGCTGTTAATGCCTAAAAACTCGCCCTCAACCTTTACCTGGCAGGCGGAAAGCGTCTCGTGGCTTTCAGTCATCGACCGTATAAGCCTTATTGCAGCGCCGGATGCGCCGGCAAGGGCGTGAGCCCCGGTGTAATTGCTTATAAACGGACTTAGAAACGCCCTTTCATCAGGAGTAAATTTGTGAATACTTTCGCAAAAATTATCTATGCGTCCTTCCTCAAGACATTTTGACATATCTTCCCAGTGTTTCAGCAAATTAGCCTTATGGGGCCGGTTATAAAACGATTCCAGCTTTTGCCTGCTTTTCTCCTCATCCTCTCCGTAAACCTTAACGCTGCTCCAAACCGGCACAAATCCCATGCCGTGCTCGCCAAGCACAAAGCCCTGGACGCGCTCGCGTCTAACTCCAAACTCCTCGGCTATCTCGCGCCTGAAACGCAAAGTGTCAATAAACGCACCCATGCCCAGCACCTGATAGCGGTAAATATATTTTGAGAATATATGCACGCCAAGTTCAACCGGATTTGAGATTATTATGACAATGGCATTCGGTTTGTGTTTTGCAATGCTTTCAGCGTACAAATAGAACAAATCCGAGTTTTTCGCCGCCAATTGGTCCCTGTTTGTCAAATTATTGTCTGAGTTTAAATGCAGCGGTTCGCCGGCAACCATTACCACAATATCGCCGTAAATTTCATCCGGAGAGTTGGTAATATCAATATATGGATTAATTTCAGAAAAGGAATCGCTAATATCCATGCGTAAACCGTAAAGTTTATGTTCGCTTTTTGATCCTTTGCGGCCAATAAGTTGAAGGCGTTCATTCTTATCCAGCAACCCTTCCTGGATCATGCTGATTGTCAGTTCCCTGCCAACGCCGCCTGCGGCGCCGATAATAGAAATGTTCATTTAAACTCCCTTTTTATTGTGATTTTTTCCCGTTTTTCAAACAAAGTCTCTTCATTATAACCCGCGTTTAATGCCAATTGATACGCCAAATCAAAATCGCAACCCACATCTTTTGGTTTATGAGCATCGGAACCGAAAATGATAGGCACATCATATTCTCTGTAAATTTCCAAAACATCCAGCGACGGATATATTTCAGAGACCGGGCGCCTTAACCCGGATGTGTTTATTTCACAAACCAAATTGTGCTCGCTAAACGCCTGCGCAGCTTCCCGTATGGAGTCTGAAACGTCTTCGCTTGGCTTTTGGCCGAATTTTTTTACAAGATCGCTGTGCCCGATAATATCAAACAGGCCTGATTGCGCCGATCTTTTTAACAACGCGTAATAGTCCCTGTAAACCTGATTAATATCCTTCTCTTTCCATTGATCGATCTGGTTTATATTGTCAAAACCCCAGTTTTCAATAAAATGCACCGACCCGATTACATAATCAAACTCGTATTGGTCGATTATCTTTTTGCTCTCTTCCTCAAGGCCGGGGAAATAGTCGGCCTCAATGCCCAATTTAATTTTTATTTCAGGATACCTTTTTTGCAGTTCAAGCGTTTCATCAACATACCCCGGCAAGCTTGCCGGCTCCATGGCCAGCCCCGCGCCCATTTCAGACACCATCGGCATGTGGTCGCTAAACCCCATTTCGCTCAGGCCCGCCTCAAGCGCCTGCTCTACGTACTGCTCCATCTCGCCTGAGGCGTGGCCGCATAATTTAGTATGAATATGATAGTCCGCCATTTGCAAATACTCTCTTTTAAAAACTCCGTTGTCGAACACATTGCCGATTCTAAGAGTTGGATCAAAAACTCATTATATACTCTTTTAAGCCCGCCTTGCCCTTTAGATTAACCCCAAGTTCTTTAACTTTTTCATTAAGCATAAAGTTTTTAGGCGTTTTAGGCTCGCCCGATATTTCCGACGTCGAGCCGAATATGTCTCTGCACATTCTCGCCACGCCCATATTATCTATGAAAAAATCAACAAGCGCGTAAACATTGCCAACCGCATCCTGTTTTTCCAAAGCAAGCAAGATTGCCTGAACAACGTCCAGCGCATGCACAACCTTTCCGCCGCCCGACACATTAACATCTTTGCCGGCTTTAATATCCTGGATAAGATTATACCATCTTGACTGTTCAATTTGGTTTTTTTTTCCATAAACACCCACGGGCCTGAAAATAACCGTCTCCATACCCTCTGACAAATAATATGCGTGGCACAAACTCTCGACCGAAGCCTTGTACGCGCCGTAAACCGAATCAGGCATTAACGGATGCTTCTCATTTAACGGCAAAGCAGGGTCAATCGCGCCGAACACAGCGCACGAGCTGATAAATATAAACCGCTTAACCCCGGCTTTTTTAGAAAGCTCTAAAAGATTATGGCTTCCGAGCACGTTTGTCCTTAGAAACACCTCGCGGTCTTCATTTCCCGCGCCGAGAAAAGCGCGGTTTTTGCTATAATAAGCCCCATGAATAACCGCGTCCGCGCCCTCAACCAATTCGGCCAATGAGTTTTTGTCGGCCAGATCGCCTTTGACTATCGTCGTTTTTTCGCTAAATTCATTAAGGACGTTTAAATCGGCGTTTTCCCGCGCAAGAGCTTTTATTTCAATCCCTTTCATGTTGAAAAGGGCCCTCATTATATAGCAACCAATAAATCCGGTTGCGCCGGTGATTGCGATAACCATTTTCGCGCCTCTACTCTAATCTGTAATCAACAATAATTGTCTTTCCGCTTTCAATCGTCACTTTTTGGGTTTTGGCCTTTAGCCTTTCATGCCACACACGCAGCGAGTATGTTCCCGGTGGAATGTCTTTTATATCATATTGCCCCATCTTGTCGGTCACTTTAAAATATGGATTGCCGAGCGTAATAACGTATGTGCGCATATTTGAATGCATTGAGCATGAAATTGGCGACACGCCGATATTGTCAAAAGTCATCGACCTGGTTGTCCCGGTGGGATATGTGCCCAGGTTAAACGGTGTCACCGATTGCGGCGGCGAATAAACATTGTGCCAGCCGGTGTCCGTGTTTGTGAAGTCAACAGTCGTCCCCTTTAAAACAGGCAGCATTCGCGGCACAAACTCAGTGTTTACCTGATTAATCACCGCGTGCTCTTCAGGCGGCTCAAAATCGCCTTGCAAATCTTCTATAAAAACAAGCACCTTTGCCGCGTACCTATCACCATATGTAGTTACGTTTCCGTGAATATTGCCCCCCCCATCCGCGTTAGCAGCTGTGATTACTGCAAAAAACGTCATAACAACAAAAGGGACAACCAAAATAGCTTTAAATAACACGTTTTGTCTCATCAACTAAATCCTCCATATGGTTTAAAAATTGTTCAATTTGAATATAAATATTGCGCTTTTAGCGTTTAACATAATTTAGCCGGAACAAAAGCTCTGCAAACATACGCAAAAAAGCCGAATTATTCGCGGTTTGATCAGAGCGCAAAAAATTTGATAAAAGTTATTGTAAATAGCAGGGGAAAACATGTCAATGATTTTAACGCTAATCTAAGGATTTAAATGGGCGTTATTTTTAAATTGACTTGGCAATGTCCAGCTGCTAGCATACCCGATTATTTTTAAACTCGGCCCAACGCAGGCAATTATTAATAATTTAGCGCAAAACGGCAATAAAAGTCAAAATGAACGCCATAGCCATTATACCGGCCAGGTTTGAGGCCTCAAGGCTGCCCGGCAAACTAATACTTCAGGAAGCAAAAGATGTTACCGGCAAATACATCATTGAGCATGTTTACCATAATACCTGCCGGGCAAAAAAGCTGAAACAGGCAATAATAGCCACCGACGATAAACGCATCTATGATATAGTTAAACAGTTTGGCGGCGCCGTGGCAATGACGCCGGACAATATTAATTCAGGCACCGACAGGGCCGCCTGGGTTGTTGAAAACGTAGATTCAATAAAAGATTTAAACCCTGATATAGTTGTAAACGTGCAAGGCGACGAGCCGGATTTGCCGCCTGAAGCGATTGACAGCGTGGTTGAACTTTTAAATAACGACGAACTTGCAGTTATGTCAACAATCGCAAACCCTATCGAATCTGAAGATGAATTCCTGGACCCCAACGCGGTAAAAGTAACGCTGGACAACATGGGGTATGCGTTGTATTTCTCAAGGGCGTCAATACCATACACGCGGAACCCAAGTGAAACTGAAACCGGCGCGGCTAAATATAACGCATTTAAACACATCGGCCTCTATGCTTACAAAAAGGATTTCTTGGTAAAATATTCATCGCTGCCGCCTTCAAAGCTGGAAGAGATTGAATGTTTGGAACAATTAAGGGCGATATCAAACGGACACAAAATAAAGGTGGCCATTGAGCCGCACAACTCCATAGGAATTGACACCAAAAATGATTTTGAAAGATTTTTAGATAGATATAGATAATAGAGCTTATGACTTTTATGCTTATAAAACAGGCGCAAAACTTATATTAGTTACTATAAAATAAGAGTTTTATAGTTTTCTGCTTTTCTTTGTGTCTTCGCGCCTTTGTGGCCAAATTGCTTTAGATTTTATAATAATAATTTATACATTAATAAAATGACAAAACATATATTTGTTACAGGCGGGGTTGTTTCATCATTGGGCAAGGGGCTGAATTCGGCGTCAATCGGAATGCTTTTAGAGAGCAGAGGGCTGAAAGTCGGGTTGCAGAAGTTTGACCCTTATGTGAATGTAGACCCCGGCACAATGAGCCCTTATGAACACGGCGAAGTGTATGTGACTGAAGACGGGGCCGAGACCGATCTTGACCTTGGTCACTACGAACGGTACACAAACGCAGTAATGAGCAAAAACTGCAACTGGACCACCGGCTCAATCTACTTCTCAGTAATTACTAAGGAACGCAAAGGCGAATATCTTGGTAAAACAATACAGGTGATACCTCATGTGACTAATGAGATTAAGGATTGCATCCAAAAAGTGGATGACGAAGATCTTGACGTGGTTATATCCGAGATCGGCGGCATAACCGGCGATATTGAGAGCCACCCGTTTGTGGAGGCCATACGGCAACTTGGCCAGGATATCGGCAAGGAGAACGCCCTCTATATCCACCTTACCCTTATACCGTATCTTCGCGCGGCGGATGAAATAAAGACAAAACCCACCCAACATAGCGTTGGTCAACTCAGGCAGCTCGGCATACAACCCGACATCCTGATTTGCAGGACTGAAAAACCGATTGGCGATGAAATCAGGGACAAAATATCCCTGTTTTGCAATATTGAAAAAGAGTCTATCATAGAAGAGATGGATGTTAAACCAATCCTTTATGAAATCCCTCTGGTATTAAAAGAGCAGGGCCTTGACCAATTAATTATTAAAAAGCTGCGCCTCGACACTGAAGGACACCGCGAAAATATACACGAGTACAATCAAGGCTTTGATGAATGGCTCTCAATGATACAGACTTTAAAGAAACCCGAATTTTCCACCGAAATCGCTGTTGTAGGAAAATATATAGAGCACCAATCTTCATATGAGTCAATTTATGAATCCCTGATACATGGCGGAGTAGGCAACAACGCCAAAGTTGTTGAACGCAGGGTGGAAGCTGAAGATATTGAAAAAGACGGAGTTGAAGCCCATTTAAAAGGGTGCAAAGGCATTCTTGTGCCCGGCGGATTCGGTGAAAGGGGCATTAGCGGCAAGGTTGAAGCCATAAGATACGCCCGGGAAAACAACATTCCATTTCTGGGCATATGCCTGGGCATGCATTGCGCTGTAATCGAGTTTGCCAAAAACGTATGCGGCCTTAGTGGCGCAAACAGCACTGAATTTGACACAAAGGCAGCGCATCCGGTTATAAGCCTGCTTGAGGAGCAGCTGAATGTTGAATTTAAAGGCGGCACCATGCGGCTGGGCGCGCAGCCTTGTAAATTAAAACACGATACCAAGGTTTATGACGCTTATAATATGGATTTAATATCTGAACGCCATCGTCACAGGTACGAATTTAACAACAACTATCAGGAGCAACTGGAAAACAAAGGAATGGTTTTCAGCGGAGTTTCACCGGACAACAGACTGGTTGAGATTGTTGAGCTAAAAGACCACCCATGGTTTGTGGCGGTCCAGTTTCACCCTGAATTCAAATCAAAACCCACAAAACCACACCCCCTTTTCAGGGATTTTATTAAAGCGTCCCTCCAGACTCAATAAAGACGGCAAGGAAAAAGGCAGTAGTTTAAAAGCCCGCAGTATTATGCCGCAATCTTGATTTGCAAACTTCTCCCTAAAACGAACAGACCAAATTTATCCCCTTTAAAAAGAGTGGTGGATGCGTAGCAGACGGGGAGCCTAAATCACGCTGAAAAATTACAAAAATTTAAAGTAAAGTAAATATTAACGGCGCCGATATTAAAGCTACGATCATTAATAAGCTTTGTTTATAAATGCTGAAAAGGATTTCGGCAAACACTCATAAGGAGGTGTGTCATGAAAGATGAAAATGCATATGTTGAAGAGAGATTATACGCTATCGAAAGGGGATTAGAGGAAGTCAGAAGCATGCTTCGCCAATTAGTGCCAACACCTTCAAAGGAAGACTTCTTAAAACATTGCGGAGAAAAAGGGATATTTATTCTGGATGAATTAAACAAAAAAGCAACCGCGTAGAATTAATAATATATACTATCGACGAAAAAATCCAAATCCAAACCTGTTTTGCCAACCAATAAACGGTGAAATCACGAGGCCGCGTGCCGCCAACACGCGGCCTTTTGACTTTATAGAGATGGGCTCCTGAAATATTTTTTTAAATATAGAGGCGGCTTTCAGCTTTTGCTTTTAGCCTTTATCCTGTCGATCCTGTAAATCCCGTCTATAGCTTTTGCTTTTTTTCGTGTAATTTCGTGAATTTCCGTGGGAACGCTTTTCGCTTTTGCCTTTTTACGTGTCTGGGTCACGTAATTAACTTTACGAATACAAAAGCCCTATTCATATCTCACTGAAATCCTTTATAATAGTCGCCTCTTTCCCCTCAAAAAACGATTCCCATTCTTCAAAACCGGTGTATCCCGACATAAACACGAAATCAATGCCAAATTCCATTGCCACAAGATAATCCTTTTTAGCGTCGCCAAAATAGACAATCCGTGATTTATCCATATCACTCTTAATAATTTTAGAAAATATATCCTCTTTTGTTGCCGGGCTTCCGTAAACGCCGTTAAAAAGATTATCAAACCCCCTTTTGGCAAACACCTCCAGCAACTCATCCTCCTTGGTTCCTGAAATAACATATTTTTTTGAATCAGCCGGCAGCTTTTCAATAAAATCCCTCACACCGTTTGTTTCAGGAGCATTGAGCATGCCCGCATATGAAACCTCGCCAAATTTTTCCATAGCCTCATCATAATCTTTTGAATAATCATCTTTGCGGCCAAGAATCTCCCTAAAAAAATAGTGAAATTTCTTAAACCGGCTAATACCCCCATTATTCTTATGGTATACCGCCAACTCCTTTGCCGCATCTTCCCCATGATGTTTAATAGCCCTATAAAAAGCCTCAACCTTAACATCATTAGAATCCAACAAAACCCCATCACAATCAAACATGAATATTTTGTATTTGTCTATTTGCATTGCAAACTCCATTTTTTATCTGTCCCAATTTATATTTAACTATCTGGCGCGCAGATCATAATATGTTGATCAACACGTATTTACATCATATTGAATTGTTTAATTTTCAATTGACCGGCATAACATTAAAATCAATAATAGCATTTTATAAACATAACAACAGGTTTTAAAACAAAAACATATCTTAAATAGTTAAACAATGGAAAACAACGATATCAGATGGCGTCGGCGTTTTGCAAATTTCAATAAAGTCCTCCAACAACTCTCCAGGTTTATTGAACAAGCCGAACTGAACGAATTCGAAAAACAGGGTCTTTTACAATGCTTTGAATATAATTATGAATTATCCTGGAACACTATCAAGGATTTTTATGAAAGCCAGGGCGAAACCGATATCCAGGGAAGCAGAGACGCTATCAGGCTTGCGTTTAAAAGAGGCCTTATTGAAGACGGTGAAATATGGATGGAAATGATTAAAAGCAGGATATCAACATCGCACACATATAATGAGCATGCAGCCGAAGAAGTTTCCAACGCCATTATTAAAAATTATTATCAGGAGTTTATAAAATTACGGAAAAAATTCCGTGAATTAAAATAGGATGATGCAAATTAGAATATGAAATTCGGTCTTAAAGAGAAAAATATAGAGCAAATAAACGCCGTCTTTTCCAAATACCCGCAAATAGAGAAAGCCATACTTTACGGATCTCGCGCAAAAGACGATTTCAAAAACGGCTCGGATATAGACCTCACAATAACCGGCCCGGAGTTAAACCTTTCAATTATCAACAAAATCAGCCTTGACCTCGACGATTTACTCTTGCCTTACACATTTGACGTTTCAATTTTCACACAAATATCCAACCCCGACCTTGTTGAACATATTGAAAGAGTCGGCATTGTTTTTTATGAAAAAAATGGAGCGGAATTGCGAGCCGGTAGCTTTTCCTTTTTGCCATATAATAGACATAATAACATCATCCTGTCTAAAATAAGGTTCCAGAAGACATGCTTTCCCCATACTCTTAGCAATGCAAGCAATCTCGTACCGGAAAGAGCGCCGACAAACCACCTCCCCTCTAAAAAGAGGGGGACGAGGGGAGTGTAATTATAAAAAACAATATTTATTCAATACTACCCTGAAAGGGCGCGTGAGCCGCAGTGCTCAATACTAAGTCTAAAAAAAAAAAACGGTGAGATGAATAGAAAGGAGGGCGAGCAAAAGCGAAAGCGACATCAAATCCTACCTGTGCGGGTCCGTGCCTGTATAGAACGTTCCACTCGAACTCCGCGCCTATTAGCGGAGGTATGCAGCCAGTGCGTAACCAACGGGAGTACCGGAAAAAGGGTGCGTATCGAAGGGGCCAGGTGGAATGACTTCGGGAGTTTGCATTTCGGCCTAAAAAGCTGTGCCAAACACCGCCCTTACGTGAAGCACAGGGGAGCCCCCTACCTCCTCCCACTGACGAATATACGGTTATTGCC
>JAIQZQ010000098.1 GCA_021777105.1 Candidatus Anammoxibacter sp.
TAAGAGCAAAACAAGAGCAAAAGCGGATTAACCACTAATCCTCACACATCTTCACTAATTAAAAAGCAAAAGCGACCACAGATTTCACAGATAAAAGAACACCGATGACACAGATTAGACGGATTTACACAGATAAAAGCAGTTTACCTGTATCAAATATCTAGCATCCTGTAACCAGTGAAACTTCAAAAATTTAAAAGCAAAAACAAGGGGCGAGCCAATGAAAGTTCACAAAATGATACGAAAAATACAAAGATGAATTAAGCGCTAATCTGTGTATTGCTTATCCGTCTTATTATAGATAGTATATTTAAACATTTTTGAGTGAACCCTTAGCTCGTTGAATAGTTGGAATAATAGAATGTAAATTATCATGGTATAATAGTATAATTAAGACGTTTATATTTGTCCGGCACAGGCATTAGCGTTAAACTATTTAGTTTTATGGTGTTTTACCTGTTTGTTGCGAAAGAACCAAAATAATGAAGAGGGCGGAAAATGAAAGAAAAATATATAAAAGCTGCTCAAAAATCAGATAAACTGCTTATTGATATTGGAACTGAATTAAATATTGAGTTTAAAGAGTTGGAATCCCGATTTAAAAGCTCATTGTTGGGAATAGTTCCCTCTAAATATGTTATTGCTCAGATACCTGAGATTATTAGCAATGATTTTGTGGTCAAGTGCAATAGGAAAAAGGGGGGGGATGTTGTTGTCAGGTATTTGTATGACGGGTCTGTTTATGGCTTTAAATCAAAATATATCGGCATAACTCCTGACCCGATAAATTTGATGATTCTTCAATATCCAAATGAGATTGAGGCTTGTAATATACGAAAAGATGAGAGGGTTAACTGCATTTTACCGGGGAAATTAAAAATTGGGGAAGATGTGCAGGATGTTAGCATTCTTGATTTAAGCGCTTCAGGGTGCCAGGTTGCAATAATAAACTCAGATGTTGATCTTGAAAGGATCGGGAGTGAGTTGTCGGCAAATGATAGATTGCAGTTGTTAGTGCAGGTTCCTGGAGAAGGCAAAGGGTTGATAATGAATGCTATTCATAAAAATGTAAGGCGAGATAATTTAAGGTTAAGTGTTGGCGTTCAATTCTCAAAGCTTATGGTGGAAATACGAAAAAAGATTGACAAATTTATTGTTACGGCAAAAGAGATTCAGCATAGATAGAAAGTATTTGGGCTCAGACACAACTCGGATAAACCGGATAAGTGACTAAAGTGAGCTAAAGTTAAAAGTGAACTAAAGTTTTGGTAAAAATTTTCAATTTTTGAATATCATCACTCTCCCAAACTGGGGCTTGGCAACCAGGGTTGTCAGTGATTTTAAAATACCCCCTCCCCTAACCCGTCCCACAAAGGGGAGGGGAATTTGTCTTTTTAAACTCGTTTTAGCATCAATGAACACTTGGCCGCTTGCCTGCTTTAGTGAGGATTATCCTCAAAGGGAAAAAATCACACAGTTAAAAAATTTTACCCAATCGGCAGAATATTGGAATTAAATATATACCTTTAATTCCCCCCTCCCTTGATGGGAGGGGTTAGGGGAGGGTGATAGGAATTTTCAATTTAGAATCAAGACAAATTATGAAAAATCGTAGGTTGTGTATTAAATGCAGGAAGAGTTACGGGGATTTTGATTTGGATATTGATTTGGATATTGAGCCGACGTTTACCGCTATATTTGGGCCTTCGGGCACGGGCAAGACAACGGCGTTGAATTTGATATCGGGGCTGGTTCGACCGGACGCGGGGATTGTTAAGTGGGACGGGCGGGTGTTGTCGGATTCGGGGTCTAAAAGGAGCACTCCGCCGCATAAACGGGAGATTGGCTATATTTTTCAGGACAGCAGGCTTTTTCCTCATAAATCAATTGCCTCCAATCTGAAATACGGTTGGAAACTTACGCCCAAGGCAAAGAGGCGGTTTGCGTTTGACGATGTAACAGATGTTTTGGGCCTGTCTAAATTTTTGGATCGCAAGCCGGACACTCTCTCCGGCGGGCAAAGGCAACGGGTCGCGCTTGGCATGGCGCTGCTTGCTTCGCCGGGCATGATATTGATGGATGAGCCGCTGGCGGCGCTGGACAGGACGGCGAAGCTAAGGTTGCTTAGCTATTTAAGGGATATTCACTCTAAGTTTGATTTGCCGATTCTGTATGTTTCGCATGATTTGACTACTATTATTAATTTTGCGCAAAACGCTATTGTGCTTCATAACGGGAAGGCGACCTATTTTGACGATGCAAGCAAGGTTTTGACGGGCAATGGGGAGATTGGAGATAACGGCGATGTTGAAAACATTTTTCACGCTACTGTAAAGGAGCATTTTGCGGAGCGCGGCATTGTGGAGTTGGATGCCGGCGGGTTCGCGCTAACCGCGTCGGACTCTGGCCGGCAAAAGGGTGACAATGTTTTGGTGGAGATTCCGTCGTCGGAGATTATTATCGCTGTTTCCAAACCAACGGGCATAAGCGCCAGGAACATTATTAAGGGTAGCGTTGCGGCGATACATACTATAAGGAGACGATGTCTTGTTGATATTGATATCGGCAAACGCATCACCGCCGAGATACTTGAGGATACTAAGACTGAATTGGGGCTTGAGCCGGGATTAGAGGTTTATGTGATAATAAAGGCAAAGTGTATTCATAGTTTGTAGGAATGCGCGGAGAGCATGGCGCAAAAGGCGAACTGCATATGGCCCATAGGTGTTAGGTCGAGAACTGTGTTAGGAGTGGCTAAAGTGAACTAAAGTTTAAAGTGACTAAAGTTTAGGTAAAAATCAAGGATTTTTGGCTTTTAAAAAATTACCATCTATGAGGATAACAATGAGTATAAGCAGAAAGAACATGGCTGTTAGCCTGAACCTTCTGCGTGAGCAGAACTGAATTTAAGTTTAAATATCTAAAAATTGCTAATTTTTACCAAAACTTTAGCTCACTTTATTCACTTTAAACTTTAGTCATTTCCAACAAGTAAATTCAAGCCGACCCTAAAAGTAGGCGGCTTAATTTTTCCATTATTCAACTTAAAAAACAATTTTTTATGGAGGTTCTCAAATGGGGGACGGGTGTATATATGATTTTGAAATGAAGGATATTGACGGCAACCCGGTGAAACTTGAGGTGTATAAGGGGAGTGTGGTTTTTATTGTGAATGTGGCAAGCAAATGCGGTTTTACTTCGCAGTATAAAGGGTTGCAGGAGTTGTATGAAAAATACAAGGATAGGGGATTTGTTATACTTGGGTTTCCGGCAAACAATTTCCTTAAGCAGGAGCCGGGCTCGGAAAGCGATATAAAGGAGTTTTGCAGTCTCAATTACAACGTGACGTTTCCTATGTTCTCAAAGATATCGGTAAAGGGCAAGGAGCAGGACGGCTTTTATAAGTTTTTAACGGAAAAGGAGACCAATCCGGGTTTTAGCGGCAAGATAAAATGGAATTTTACAAAATTCCTGATCAACCGTGAAGGCGATATTGTTGACCGGTTTTCGCCTTTGACAAAACCGGACAGCGCTAAAGTGATTAAACGGATTGAGGCCGAGCTTGGTTGATTGGGTGGCTAATTATTTCTTTAGCGTTCATAACCAGGACAAGCCGGAATCTGGCAACTGCCGGCTTGTCCTGGTTAGGTTTAAATTTAAATGTTTTGAATTTTCATTTTAAATTCATTTAAATTTTCAACTTTGATAGCTTCATAAAACAGATTATCTAATTGGTTAATATCTAATTTGTTTATTCTGTTAACCATATATTGAGGGGCTTTACCGAATCTCGTTTTAAGCAACGCAACAATATCTCCCCTGCCTTTTTTTAGAACACCCTGTGCCACGCCCTGTTCGATCAATTTTTCTGCTGTCGTCATTATTTCTTCTCCTAATTTTTTTGATATGCCTTTTTCTACCGACTCTTTTAGCTCTTCTACGCTTAGTTCTGTAGCGCTCATTATATAGGTAATGATTGTTTCTAAAATGCTTACAATCTTTTTTTTATCTTTTATATCCTTTATTATCGAAAATATTTTATCCAATTCAACTCTTAATTCCGGATTGAATATATTTTTCATTAGTAACAACGAAGCTTTAACATTGATTGATCCTTTTATTTCGCTGTTTCTGTACTTTGCCAGGTCATAAAGGATATAAGTGAAGTCTGGAATATATTCATTAAACGCCACAGAGCCTTTTACCATCAAGTCTGAAAATTTCATGCCTATATTCCATGGTTTTTTTCCGTGATAAACTACTAGTGGAAGAATTATAGGCAATTGTAATTGTGGATGTTGGTCATTGTATTGACGCCATATTTGAACCATATACTGAAGTAATTGGAGCTGTGTTGATCTTACCGGACTGCTTTTGTGTTCAAAAAGAGCGTAAATATATCCCTTTTCATTTTTGAAATTTATTTTGTATAGAAGATCCGAGAAGTAGCGTTGTAGATTTTTCTCTATAAAACTGCCTTTAGCTATCTCTAACTGATCGGTGTCAATTAACTTCAAAATATTTTCAGGCAAATAGTTTATTAAAAACTCTTTTGCATTCTCTTTTTTGCCGAATATTTTTTCAAAAAATGCATCATGCGGATTGTTAACTGTTTTCATAGTTTAGTTGAACCATAAAATAGGCGATCTCGTTTCCCGTTTACCTGCTTCTGTCGTTTGATTTTTATTCGCTCTTTAATTTCTTGTAGATTGAGAACTCTCTTTCCGCTTCCTTAACTTTCCATCTTGCGCGGTAGATTGTGCCCAGGGCGAAATGGGCGTCTGGTAGTTGCGGTTCAAAGTCTATTGCCTTTTTTAGCCAGAAGACGGCGTCGTCCATGTCGCCTTTTTTGGCGAAAGAAATGCCGAGGTTGTAGTTGGCTTCAACGTATTTTGGATCAAGTTCCACTGTCCTTTTATATTGATAAACAGCGTCGTCGGCCCTTCCTTTGTAATCGTACGCAACTCCAAGGTTGTTGTGGGCTTTGGTGTAATCAGGATTTATGGCTATGGCTTTTTCCCATTCGGAGATGGCTTCGTCAAGGTTGCCGGAGTGTCGGCGCAACAGTCCAAGGTTATAGCGGGCTTTTGCGTGATCGGGGTCAAGCTCTATGGCTTTTTGTAATTCAGCGTCGGCGTATTTTGTCATATCTTTTTCCATAAAGATTGTTCCCAGGTGGAAATGGGCCTGGGCATAGCCGGGTTGCAGCTTTATCGCCTTTTTAAATGTATCCACAGCTTTATCTATCAAGCCTTTGCCGTAATAGGCAAAACCCAGATTGTTGAGAGTCTTGTAATGGCCGGGGTTTATATCCAGCGTTATTACCCACTCCGCAATGGCCTCGTCCGGCATGCCTTTGTCGCTGTAACAATTGCCCAGCAGAAAATGGAAATGTTCGTTGTTCGGCGCTATTTCAATGCCGCCAAGCAGTGTTTCAATTGCGTTGTCCACATCCTTTCTTGCAATAAAGAGCAGGCTCAGGTTATAGCAGGCCTCCTCATAATTTTGCCTGATTCCCATAGCTTTTTTATACGCGGCAATCGCGTCGTCAAACATGCCTTCAAGGTGTAACGCAAGGCCCATGTTTACATACGCTTTAGCGTAATCAGGTTTTAGTTGAATAGCTTTTTTAAACTCGGCTATTGCTTCGGCGCGCATATCTTTCTCCATATAGATTACGGCCAGGTTATAGAATGTTTGTTGTTGGCCGGGATTTAGCTCCGCGGCTTTTTTCAGGGCGTCGATAGCTTTGTCAAGCATGCCCATTTCATGGTAAACATTGCTGATATTGTAATATGCCTCGGCGTTGTTCGGCTCTATTGCGACCGCTTTTGTGTGCGCTTCAACGGCTTCATTAAATTGTTTGTTCTTTTGATATGCGATTGAGATGTTGTTTAACGCCCCGGTATTTTTCGGATTTAATTCGAGGGTTTTATTCCAGATGGAGATGGCGTTGTCAATATCGCCTTTGTTGAAATATGCAAGGCCCAGGTTGTAATATGCGTCGGCAAAGGATGGGGCGAGTTTAACAGCCTCGGTGAATTCCGCGATAGATTCATCAAGCATGCCTTTGCCTAAATATGTCGCGCCAAGGTTATAACGCGCCTCCGCGTAACCGGGGTTTGCTTTGGCCGCTTTTTTAAACTCTTCAATAGCCTCGTTTATAAGGCTTTTTTTTGTGTAAATTATGCCCAGATTGTTTAACGCGCGGCTATAATCAGGCGCGGCGTTTATGGCCTGTTTGTACGCGTTTATAGCGTCGTCCGGCAGTCCCGTCTTTGCGTATAAAACCCCAAGGTTGTAAGCCGCGGTGTGGTTGTCTGGCTCAGCGGTTAATATAGCCTTAAACGTTTCAATGGCCTTGTCGCTTTCGTTTTGTTGCGATTGAATTATGCCGATGTAAAAATGAGCGTTGATGTGATTGGCGTCAATCTTTACAACCGTTTCAAATTCATTGCCGGCTTCCTTGATTTGATTGTTGTTAAAGTAAGACAATCCAAGGTTGTAATGCGTCTCAACATTATCAGGTTTTAGCTCTTTTGCTTTTTCCAGCTCGGAAACGGCTTTTTCCAACTCGTTTTTTTTCAGCTCGTTTTGAGGCGGCGCTTCCTGCGCGAAAAGATCGCGGGCCGTAAATAAACACGCGACAATAAACAACGCAATTAAACAGACTTTTTTATACATAGCGCTCCTCCTCTTTTGAGGTTTTTGTAATTTCAAACGGTTTTTAAAGAAATTTAAAGTCTTAAGCTCAAACTGATCTCAGAAATTATACATCTATCTTTCGAGGCCAGGCAATGTTTAAGTGACTAAAGTGTAAAGTGAACTAAAGTGATCTAAAGTGATCTAAAGTTCATGTAAAAATTTTCAATTTTTGAATGTTTCATTTATTAAAAGTCAAAAATCTATGATTTTTTCCACCTCCAGGGATAATTCTCACTAGAGCAGACAAGCTGCTCAGTTTTCATTTTACCAAAACTTTAGTTCACTTTTAACTTTAGATAACTTTAGTCACTTGCTTATTCTTCTCGCTTTATCCCCTCTTAATCAAGACGAATAATATTATATCTGAATTCAGTTTGAACTTATTTAAGGTCTTTCCATTTTCGCGCCTAGTAGGTTTGTTGTAGGCGATAAAATATAGTTTTCCCGAGGGAGTGAATTATACCCGGCTTCCTGGGCCTGGTTTACAAATTTTTCATTTTTATCATAAACATATTTAAAATCCTGGGGCGTATCAACCGGGGCCTCTATGGTCTCGGCAAAATGCCGGGCGTATATTTGTCCGTTGCCTACAAATCCTTCAAGAGGCTCTCTCATTGCTTTGGCTGTGTCCCTTAACGGTTTTTCGCTGGAAACTGTTTGCAGTTTGTAAATCACGGTATGCAGTGGTTTGTCTATTGCGCTCTCTTTTACATCCACACTTGCGGTTTTGAAAGACGGCTCCAGAGGCAACCACGCGGGTTCAGAGCCTTGATCCATCTTTTCCGGGCGCTCAAACGCGGACTCGATTGTGTATTTTTCAGTGGTTGCGCGCTCAAACTCTCGAGACGGCAAATTGTTGATTAAATCGGATGCGGGGTATTCGACTCCGTTCTCATAATCATCGCCGACAATCTTTTTAACAATAAGGTCGCCGATAAGCAGGTCGCGCAATGCTGCGTTTTTGTTCTCGCTAACTTGCAAATAATAATTTGCCGATATAAATATTATTGCGAGCAATATGGATATTATATTGGAGATCACATTTGCCGATTGAGGCAATATTTTGCGCGTTACAACAAGGAATATGACAAACAGCGCTGAAGAAGCTCCCACCTCGATAAGCCCGGCCTGGGGCTCGCCGCGAAATGACATATAGATAAACAGCAGCGTTATTACAAAAAATGTGGCGCATAGATAAACTATGGCGCTTTTTCCCCAGCTTTTGTCAGACATAATGAGTTTCTTGTATTTTAATTATTATGTTAAGTAAAATGCTATTCAGGCCGCCGATCCAACGGCCGGCAGTCGACCGGGCAAATGGAGTGATGGATTTTTGGAGTGCTGGAAATCCGGTAAAGTAAGCGCAATTAAATTTCCATTACTCTATTATTCCAATAATCCAGGCTTGCTGTTTAGATAAATGCGTTTTGGATAATCATTTCAAACCTTCTTTGCAAACATGCTGAATTAATTTACGTTTTCTCACCCATGTGTGTTGATAAACCTGATCATCTCCACAAGGCGGCCAAAATCGTGCCTGTTGAATTTAAAGATCAGGTATGGCGCGCTGGCCCACACGTTTTTCTTGGCTATACCCTCTAAATTGGAAGATATTTTGATTTCGCCGTCAACAATTATGTCTTTAAACTCCTTGCCCATATCCTTGATAATCGTGTCGTCAATAGATTTAGTCAGAAAAAGGATCGTCTTATCGCCGTAATACTGAATTGATTTATAGACCCTGTAGAAATCATTTATATCCTTAATTGCGTCGTTTATATTGTTATAATGAGTAAACAGGTTAATATCATAGCCGGAAATATGGCCGTTGCGCAACAGGTTTTTCTTTATAAAGTCGATCCACTCTTCCCAAAATGAGCATCCTTCAGGCTCCAGCAGTATTACCGGGCGCGGCCTGCATTTGCCGGTCTGTATTAATGTAAGGGATTCGAAAGTTTCGTCGAGCGTGCCGAACCCGCCGGGAAAGTGCACGGTAACGTCCGATTCCTTTAAAAACATTAGTTTTCTGGTAAAGAAGTATTTAAACGTTACAAGCTTTGGGTCGTCGATTATAAAGGGGTTTGGTTTTTGTTCAAAAGGGAGTTTTATGTTAACGCCGAAACTTTTGTCTTTATCCGCGCCTTCGTTGCCCGCTTCCATTATCCCGCCTCCGGCGCCGGTTATGACCATAAAATTCTCTTTTGTTATTTCCCGGCAAAACTCCATGGCCATTTTATACGAGTCATCACTGTTTGCCGTCCTTGCGGACCCGAAGACCGTGACTTTTCTGATTGTTCTGTAATCGGCAAATGTTTTAAAGCCGCGAAAAAGCTCTTTTAAGGCGCTGTTTATCAGTTTAAGATCGCCGGTATCTGATTCGGCATTGCCGAATTTAACGGCATTGGTTAATAACTGTCGAAATATGTCTTTATTGCTTTCAGAGCATCGTCCATTTGCCAGCTGTCCAATAAGTTCGTTTATCTCTTTTTCCACCACTTTGCATACACTCCTGATTTTTTAAAAGTCGTAACTGCTTATATCCCAAATGTTCAGGGGCATAATAGAATAGTTTCCACTGTTTGTCAATCGTTTTAAACAACCAGAACAAGACGGGCAAGACAAAAGTTAAAATACGATAATTGAAAGCCTCCTTAGTATTGCGAACTATTTATTATAAAGTTTTAGCTTTGATCAATCACTGAACTCATAATTTGCCTGCCGATTCTCCTTGCCATCAAATATTGCGCAATATATAATAGACCTTTTTTATAATTTAAGCGATAAATAAAGCGCGTATCGGGATTTACGGCAATCGTTCCAAAGGCAAAATCCCGCGCTCGGCGTTTTGGTTTTTAACATCAGAGGAGTATTTAATGGATAATGGAATAGTGTATCTTGTGGGGGCGGGGCCGGGCGATCCGGGATTGTTAACTGTGAAGGGGCTTGAATGCATCAGGACAGGCGATGTTATTATATATGATTTCCTTGTAAATATTTCACTTATTAGCGAAGTTCGCAAAGACGCGGAGGTTTTATATGTGGGCAAGCAGGGCGGCGACCACACTCTTGAGCAAGGCGAGATAAATAAGCTTATTGTAAAAAAGGCGCAGGAAGGCAAAACTATTGTGCGTTTAAAAGGCGGCGATCCATATGTGTTTGGACGCGGCGGGGAGGAGGCGTTGTTCCTGCTCGAAAACAATATACCGTTTGAAGTGGTTCCCGGTATTACGGCGGCTATTGCAACTCCTGCTTACGCGGGCATACCTGTAACGTTTCGCAGATACACTTCAACCTTTGCCCTGATTACCGGGCACGAAGACCCGACTAAGCCCGACAGCGATATAGACTGGGCCAAAATCAGCTCCGGCATAGGCACGCTGACATTTTACATGGGCGTCAAAAATTTGCCGTTTATTGTCAAGCAGCTTACAGACAATGGCCGGGCAAAAGAGACTCCGGCGGCTGTAATAAGGTGGGGCACCAGGTCAAAGCAGGAGACGGTTGTGGGGACTCTTGAAAACATAGTTGAAAAGGCCAAAAACATTAAGGCTCCGGCCATCACAATTGTTGGCGAGGTTGTGACGTTGCGCGACAAACTGAACTGGTTTGAAAAGAAGCAGCTTTTCGGCAAGACGATTGTCGTAACCCGGTCGCGCGATCAGGCTAGTGATTTTTCCCAAAAACTTGTAAAACTCGGCGCCGAGGTTATCGAATTCCCAACTATAGATATCGTTGAGCCTGATGATTTTAAGCCGATGGATGATGAGATTGAAAAACTTGGCGAAAATGACTGGCTTATATTTACCAGCGTAAACGGGGTTGACGCCTTTTTTAACCGGATTTTTGATCTGGGAAAAGATATTCGCGATCTTAAAGGCGTTCAAATCTGCGCTATTGGACCTGCTACTTCTAAAAGGATTACTGATCTGCATTTAAGGGTTGATTGTCAACCTCCAAAATATGTGGCTGAAAGCATTGTTGAGGAGTTTAAGAAACTGGGCGATATTAAAGGCAAACGGTTTTTAACGCCGCGGGCGGATATTGCGAGGAGCTATTTGCCTGATCAATTGCGCGCTATGGGCGGGGAGGTTTTCGATATTGTTGCGTACAAAACTGTGATAGCAGAGCCGCGCGATCTGAAAATAGTTGATAAAATCAAGAACGGCGAGATCAACGTCGTCACATTCACAAGCTCTTCAACCGTGCGCAACTTTGTTGAGATAATCGGCAAGGAGAATGTGTCTGCGGTAAACGACAATGTCAAATGCGCAAGCATTGGTCCTATAACAACCGACACAGCCAAAGAGCTTGGCGTAAACATATCAATTGAGGCGGATGAATATACCATACCCGGGCTGGTTGATGCCGTGATTAAGACGCTTTAGCATAATTGAGCGATTTTAAATACCCCCTCCCCTAACCCCCCACTAAGGGGCGGGGATTTGGCTTTTCCAGCTCGTTTAGGCGCTAATCGTAAAGTTAAAAAGTTTCACCTAATGGGTAATGTATTGTAATTAATATATACCGTTTATTTCCCCTCTCTTGATGGGAGGGGGCAGGGGAGGGTGTTAAGAACCGCCCTAAATCAATAAAGCTTTACATTGAAGAATGTGAAAGTGGGGTTGTTGAGATCAATCAAAGACCCTAAACAAATCTAATGATCTACGATATGAAAAATAAGTCAATTTTTGCCGCGTTATTTTTCATTTTAACGCTTTGGACTTTTTCTTCCGCATACGGGGAAGAAACAACCGTCACTCTTGGCGTATACACCTCCGACAAGCCTTCCGTGATGTATAAAAAATTCAAGCCTGTCATAAATTACCTGCAGGGCCGGATAAACGCGGACATTCCTGATACCAAGTTAAAGTTAAAGGTGTATCACTCCTATTTGGATTGCATTGACGCTATTGTGATAAATACATGCGATCTTGCCCGTGTTGGTCCGAGTAGTTATATACAGGCCAAAGATAGAAACAAAGAGATCAAGCTGCTGGTTATGGAGCACAAAAATGGGAAGAAGCGGTTTAACGGCGTGTTTATTGCTCCAATAAATTCTCCAATTAAGTCTATTAACGATTTAAAAGGCAAAAGCTTTGCGTTCGGCAATGTGAATTCCACTATCGGGCGCTACCTTTCTCAAGCGGAACTTGTTGAGGCCGGTATTTACGCCGCTGATCTAAAGAGTTTCAACTATCTTGGCCGGCATGATAAAGTCGCCCTGGCGGTTGCGGCCGGCAATTATGACGCGGGAGTTGTAAAAGAGAATACGTTTAAAAAATACGCTGAAGCAAGAGGGCTGAAAAAAATTGGCCGGTTTCCAAATGTTACCAAACCATGGATCGCGCGGGCTGGGTTAGACGAAAAGCTTTTTGCAATCCTTAGGGACGCTTTGGTCGCGCTGGATAACAAAACCATTCTGAAAAATTTAAAGCAGAGCGGTTTTTTGCCGGCCACGGATGATGATTATAACTTTGTCCGGGAAAAAATGATTATTTCAAAAAAGTTTGATAAATGAACACTTGGCAGCTTGGCTGCCTTAGTGAGAATTATGCCCTGGGGGCGAAATGAACACTTGGCAGCTTGGCTGCCTTAGTGAGAATTATCCCCTGAGGGGAGAAGAAATAGTTATGAAAGTATGGGCAAAAAGCTCGATTTCCCTGTTATTGGCTCTGTTTGTCGTCTTGTCTATCTCCGGTTGGTTAAGCATCAGGGATGAGAACCGCGCGCTTAATAAGCTTATGCAAGAGCACGGCCGCTCGGTTTCACATGCGATTGCGACTTTTTCTATTGAAGCAATGCTGTCTGAAGACTTTCCAATGTTAGACACTTTTTTGGACGCTTTTGGGGAAAAAAGCAAGGATATTTCATTCATAGAAGTGGCGCAAAATGGAAAAGTCGTTTCAAGTTATCACCGCAATGATTCCTCAATTTCTGAATTTGATGTTTTTTCATCAAACATATTATTTTCATTTGAACAGAATAAACCCGGCGAGAAAATTGGCGAAGTTAAATTAGGGCTGTTTAATAACAAGTATAAATTGATAACCGACGCAAGGTTGCGCGACCTGATTATAACAATAGGCGCCACATTTGCCGCTCTTGCGTTGATGGTGACCATTTTGATTAACAAGCTTATTAAAGAGCCGATTCGCAGGCTGGTGAAAGGCATCCAAAATGTGTCGGGCGGCGATCTGACAAAACAGGTAGAAATAAGCTCTAAGGATGAGTTTGGAGAGCTTGCAACCACATTTAATAATATGACGCGGGATTTGCAAAGGATAACCGTGTCAAAAGAGTATGTGGATAATATTATAGCAAGTATGAACGACGCTTTGATTCTCGTCAATCCTGACTTTACAATTAAAGCCGTCAACCGCGCCGCTGTTGATCTTCTGGGGTATAAAGAGGATGAAATTGTTGAAAAACCGGTTAGTATAATTTTTGAGGAAGACGATTCGCTTGAAAAGTTGAAAATTAATGATTTGGCTGAAAACGGGTTTATTAGCGGAGCTGAAAAGACTTTGCAGTCTAAAGACGGCGTTAAAATTCCGACGCTTTTTTCAGCCTCGGCCATGGAGGGGGTTGACGGTAAATTTCAGGGCATTATATGCGTTGCTCTGGATATTACCGAGCGAAAAAAGATGGAGAAGGAGGGGCTTAAAGCGCAGAAACTTGAGTCTGTCGGCGTCCTTGCCGGAGGCATTGCGCATGATTTCAACAACATCCTGACAACTATTTTAGGCAACGCTCATCTTTCCATAATGCGCGTTAAACCTGAAGAGGATATATATCGGAATCTGAAGAATATTGAAAAAGGGGTATCGCAGGCAAAGGATTTAACGCAACAACTTCTTACATTTTCCAAAGGGGGCGCGCCTGTTAAAAAATTGATTTCAATAGAGAAATTATTAAAGGAATCGACGGCGTTTGCGCTAAGAGGCTCAAATGTAGTTTGTGAATATTATTTAGAAGATGGGCTTTATCATATTAATGCGGACGAAGGGCAGTTAAATCAGGTAATCGGCAACATGGTAATTAACGCTCAACACGCAATGCCTCAAGGAGGCCTTCTAAAGGTTAAAGCATCCAATGTTAATGGGGATAATTCAAAAGAGTTGGTCTCTTTAAAACATGGGAAGTCGGTAAAAATATCTATAGAAGATAACGGATGCGGAGCGCCAAAGGGGATTCTTTCAAAGATATTTGACCCATATTTTACAACCAAACAGGGCGGAAGCGGACTGGGCCTTGCGTCGTCATATTCAATAGTTAAAAACCATGGAGGTTTAATTACAGTTGAATCTGAATTAGACGTGGGAACCACTTTTACAATCTATTTGCCTGCTTCATCAAAAGAGGCCGACGCAATGTTGGAGGGGGAAGATAAACCGATCTTCGGCAACGGGAAAATATTGATTATGGATGATGATGAAGCAATCAGGGATATGGCCGGCCAGACTCTTGGCTTTATTGGATACGAGGTTGAGCTCTCCAAAGACGGCGCTGAAGCTGTTGACATATATAAGAGAGCGAAAGAAGCCGGCGATCCGTTTGATGTGGTTATAATGGATTTAACCATCCCCGGCGGCATTGGGGGCAAAGATGCTATTCTGATGCTAAGGGAAATAGAGCCTGAAGTAAAAGCGATTGTATTCAGCGGTTATTCAAACGATCCTGTTATGGCTGATTACAAAAAATATGGATTTAACAGCGTAATAACTAAACCTTTTGAGATTAAGGAGATGAATGATACGCTGCAAAAGATGATTAATGGATGAGGGGGTGGCAAAAGATGGGAACAAGGGATTTGTAAATTTTTTTTGAACCGGCGGAAAGCTCCGGTAATTAATAAAATGACAAAAAAAGCGCTAATTATTGATGACGCTGAAGGGATAAGGGACGCCTTCATACTTTCTTTAAGCAAGGATGACATTGAAGTTGACACCGCTTCAACCGGCGACGAGGGGCTGGAAAAAGCCTTAAAAAACAAACCGGACCTGATATTTCTCGACCTGACAATGCCCGGCATGAACGGCATTGAAACCATGCGCAAATTGCTGCAATCCTGCCCCGGAGTTAACATATATATAATGACGGCTTTTCATCAGAATTATACGCCGGAACTGGATAAAGCCAGGGCGGACGGCCTTGTTTTTGAACTCTGCCACAAACCAATGGGCGCCGACCAGATTCGGCAAATTGTTAATAGTATTCTGGATGAATGATTTATTGCAATATTATGGAAGATCAAAAATTAAGTAAGGAAACCCGCCAGGCGATAGAAGACGCGAACACAGGCAAGGGCCTGACAAAATATAAAAATATAGATGATTTTTTTGAAAAGCTTTTTGGGTCGTTACAAGGCTCCGCATCCAGTTTGGAGTGGCCTGGTCGTAATTCTAACAAATAAGCCCGCCTGTAATTTTATTAGAGAATCTATAATATTGAAGTGGATTATATTGATAATTAAATTTTTTGTCATACGATACAAGAGGCTGCGCCTCTAATGTCAGTGTGTTATCCGGCTCTTTTATACACCCTCCCCCCTCAATCCCCTTTTTTCAGATCGCGGTTTTGATCTTGTATGTCGTTTTTATCCCCTTCGAGAATAATTCTCGCTGGAGTAGGCAAGCTGCTCAGTGTTCAATTACTCCTTCCTTGCCGGTTTTTCAAGCGTTCCTTTTGAAACGGCAACAATAAAATTAATATCCGCCGGTTTGTTAATAATCTCAAAGTTTAGGCCCTCATTACTTGTTGCTTTTAATTTTCTTAATCGTTTTGCGTTAATAAATCGAGGCCCAATACGACTTTTTCTTTATCGGGAAGATCGCCGACAACAATCTTTTCATTGAAAATAGGAAAAAATAAATCAACATATTTTAACTATTGACGGAAATAAAGTTATAAATGATAATAAACCTTCAAATAAAGCTCTGGTAACGTCTGTAACTTAATTGGATTTTACACACATCGATTATATAATTTTTGAAGATTGCTAAAATTCGAGCTTAAAATAAGCGATAAAGTGTATAGTTGTTTTTAAGTGAGCTCTTAGCAGAGCAGGTTATATTGCAACTTCCGAGAATAGAGCTGATAACGTGGATTTGATAAATGGATGCTATACTCCGGTATGTAAGTATGAAGAATTGGGATTGAGTGAAAAATGATATCAGGTTTCGGAGAATTAATAAAATGACAAAACGAGTGTTGGTTATTGACGACGCAGAGGGGATAAGGGATGCATTCCTGATTTCGTTGGAACAAAGCGGCGCGCAGATAGAAACGGCGTCCACAGGGGAAGAGGGCATAGAAAAAGCCTTAATAAACAAACCGGATCTTGTGTTTCTCGACCTGAAAATGCCCGGGATGAGCGGGGTTGAAACTATGCGTAAATTGCTGCATAATTGCCCAGGGATAAACATTTATATTATGACTGCTTTTTACCAGGAATTTATGAAGGAGCTGGAAAAGGCCAGGGAGGACGGGCTCCTGTTTGAGCTTTGCTGCAAACCAATGGGCGGCGACCAGATTCAACTGATTGTTAACAGTCTTTTAAAAGATTGATTATATTAACCATAAATAAATCCAAGAGGTTTAATATAAAATGGGCGGGCAATTAAAAACCGAGGACAGGTCTCTAATTTTGTTTATAGCGGGCGAATCGCCCGCTTCATCCAAGGCCGCGGCAAGTCTGAAATGCGTTCTTGATGAGAATTCCCGGTACGGTGGTTATGAGTTGACCGTGGTTGATGTATTCAGGGCTCCGGAAATGGCTGAAGAATATAATATTATTGCAACTCCAACGCTTCTTATAGTTGGGGGTGGAGGGGCAAAAAACCGAATGATAATAGGAGATCTGTCTAATAAGGATAGGGTTTTAGGCGGGCTAAGATGATGAATGTTGAGCGCATTAGCGCGATGTTTCAATAACTGAAAACCTAAGTCCGAGACCGGAAGTCATAGAAAAAAATGCCGTAAGCCGGCGCTCGGAAAGCATGTGGTGTAATCGTCATAAGCCGGAGATTGGAAACAGTTGCAGGAAAGCATAGACAGTGGGCTGAAGATTGTGGTAATATGTTTGTTTGCGATAATTGTTTCATATTTTGAGATGGGAGAGCATATGACGGACTCCGGCGCTGAAAAACAGATAATGGTGGTTGACGACGAGGATTGGGTTTCGGATTCGTTTAAGGCCCTGTTTGAAGATAAGGGATATCATGTAGAAGTCGCTAATGACGGTGAGATTGCCCTTGAGAAAGCGGCTAAAAGGATGCCTGATATTGTTTTTCTTGACCTTAATATGCCAAGGATTAACGGTGTTGAGACGTTGCGCGGATTAAGGAAGATGTCCGCCGATGTTCCTGTGTACATTGTGACCGCGTTTCAAAAAGATTTTATAAAGCCTCTACAGCAGGCAATTGATGACGGCATTGAGTTTGAGATGTGCAACAAACCAATGGATATTGTCAAGATTCAGGAAATTGTATGCGATGTTCTTGAATGCGGCAATAGAAACCCTGTATTCAGGCTCTATGTAACCGGCGAAAAACCAAGCTCCACCAGGGCATTTGAAACTGTAAAACAGATGCTTGATGAACATCTTAAGGACGGTTACGAATTGAAAGTAATAGACGTGCTAAAAGATCCCCAAATAGCAGAGGAAGACAAAATCTTTGCCACCCCAGTGCTCCTAACTCCCGAATCAAGCCGAAATCGGGTAATTATTGGCGACATGACCAATGTTGAGGTTCTTAAGTCCGCTTTGAATCTGTAATAAGGGGCTGCGCAAAAAGCAAAGTAGCAATAAATCATTAAAAAAAAATATGACAAAGGAAGAACATATAAAATATAAGGAATATTTTTCATGGTTCAAATCCCTGATAGAGTCAAAGATACAATAGAACAATACCTTCAGGCGTTAAATCACAACAATATTCCAATAAAAGACGCTATACTTTTTGGACGTTACGCGAGAGGGCATTATAAAGAGTGGAGCGATATAGATATTGCCCTGGTGTCTAATATATTTAAAGGCGACCTAATTGATGATAAAGATAAAATAAGGAGAATCACGTTATCTATAAGTAGTGAAATAGAAGTGATTCCTTTTGCCCCCAAGGATTTTAACCAAGAAAATCCATTTGCAAAAGAAATTATGCAGACAGGCATAAGGTTGATTTAAAGCTGTAGTCTATGATATATCCTCTGATTGCAACCTCTGTCATCTAATAAAATTATGGAACCCCAAAAAAAACAAAAACAAATAGAAGATTTGCTTAACAAGCTTTCAAACGCTGTGTCATGCACTGCGGACAGCGTAATAATATGCGACAGGGCCGGGAAGATTGAGTATGCAAACCCTGCATTTGAAAAGCTGACAGGCTATACGGCGGATGAAGTAATCGGGAAGACCCCTCAAATACTTAAATCCGGCAAACACGACCACTCTTTTTACGACAACCTCTGGTCTGCCATTCTATCAGGCAAGGTTTTTCGCGGCGAATTTATTAACAAAACAAAGCTTGGCATATTGTATTGCCAGGCTGAAACAATTACGCCGATAATTGACGAGTCCGGCAATGTCACATCTTTTGTCTCAACAGGCCGCGACATATCCGAACATAAGAAGCTTGAACAGACAATGATGGAGCGCGAAAGCGAGCGCAGGTTCCGCATAATGGCCGACACTGCCCCTGTTATGATCTGGATGACCGATACGGAGTTGTCTTTCAATTACTTTAACAAGGGCTGGCTTGATTACTCGGGCAATAAACTTGAACATGAGATTGGGGACGGTTGGGTTAAAGGCGTTCATGACGAAGATATAGACCTTGTGCTTAACGATTTTGTGTCAAAATTAAAGTCGCGCGAGAAGTTTAGCATGGAGTTTCGTTTAAAGCGTTATGACGGCGAATTTCGTTGGTTTTTAAACACCGGCGCTCCTCGATTTGTTAATGACGACGATTTTTTGGGGTACATAGGCTCTTGTGTTGATATAACCGAGAGGCGGATGGCTGAGGAGGCGATACGCTCAATTATTGAAAAGCACGCGGACGGCATATTAATAGTTGATATGGAGGGCATTGTCCGTTTTACGAATCCGTCGGCCGAGGCAATCTTTAGGCGCAAAAAGGAGAAACTGATAGGCGAGAATTTCGGCATGCCTGCGGTTACAGGTAAAAGAACGGAACTGGACATTGTGCGGGCAACCGGCGAGGCGGGCATAGCGGAGATGCGGGTTGACAAGACGGAGTGGGACGGCAAAACCGCGCACCTTGTTTCTTTACGGGATATTACTAAACGCAAAATGGCTGAAGAGTCGTTGCGTTTAAGCGAGGCAAGCCTTGCCGAAGCGCAGCGCATAGCGCATATGGGAGATTGGGATTGGGACGTGCCTAACAACAAATTACGGTGGTCTGATGAAATTTATTCTATCTTTAGACTTGAAGATCATGGGCTGTTGGATAGTTATGAAGACTTTTTGTCTTTTGTTCATCCTGATGATAAAGAATTTGTGACAAAATCAGTGGATGACGCGTTGCGCGGGAAGAAGAACTACAGCATTGACCACCGTATAGTGTTGCCGAACGGCGCTGAGCGCGTTGTTCATGAAAAGGCGGAAGTTACGTTTAATGTTGAAGGCAAGCCGTTGAGGATGAAGGGGACTCTTCAGGATATTACAGAGTCGCGAATGATTGAGATTGAGCTTTTTAAGGCTCAAAAGTTAGAGTCTGTCGGTATACTTGCAGGCGGCATAGCGCACGATTTCAACAATATCCTAGCCGGCATTTTAGGAAACACCAACCTGGCAATGATCAATTCCAAAGGCGCGCCTGAACTGGATGAGACTCTCTCTAAAATTGAGACGGCTACTATGCGCGCCAAGGACTTAACGCAACAGTTGCTGACATTTTCCAAAGGCGGCGCTCCAGTTAAAAAGACAATTAACGTGATTGAATTTATAAAAGAGTCGGCAGGGTTTGCCGTGCGCGGGGCGAATGTCAGGTGCGACTATCAAATACCTGACGATCTATGGTCTGTGGAGGCGGATGAGGGGCAGCTTAATCAGGTAATAAACAACCTTGTTATTAACGCTTCGCAGGCGATGCCTAAAGGGGGGATAATTAATTTGGCCGCGGAGAATATAGACGAGCAGAGTTCGCCGACTATTTCATCATTAAAGAAGGGTATATATGTAAAGATATCTATTATCGACCATGGAATAGGCATTCAGAAGGAGCATCTCGCAAATATATTTGACCCATATTTTACCACTAAACAGAAGGGGAGCGGGCTTGGCCTTGCCACTTCATATTCAATAGTCAAGAACCACGGAGGCATTATTATTCCCGAATCGCTGCCCGGCAAAGGCGCGACCTTTAACATCTTTCTCCCTGCGTCATCAAAACTCGTTGAAGAAAAAAGCGCGGGCAAGAAAGACATGCTTGCCGGAAGCGGAAAAATACTGGTTATGGATGACGAGGAGATCATTAGAGATATGACGAAACAACTCCTGGGTTTTATTGGTTATGATGTTGAGTGCGCAAAAGACGGCGTTGAAGCGATAGAGCTATACAAGAGCGCTAAAGCTAACTGCAAGCCGTTTGACATTGTGATCATGGACCTGACCGTGCCCGGCGGCATGGGGGGGGAAGAGGCGGTAACTAAACTGCGCGAATTCGACAACAATGTGAAAACAATTGTCTTTAGCGGATATTCCAATAACCCAATATTGTCGGACTATAAAAAATACGGTTTTGACGGAGTAATAACCAAACCGTTTAAAATCGAGGAGTTTAACAAGGTAATACACGAAACAATGGCGGCGGGGTGAATGGGCTCATGATCGGCTCATTCAAAATGTCCGCTTTGCGCTTGGGCAAGTTGATTGCATAGACCCTCGTTGACGCCGGCGTTACTTATTATCCTCATCCACTACGTTTTTAAGGGTATCAAGTATGCCCGGCACGGCGGAGATAACCCTGTTCCAGTTTGGTATAAGCGGCGCGCCGAGTGGGTCTTCCATAATGGTATTGCCGGCCACGCTTAGGCCTTTTGTAAACGCTTCAACCGCTTTTGCCTCTTCATGCCTGTCGAAAAAGAGGCAGTTTATTGCCGCGTCTCCTTCGTACTTCATTATTGTGTCCTCGGCCAGTTTAACGTATGTGGCCACGAGCGATCTGAAGAACGCATCTGAAAATACCATGCCTTCTGAAGTCAATGTCCTGAAAAGCGATTTTGCTATGTCTATGCTCATCTTTGTCAGGCCTGTTTGTGGGTTGTTTTGAGAGCTTATAGCCTGGTGTTTATGCTCGTAATTATCGGATATGTCAACCTGGCATACCCAACTTGTGGAGAAATTCCTGTATACCTCGGCCAGCACGCCGACTTCCAGCCCCCAGTCCCATGGAATGCGGTTTACCCTTGCAAGATCCGCGGTCATGCAAAATTCACCGGCCAACGGATAACGGAAACTGTCAAGAAACAGCAAAAGGTGGTGATAGCCGATTAATTTTATCAAAGCCCTTACCAAAGGAGTGACGAAAAGTCTCGTTACTCTGCCGTAAAGCCTGTCGCTCATCCTTGCGTAATATGCTTTGCAAAAAGAGTAATTGAGTTTTGGGTTTACAACAGGGAAGCACAACCTGGCAAGCATCTCGCGTGAATAGCTGAGTATATCGCAATCGTGCAGGGCTATAATATCGCTTTTTCCAGTGGCCAGAAGGTACCCGTACGCCATCCATGCGGAGCGGCCTTTGCCGTCCTTTCCGGCCCCCAATCCTTCGTCTCCAAGGGTTTTGAAGATGCTTTGTATCCCCTCGCCGTTTATATGAACAACCTTGACGTTTTGCGGAAGCGCGGACATGAAGCTCTTAACCCATTTGCACTCTTCATCTGTGGCGCCGCCAAGGGTCAGGACGATCTCTTTTAAAAATGTAACTTTTTTCAGCTCATTTATAATCCCTTTCATTGCGTCGCCTCTTACATCTGAATAGAGAGCGGGCAACACCAATGCCAAGGGCCTCATTTTAGAATAGATCTCTAATTCTGCTTCAATTTTTTCCAGGTTTGGCGTGCCGAGCCTGTGCAAAGTTGTAATAACTCCGGTTTGATAAAAGTCAGCCATGAAATATACTCCTTAAGATCTTGGGTATTGCTATGTTCCACCCGGCGGGGCCTCCCGTCTCAGGCCGTTCAAGCCCTGAAATGTTAATGCCCGGCACAAAATCGCCGTTTTTTTTCGGCAATAGAACCGGGTAGTCGACCGCTTTTAGCAGAGGAACGTCGTTAAGCCCGTCGCCAATGCCGATAGTAATAACATCCCCAAAAACTTTCTTATAAAAATCTTTTAACAATTTTGCGGCCTTCCCCTTGTCGTGATTGCCAAGTATGTGGCTAAACCAACCCTCCGTCCAGGTAAGGCCTCTATCTTCTATAAATTTAAAAAATGCCTGTTTCTGTTCATCCGGGCCTTTAAAAATAAAAGGCTCGTCGTATTCCCGCTGTTTCGCAAGTTCTGAAGCGTTAACCGTCATGCCGGAAACTTCGGCAACTTCATCCACGCTCATATCTCCAAAACCTTTTACGTCTTCAGTGGTTTTCTCTTTAATTTCGCAAAATATTTTTCTAACATCCTTATACGGAATTCCAATGTCAATGACAATAAATCCGTCTCTTTCAACCCCGTCAATATGGAAGGGGAAATAGCCTTTAGGGATAAAAATTCCCCCTCCGTTTTCCGCCACAAACGGGTGAACATTGTCCAGTTGTTTCCGGTAAACTTCAATCTCGCCCCTGGTCTTGCTTGAGCATAAAACCAAGGCGACATCATGTTCCTCAACCATTTTCAGCGCTGATTTTGCCTCGTCAAAAGCGTATGTGTCCGGATGGAGCAGTGTTCCGTCAAGGTCCGATATAATTACAATCTTTTCCGTCATATACAATGGATATCTTCATACAATTTAGCTGTGTGTAAAAAGCCTGCGTTAAAAATTCTTTAGTTCGTCATCATCCAATGGAATGATATCGTGCGGCGCCGATTCCGTATGGGCTCCGCCAATTTGGCTATGTCCCGGTCCTGCAAAATGAGGGCTTTCTCTTCTCGGAATTGGCCTTGTCCGGCGTTGCGGCGCAGGCTCCGGCCTGCGAGGGGCAACATTTCCATGAATAGCATGGGCTCCGGCAGAGCCGCCAACTATTGCTTTTAATGTGCTTACAACTCCGTTAAGCTCTTTTGCCTGCGCTGAAAGCTCTTCGCTGGCTGCGGCCGACTCTTCCGCGCTTGCGGCTGTCGCCTGGGTCGCCTTGTCCATTTCGCCTGTGGATGTGTTTATTTGATCAATGCCTTTTGCCTGCTCTTCGCTTGCCGCGGCAAGTTCGCTAATAATATGCGAAACTTCATTAACTCCTTTAGTTATATCGTTTAAGACCTCGGCGACTTCGCTGGAAACCGTAACTCCGCTATCCGCGTTTTGTTGTGACTCTTCAATAAGACTTGAAGTGTTCTTGGCCGCTTCAGCCGACCGTTGCGCCAGATTACGCACCTCTTCGGCTACCACGGCAAAGCCTTTGCCGGCTTCGCCCGCCCTGGCTGCTTCAACCGCCGCGTTAAGGGCCAACAGGTTGGTCTGGAATGCGATTTCGTCAATAGTTTTAAGGATCTTTGCGGTCTCGTCGGATGAGGTCTTGATTTTTCCAATCACGTCGGCCATGCGGTTGATAGCGTCTTTGCTCTTGTCGGCCGCGTTATGCACTTCAATAGATTTAGCGTCGGCGTTTTTGGCGTTTGCGGCGTTTGCCTTGGTCATAGTTGACATCTCTTCAAGCATGGCCGCGGTCTCTTCAATGCTGGCGGCTTGTTCGGTTGCGCCTTCGGACAACTGCTGGCTTGATGATGAAACCTGATCGGAAGCGGAATCAAGCTGCTCCGCGCCCATAGTCAGGTTCTGTATAACTTTGTTCACAGGTTTGGTTATTGACCTTGTTATCCATATCGCTATGGCGATTATTGCGCCTACCCCAATGCCTGCGATGATGTATATGACCCATCTCAGCATATCAACTGCGGCAAAGGCTTCTGCTTTGTCGACCTCGGCGAGCAATGCCCATGTTGTGTCTCCTACTTTTATCGGTGTGTAAGCCGAAAGCACGGGATTGCCGTTGTAATCAATAATGATCTTTGTGTCTGTCTTGCCGGCTAACGCCTCTCTTGCGCCTTCGGTGTCTACGCTGCCGTTTGCCTGGTTTGCGAATGACGCTTTCACCGTGTGATTGGTTGGATCCAGAAATGAGTCCGACCGCATAAGTTTGTCGGACCCGATAAGATAGGTCTCGCCTGTCTTGCCCATGCCTTCGCGTTGCTGCATAATCCTATTTATTGCTTCGTTTGAGAGTTGCAGGGCCACAACGCCTTCCACTTTATCTTCATGAAGCAAAGGCTGCGCGATGAACGCGGCAGGGTCGCCGTTGCTTGGGGCGTACGGCGCGAAATCGGCTACTCCATAGCTTTTGTTTGCCATGACTCGTTGCGCCAATTTGCCCAAATTTGATTTGCTGTATTTGCCGTTAACAAAATTTGTCTGGTAATCAGCCTCCTGGGCTACAGTGTAAAAGCAGTAGCCGTCGGGATTCATAAGAAAAAGATCGTAATATCCGTACTTTTCGATATATTTGGAGTAAAAGAATTTGCCGTCGTCATCTTTTGGGCAGAACGCTTCGGCCACATCTATTTCAGCTAAAAGGCCCCATTTTAGGCCCCTGAATTTTACAGGCGTATATGCTGATAAAACAGGTTGGCCGTTATAGTCCAAAATAACCTCAGCCCCTGTTTTGCCTGAAACAGCGGCTTTTGCGGCATCTGTGTTAACGCTGCCTTTTCCCGGATTCTTAAATGAGGCTACAACGGTGTGATTAACGGGTTCCTGATATGAGTCTGACCTCATTAGCAGATCCTGACCGACAAGATACGTCTCGCCGGTATCCCCTAGGCCGGACCTTTCGCTCATAATAGCGGAAATCTCATCAATAGGGATTTGGAAGATCGCGACGCCGATTTTTTCGCCGTCTCTAAAAATTGGCGACGCTATAAAACTTGCCGGGGATTCGTATGACGGCATGTACATCTTATAGTCAACAAGGGCCACTTTGTCGCTTTTTGACATTTTATTTGCTTTGCGGAACGCGTCAGCTAAGTTTGTATTGGCGTAAGGGCCGTTAATTAGCGATGTGGCGTAATCAAGCTCTTTATACACTGAATAGACAATTGTGCCTGTTGTTGAATCAACAAGGAAAATGTCGTAATATCCAAATTTTTTCAGGTAGTTTCTAAAAACCGGATGCACTTTTTCATGATACTCGGTGTAGCTTGAGTCGTCTTCCGCCTTGTCAAGCAAATGCTTTGAACCTAATGGGTTTTTGTTGGCTTTTATATAGTTGTATTGCAGGGCTATAGGTATGTCGTCAACGGTCTGATCGTCGAGTTTTTGAAAGTATTTGTCTATATTAGGGCTTTTGCCGTTGTTTTGTTTCCTGTACTCAGCCGAAAAATCATTTGTATAGTATGTGCGCAATTCTTTGCGCATGCCGTCCATCTCTTCAGGCTTGATGCCCACTTCCGTGCGGAAGTCGCCGATAACTTCGCGGAACCAATCCATTGCTTCGACAACCGTGGCATCTGATGAAAAGGTTAATATCTGTTTATGAATTGTGTTTAATTTACGTTTAATAGCGCTCTTTTTGATTTCGCGAACAGCCGTGAGCTTATTAAACGCCTCCTTGCGCAAAGTGCCCACCGTCTCTACCAGCACGCCGATATCTCCCCGGCGTTCCTCAAAGAATTGCTCAATCTGGGCCTTTTTTATCTCCCTGACGCCTTCAAGCTGGTTTGTGGCCTGCGTTGAAAGCGCGCCGTCCGCCTTGATTAAAGATATTACCGCAATAACGGCAAACGGGATGATGCCCACAACTAAAAACGATATTAAAAGTTTTGTCCCTAATTTCATATTTCTTGCCATTTTCAAATTCCCCTTTTTAAAATTTAAAAAACCGAACAATAATAAAAATATGAAGTCGGCGTAATTGCAAAAAATAGTTTTTGTGGCTACCCTTGGCCATATACGCTCATATTGATCAAAAATGGTAACATACTTTATAAAATATAGCCATAATAAAATGTGAATGTTTAGCGTTTGAATCGGTAAACGTGTTTACTTAGTTTATCTATGGATTCCTCCTATAAAAAATATAGGTATTTCACTGAAAGAAATGGGTGTAAACGCGCGAGGCTTTAGCCGAAAATGAGCCGCATTATGTAGAAAATGATTACAGCCAACAATGCGCCGGCTGGAATAGTGAGGACCCAGGAAGTGAGAATGTCGCGAACCGTGCGAAGGTTTAAAGCTCCGATGCCTCTTGCCAGGCCGACGCCCAGCACGCCTCCAACAAGAGTGTGAGTGGTGGAAACCGGCAGCCCCAGTTTGGACGCCAGCACAATTGTAATTGCCGCCCCAAATTCAGCCGCAAACCCGCGAGTGGGCGTAAGTTCGGTTATCTTTTTGCCTATGGTTTCAATAACCCTCCAGCCCCATGTGGCGAGGCCAACAACAATGCCGATTCCGCCCAATCCCAAAGCCCATAACGGCACTGTGGATTTTAAGGCAACTACTCCTGTCTCCAACACCCCGATTGCGGCGGCCAGAGGCCCTATGGCGTTGGCCACATCATTGGAGCCGTGCGCAAAAGCGACAAAACACGCGCTTAGAATCTGCAAATAAACAAAAATTCTTTCAACCTCTTTGTATTCGTTGTTGTTGCTTTCGTTTTGTATTACACCTTCCTTTGCCCGTTCCGACAACGCGGTGATCTCTTTTGATAACCTGGCTATCTGAAAGTAGGTGTCGCCCGAGGCTAAATCTTTTGCCTGTGAAAGGTGTTTTGCCGCTTTGGAAATGCCGGTGACAACTTTAGGCGATTGAAATTGAATGTTGTTTACGGCTGTTTCCCCGGTTTTAATTAGTTTGACGAGCCTCCAGCTTACAAGCGCGGCAATTACGCCGACAACCGCCGCCAGCGCCAGCGCCTGATAAATGGGCAAATCAAGCTTAAGATTTTTCAATCCCTTGAACACCATGACCAGTGTTAAAATAAAAAACACAAAAAATACAATCCATGGCGTTATCTTTTTGGCGGCCCGGACGGGATTGGGGACGAAGAATATTTTTTTGCGCAACAATGTAAAAATCAGAAACGACATTGTGCCTGCTAAAACAGGGGATACGAACCAACTGGCGACAATTGTTCCCACTTTTTTCCAATGCACGGCTTCTATGCCGCCAACCACCACGCCAAATCCCAGGATGGCTCCGACTATTGTGTGAGTTGTGGAGACTGGCCATCCAAAATATGAGGCCAGCTGCAGCCATATCGCGGCCGCCAGCAACGCAGCTATCATCCCGTAAACCAGCCACATAGGCTCGGGCAGGAAAATGTCAGGATTTATGATGCCTTTGCGAATGGTGTTTGAAACGCTGGAACCGGCAAAGAGCGCTCCGGCAAACTCAAGAAACGCGGCGGCTATTACCGCGCGTTTTAATGTTAAGGAGCCGGAGCCGACAGACGTGCCCATTGCGTTTGCGACGTCGTTTGCGCCTACGCTCCAGGCCATATAAAAACCGCACACGGCGGCAAGGCAAAGCAGAATATATTCAGGTGTCATATTAGTATTTAACTAACGCCGTAAAGGCGGGGTTTTTATTAAGCCTTTAAATTTAACATAGTTCTAACCATGTCGCCAAGGTTTTCAGATGAGTTGGCTAAATTCCCCAATGATTGGAAAATTTTTAGCCAAATAGTGAAAGAACCGTATGAAAGCTCTTCCTCAAGCGTAAAAAGTCGAGTTAGCAATTTGCGCTGTAACATGTCCGCTTCATGCTCTTTGAAAGCGATGTTGTCTATCATGCCTTTGGCTTTTGCAGCCTCGGGCCCTGAAAATGAGGTTGCCAGCAATTTGTCAAATTCCCGCATAAGAGATTCCGCGACTTTAAACGTCTCAACATTCTTTTTTAGAAACAGGTCAAAGTCGTCTTTAAACTGGTCAAGCATTTTTATATGTTTCATAGTCAACAATACGCCGATATCCTCGCATTTATCGGCAACATTATCCTGAATGCTCAGGATTTCAAGCAGTTTTCCCTTGTCAACCGGCAAATATATGCTTTTGCTGAGCAGATCCCTGATGTCGGCTTTGGCAATGTCGGCGGCATGCTCCAGGCTGGATATTTCACCGCTTAACGTTTTTACCGTATCATAATCATCTTTAGCCAACGCAATAAACACCTCTTCCATCTTGCGCACGCATTCCGCCACTTTGGACATATGGAATTGCATTGATATAAAAGGCGATTGGCCAAATAATTTATAAAATGTTCTCATCCGGCGCTTCTCCAAAAATATGGATTATATTGTAAATATTAGCCGCCCAATAGAGCCGGCGTGCTCTGTTTTGCTAACGGCAGTGTTTCAGCCGCAAAAAGCTATTGGCATTATAACTCTATGTATGATAACTTAGGTAGCTATTTTAACGCAAAAACAGGCTTCTTAATTTTCAATTCCGGGTATAATAACACAATCTTTTGCTTTGTGATAGTTGAAATTAAAACTGTTGATTGATAGAATTTATTAAACAAGTTACGGTTAAAATAATTTAAATAAATGTTGGCTCCCATAACTATTAATGTAATGGGCTTTTACGTGAAACTATTGCGGTTGATGTAGTTCTGTTTTTGCAAAAACGCCGGGTTTATCCCCTTCGAGGATAATTCTCACTAGAGCAGACAAGCTGCTCAGTGTTCATTTACATAGAAAATAATGCGAAATTTCTGGATATTTTTTTTAATATTGTTTGTTTTTATATACTTTATCTTCCCCTATGATCTGATACCGGACGTTTTTGGGCCGTTTGGGCGCATTGACGACTTTTCTCTGCTGGGGTGGTTGATCTGGTTTGTTAGAAGGCAGCTGATGAAGCAGAAAAAAGCCTCGTTTAATCAATTTTATCAACAATACAAGGATGCCAAAACCAATTCAGAGCATAATCAGGATACCGGGAGACAAAACCAAAACCAAAGGGAATCTTATGGAAACAGGAGCAATCAATACCGTAGCTATAACCGTAGTTATAAAGAACCCCCCAAAACCGAAAGACCAAAAAAAACAGCTTATGATCCGTATGTTATCTTAAATGTTGACCGCAACGCAAAAAAGGATGATATAAAACAGGCGTATAAGAATTTAATCAAGAAATATCATCCGGATAAAGTCGCCTACTTGGGCGAAGAGTTTCAAAAAGTGGCGCATAAAAAGATGATTGATATACAAAAAGCGTATGAAATTCTTATGGCAAAGTAGAAAGAGATAACAGATAGCAAGAGAGAGAGGTCGGAAGGCTGAATACTGAGCTGTGTTTAAAAAAAACTAAATTTCAACAACAAAAACAGATCCTTGGGGGTCATTTGGCTCCACAAATATTTTGCCCTTGTGCGCTTCTGCTACCATTTTACAGAAAGCCAAACCCAGGCCGAATTGTGGTATGCCTTTTCTTTGCATTGCAACTACTTTAAATTTGTCGAAAATATCGTTTCTATGCTCTTCGGGCACGCCGTGTCCTTCGTCAATTACTCTTATTCTTATCCCTTGCGAGCCGGATTCCTGATCTGGTTCCGTGGTTGACGTCTCAACCTGCAGCACGATCTTGCTTTCATTTGGCGAGAATTTAAACGCGTTTGAAAGAAGGTTGTCGAATAACCGGTGAAACAGATTTACATCTATTGTCACGTCGCGCGATTGTTCGGTAAGGTCGACTAAAAGTTTTATCCCCCGCGCTTCCCCCGCGCCGCTATGGTTGTTTCCTACGTCCTGGATGAATTGGTTAATATCGGTTTTGGCTCGATTTAGGATAAGTTTTCCCTCTTTCATCTTTGCCAGCATGAGCATATCGTTCATTAACGTTTCCAGACGCCGCGATTGAGTCTGAATAGTATCAAGGAATTTTATCCCCTCGGGGATATTTATTTTGATTTGCAAAAGCTGGCAAGCCATAACAATTGCGGCCAGAGGGTTCTTCATGTCGTGCATGACCATATTTGAGAGGTCTTCCCTTAGAAGCAGCGTCTCCTCAAGTTCGTCAAATTGCCTTTTTATCCTTAACATTGAGCGCACGCGCGCGCGCAACTCAAGGCCGTTAACCGGTTTGTGAAGGAAATCTTCGGCTCCGGCGTCAAGCCCTCGCGAGATGTCCTCCTTGCTGTCCAGCCCGGTAACCATTATTATGGGAATGTGCCGCCATTTATCTTTGCTTTTAATTGTGCGGCACACCTCAAAACCATCCATATCCGCCATTACAACGTCCAGAAGTATTGTGTCCGGTTTTATTTTTTCAATCATTGATATGGCGTCTGACCCGCTTTCGGCAAAAGTTATTTCAAAACCTTCCGGATAGAGGAGGCCCTCAAGCGTGTCGCGCGTGACTTCATCGTCGTCAACAATCAAAATTCGCGGTTTTTCATGCACTATTTCACCCTCCGGGACGTTTGTCTGCTATTGAATTGGTTTTTTGAAATCCGGGTCATGTATTTATCCTAAAAATCAGTGTTTTTGGCGCCTGCAATCTAAATGATATATTCAATAAGAATTAATAATAGCGCTAAAGATGTAAAAAGGCAAAACGATAAAATCTTTTGTCCCCTCCGGGGATAATTATCACTAGAGCAGGCAAGCCCTTGACAATCAAGTGTCAAGGGCTTGCCTGCTCAGTGTTTATTTATGTTAATCTTTTTTCAGCAAAGTTTTAATTGTCTTTACCAGCTCTTTCAAACTAACCGGTTTTTTCATATACCCGTCCGCGCCGGCGTCAAGGCACATTTGTTGATCGCCGGGTAAAACAGACGCTGTTACGGTAATAATCGCAATATCTTCAAGCTCTTTATTCGCCTTTATGCGTCTGGTTGCCTCAAGCCCGTCCATTACAGGCATCTGCATATCCATCAGGATCGCGTCCGGCTTTTTATCAGATGCGAGTTTAACCGCTTCCATTCCATTATTTGCTATGCTAATCCTGAACCCTTTGGCTTCAAGATAGGATGAGAAAACGTTTATATTGTCATTGTTGTCATCCGCAATTAAAATTAACGGCGAGTCGCCTTTAAGGTCTCTATCAGGCTCGCTGATAACAACGGCTGAAGAGAGCGCGTTATTTTCAGGCTCATCAACTTCAGCGTATTTATTTGGATCGTCCCACGGCAACTCAATGGTAAAGCTGCTGCCCTTGTCGATTTCGCTTTGCACAAATACTGTTCCCTCGTGCAGTTCCGTCATCTGTTTTACAAGGGCCAATCCCAGTCCCGTGCCCATCTGTTTTTTAGATTTACCGTTGTCCAGCTGAATAAATGGTTTAAACAAATCGCGCTGACTTGCCTCGGCAATGCCGATGCCTTCGTCCCAGACTATGAACGAGACTTTCCCTTTCTCCCTGCATCCCACAACGTCAATCCCAATTGATTTGCCGTCCGGTGTAAATTTAACCGCGTTGCTCAAAAGGTTGACTAATATTTGTTTAAGCCTCCGCTCATCCGCTGTGATGGCAGTGACGCAACTATCATATTTTGTTTTAATTTTAATTCTTCTTTTATTTGCCATCTGTTTAATAAACAGCAAACTTGCCTCGCAAACCGCTTTTACCGAGACCTGGCCGACTTCCAGTTGCAGTTTGCCGGCTTCGACTTTTGAAACATCAAGAATATCGTTTATAAGTGAAAGCAGGTGTTTGCCGCCGGCGTCTATGCTGCTCAACGCCTTGTTTTGCTTTTCATTTAAAGGGCCGTATATTTGCTCCTGAAGCACTTCAGACATGCCGAGTATAGCGTTTAACGGGGTGCGGATTTCGTGGCTCATATTTGCAAGGAACTCGCTTCGAACCTTGGCGCTATATTCAGCTGCCTCTTTTGCCTTGTACAATTCCGCCTCGGCTTTTTTGTGTTGTGTAATATCATGGGCAATATTAACTATACTTATCTCTTCGCAGTTGGCGCATGTGTTTGAGTTGACCAGAAGGGCGCAGTCGTCAATATGCATCTTATGTTTGCAGTCTTTTGTGAAAAAAGAGGAAAAATTAACTGATATCCCTCTGCCGTCCCTTGTTTTGTATGTTGCGTTTTGATTTTTTGCTATATATATAGAGCCTTTTGTGATTAGTTTTCGCAAATTTACCAGGACGCTTCCCTCGAAAATTATAGAGAGGAAAGAATTGCCGACCAGCTCTTCATTTGAAAATCCCAGCATATTAAGCGTTGTGGGGTTTACAAGCTTTATTTTATAGTTTAGGTCTGTGATTATCACAGAATCGCTCATTCCCCTCAATATTCTTTCAAAGAAATTTCTGGAGATTGTAATTTTTCGAATATCCTCGCACATTTTATTGAACGAATCCACCAGCGCTCCAAGCTCGTCTTTTGAGGTCTTCTCCACTTTGAAGTTTTGGTCGCCGGCCGATTGCATTTTTGTGGCCACCAAAAGCCGTTTAATAGGGCCCGTCAGCTTTTGCGCCACAACCGAAGAGACGTAAATGATTAGACCTAAAATTGCGATGCCGAAGACTATCATTTGCGCTTTTAATTTAAAGAGGGCGGCAAATGTATTTGATATCTCTTTCTCTATAAGCACAACCCATTTCAATTCGTCTATATAAATCGAAGCCCCTATTATAGGGATGCCTCTGTAGTCCTCATACATCCCAATCATCTCTTCGCCGTTATCAACGGCCTTTGTAACTGCTTCCGTGTCCACAACGTATTCCAATAATGACGAATTATTAAGCCATTTCGGCATGGTGATTATACGTTTGTCACTGTTTACAATATAGACATCTCCTTTGCTTGCGAATTTTGCGAATCTGGTCTCTTTTTTAGGCGCGACTTGTTGTTTGCCGTAAAAATAGTTGCCTATAACAGATATTTCCGAAAGGTTTCTATACTCTTCAAGCCAACTGCCGCGGGTTATATCGTTTAAGGCGCTGCCGCTTATTTTGTTAACGATCACGCCCAGAAGCGCGCTGGTCTCGCTGTCAATTACCGGGGCGGACACGGCTATAATAGGCTCTTCAAAAAAACGCGAATAATAAACATCGCTGAAATAGCCGTCTGTTTTCACTTTAATGAAATAATCTTTGTATGATTCGTCGGTTCCAATTCTCTCGTCCTGCGTTGAAAACAAGACTTTTCCCGTATGATTAAGTATGGATACGTCAAGCAACATGGGGGAGTACAACTGCATCTTGTTAAACAGGATATGGTTCTCAATCTCATTTATCGAAGTGAAAGCGGCTCCGTTTGTTTCTGCGTAATCTTTTAGGCTCTTTATAATTTTCCAGTCTGAAGCGAAGTCTCTGGCTATATTTTTTTGAGAATTTATAAAAGTGTCTATATGGCCCCTTATGGAGTTGCTAACCAACGCCAAATTTTCAAATGTCTGCTGTTTTACCGTTTTTATCCCGGTTCTGTACGAAATTATGCCCATAACACTCAGCGGTATTATTGCCAGTGTCAAAAACCAGAACAACAGCTTTTTGTCAATGCGTTTAAAGACTTCCATATTTATATGATTTATTAAAATCTCTCAAATTATATTTTTAATAAAATCGCGTTTTTCGAAAGTTTTATATTATACCCGTTTTATCGTTTATTTCTATTAAGAATAGCCCCCACATAACCGGGAATCATGGTTAACGGCAACACCTCGTCGGCAACGCCGGCGGCAACCGCGCTTCCCGGCATGCCCCATACAACGCTGCTCTCTTCGTCCTGAGCAATGGCAAAAGCCCCCGCCCGTTTAAGTATTTGAAGGCCTTTGACTCCGTCCGCCCCCATTCCGGTTAATATAATAGCAATAACATCTCCGCCATATATCCGCGCCGCCGATCTAAACATGACGTCCACAGCGGGCCTGCACGCATTTTCAGGCGGGTTTAGATTTGTGGCGGCAATAACCCGGCCCAGACTGTCCACCTTAAGCTCCATGTGCTTGCCGCCAGGCGCTATAATAATGTTGTCGTTTTGCGCAATATTGTGTCCGTTGCACTCCATCACTTTATGCCGGCATTTTTCATCAAGCGTCTTAGCAAGGGACAAGGTAAATTCCGGCGGCATGTGTTGCACAATAAAAATAGGCAATTTAACAATTGCCGAAAGGCCGGGAACCATGTCAAATAGCGCCTTAGGCCCGCCGGTGGAGACCCCTATCAAAATAGCTTTAATTGAAGAGAGCGCAACTTTAGGCCGTATATTAACCCCGGCTCTTGAAATAGCCGTTTTTGTTGAAAGGCCTGCGGGTGGAGCCGCTGAGTTTAATTTTGTTCTCTCTCGCCTGCCGCAAATGCGGCTTGTGGCGTAATGCCTGATCTTTACAAGATACTGGCTGCGCAGAAACGCGATATTCTCTTTTCTGGAGCCGTCAATAGGTTTTGTGACAAAATCAAAAGCTCCCAGGTCAAGCGACTTCATTGTAATGTCCGCGCTTCTGGTTGTAAACGAGCTTACCATAATCACGCCGATATCATTTTTAAAACGCTTCTCTTCATTCATCCTCTGTATTGCTTTAAGTGTCTGGTAGCCATCCATTCTTGGCATTTCATAATCAAGCGAAACCAAATCCGGCGGATTAGTTTTGATAAACTCGATAGCCTCGGCTCCGTTTTTAACGGACCCTACCACTTCAATGCCTCTCTCAGCCCTTAATATCTCTTCAACCATTGACCTGAACACCTGAGAATCATCAACAATCAGCACTTTTAATCTAAAATCTATCAGCATGAACGCTTTTTTTGCGCCGGATATGTTGCCGCCGCTTTGCCTTTTATAAAATTTATCTTTAAAAAAATTTTTCAATTAAAATAATACAGGCAGTTGTTCAAAAATAAAAGCTAAAAAATTAGAAAAAATGCCTTGCATGAGCTGTTGTTGATCGGGAAGCGTATATTAACTAAACTGATCTGTTATAAATAATTATTTGTGTTGTAATATGCATGGAACCTTGACAAATAATAAATTATGCATTTATAATGAAAACCGAGCAGCTTGCCCGCTCTAGTGAGAATTATCCTCGTAAAGGTAATTGACCGGATTTTAAATGCCCGCGTTTTGCGCGGCTAATCCATATTATATAATGACAAAAATATTGAATCTCGCCACAACCGGCGATTATTGGGGCTGTATAGATGAGGCAATTTGCGCGTTAAAAGCCGGAAGGGTCATCGCATTTCCAACCGAGACTGTTTACGGCCTTGGCGCAAACGCCGATGATCCCGCTGCCGTTTCTCTGCTGTATGAAATAAAAGGGAGACCTCAAGATAAGAAATTTACCATTCTTGCGCCCGACAAATCCGCAATTGAAAAATATGTGGACAAAATATCCCCTTTAGCCCAAAAACTCATAGACAAATTTTGGCCCGGCCCTTTAACATTAGTGTTGCCGGCCAAAAACGGCGGAGATATAGGGTTGAGAATCCCTAACCATAAAGTAATTAACGATCTGCTTTCAGGCGCTAAATTCCCTATTGCCGCCCCAAGCGCAAATTTGTCCGGCCGGGAGCCTGCATCCGACGCGGAACATGTTTTTGAAACATTTAAAGGGGCGATTGATATAATCCTTGACGGCGGAAGCCCGCCGATGGGCACGGCTTCTACCGTGGCGCGGGTAAATGGAGGTGAAATTGAAATACTCCGTTCAGGCGCCGTTCCGGATAAAGAGATTTATGCGTGTATGAGCTAAATTAAAGCTTATAGCGTTCCAACATTTAATAAAAGACCATTATGAGAGGCATATTTATAACAGGCACTGACACTGAAGTAGGCAAAACATTTGCCACCGCCTGCATAGCCGCATTGTTGTTGAAAACAGGGCTAAGGGTTGGTATTATGAAGCCTGTTGCGAGCGGGGCTTATATTGATAACGGCAAACCCGTTTCAGGGGACGTCGCTTTTTTTAAGAAACTTTTTGGATTTAATGATGATCCGAAACTGATTAATCCATACTGTTTTATCGACCCCATAGCTCCGGGACTTGCAGCCGGAAATGCGAATGTAAAAGTAAGTTTTGATATAATTAATGGAAATTATAATAAACTTGCAAAAATATACGACATATTGCTGGTCGAAGGCGCGGGAGGGTTGCTTTCGCCTTTAACTGAAACGTTTTTGACAAACGCCGACCTCGCAAAAGCCATGGACCTGCCTGTGGTTGTTGTGTCAAAGGCCGGTTTAGGCGCGATAAACCAGACTGTTATTACAGTTGATTACGCAAGACGTGTAAAAGATTTGACGGTTTTGGGCGTGATTTTTAATTGCCTGGAAAGCGGCAATAACGACCCTTCAATTAAAACAAACCCTGGAGTTGTTAAAGAGATGACTAACGCGCGGATCATAGGGTCTATACCGTATTGCGGCGATGCCGAAGAGATAAGCGTGGAGAGGTTGCAAAAGATTTTTCAGTGCGACCCGGGCCTATTTATAAATTAGGTTGATATTTTTGTTCTATTTTGTTTAATGGTTATATTATTGTAGATTTAAAACTTTATTTTGCGGCAAACCAGGAGAATATCATGGAAAAGGTTTATATGACTCAGGAAGGTTTTGATAAATTTAAGGGAGAACTTGATCATTTAAAAAACGTGAAAAGGCCTGAAATTCAAGTCGCCATAGGCGAAGCGCGCGCGCACGGCGACCTTCGCGAGAATGCCGAATATTCAGCCGCCAGAGAGGCGCAGGGCCTGCTTGAGGCCAGGATCAGGGAAATGGACGATAAAATTGCCCGCACTGAGATTGTTGATTCATCCAAGATTCCAAAAGACGCAATTTATTTAGGCGCTAAAGCCGAGCTTAAAGACCTTGATTCCGGCGATATTGAATTCTTCCACTTGGTGGGAGCCGGTGAAGAAGATCCCATGAACGATAAAATATCGGTAACTTCCCCGTTTGCAAAAGCCCTGCTGGGGCATAAGGTAGACGAAGAGGTTGAAGTAACAGTGCCGATGGGCACCTTAAAGTATAAAATTTTAAATATAGAGTATGAGTTTTAAATAAATCGTGGTCAGGCGATTGATGAAAAGCGCGCTATTTCCGGTTGGTATAGTCAGGCTGGTCAGGTTTTCGAACAATCGAAGCTAATAATCAAGTGCATCCCGGAAAAACTCTAACAATCGGCCTCCCCTCTAAAAAGAGGGGAACGAGGGGTGTGTAAAAAGGCGCATGCGCAAACAATTAGACCCGTCTATCCTAAAAAAACGCCTTGCGCAGCCTAATACTATTAAAACCGATTCCGGTTGTATTTCAATTTTTGCGATAGAGATACCGAGAGTTTTAAGAACATTTATTGCAGACAATATCGCTATTTCTAACGAATATCCTTCACGGTGAAATGTAATCTGTGCCACACCACAAATTGTTGCTAATGTTCCATCGTCAAGTGTGCTGTATATATGTTCGGCCACGTCATCAGTGATCTCTGTATTTAAAATAATTGTAAACTCATGAATCTTCATTGTTTTATCCTTTCTTTAGCTTGTGCGCAAACATGATTCAACGGCTTTCACAATATCTTTTGAGTATGCTTCTGAATTCTGCGGAGTTGAAGATATTCAGATTTTGCATCCAGTTCTGTCCTGTTTATGGCAAAGCAATTTGCCACATACGTGAGCCTTTCCACCAGCTTGACTAATTGCCAATTTTTTATCTCTGCATAGGTTATTAGCCTCTCTGATATGCTTGTTCTTGTGCTTACTCCTTTTATCTCTTCGCTTTTATATTTTTACTAAACAAGCATAATATTTAAAAGAGTTGATATTTTTGATTTAGCGCTGCATTCACCAATATCACTTTGAATTTTAGCAACTAATGAACACTGAGCCGCTTGTCTGCTCTAGTGAGAATTATCCTCGCAGTGGATAACCAGGTAATCCTTTTCCACACCGCCTAAAACATATGCCGACAATGCGTTTTTTGTAATAACATGGTATATAGCGTCTTTCCCGTTAACAACCATTCCCGGAATCATGAGCGGTCTTAACCCTCCTTGTAGTCGTGATTTAAGTTGTAAAAATACAGTTTTATAAGTCTACAAGATTTCCGGTTTAATGTTAACCATATTAAACCTGCCCTATGGTTTTTGCCACTTAAAAAATTTTCAGGTGAAACATAATCCTTAAAAATAGAGTTTGTTTTATCTGATAAAAAAATGAGTCTGAATTATTATCATATAAAAATATTAATTTTTCCTGAAAATATAAAGACTTCAGGCTGTTGTCATGCTATCACTTATATTTGCCAAATTCAGCTTAAATAGTGTGGTGTTATATAATTCAGGTTAACAAGACTATCCCATATTCTTAATTGTTTATGTGTGGAGTTGGGGATTTGAAAATATTAATAATATATTATGTTGATATTTTCATTTACAAAGTGTTATGCTTAGATTGTTTTTTACGTTATATAAAATAAAATCCGGCAAGGTGCTAAGTTAAACAATATGGTATATTCCTTTTGTTTAATTAATAATCCTGGTATTTCTATACTATAGCCCTAGATACCGTCTTATTTCATATTTGCGTTAACAATGTCCCCACTTAAAAATAAAACCATATAGAGGGACATCTCTTTGGTGATATTGGTTTCTCTCGTTTAATTATATAAAAAATTATTTAATTAATAGGTGTTTATAGTCGGTTCTCATGGTGTTTAACGCGACAAATGATAAATTAAAATGGATGGTTTTACTCATGCGCAGCTATATATTTATGGCTTTATCAATGACATAGCTGCTGCATGTTTTGTTACTAATAATATTTTTGCTAAATTTAATGGTATTCGATATGGATCTGCGCAAGAAATTCAACGAATATCTATGAAACTTAAAATAAAAAAAGAGCAACAGGGTAAACGTAAGAGGCAAGCCTGGGTTAGTATTTTATATGTTAAGTGACATTTAATTAGATATGGGATTTTTTTAATGGTATATAATAAATTTATTTCGTTGAGAGAAAATATGACCAAGCATTTCAATTGATAAAGTTGTTAAGAAGATTTGCAAAGAATTTTGTTGTAAAAGAGATTATATTTAAAAAAGAAGGAGATCGCAGGAAAGGTTTGTATTTTGCTCTTATCTTTATATTATTGCGCCTCTTTAAAAAGCAATTTTTACCATCTTATCTTGCGGTATTTGAACCTTAACATCATCCTTATATATTTTAAAAAATTTCGAGCTATGCGTTAAAAAACATAAAATGTAATAAATTTTAGGCTTTTTTAATCATAAACAGCCCGTATAAATAATAGTCAAAATGTTTAATTAATAGAAAGGAGTGAAACGTTGAACAATAATATTGAGCATGTAGTATTGTTAATGATGGAAAATCGTTCTCTGGATAGCCTGTTAGGATGGTTATATGAAAATGAAGAACCGGAGCATAACATTCCTGATGTAAAACCAGGTGAAAACAAATATGAAGGACTGCAGGCTGTTGATTTTAAACAATTTGTGAACGCCTCAAAAGACGGTAGTCTTAAGTCTCCGCCTGTTAAAGGAGCTTCCGGGCTTACCATACCAAGTTCTGCGCCGGGGGAAGAATTTGAGCATGTTGACGTGCAATTTTTTGAGAAAGAAAATGTGAAAGAAGGTGATCTTGCTACCATGAAAGGTTTTTTAAATGATTTTGCCTCTGTGCTTGCGAGTAGGGGCGTTGAAAAAGAAGATATTGACTTTTTGGCGCCAAAAATAATGGAAAGCTATACTCCGGCGCAACTTCCGGTGCTTAACGGCCTTGCGCGCCATTATGCCGTGAGCGACATGTGGTTTGCGTCTGTTCCCTCGCAAACAAATCCAAACCGCGCGTTTTCTCTTTGCGGCACCTCAATGGGGCTTGCCAGTAACGGCTTTCTTGAAGAAAATCCGGAAGCTGCGTTAGTAAAAGAGGCGATAGGAATGAATGTGGGGGATGATCGTTTTCGGCACAAAACTCTTTGGAATGCATTAGAGGAGGCAGGTGAGAAAGATTGGAAAATTTTCTGGGAAACGAGTATGATTCCCCATAAGATATCACTTCTTATCGAAAAAATTGATATATTGAGCAAAAAAGGTAGTTTGGGTAAAATAGCCAAAATGGAAACGTTGAAATCAATTGTTGATAAAATTAAAGATTTAGCGTCATATTTAGAGGAGATCTCGTCTGGTAAGGTGGAGTCTTGCTATACTTATCGAATGTTTCCATTACTTGAGGAAAAGATCCCTAACGTCAAAGATCGGTTCTCAAAAATAGAAGAGTTTCACAAACTTGCGCGCGCTGGAAATCTTCCTAAATTTAGTTATCTCGAACCGCACTGGACTATTTCAAAGACTTCAGTTGATAGAGGTTATGAACAGTTTTTTACCTCATTAGGAAACGATTATCACGCGCCTTGCAATATGGACACGGCAGAAGAGTATGTGCAGGGAATCTATCAAAGTTTGACTGCTAATAAAGAAGCATGGAATAAGACGCTTTTTGTAATCACATTTGATGAACACGTTGGTTTATTTGATCACGTATCACCACCTGCGGCAGCGCCGCCTTGGGGAGCTGACGCAGATAAGCCGGATTACATCAGGTTGCAGGACGGTTTTAAATTCAACCGATACGGGGCCAGGGTGCCGACTCTTTTAATATCGCCTTACATTAAGAAAGGGACAGTGTTCCGCTCAACCAGTGGTGTGCCGTATGACCATACATCACTTATCTCAACTATCTTAAAGTGGGTAGGCGCGGAAGAAAAAAAGAAAGAATTTGGGGTGAGGACTACCCAGGCTCCAACCTTTGAAAACGTCGTAACCCTTGATACTCCGCGTAATGATGAAAAGGATATCTCGTTCCTGAATCTTTCAAGAAAAATGGGGACACCGGTTAAATTTATGGATCGTTTCTATCTTAAAGACGAAAATGGGAAATTCTTAACCGCATTTGATGATGACGTAAAGGCAAGTATCGTTGACTGGGTTATAGATCGTGAAGAAATAGGTGAATCAATCTTGTTCGATCTTGGTATTACCGCATACTTTCCAACATTAAATAAAGGAAAAAATACGATTCTGTATTTTCAAAATCGTGATAACAGGAGCGATGATGGAGATGTCTCCAACGGAAAAAATGTAAAATTAATTTCAACTGAATATGGTCTGAATGCTTATAACGTACTTGGAGCCTGGTCTGATTCAAAAGATTGTTATTACTACAACGATTACCTCCAGGGCGAGAATGATGATAAACAAACTTGGATTATTGAAAAAGTAGATTCCGGTTCCAGCACGATTAACTTTGGAGATAAAGTTTACCTTGTAAACAAATATTTTACTAAACAAAGACTGACTAAAGATCGTTATTGGTTAACAACTAGCAAGAGCGGAGGGTATTGGACGGTTGAAACTGTTCCTGATACAGACTAAGGGTGTATTGCGTTCCTTAACACGAAGCAGGGGCTTCTTGAATTTTTTCGCGCCCAAATTGGGGTTTGGGCGCGAGGTGATAACCCAATTGGTAGAATATTTAAATTAAACATATACCTTTAATTCCCCCCTCCCTTGATGGGCAATGTCATTGACTTAAGCATTTTTATTAAAAAGCCTACAAATGGGTGGCATGGACGGGCTTTGTTTGTCCATGGTTCCACAAAGAATGGAAAGATGTCGGCGCAATTGCGCGAGGCATTAAGTTCCTTACGTCAATGACATTGCCCTTGATGGGAGGGTTAGGGGAGGAGATAAGAAGCTCTCAATTTATGTGTCAATAGGTTGCGAGAACTGCGCTTTTTTGAAATTTCAAATATCTTTGGCTCGTTTTAGGCGCTTACAGCTCCAAAACTGCCAATATGTTGCCGCTAATTCTGTAAGTGGTTGTTATATTGTAGGTTACAACCATCTGAAAGAGGTTCTCTCTCTAAGCTTATCTTAGAAAAATTTAGATTCTTACACCGTAATTCTGAGAATTTATCTCTCGCATTGTGTTAAATGTCAATTATGCTTAAACAAATATTGCAGTGGAATAAAATCCTAAAGGGTAAATTCCAACATCCTCTGACTGTTGGAGTTAAGGCTTTAGCCTTTATTGCTTCCGCCAAACAAACGTTGGATTTTATCTCCATATTTTACATTGTTTTATTTATAAGTATTTGGTACATTTAAAAAATAATCTATACATTGTTGTTTGCGGCGCATGATCAGATTTTGAACACTGGATATAATAAACATAAAGAAAAATTGCGCACACAGGGAATACTTGCTTTTAATTTATGTTTATATTTTTAATATAAAACAACATGAACCAAATGCATCATAATGAAACAGAACTTTGAATGGGACGAGGCGAAAGCTAAAGCAAATCTAAAAAAACACAGAATCCATTTTGACGAAGCTGCAACGGTTTTCTCCGACCCATTTTCCATTACGATGTTAGATCCTGACCATTCCGTGAATGAACAACGATATATTGATATTGGCAGTTCTGACAAGAGCCGAGTCCTTGTCGTTGTTTATACAGAACGAGGCTCAAATATACGCATTATTAGTTGTCGTAAGGCCGCTCCATTGGAGCGTAAACTTTATGAAGGAAGATAATACTAAAATTGAACAAAAGGAGGATTTAAATATGCGCGCCGAATATGATTTTAAAGAAGGAGTGCGTGGAAAACATTATAGGGCAATGCAAAATGGATATACGATAACTATACACAATGAAGACGGCTCTACTGTTGTTAAGGAAGTAAGACCAAAAGCAGGCTCCGTTGTTCTTGACCCAGATGTTCAGCCGTATTTCTTAAACTCTGAAGCCGTCAATAATGCTTTACGTTGTTTAATTCCACTTCTGTCAAAAAAACGTAAAACCAAGGCTAAAAAAGTATAACATCCACTTAAACCGACTTGGCAATTTATTTTAATCTGTTATTTGCCTTGTATACCCGTTTTTCACACTTCCCTTAGAAAGGCCTTTCGCAAATTGTAAAAGCGGATCATTCTCATGCATCCAGTGAAGTATTTGTTGAAAAAGAGCTTCTAGGGTGTCCTTGGGCTTGCTGTTAAAGGATTATGTTTGGGCATAAATGGCCTTGCCTTTGTCATGTCTCATTTGATAGCAAACTCCTTCCAGTCCCGTTACTCTTTTTGGTTGAGCCCTAAGGCTTGGATAACCAAAAAGAGAGCAATACAGAGCCAGGGTCATTTTATCTGTTTAGTTTATAACTTTGTGCAGTTTCTTTCTGAGAAAACGAAAAAACACGAATCATGCGAGTATGAAAAGGCGGAAAAGAAATATGCCAAAAGTCTGGAAGTAAGAGAGGTGAAGGCGAAAGAATTAGGCAGGTTTATTCACCCTCTCATATATATAAGTCGCAGAATCAGCCGTATTTCGTGCCAGTTTATTAGGGCAGTCAAAAATCATTTTTACATGCAAAAGCCTATACGCCTCGTTTTACCTATATTCGTGGAGAGATTAAAACGATACCTCTGATTAAAAACAGAACACCGTTGGCCCCCTATATCCAAAGCCTGGCCCCATTTCAGTTCTCCTATTCTTGATTCCACCAGCTCCTCATACGCTGCCACAGTCTGCTAAGGTTGGCACTTTGCCCTAATTCGATTTCTCCTTCGTACGACAGCACGAATGGAATGATTGTGAATCCCGTCTTTAGTTTGTGTTTCACACTAAGCTCTGGATCACTCAATACTTCACTGGCTCGCGTTGCTTCGTCGACCAATTCTCTCGGGGCTGAGCTGTCAAGTTGTTCCTGCAACTGAGAAAGTTCGACTCGAACATACTCGATGACTTCAACCATTTCGCGTTCCGAAACTTGGCCCTCGTCAATTGCACGTAAAATTCGATCGGTGTTCTCTAACTCCTGTGCTGTCAATCGATCTACAACACTGGCGATGATGATTCGTTCGGACTCATCGAATCGGACAAGCAAGTCGACCCTTAGCGTTGACACGCTTGTCAACACCGCGTCAACTTTGTTCTCAAGCGAATCAAGTTTTCGTGTTAGGCTGTCCACTTCGGCGGCAAGGACATTATCGTTACGCAGAGCGTGTAATTCTTCCCGATATTCAGTGGTCGCATCCCTTATTCGTTCGATTTCACGTTTATAATACGCCCGTTCTCGCGGAGTTGCCGCAAGACGAAGTTCGTCTTCGTTCTTCTTTAAGAGGGTTGTATTCCTAATCAAATGGTCTTCAAGGTCACCGATTCTTTGATGATCAGACGACATCACATACTTCTATAATTGTGTGATTACAGCTTGTCTTTAAAGTTAAGGTGATCTTTAAGCAAAGAGGGCTGAATTTCGAACACACCGTTTTTTGGGCGGACAATATCATGCTAGTGAGAGTTATCCCCTGAGTGGAGAATTCTCCTCCGAATGGATAATTCTGGAATTACAGGAAAAACAGTAAATGTCTTGATGCCAACTGTTATAAACGTTATTATTTACATGAATAAAAACAACGCGATATTTGCTGATTATCAAATGTCATGCAGACCATATGTCTCTAATCCTGTTTTTTGTATGTGTTTACGTTGGGTAAGTTTAGCTCTTTGCCTATTTTATGTCTACAATAAATTTGGAAAAATATATATGGTGATGTCAACGGGCGCGTGAGGACAATGCGCTTTCTATGGATTTTAATTGGAGGAAATTTATGAATAACCAAAATACAACAGGCTACAAACAGGTTCTTGTAGAGATATCTGAAACCAGGGATGTTTTTGGCAAGCTGGATGATTTCTTTCGCAAGGCGGATGAAAACATCTCTAATGATCCGGACGACCCGAGGGGTGGTATTGGTCTTTTTCCAGGTCTTGACCGATTGATGTTGCTTATCCCCTGTGTAATTGACCGGCTTGAGGATGATATGTCCGGGTTGAAAGATGGCGCAAATGTTGAGCCGATTACACAAGGTCTTCATGCAATAAAAACGGGGATAAATAGTGTGTTAACCTATTATAATTTTGATGATGTCGGTAAAGCTGTCAATCTGCTAAGCAGCGCCGCATTAGATATAGATAAACTTGTAAATTTGAAGGATCTGCCTCTTGTCCGCTTTTTTAAAGATTTAAACAGGATTGCGCCGGATTTTCACATACTTCTTAGCTCGTTTGAAGGTTTTCATGAAAACAGGCGCACAAGACCAAAAGAATTGGAGCCGGATCAATCATGGTCGCCTGAATGTTGGTTGGATTATTATCTGGAACAAGCCAGGCTTGAAGAACCTCTCATCGCTATGGTTGACGCTGAAGGGCTCTCTGAGGCCAGCCTTGAAAAAGGTATGGAACTGATGATAAATGAAGGCGAAAACAGGGATAAGATGAATAAGAAACTGTTTGAGTCATATAATCTTATGAAAAACAGGGACGCGGCTTTTAATGAGGAGTGTCCTCATGATTTTTTAGACATTGCGGAGATACCGGAGGCAAAGGACGATGAAAATGATGATGATTATGATGTCACGGCTATAGACCTCCAATATTATGAAGAGGAAGATGAACCTACTGAACCATGGGCTGGTTCGCTGCCGGAACTTCAGAATTGGAATGAACATAAATTTGAAAGTGATTCATCTTTTGATGATTCAGGCTTTTCTCGTCAAAATTTTAGAGATGACCCGGTTTACCAATTGCTTAATCCTTTTGTTCTTGATGTGTTTAAATGTCTAAAAGATGATCATCTCTTCCGCGCTAAAGAGCGCGATGAAGAGAGCGGTGAAGACCGGATGCGTTCGCCCCTGGATCATTATCTGATAATTCTCTCGCTCAAGATACAGGCAAGAATAGCCTCTTGTGGAGTTATGGCTGAAAGCGTTGGGCACGAAGCTTCACGTAAAGGAGTGTATATGTTTGCCATGGAATGTTTGGAAAGGTTTGCGGACGCTATTGAAAGATTCTCGCAAAAACATCTTTACCGTCTTGCAAGAGAGGCCAGAAACATAAAGAATCAGATAGCCGGCATATAAGCCGCAGCCACAAAAGTTGTTTTTGCGCAGCCCCTTCGCTAATCAATGCTTGTGGTTTACCATCCTTAATTTTTACAATCCTTTTATAATTGTTCTGCGTTATTTGACACGCTTATACACACCCCTAAATCCCCTCTTATTTAGAGGGGGCTTTGGTTTTAAATTTCATATTAATCTCCGCTAAAAAGAGAGGTGGCTGCTAAATATCAGGCGTGGTGTGTAATTTACGCTGGATCGCTGCGTCCACTTAAATATTTTAATCTGGAAATTATTGTATCTATAATCATAAAATAGCAAAAAAAACAGGGAGCTTGAGCGTTCTGTATACATACCAATGCAGAGCATTGAAACGCGCGGCCTTTAAAATTTAAGAAAAAGGATATCATGAAATTTTTAACCATTGTTGAAAGCGATTCACAATTAAAAACAGCGGCTCAAATTTCAAGCCATTTAAAAGCCTCGGGCTGCGGTATAACTGAAAAAACAGTTTATATTGAGACACCCAAAAATGGGCCTTTGAATGGGGACGGCGCTAAGGGCGGGGATATTCTCGCGCCGGATTATACGTTGCGCGTTGACACTGAGCGGGACGGCAAGCAAACCGCGCAAATGATGGAGTTGTTGGAAGGGGCGCTGATTAAAGAAACGGCGGATTTAGTGGTTACATACGGAGGCTCTAACTCGGCCCTCACAGGCGCGCTGGTTGCCGCCAAGCTGCAAACGCTTGTCGCTCATGTGGGAGCCGGTGAGCGGGACGGCGGCGGTGATATATCTAATAATGTAAACACGGCGGTTGCCGATAAACTCTCTACCATTTTGTTATGCCATGACGATATGGCGGTGTCAAATCTTTCCGGCGAGGGGATTGTTGACTGCGGATTGATCAGTGATAAAGGCGTTGACGGCAAACCGCAAACCAGATTAAAAAATAACGAGGGGCTGCATTATTATATTGTAAAAAACGTTGGAGACGGCGACTTTTGTAAAAACATTGCCGTTGTTTTATCTGAAACCGCAAAATGGTTATGATTATTTAGAGACACCTCCTTAAGAGGTTAAACGGAAATTTACCCAAAAAAAAGGCCGTTAAGCAAAGTCTCAAACTTTGCCGAACGGCCTTTAAAGTTGTGTTTAATAATGACGCTTAGTCTTTAACCCAGATTCTGGCGGTCATATTTTTGTTGAATGTCTCTTTTTTTGTGTCTCTAACATCAATTGTTATAGTCAAGTCTGTTTCATCTAAAGCTTCAACTGTAACGTCGCCAAATTCAGGAACGTCAAACAATCTACCCGGCATTTTTCTAACTCCGCCCTCTTCAGTCGGATTTACGCCTGAAAGAAATGTCTTTGTGGCTCTCCATACCTCTTCAGAACCATCATTATATTTAGCATTCATCTTAACTTTTCTACTAAGTCCCATTACTTCCCTCCTAACAAATAACAAATAAAAAATAAAAAGAAACTAAAAAACGAAATCTATTAAAAAAATTTTAAGTTGTCTATTATATTTTTTAAACGTTTTGTGTCAAGAAAATCTTTGGCCTCAAATTTCCAATGGATTTATTTTTTTGAAAAAATCCATTGGTAAAATCGTTGTATTCCTCTAACGATCACATAGATATGGCGGAAAACCCGCTCCGGTTTCAACTCTCCATTATGCTTTTTATAAACAGAAGAAACTCGCGCGCCCGGATCAATTTCAAATAGCCACTATGTATAAGCGCATAAAACCGGCGCTAACAATACAAATTTTTAAAATGAGTTGAATAACAGCGGAAATTGCGCGTTATGGAAAAATATTCAACACATTAAGCTATTGGAAATACGCAAACTTAATGTTGTTTCGTTTTTAGTTTGAAGTCCTAACTTATTGATATAACAACTGTTATGTTGTGTATATCTGTGTGTTTTGTTGCTTTGTCTTTAATTGGCACATTGTTTGCAATGTTAAACATGCAGTTAAGCTAATAATTGTAGTTTTCAGAAAGTTTATTGGAGGGAAAACTAATATGGACACATTGATAAATGACATGAAAGTTGAAAGATTAAAGACTATAAAACAGATGGGAGTAACGATTAACCACGAAATTAACAATCCGCTTGCCGGTTTGTTGGGAAATGTGGAGTTGCTGTTGCTTGACGGCGCTCTTAATGAGGGCACACGTAAAAAGCTCAACAACATCAAATCGCTTTCACTAAGGATACGCGACGTTGTCAAAAAAATGGCGGAGATTACAGAGCCTGCCATGACAAAATATAGCGGCAATGTTGATATGATAGATATCCGCCGTTCCGGCGCAGCAGGCGCTTATAAATATATAAATCAATAAGCGTATATTATTTTGCAAACCATTAAGCAATACGGCCAACTTTAAACATGTTGGCTCTTTTAGTCGTTTAGCCGGCAAAAAGGACACGGGGAGCTCTTATTTCAAGGGGCCGGGTATTTTTTGTTGAAAGAAGTTGAGTTTAAAATTGGTTTTTAGGCTCAAAATCCTTTTTGTATTTTACATTATGTATAATTATTATGGCTTTAGGGGTCGGCAATAAATAAATGGCGCATTTATATGTTCATATTTAGGTTGGATTTGTGCAGACTGATTGAATCAAACCAAAAGCGCAGCCTTCGCTGCGCTTAGGATTTGACGATTGAAGTTTGGGGCAAGATAATCTGAAAATGGGCGTAAAAATGCGCCATTTATTTATTCCGGCTCTAAAGTCAGATTATTATTCAGGTGTTCTCTATACGCTCTCAATAATCCTCGTCTCCATAACCGCCCGGCCTCTTGAAATTATTTCCCTGTCTTAATATTTCATAAATCGGATTTTCTTGTTCGATATCCGATATTAATTCCACACACTCCGGTTGCGTCATGACGTTCTACGATATAGCCTTGGACGCTATATCCGTTCGCCAATACGCGCCGTCAAAGCTGATCTCTTTCAGAGCGTTATAAGCTCTGCTTTTAGCGTCCTTAATGTCGTCGCCGAGCGAAGTGACGCTTAGGACGCGTCCTCCATTTGTGACGATCTTGTCGTTTATGATCTTAGTGCCGGAGTGAAAGACGGTTATATCTTCCGAATCTTTTAATTTGTCAATCCCTGTTATCTCCTTGCCGGTTTCATACTTGTCCGGATATCCATTTGAAGCAACAACCACGCTTACCGAAGGCCGTGAATCCCACTCTATACAGGCTTTATCAAGTTCATTTTTAGACGCCGCCAAAAGCACGGGAACCAGATCGCTTTTAATTCTTGCCATCAACGGCTGCGTTTCAGGGTCGCCGAATCTAACGTTAAATTCCAGGACTTTTATTTTAGGATCCGGTTTGCCTAACATTAATCCCGCGTATAAAAGACCGTTAAACGGACAGCCCTCTTTTTTCATCGCATGCACCATGGGCACAAGGACTTGTTTTTCGATATCGTATGACAATTTTTCAGTAACGTCAGGGGCCGGTGAATACGCGCCCATACCACCGGTATTAGGGCCTTTGTCTCCGTTGTAAATAGCCTTGTGATCTTGCGCCGTTTCCAGTGTTAAGATAGTTTTGCCGTCGGTAATTGCCATTACTGAGACTTCTGTCCCGTCAATAAACTCTTCAATAACTACTTTATTGCCGGCCTCTCCAAAAACTTTATCTTTCATTATAAGATTTACTGCGTCAATAGCCTCTTCTCTGGTTTGGCAAACTGTGACGCCTTTTCCTTTGGCCAGGCCGTCCGCCTTTACAACAATCGCTGAAGTGGCTGCCTTAACATAATTAAGCGCCGCATTGTAATCGTCAAATTCCATATAGTCGGCGGTGGGAATGCCGTGCTTTTTCATTAAATTTTTTGCAAATACTTTGCTGCCTTCCAAAATAGCGGCTTTTTTATTTGGGCCGAAGATCAAAAGGCCTTCATCTTGAAATTTGTCAACAATGCCAAGCGTAAGAGGGTCTTCAGGTCCAACAATGGTTAGGCCTATTTGGCTGTTTTTTGCGAATTCTAAAAGTGAATCAATGTCCAGCGGGTCAATGTTAACACATTCCGCAATTTCAGCCATACCCGGGTTTCCAGGAGCGCAGAAAAGCTTTTTTACCATCGGAGATTTTGCGATTTTCCATGCCAAAGCATGCTCCCGCCCGCCGCTTCCAATAATCAACACATTTAAATTTTTCATTTATTTCCTCTATTGGCATTCCCGCCGTTTAAAAAAGTGAAATTAAAATTTTCTTGACTTTAAAAAAAATGCTTATAATATATGTCCTTCCATATTTCTAATATGTCGCGGGGTAGAGCAGTCTGGTAGCTCGTCGGGCTCATAACCCGGAGGCCGTGGGTTCAAATCCCACCCCCGCTACCAATAAGTAGATTTAAGAATGGATTTCAATTATAAATCCACTCTTTTAAAGATCAATTAAAATTTTTAGTAGACAAAAGTTTTTAATCACTGGTTGATGCGCAATGTTAAGTTGTAAAAGACGGCAGGCAGGTTAATCAAGCTACTTTCCGCTATTTTTCAGCGCTTTTCCCTTGGTCGTTTGATCACAATTAATAAGTTGATTTCGCAGTAATTAATTTCAGAATAAAAGAAAAAAAAATCTTTTTTTTTTATTTCTAACTCATTATTTCATAAGTTCCAAGGACAATTGGCAATCATTTTTTGACGGTTTTTTTGTTGACAAACTAATCCTTGCGTGATAATTTATTACTCATTTTTTGACGTGATATTTTTATGCGAGCATTATTTGGCATGCTTTCTGTTAGTTTTTTTAGGTGGGAGGTTTTTATATGAAACGGTTTTTTATTGGCGCTTTAGCAGTTTCAATAGTTTTGGGTGTAAGTGGATTGTTTTTTGTAAAAAGAGCTGACGCTATTCCTCCTTTTGCAAGAAAATATCAAACAGCGTGTCCTACGTGCCACGTGGTTATTCCAAGGCTCAATCCATTCGGTAGGGCTTTCAGGGCAAACGGATATAGAATTCCAGGCGGAGCTGATGAAGTCTTCACTAAAGATGAGCCGCTTCTTTTAGGAGCTAATCCTTGGAAGAAAATGTTTCCTAACACGATCTGGCCTTCAGATATTCCAGGAAAACCTCCATTGGGTATCGAAGTAATAACAGGCATGACTGTTGCTTATAATGATAGCGCAAAAACTGAATTTACAGGCATAGATGAATTGGCCTTATTGATGGGTGGTACTTTGGGTGAAAGTTGGTCTTTTTTTGGTGATGTAAATTTGTTTAAATTTAGCTCTCCTAAGCTCGGTTGGATAGACAGGATGTTTATTCAGTATAATCCGGATTGGTTTGACGGGAAAGGGCATGTTAATATTAGGGCTGGTGAATTTGAGCCAAGAATAGTAGGTCCTTTCTCTAACCACAGGCAAATTCAGATTATGAGTTGGTTTATGGGCTATTTGAATACCACGATGCCTGTAACTCACGCTTTTACAGGGCCTAATAATACGGTGCAAACATTTGGAAATCAACATGGATTGTTTCCAACCCAAAAAGGTGTTGAAGTTTACGGTGGTTTTGACGGCAAAAAAGGCGGGGGTTGGGAGTATGCTTTAGGTGTGGTTAACGGCGAAGCTGCGCATGTTGCTGATATTGCGGCGCAAACAGCCGGGGGTACGGGTGGTTCGGAGCCGGAATTGTTTGGTGGGTCAAGATTTGATTTTAATGATCAAAAAGATTGGTATGTTTCTCTTCACTATAAATTTGGCGGTATGGGTGTGCTTGGCGGCGGAGAGATGGAGGAGTTGGCTGCGACGGATAACTGGCAAGATAATAACGGAAAGTATCCTTCAGTTAAAATTGGCGGCTATTTCTATTCAGGGAGTAGCGACGGTGAAAATGGAAATATAAGGCCTGATGATAGATCGGGCTCTAACGCTGATTTGCATTTTACAAGAGCGCAGGTGGATATAGATATATTCTGGAACGATTTCAATCTTTTTGCGGGTTATACTATTTATCATGATGTTTGGGGTGATGGGGACACTGATTATAATACGTCAAGGCAGATAGTTGATCAGGGTGATGGAACTTTCGCTTTTGAGGATGTTACAACAATAGAGGATTTGGGCGCAGATACTACGATGAATATATTTACCGCCGAACTTGACTATGTTATCTTGCCTTGGTTGGTCTATGTTTGGAAGCATGAAATGGTTCAATCTGATTTTGCGCCAACGTTCAGCAAGAACACAACTACGATAACAGCTCTTATCAGGGCAAATATTAAGTTTCAGGCCGGTGTTCAGTTCTCATCAAAGAATGCTCCAAGAAATTCAAGGATATTTGATGACACCTTTTCAATGGGTATTCAGTACGATTTCTAATAAAACTCCTGGCTAGGTTATATTTTATAAAATTTGTTGTTCCCGGATTAATACTAAATGAATGAATTAATAAAAAAAATAATTGAATTAGTAACACTTTCGCAAATATGGCGTTCTTTCTTTAGAAGAAAGCATGATAACTCTAAAAGGGCTAGCGTTCTTGCGATAGTTGGCAACTTTTTCATGCATTTTCATCCTATAAAGATTAAAAGACATGCTATTGCTGTACGGTACACATGGTGTATGGGTGGATTTACGTTTTTTATGTTTTTGTTTTTAACATTGACAGGGCTTCTGTTGATGTTCTATTATCATCCAAATGTAAGGGATGCATTTTGGGATGTAAAAGACCTTAATTATAATGTCGCTTTTGGTAAAATATTGAGAAATTGCCATAGATGGGGCGCGCATTTAATGGTTATTACGGTGATGATACATATGTTCAGGGTATTTATGACCGGCTCTTACAAGGCTCCTCGAGAATTTAACTGGGTTCTTGGAATTGTTTTATTGTTGTTGACATTTTTGCTTTCGTTTACAGGTTATTTGCTTACTTGGGATCAATTGGGAATGTGGGCTATAACGGTTGGAACAAACATGGCTCGCGCTACACCATTTGTTGGTCATGAAGGGCCTTTTGGAGAACAGCTTGGAATTACAGCATATAATGACATAAGGTTTGCTCTGCTTGGCGGTTCAATGGTTGGGCCTAACGCGCTTTTGAGAGCTTACATTTGGCATTGTGTTGGAATACCTCTGGTTGTTGCTTTCCTTGCGGCGGTTCATTTCTGGAGAGTTAGAAAAGATGGTTTTTCAGGCCCGCTATAATAGTAAATTGATTTTTAAATTGTTAACTAATTAACTGAAAACTTAACAAACTGATTTAATGGAAAATTTCTTATACAACTTACTGTCAAAAGATAACGAAGTTATAGTTATTTTTGGAATATTTGTAATTTTGGCTCTTGTAGCTTCGATAACTCAGGCAATTATCAATGATAGAAGGATGAGTCGCGGCGAAAAAATAATAGAGTTGTCATATCCTGATGGCCCGGATGGGGACGGCAAAGTGTTGTCTTGGCCTTATTTTGTAAGGAAAGAGTTTTTAGCGGTTATGCTTTTTATTATTGGTCTTCTTGTATGGGGTTTAATTACAAGCGCGCCTCTTGAAGAGTTTGCTAATCCAAATTTAACTCCTAATCCTTCAAAGGCTCCTTGGTACTTCTTGGGGCTGCAGGAGATGTTGGTTTATTTTGATCCATGGATAGCGGGTGTTATATTGCCGGGCATTATTCTTAAAGGTCTTATGGCTGTTCCTTATCTTGATATTAATCCAAAAGGTTCAGGGTATTATACGCTTAAAGAGCGTCCTTTTGCGATTGGGACGTTTATGTTTGGCTTTATTATATTATGGTGTATGTTGATTGTTGTCGGTGTTTTCCTGAGAGGGCCGGGTTGGATTATATTTATGCCATGGCAAGAGTGGAATCCTCATACAATTGTCTCTGAGCTAAATATCGATATGACCCAATTTATTGGTATTGATTCAACCTCTCTTGCCGGTAATATAATTGGATTTTTGGTTGTGGTAGGTTATTTCAAAGTTGGAATGATAGCTCCTTATATTATTTTAAGGAAAAATGCAACGGTTGTAAAATTAGGTATTATAAGGTATTCAATCGTAGCATTCCTTTTTGTTGCTATGATGGGTTTGCCTATAAAAATATTTTTAAGGCATGTGTTGCATATGAAGTATATATGGGTTTGTGGTTGGGATGGTATAATTTTCTTTAATATTTAGATGCTTGCGGGTTTTTAATGAAATTTAAACAAAAATTAGAAGAAGAAAAGTCGTTTTCAGAAATATTTCTGTTGGTTAGCATTGTTCTTATTGGAGTGCTAATTTGGGTTGTTGTGGATGAAACATGGTTGATGAGGCCTTGGAAGGGGTATCAGAAGCGGTTCTACAAACTAGAGCAGCAGTATTTATCAGGGAAAATTAGCGACGAAGAGACAGCGTTTTCAAAAACTGAACACTATAAAAAGTATAAAGAATTGGAAACAAAGCTGAAAGCTGCTGAAGCTCGTCTTAATTCAGATGCTGAGCAAGAAAGACTTGAACAGCTAATGGATGATAAAGAGCGTCTGGTTAAAAAAGAGCTAAAGCCTGTTACGGCGGAACTTATAGCAAATAGAAATAAAAAACTAGAAGTAGAGTTTCATTTTGGTCATCATCCTGAAAAGAAGGATGAAATACTTCACGAAATTAAAGAACTTGAGCATGATATAAAAAGGCTTGAAGGCGAGCAGGCTGCGCTTGTTAAAAAGAAAGATTCTTTTACTCAAAGAATCTCTATGGTTAGCGCGGATGTTGATAGATATACCTCTGAAATTAAGCAGTACACTACGATAAAAGATCAGTTTAAATCTCGCCTTGACGCTGTAAAACGTAAAGGGCCAACTTTGCAGGTCTATCAAACATTTATTACTGAAACAAATATGGCTGATAGATGTATGTCTTGTCATGCCGGTATTGATAAAACTCCAGGTATAAGCGATCAAAATCCATATAAAGCCCATCCTAATCGAGAGTATTACTTAGGAAATCATCCAACAAATATTTTTGGTTGCGTTGTGTGTCATGAAGGGCAAGGCAGGGCTATATCTTCTGTTAAGGAAGGTCATGGAGAATTAATGTATTGGTTGACGCCTCTGTTAAAAGGTGTTAATTCTCATTCCTCCTGCACAAAATGCCATGGAATGGAATCAGAGTTGGAAGAGGGAGCCCCAATTTTGGTAAAAGGGAGAAAACTATTTAAAGAACTTGGCTGCTATAGATGTCATGAGACTAAAGGATTTCAAAAGACTGAAATTACCGAAAGAACAGGTCCTGATTTAACTAATATTGCTTATAGTACTCAACCTGAATGGCTTATCAATTGGATCCAATATCCAAAACATGTTCGACCTGACACAAGGATGCCTAATTTTGATTTTACTAGAGAAGAAGCAGAGTCAATAGCTTCTTACTTGTGGCAAGTTTCTGATGAGAAAAGCGCTAGTTTAGGCAATGCGGGTTTATCTGCGGATGTAGCTGATTTAGTAGATAAGGGCAAAGATCTATTTTCAAATAAAGGTTGTTATGTTTGCCACAGAGACGGTGATTCCGGTAGTGAGTTTGCGCCAAACTTATTTAATATAGGCGAAAAGTTAAACTATGATTATGCTGTGAAATGGCTGCAGGATCCGAAAAAATATCAGCCAAAGACTGTTATGCCTGATTTTAGGTTAAGCGAAGAGGAAGCGGTTTCAATGGCTTCTTATTTAATGACTTTAAAAGAAAAAGATAATGCTCCAATAGGCGATGATATTCTTCAGGATTCTAAAAAAGCCGATGAAGGCGAAGCTTTAATTAAACGTTACGGTTGTTTTAGTTGTCATAAAATTAAAGGTATGGAAGGCGTTGGAAGGATAGGTGTTGAACTTAGCAAAATAGGGTCTAAGGATATAGGATTTTTAGATTTTGGTTTGCTTGAGCATGATCTATTGCATGAGGTTGGGTTAAAACATGGACACGATAATGTAGGTTTAACAAGAAGGGTTTGGTTGGAAACTAAACTTCATGATCCTCGTATATTTGACCAGGGTAGGTATAAACTTCCTAAAGATAAATTAAGGATGCCTAATTTTGACTTAAAAGAGGACGAAATTGAAGCTCTTGTAGTGTTTCTTCAGAGTTTAGTTGAGCAAGAAATTCCTTCTAAATTTTTGCCTGAACCAACTGAAAAGCAAAATGATTTATTTAATGGGTATAAAGTTGTTGAAAAATTTAATTGTATTGGTTGTCATCAGTTTTCACTTGACTCAATAGAGTTGAATAATGGTGCTGTTGTTGAGGGTGTTGTTAAAAAGGAGAAGAAAGGCAAAGTCTACTTTCAACTTTGGAAAGACGCGCCTTTGTTAAAGAAAACAGCCGGCAAAACTATTAGGTTTAAGAAAGATGAAATTGTTAACCATACTAAGGGTGTTGGCGGATATGTTGCTCCTCTGCTGGTAAAGAATTTAAAAGAAACCCATGGCATTAGTGAAAAAGAAGCGGCTAACTATTTACCTCCAAAACTATATGGGCAGGGTAAAAAGACTCAGCCTAACTGGTTATTTAGTTTCTTAAAAAGTCCTGTGATACTGCGTCCTTGGTATAAAGCTGTTATGCCGACGTTTAATATGACGGATGATGAAATTACTAAAATCGTAAAATATTTCTCTGTAAGAGATGAAGCTGAATATCCATTCCAATATGTTCAATCAAAAGATAAAAATTATTTAGCAAAAATGGAGAAGACTTCGCCGGGGTATATGGAAAAAGCAAAGACTCTATTTAATTCTCCTACGGTTAATTGCATATCTTGCCATATAAGAGGAGATGTAATGCCTGAAGGAAAGCCTTCAGATTGGGCGCCTGATCTTTCAATAGCAAAAAATAGGTTAAGGCCTGCCTGGATTGTTAAGTGGCTTACTGATCCACAAAGTGTACAGCCCGGCACAAAAATGCCTACGTTCTTTTCTGATGGAATGTATCAGGATATTCTGCCAGGATCAACACAATTTCAAATTCAGTCTGTGATGGACTTTTTAATGAACTTTGAAAATAGTTCAAATGGGAATAAAGAGGGGTTGGCTCTTTTGGATGATGAAACTAATGGGCAGGCTCAAATAAATTAAATTAAATTAAAGTATTCTTTTATTTTTATTTTATATTTTGGAGGAGTAGTTATGAGATTTGCTGGAAAAATAGCTTTTGCAATTGTAGCTGGAGCATTACTTTTTAGTGGTGTAAACGCTAATGCTTATGAAGGTGGTGATGTCTCAAATGGTGGGACAATTTCAGGTAAAATAACTTTTTCAGGAACTGCTCCTGCAAGAGCCCCAATAAATGTAACTAAGGATAAAGAAGTTTGCGGAGCAACGGAACATCTTTCAGACCTCCTTATAGTTGGGGCCGGCAATGCTATAAAGAATGTTATTGTTTCATTAGTTGAAATTGAAAAAGGCAAGGCGATTGTAGCTCCTTCTTCAAATCCTAAATTAGATCAAAATGGATGTGTTTTTACTCCTCATGTAATTTGTGTTACAGCAGGAACTACAATTGATATTTTAAATAGCGACAGTGTTACACACAATGTTCACACATACCCTGAAGAAAATACTGCCGTCAATAAGGCTCAACCACCTTCCTTAAAAGTAATTAGTATAGAGACTGAATTTGGAGAAGAAGATCCAATGAAGGTTTCATGCGATTATCATGGTTGGATGAGTTCATGGGTTGGTATTTTTGAACATCCTTACTTTGCTGTAACGGGCGATGATGGATCATTTACTATAGACAATATCCCTGCCGGCGCTTATGAAGTTAAAGCATGGCAGGAAGATTTAGGCGAATTAGTAAAGACGGTTGGCGTAAAAGCTGGTGAAACTACTACTGAAAATTTTGAATTCACAAAATAAAAAACAATAGAAGAGAGAGGAATAGTTTAAAATGGAAGGTTACAACACCTTTTTTGGAGCGGATTCCAGAATACTTGTTTGGATTATAGCTCAAATTCATCTGTTATTTGCGGCATTCGTGCTTGCGGTTCCTGTGTTTGCGGTTGGTGTAGAGGTAATAGGCGCAAAGACAGGTGAGAAGCGAATGGATGATTTAGCTCATGAGTTTACTAAGCTTTTGTCATCAGCTTTTTCAATGACGGCGGCTACAGGCGGTATTCTTGGATTTGCATTGTTTTGTCTTTATCCTGAGTTTATGAATTACATGACAAATGTATTTAACTCAGCAATGTTTATATATAGTTTATGTTTTATAGGCGAAGCTTTTTGTCTATATTTCTACTACTATTCATGGGACAGAACACAAAATAATAAAGCATTACATATAGGTGTTGGTTGTTTACTTAATCTATTTGGTATCTCTTTAATGATGATAGGCAATTCATGGGCTTCGTTTATGATGTCGCCGGCCGGTATTGATCATGAAACAGGACAATTTGTAGGCACTGTGTGGCAGGCCACACATAATTTCCTTTGGAATCCTCTAAATATTCATAGATTTATTGCGAATATTGTGTTGGGAGGTTTTATCGTTGGTGCTTATGCTGCAGTTAAGTTTATGGGTTGCAAGACTGACGAAGAACGGGCTCATTATGATTGGATGGGATACATAGGTAACTTTGTTGGTATAGGAGCAATGATACCTCTTCCTTTTGCCGGTTATTTTCTTGGCAGGGAGGTTTATAGTAATAGCGCGGTTATGGGCAATATAATGATGGGCGGCAGGTTTTCCTGGACATTTATTGTTCAAGCGATTCTTATCGGTATTATGTTTCTTGGCGCTAATTATTACCTATGGGCAGGTATGGAGCGTATAAAGGGATCTGATAGATATACAGGATATATAAAATATCTAAACGGTATTATTGTATTTTGCTTTGCGGTATGGTTGACTCCGCATAATCTACCTTTAACGGGTGAAGAGAGATCTTTAATTGGCGAGCAATATCATATTATCTCTAAATATTTTGGTGTTATGGCCGCAAAAAATGCCGTTGTAAACTTGATGATTGTTACTACTTTCTTTTCGTTTTTGTTATATAGGCGTTCAAATAAATTTAAAACTGTTCCTTTTACACAGCAGGCAGGATCGGGTAAGCATATAGCAATGTTTGTTGGAATGGCTATTACTTTGTTTATGACTATTGGCTATGGTTTTTCGGTTATGGGAGCGGATCTTGACCCAGAGGTTAAACAATACGTAAGTCCGATATATATTTGCTTGTTTATTCAAGCGGTTTGTATAGTGGCTGCAGTTGCTTTAACATATGCTAATAAGGGCTTAATAGGGCAATGGGTTCTGTTCGGTTCTACTATTATAATGGTTGCAATGTTCATGTGGTACTGGGGTTTTGTTTTAATGAAAAATGCTAATTTAGGACTCAGATACCTTTCAGTAAGTCAGGTTTGTATGTTGATAACATGTCTTATCATGAATGCGGTAATAGATACTGTTTACTTCTCAAAAGCAGAGACTTCTGAAATACAATGGGGTAAGATGCATAAACGCTCTCAATTTGCGTTAATTCTATTGTGCGTAATTATGATTATGACAATGGGATTGATGGGTTATGTTAGATCGGGTTTAAGGGAAGATTGGCATATTTACGCGGTATTGCGTGATACATCGCCTTGGGGTTTTACACCAACTTTATTTAATATGACATGGGTTGTTGGTCTTATTATGATAATATTCTTTGCGTTGACATCTATGGTGTTCTGGTTAAGCAGTTTACAGGGGCATAAGGAAGACGATACGGCAGCATCTCATAACGGTGGCAAAAAGATTAAAAATTAAATTATTAAATATTAATTAAATATTTATTATTATAGTGTGATTGTGTAGATTTCAAATAAAAGGAATAAAAGTAATATGCAAAGATCTTTTTGGTTTATGGCGCTCTTTATATGTATTCTCATAGGCGGGTTTATATATATTGGCAGTATAGTTACTAAGCTTTCAGGAGAAAAAGGCGAGATGGTGGCTACTGAAACTGGTGTTAGTCCTGAAGGAGGCGAAACTATCTTTTGGGGCAAAGGACAGTGTCATACTTGTCATAGCATTGGAAAAAAGGGCAGCGGTATAAGAGGGCCAAATCTTGGCGGAGTTGGTGATAGAGCTATTGAAAGAGCTGCTGAACGCACCACAGCGGGAGCCGCAATGGATGCTACGGGTTATTTAGTAGAATCATTAGCCCAACCTTCTGCTTATGTTGTAAAAGGCTTTAAACCTGAAATGCCTTTAGTTTATAAACCGCCAATTGCATTATCTCCTGATGAAGTTAAGGCCGTTGTGTCTTATTTGCAAAGCCAGGATGGAGAAGTGAATATTGAAGCTATAGTATTGCCTGAGGAAGTTATGGCAAGCGCTGCAAGCGGAGGAGGTGGAGCAGTTGAAGAATGGAAACCTTATCAAGGTGGAGATGTTGCTGTAGGTGAAGCATTATTCTTTGATTTAAAGGGAGATATTGCTTGCGCCAAATGTCATACAATAAAAGGTGTTGGCGCTAAAGTGGGACCTGATTTAACAACAGTAGCTGCAACAAGGTCGCCTCAATATATTATTGAATCAATATTAGAGCCAAGCGCTGTAATTGCAAGTGGTTTTGAGCCTGTTAAAGTTAAAACCAAAAAAGGCAAGATTATAACAGGTATATTAAAAGAAGATAATGAAGTTCATGTTCTGGTTATGGATAGCGCAGGCAATGTAACTGATATACCTAAAGATAAAGTTAAAAAGCTTAAAACTTTAAAAACATCAGTTATGCCGCCGTTTGGGAATGTAATTAAGATGGAAGATTTTCATAATCTTCTGGCTTATTTGTTAACTTTAAAGTAAATATTATATATTTTCAGTTTGTTTGTAGATATCTAAAGGATTAATAATGCCAAAGCAGAAAAAATTTCATTTCTTTTGGGTAACAATTCTTTCATTTACGATTGCTTACCTATTTTTGAAATTTGTGACACCTTTCATTTTTCAAGCGATAAAGGGAGGGGATAAGCTTATACCGCTTCCGGGAACGGGTATGTTAATGTACCTATTGCTTGTAATTCTTGCTGTTTTTTCATATATATCATATTCAGCAAAAAAATTCGAGGAATTCTACGGGCCAATTGTCAGATTTTTGGCTAAAGGCAATACGCCTCAATATTGGGCTGTAATGGTTTTAGTGCCCTTATTTATAGGATGGGGTGTTTATGATTGGGTATCGCCAAAGACAGTGTCCCCAACTGGAATAAGGATACAACATTCTGCTTTGCCTGGAAAGTTCAGCAAGTTGGAAAATCCTTTTAGGCATCCAACCGAAGAAGCTCTTAAGAAATTTATTAAAGAGGAAAACTTAGGCAATATAGGGCATGAAGAAGCAAAGTTAGCAATGGTTGAAAAAGCGACAAATGAGGGTCGCGCTATATATATGTTGAATTGTCATCCATGTCATGGATGCGCAGCTGATGGAAACGGCCCTCAAGCAGATGGCTTTCGTTTAAGACCTGTTAATTTTACAGACATGGGCGCTATTGCAACAGTAATAGAAACTTATGTATTTTGGAGAGCAAAGGAAGGGAATCCTGCCTTGCCACCTGAATCAACGCCTTGGGATTCTGCAATGCCGGCTTGGAAATATGATTATTCAGATGAAGAAATCTGGAAAGTTGCAATGGCCGCTTATGATATAGCAAGGGTTATGGCAAGACAACCTGAAGCTGCTCATTAGTAAGTCTTTTAATGTATATTCAAATATAGGATAAACTAGAAACAAAAAAAGAATGAAAAAAATAATTTCTAAAATAAAATTCAAGAGTCTGTTTTTAATTTTTGGATTAATGTCAATTAGTATGCCTATTGCTTTGGCAAAGTTTCCAGATGGCGCGGAAGATATTAAAGCGGGAAAAGAAGTATATACACGTCACTGCTGGCCTTGTCATGGAGTAGAAGGCGCGGGCGATGGACCTGCTGCGGGAATATTAGAGCCTAGACCAAGAAATTTTGTTTCTGCTTTGTTTAAACTCAGAACTACATCAACCGGTAATTTGCCAATTGATGAAGATATGTTTAAGACTATAACAAATGGTATGCCTGGTTCGGCTATGCCTTCATTCGCTACTCTTTTAAGTGAAACTGAACGCAAACAAGTTATAGCATACATTAAAACATTTTCAGAGTATTTTACTGATTCCAGTCTTGATCCTTATAAAGCTACAGTTAATATAGGCACAGCTCCTCAATCAAGCCCTGATAGAATTCAAAAAGGCAGGGCTGCTTATGAAAAAGCAGAGTGTTTTAAATGTCATGGCGAAAATGGTCGTGGAAATGGAGAATCTGCTAAAGAATTAACTGATCAGGAAGGGTATCGTATATTGCCAAGAAATTTAACAAAGGCTTGGAAATATAGGGGTGGGACGGAAGTTTCGGATATCTATACCAGGTTTACAACAGGTATGGATGGAACTCCTATGCCTTCTTTTGTTGATAATTTAAATGATGAAGAGAGATGGGATTTATCATTATATGTAAAATCAATAATTCAGGAGCGAAATCTATCGGGTAGTATGCTTAAAGCAAAGTTAGTTGAAGGTGAATTGCCTCTAGATCCAAATGATCCTCAATGGGATCAGGCTGAACCTCTACTAGTTTCTCTTGCAGGTCAAATAATTTGGAAACCAAGATGGTTAATTCCTTCAGTTGATACAATGGTTATAAAGGCATTATTTAATGAGAATGATATTGCTTTTAATTTAAAATATGATGATAGATTTAAGGACGTTGAGCATGATGAAGGTTCGCTTGTTCCTCCAACTGATACTGCTTATCCTATTTTAGCTTCAGAAGATCCGGAGTTTGATCCACATTATATGATAATGGCAAATGATTTTATCTTGCGTGATTCCGTTGCTCTTCAATTTCCTTTAAAGCCGGTTGAAGGGACTGAAAAACCTCATTTTATGTGGGGCTATTCCGGTGATCCTGTTTATCTTTTAAAGTATAATGCTGACTGGCAAGAAAATACAGAAAAGAAAAGCTCTGTAGATGAGCTTCTTGGAAAAGGGCATAAGAAACCTCTTGCTTCCCAACCTGAAGAGAATCAAACAGGGATTGGAAATGGTATTTGGGATGATGGACAATGGAGTGTTGTTATTAAAAGGGCTTTGCTTACTGAAGATAAAAATGACACTCAGTTTGAAAAAGGCAAATTTATTCCTGTTTCATTTCAAGCATGGGATGGCTCAAATAGTGAAGAAGGAAGCAGAATGGCTCTGTCTACATGGAACTATTTAGTTTTAGAGGCCGGCACTCCGGCAGGTGTTTATATTTACACAGGCATATTTATAGCGATTGCTTATATATTAGAATGGTTCTTTACATGGAGAGCCAGGAAGAAAAAGAAAGCTAATTCATTTCTAAATTTTAACTTTTCAGATAAAAGTTATTAGACTCGCTGTTAAGTGTTTTTAGATTTTATTAAAATAAATTTACTTTTTAATATTTGTTTATATATTCAAAGGAGATAATATGAAAAATTTTAAAGTAACATTAACTGCAATTGCAATGTTGGTTAGCATTGCGGTTTCATATAATGCTTTTGCCGGCGGCACTATTGTTGGCACCGTTAAATTTGTTGGCGAAAACCCAAATTATCCACCTGCTGTTATAAATAAAGATCCTGAAGTTTGCGGGGCAGAATCAAAACCTTCGGAAAAGTTAGTATTATCGGCTGATAACGGTATTAAAAATGCTCTGGTTGGAGTAAAGGGTGTTGAAGGCGGAGAAAAAATGGCTGTGCCTGCTGAGAATCCAGTATTTCCTCAAGCAAATTGCGCTTTTACTAATCATATAATGGTTGTTCCTACTGGATCAACAGTAGACTTTCCAAATAAAACTGATAAAGTAATGCACAATTTACATTCATATTCTATGAAAAACCGCCCTTTCAATAAAGGTGTTCCTTTTGGCGGCGTAATTTCGAATAAATTTTCTAAAGCAGAAGTTGTAAAAGTAACATGCGATGTTCATAAATGGATGACAGGATATTTAGTTGTTCGTGATGATCCTTATTATTCTATAAGCGATGAGAACGGCAAATATAAAATAGAAAATGTTCCTGCCGGCACATATAAACTTGTAGTATGGCAAGAAGCATTAGGAAGAAAAAAAGTGGACGTTACTGTAGCTGATGGACAAGAGGTTGTTGTTGATTTTGAAATGACTCCTAAGAAAAAGAGAAGAAAAGCGCAGTAAATAATATATTAGAAAATTAGTTAATTTAATAAAGTTTACAAACTATTTAGCGGGAAAATATTTGGATTAATATGAAAATTTTTAATTCTGACAAATCAAAGTTTTTAGGAAAGTTTAATAAAAGCTCATTATTTTTATCAATCTTAGCTTTTGTTGCGCTTGTTCTTTATTCAGGAATCTCTTTTGCTTCAGAAGGCGGAGGAGAAGGACCGGTAGACTATAGATCTCTCTTTGGTTTAAACCCGCGTATAATGGTTTGGATAATTGCAGAGTTGCATCTTATGTTTGGCGCGTTTGTATTAGGCGTTCCTATGTTCGCGGTTGTAATGGAAATGATTTACGCTAAAACAAGAGATGAGAAACTTGATAATTTAGCGCATGAAATGGCCAAATTATTATCGGCCGCATTTGCTACAACCGCAGCTTTAGGTGGTTTATTAGCTTTTACACTGCTAACGGTATATCCAACTTTTTCTCATGAATTAGTTCGTATATTTGGCAAATCAATGTGGATATATGCGCTGTTTTTCTTTGGCGAAACATTTTGTCTTTACGCTTGGTACTATTCATGGGATTTGTTAAAAGATGGTTATAGAAAGATATATCATATAACTATTGGTGTATTTTTAAATTTGTTTGGCACAGCTATTATGATGGCAGCAAACTCATGGGCTACGTTCATGATGGGGCCTTCAGGTATAGATATGGAAACCGGCGAGGTTCATAGTCTTTGGCATGCGGTTGCCAATCCTCTTTGGAACCCAGTTAATATTCATAGATTATTAGGCAATCTTGCTTTTGGAGGTATTATAGTAGGCGCATATTCTGCTGTTAAATTCATGAGTTCAAAAACTCAGGAGCAAAAAGAGCATTATGACTGGATGGGCTATATTGGTAATTTTGTAGCTATGTGCGCTCTTATTCCATTGCCTTTTGCGGGATATTACCTTGGCAGAGAAGTTTATAGCGCAAGTCCTATTATGGGCAACCAAATGATGGGCGGAGCATTTTCATGGCCGTTTATTGTTCAGGTAACAATGATAGCTGTTATATTTACCGGCGCAAATTATTATTTATGGCTTAGTATACAGCGCATTCCTGGTGGCGAGCGATATAATAAGTTTGCAAAATATGTGTTTGCCCTAGTCTTTATTGGGATTATGATACTATTAACACCGCATAATTTGCCACTTACCGGCGAAGAGCGAGCTATAATCGGCGAGGCCTATCATCCATTTTCTAAATTTTTTGGAGTTATGACAGGCAAGCTTGCTGTATTAAATATGATTATTACCTGCACCTTCTTCACTTTCCTAATGTATAGGAGAGCTAATAAAGGCGATACTGTTCATTTCAAAGAACAGGGAGCTATCGGCAAAGGTGTTATAATTGGTATGGCTGCTATATTAGTTGCATTGCATGTCCTTTATGCTATTTCCAGTTTAAATGCTGAAGATATTAAAGATGTAAAACATTTCTTTATGCCGATATTTTATGTTTTAATTATAGAGGCAGTTGTTATAGGCGCATCTGCAGTGTTAACTATATTTAATAAAGGCAAACTTGCGGTTTGGATTAACTTTGGTTCTATAGGATTAATTGTAGTAATGTTTTTAGGTTCTTATGGATTTATAGTAATGTCAAAAGCAAATCTTGTTATGCGGTACATTACTGTTAGTCAGGTTCTTATGGTTTTGAGTGTTATGTTTATGAACGCAGTGATTGATATTATAATATTCAGAAAGTGCAAAATTATTGGACCTATAGCAATGGGAAAAATAGCGCCTCGTTCACAATATGCCCTTATATTTGTTTGTGTTTCTATTGTTACTATCATGGGTGTTATGGGCTTTATTAGATCAGGTTTAAGGATGGATTGGCATATTTATGGCTATATGCAGGATACGTCGGCGGATGCGTTTACACCAAGTATATTAACTCTTGGTTTGACTAATGCGTCTGTAATTGCTATATACCTTAGCCTTGTTTCTTTTGTTTTCTATCTGGCAGGTTTGGGGGACAGAAAAAAAAAGATAAGCGGATCCCCTCATGCTGATAAAGAAGAGATTCATGTTGTCGCAGCCACAACTAACGGTGGCGAGAAAATTTAATATAATTCAAATTTAATGGAGAATAGATAGGAATGAGCAAATCCTTTCTTTTAATTGTAGCTTTTACCTGTATTGTGCTGGGTCTATTTGTCGGAATATGCAATTATGTGACTCAGGTGTCCGGCGGTGGAGGAAGCGGTGGAGCAGATACCGGCGGAATTAGCGCCGAAGTTGGCAAAGAGATTTACTTTGGCGAAGGTCAGTGTAGCACTTGTCATAAAGTTGGAGGTGAAGGCAGCGCAACAAGATGTCCTGATCATGAAGGTGTATTTACAACTGCAATGAACCGAATTAAAGAAACCGGCGAATCTTCTCCGTTGGAATATCTTGTTAGTTCAATTGTAGAGCCTCAGGCATATATAGTTAAGGGTTTCGGCAAGATAATGCCTAAAGTTTATAATCCTCCAATATTATTAAGCCAAGAAAAGATTTTAGCGGTTTTAGCATATTTACAAACTTTAGGAGGCGAAGAGGATATTGAAGCTCTGATGAAGTTTAAAGACGCTATACCTGAAGGCGGAAAAGGGACGGATGAAAAACCTTGGGAGGCGCCGTTGCCGGCTGATCCGGTTGCCGGCGAGAAACTCTTTTTTGATATTAATGGACCTGCCGGTTGTGTAAAGTGCCACACTATAATGAACAGAGGGAATACTGTTTGTCCTAATTTAAATGGTATTGGCGCTGTTCAAAAACCTGAATATTTTGTTGAATCTATTTTACAACCAAGCGCGGTTATTGTAAATGGTTACGAAACTGTTTATCTTGTTGATACCGATGGCGTGCCTTATTCAGGTATTATTAAAAGAGACACTGAAGATGAAATTGACCTTGCCGTTGATGAAGGCGGCAAAGAAATATCTGTTTACACTTTTGGCAAAGATGAAATTGAAGAGATGCAAAAGCAGGATGTTTCAATGATGCCGGGCAATTTTGCTGAAATGTTAAGCACAAAACAATTATATGATATTGTTACATTTTTAATAAGTCAGAAAAGTTAAATTTCTAATTATTTAAATCTTAAATAAAGAATTTAGGATCGATTAAATGAAAGACGAAAGTTTACGAATAAAAAATAAATATTTGATGGCATGGGTAATTTTAACTATTTCCATCTTCTATTGCATTTTCAAATTTGGATTTCCCTTGATTTGGATGAATATCATGGGAAAAGGTCATCTACTACCAACACCAGGCACTTTAATGGGATGGTATATGATAATGGTTACGGTTTGTGTTCTTGTTTATGTGTCTATAAGCGATTACAAATTGAAATATTGTTTTAGTATGCTGGTTCCAGATAAATCAGATACAGCGGCAACTTCAATATTAAGAATAGTATTCTTAACAGCTTTCCCTTTATTTGTGGGATGGTTTACTTTTTCATGCGGTTCTTCATCAATTGCTTCGCCAACTGAGTTAAGGATACAGCATCCTACTTTGCCTGGTAAATTTGAAAGCCTATCTAATCCTTTTAGAAAAGAGTCTGAAGAGAAACAGCTGTATTATGTAGAAGAAGGTAAAATTCTCTATCAACAACATTGCAGACCTTGTCATGGCTCAAAAGCTGATGGTGAAGGTCCATGGTCTAATACTTTTAGATTAAAACCTGCTAATTTTAGAGACCCTGGAACAATAGGAACTATTGTTGAAAATTATCCTGTTTGGAGAATTAAAGAAGGCGGTCCTGGTTTACCGGCTGCAGCTACTCCTTGGGATTCTACTATGCCCCCATGGGCTCCTGATTTTACACAAGACCAAATTTGGAAGATTATTATGGGCGAGTATGTCACAGCCGATGTTTCTCCAAGAGAACCAGAGGTGTTGCATGAATAAAATGAAAAAATATATTATAGCTACAATATTTATATGCGCTGCTATATTTTGTATAAATTTTACAAATGTATACGCGCAGGACGCTGGAAACGGCAAAACAATATTTGAAAAGAGATGCTATTACTGTCATGGTTTTAACGGCGCGGGTGATGGCCCTGTAGTTCCAAGGCTTGATCCTAAACCTCGTAATTTTAGAGACGCTCATTTTAAGTTCAGGACAACTCCTTTTAATACATTGCCGACTGAAGATGATTTATTTAGAACAATTACAAAAGGTGTGCCCGGCACAGCGATGCCTTTCTTTGGAACTTTGCTTAGTGAATCTGAAAGAAGAGATGTTATTGCTTATATTAAAACCTTTAATGATAGGTGGCAAAGCGAAGGCCCTGGTCAATCAATGCAAGTTGGTTCCGGCCCTGCTATGACTCCTGAAACTATTGCAAAAGGAAAAGAAGTTTTTGATAAAGCAAAGTGCTTTGTTTGCCATGGAGTCGATGGCCGGGGAGATGGCCCTATAACAAAGACTATGCGAAATGAATGGGGTTTTCAGTATAAGGCCAGAGATTTAACTAAAGGGTGGTTATTTAAAGGCGGCGATGAAGTACAGGATATATTTACAAGAGTGTCAACAGGTTTAAACGGGACTCCAATGGGTTCTTTTGTAGATTTATTAACGGAAGAGGAACGATGGCATGTTTCTCATTTTGTAAAATCAATTCAAAGAGCAAATAAGCCTGTTACAATTTCCGGTGGCAGCATTATGATACAGTCTATAATGCTTGAGGCTGAAGAGTTGCCAAGCGATCCTAACGATCCGGTTTGGGAAACATTGCCTTTAACTGAAATATTTACCGGCCCACAGTTAATGGTTGTTCCAAGACAATGGGTTCCTTCATTAAACGCAATTACAGTTAGATCGGTTTTTAATAAAACTGATATTAGTTTTCTTCTTGAATGGGATGATAGAACCGGGGCGCAGGATATTACTTACAAAGATGCTGTAGCTGTTCAGTTTCCGGCTAAATTTAAAGAAGGGGTTCAAAAGCCTCACTTTGCAATGGGTATAAAAGGCGGAGCTGTTAATATTTGGCACTGGAAAGCAGATTATAATCCTGAAGCGCAAAAAGAAGGATTTCAAAATATAAGAGAGTTAAATGGAGGTTCTTTTTTTAGAGAAATGAATGCAAAGGGATTTAAAGCCCCTCCAAAGATTCAAGGTATGGATAGTCAGGGTGTGACGGGAGCTAGTCACTGGAAGAATGGTAAATGGAGAGTTGTTATGAAACGGGCTCTTAAAACCAACAGCAAAAGCGATATTCAATTTCAAACAAACAAGAATATTCCATTAGCTTTTGCTACATGGAATGGAGCAACTACTGATTTAGGCGGCAAGCACAATGTTGCGCCATGGTATTATCTTATTCTTATGACACCTGAATCCAATGTTATTTATGTTTATATAGCTCTTGCAGTAATTATGGCTGTTGGCGCTGAAATGTGGTTTATGGCTAGATTAAGAAGAAGATTTAAACCTAAAACAAACCAATTTCTAAATTTCAATTTTACAAAAGATAATTAATTTTTATAATTTCTAAGTCCAATTTCACACAAGACAAAAAAGAATGAATAAAATAGAGAAAATTTTAATAGTATTAACATTATTAATTAGTTGTATTTTTATGACAACAAGCTCAGCTTTTTCTAAACAAGCTGAACCTGAAAAGCTTCCTTTTGGAATGTGGGATCCTCATAATCGTCCTAAAAATGGGCCAACTTTAAAAAATGTTACTCACAAAGTTAATATTGATTGGATTAGAAAATGGATAGCCAATCCGAAAGGTCATGATTCAAAAGCAAGGATGCCTAATTTAAGGTTAACTGATGAGGAAATTGACGCTGTTATAGCATATCTTGCAAGTATTGCCGATCCAAACTTTCCTCAAATTGAATTTGATGATTTTTTGCTTTTACCAGATAGTGAATTTGATGATGAACAATATGATAAGATGGATACCCTTTTTGCTGAAGGTAAGACCCTTTTTAGCACTTCAAGGTGTGTAATTTGCCATCGTGTAAATGAGGAATTTGGAGCTGTTGGTGTTGGGCCTGATCTTGGAAAGATATATACAAAAGTAAATAGAAACTGGTTATATCAATGGATTAAAGAACCTCAGGGATATTTTGCTAATAGTCAGATGTCAAAATTTAGACTAGATGATCAAAAACTGAGAAGTTTAGTTGAGTTTCTAATGAGGGATGAACAATTCAAACCTGATATTGAAGTGTTTTATGGAAAAACTTTAGATGAACTAGACGCCGAAGGTATATATGAATTATCAGGCGAAAAAGAGATGCTTGAGAAAAGTCAAAAAGCGTTTGCCGCATTAAGGGCTGATTCTGCCCTAGTTGAAAAGGGGAAAAAGATAATAACATTCAGAAGATGTTTTGTTTGCCATGATATTGAAGGTATTCAAGATTTGCTTCCACCACAACAACCTCTTCCTAAAAACAATAGCAAGTTTGCAAAATTTGAAAAATTGTTAAATGAGATTAGATGTTTAACTTGTCATAGAATGAAGGGTATAGGAGGGCATTTTGCTCCTGATTTATCAAGAGCAGGCAGTAAATTAAACGCCGAGTGGGAACTTGACTTTTTACAAAGGCCAAATCCTGTTCGCCCTTTATTAAAGCAAATGCCTAAATTTAATCTTACAAAAGAGGAAGCTGAATTAGCTGTAGAATTTATTGAAACTGTATTAACTGACGATGAAGTTCCTGATTTAGGTGATTTAAAACCTGACGATACGGAAGTTGCTAAAGGAAAAGAGCTTTTTGATACTAAAGGGTGTTTGACTTGTCATACTGTTGGGCTTAATGGAGGAGTAGTTGGGCCTAATTTAAACCAAGCCGGCACTCGACTTGAACCTGGGTTTATTTTGTTTCATGTTAAAGATCCACAAAAGGCAAATCCTGGGGCTGTAGAGCCAAATTTTGGATTAACTGATGAGGAAGCTATGAGCATTACTCATTATCTGTTAACAATGCAGGATTGATCATTTTAATTAAACATATTGACGTCTTAAATAGGAATTAAATAATAATGAATAGTCAATTATTAAATAGTAAAAAATATAGCTTAATTCTTAAGGGATTAACCGCATTAATTTTTTCACTGTTTTTTATAAGCGCATCTGTTAATGCAAAAGATGTAGAGACACCTTACGGGCCGGTTAAAACCCTTGATTTTAACTTATACGGCGAATACTATGCTACTCGTTCTTTAATAGAGTATAATGGCTCTGAATTTGGAGCGGGTGTAGTTACTGATTTGGTATTTTCTTTAACTGAAGAAAATATTATGAAAAAAAGAGGCGAGACTTCAATTGTTGATAGGTTTAACCACTTTTGCGCGCCTTGTCATGGAGAGACCGGCAATGGAGAAGGCCAATTTGCGGCTGCGAGTCTTAGTCCAAAACCTGCTAATCTTTCTGATGCCGGATTTATGGCATCTATTAATGACGCGCATATCAGCAGTGTAATAACTGGAGGTTCAGCTTCAGTTGGTAAATCAAATCTTTGCCCTCCATGGGGTATGACTTTTGAAAAAAGATGGATTAGCGAATTGGCTTCATATGTTAGGACTTTATCCGCGCCTAAAGAAACTCCCGGTGCTCAGGTTGCTGATGCCACTGCTGATGCTACCGCTGCTGGTGATGATGAAGAGGGAGGCAGTGTAGCCATGTGGATTATTCTTGGGTTTGCAACCGCCTTTTTTGTTGGAGTAGCAGTTCTAGAGTGGAATTGGTTTTTAAATAAAAAATAGAAATGAATAGAATATTATTCATTTCTATTTACTAGCCCCCCAATTTTGTTCTTATCTATAATAAAATAGATAGTTTATACATCGATTGCACATACAATTCTTTTACGATAGAAGTAAATCATAAAAGCTCTATACCCCTCAGCGTTAATACATCTTCATTTAAAGATATAGATAAAAAATATAATGACATGATATTCTTTAATTGTTATTATATCTTTTTATTCTAAAAAATTATTTGACTCATAGGACTCATAAATTGTTTAAAAATATAACGATACCGGTAGATAATTCAGAAATATCAAACAATTGCATTGATATAGGTGTAAGTCTTGCAAAAAAGTTTGATTCAAAATTAATAGGCAGCCATGTTTATGCCGCAAATTTGCATTATAAGCGCTTTACAGACCTTGAAAGCGGCTTGCCTGAGGAGTTTCAAGAAGAGAAAGAGTTGCAACGCCAGAGAGATTTGCATGATGTGTTAATAGGCAAGGGATTAGAAATGATTTCCGACTCATATCTGGATGTTTTCAAAGAAAAGTGCAATAAAGGCAGTGTTGCTTTTGATTCTAAACTTATTGAGGGCAAGAATTATCTTGAAATAGTTAATGATGTTAAAGATTCAAATTATGATCTGGTTATTATAGGCATTACAGGACTTGGCGCGGTTGAAGGAAATTTGATTGGAACTGTATGCGAAAGAGTTGTTAGAAGGATTGACACAGATGTTTTAGTGGTAAAAAATGACAAACCAATACATGGCAAAATAGTTGTTGCTGTTGACGGCAGTGGAACTTCTCTTAGGGGTGTCAAAATGGCGTCAATATTAGGCAAAACATATGGGACTACAATAGAGTTGGTTTCTGCGTTTGATCCTGAATATCACCGCGTAGCGTTTAAAGGTATTGCGGATGTTCTTTCTGAAGAAGCAGGTAAAATATTCAAATTTGAAGAGCAGGAACAACTACATGAGGATATTATTGACAACGGGATGGCTAAGTTATACCAAAGCCATTTAGACGACGCTAAAGAGGCAATTAAAGATTGCGGAGTTGAAGTTACGACTACTTTGTTGGAAGGCAAACCTTTTTATTCAATCCTGAAATATATTAAGGATAATCCGCCGTCATTGATGATAGTGGGAAGGACGGGTATACACGATACCGGAGAACTTGATATTGGAGGGGCAACCGAGAATCTTTTACGATTGGCTGATTGTAATCTGATTATAGCCGCAAAAGATACAAAAGGCGAATCCGCTTCATTGTTTAACAAGGACGGCGTAAAACCTCGTAAAAAAGTATCTCCGTTTTCAGACAACCCTGCTACGGATAAAGAGTTTGACACAACTGAAGTTTCATGGGATGAGGATGCTAAAACACGAGTTGGAAAAATTCCATTCTTTATTAGAGGCATGATCATTAAACAGATAGAGAAACATGCTAAAGAGAGTGGCAGTTCGCAGGTTACTTCTGAAATGGTTGATCAGGTAAAGGATAAATGGGGCGGCCAAATGGGAATGCCTCACGATTAATGTTCTTTGTTTCTAATCTATAAAAAAGGATTTAATACCTCTTATTTGTATAAATCCATTTTCATCTCTTTTTGTTGTTTTGAATCTAATTTTCAAGGCGCGCTTAACAAACTTAAACTACATTTTCACCAACACTGAATAATCAGGTATACAATGGAGTCCATACCCCACGCTATTTCCTGGAACCTTACCAAAAAATGCAATTTGCGCTGTAAGCATTGCTATATAGACGCAGATGCTCAACAATGTTTTAAAAGCGGCTCTGAAGCCGCCGATGAGTTAACTACATCTGAATGTTTCCGCATTATTGATCAAATAGCTGCCCTTAATCCCAGAATAATTCTTATTTTAACAGGCGGCGAGCCTCTTTTGCGCAAAGATATTTTTGAAATAATAAAATACGCAAAAGAGAAGGGTATGACCCTGTTTCTTGGCTCAAATGGCTGTTTGTTTACTGAAAAGATAGTAACAAAGCTTAAAGATTGCGGAATAGCCGGAGTTGGAATAAGCCTTGATTCGCTTGATCCTCAATCGCACGACGCTTTCAGGGGAGCTAAAAGCGCATGGGATGGTGCTATTAAAGCCGCTGAATTGTGCAAGAGCCATGGTGTTTCATTTCAGATACAGACTACGGTAACTAATAAAAATATTAGCGAGATCCCTGATATTGTCAAGTTTGCAAATGATTTGGGGGCGACCGCGTTTCAGCTTTTCTTTCTTGTATGCACTGGGCGTGGCCAGGGTTTGACGGATATAACTCCACAACAATATGAGGATACTCTTGTGGAGCTTTATGAGACTCAAAAGCAATTTCAGGGCTCAATGCTGGTGGGCGCAAAATGCGCGCCTCATTATAAAAGGATTGTTTTTAATCTAAATCCCGACTCTCCGCTTTTAAAAGCATATGATGGAGGCTGTCCGGCGGGCACAAATTATTGCAGGATTACTTCAGAAGGCAAGGTCACTTCCTGTCCTTATATGGATACCCCGGTTGGCGACCTTAAAAAGAGCGAATTCTCCGAAATATGGCAAACCGCAAACGAATTTGCCGAGTTAAGAAGTCTTAAGCTAAAAGGTAAATGCTCGATATGTGAATTTAAATCCATTTGCAAAGGATGCAGAGCAAGGGCGTTTGCATCAAACAATGATCAATTGGCTGAGGATCCCTGGTGTTTATATGAGCCTGATGGGAGCGGGAACAAGAAATCAAAAGTCGAAATTAAATTTAAAGAGGAGGATGTTTTTGGCATGAAAGCGCAATTTAATATGCCCTGGACGGACGAAGCTAAAGAACGGCTCTCAAAAGTTCCGTCATTTGTAAAGGGTATGGCAATTAAGGGGGCGGAGAAATACGCAAAGGCAAATGGAATAGAGGAGGTCACCGCGGAGGTTATGAAAGCCGCAAGGGCGAATATGGGCAATGATAACAAGGCTATGTTCCCTTTTGGCAAAATGTTTAAAAAAAAAGGGAATAAAGACGAAGTTGCCGGCGGCCCTTCTGATGATAAAGAAACGACAGCCGCTGTGAAAGCGGATGAAAAATTACACTATATTGGCGACGGCAAGGTTCCGTGGGCTGAAACCGCGAAAAAACGGGTTGCAAACGCCCCGAGCTTTGTTAGGCCCGGCATCTATAAATTAATGCAAAAAAGAGCCGCTGAAGAGGGGGTAAGTGTAATAACATCTGAGTTTTTATCAAAAATAAGAAATGAGTCTATGATGTTAGCCGCAGGCAGGATGAAAAAGTTTGGATTTGAGGACTTGAAGATGGAAGTGTTTGAAGTTGCCAAAAACAGGATTAAGAATGAGCGAAAAAAAGAAGTTATTGATGAGATTAAGGGTTTTTTGGATCAAAGATCCGACAAAAACTCAAAAATTATCTCCTTGTTTGAGGAGTATTTGAAACCTGATAATTCATAAAAATGTTGAATTTTCAGGATTTTCTTGCTTGCTAAAACAGGAGTCGTTATATATAATGTCACCTAATTTTAAATCTAATTTTAAATCTAATTTTAAGGGCGGTTTTTACTTTTTTTTTGTTATTGGGGGAGGGTTTTATGAAGGTTTTTAAAGTTTTAGGAGCTTTTGTTGGAGTAGTTGCATTTGCCGCTTTTTTGGCTAATGCGAGTGTTGTTGTTGCAGGGGAGTTTTCAGGAACGGTTAAAAGCGTAGACACCGCGACTAATACAATTGTTATTACCACCGGAGATGGAGATAAAACATTCACCGCTAATAAAAACACTAAAGTAAATATTACAGACGTTGACGGCGCAAAAACAAAGGCCGATATCGGCTCGCTAATGACAGCGGCTAAAGACGGCGCGGGAGATAGCGTTGTACTTACCGATAACGACAAAGGTGTTGCTAAAAAAGTAGACGCGACTACAACAAGAAGAATGACGTTGACTAAAGAAGAGATTAAAGCCAAGACTTTGGCTATTGTGGCGGGCAATAACGGCGCGGCAAAACAGGTTCAGTTGAAAGTAGATAATCCCGCGACAATTAAAGGCAAAGTAAGGGTTATGGCCAGGACTTCAGAGGACGTAATAATCTATTTGGAATCGATTAATGACAATAAATTTACTCCTGCAGCTAAAACGCTGGTTGCCGAAGGTCCTGAAAATGTTAAAATTAAAGCTGCGGGCGCAGCCTCTGAATTTCCTATGATGGATCAGGTTAATATTGCGTTTAGCCCGCATGTTTTGCCGGTTTTGGCAGGCTCTACTGTTGATTTCCCAAATAGCGACACTGTAAGGCATAACGTTTTCGGTCCGGATCCAATTCCAGGCACTGATGAAAAGATTAATCTCGGCACTTATGATGTAGGAACTATAAAGACTGTAAATTTGGCAAACCCAGGCGAGCTTGCTTTGCTTTGCAATGTGCACGCTGAAATGTCAGGTTATATTGTTGCTGTTCCAAACCCATACTTTGCGGTAACTGACAGAAAAGGCTCTTTTACTTTAGAAAATATTCCAGCCGGGAAATATAACATAACAACATGGCATGAAAGATTTAAACCTGTGGTAATGGAAGTAACTGTTGAAGCCGGTCAAACACTTGAAGGCGTAAAATTGCCTACAATGAAGAAAAAGAAATAAATAGGAGTTTAAACTATGGGATTTGACGTTGAAAATAAGGTTGACATTAAAGTTGATCAGGATGTTGAAACCAAGGCCAGTGTAGGCGCGAATGTTGAAGTGGAGACGAAACCTATAGCGGTAGAGTCTTCATTTGAAAGCGAAATTGAGGTCAATTTCCCAACATTTACGGCCGGCATGTCAGGGTTTAGCATTGAGATAGGCGGAATACCGATTTTTGGTATGGACCCGTTTTATCTTGGCACTGATGACTCGTCCAGCATGATAGGCGGTTTGTTTTTTGGTGAGAATAGCCGCATTCCCGCATACAAAATAACGGACAAGTGTATTGGTTGCAGCACATGCGCAAGACAGTGTCCAACTACCGCGATTTTTGGAGTAGCTAAAAAGCGGTTTTATGTTGATCCTACCAAGTGTATTACTTGCGGCACTTGCGGGAGGGCGTGCCCTGTTTCTGCGATAGTTGATGAAACCGGTGAAACTGTAAAGAGAGTTAAACCAAAAGAGAAAGCAGTGCCTACCGTTAATGAGGAGGAATGCTCAGGTTGCGAACATTGCGTAACTATCTGTCCGTTTAACTGCCTTTCTATTAAACCGGATGAATCAAATGAGACAATTAAAGGCGTTTCATATCTTGAGAAACCGGCTAAGTGCGTCGCTTGCGGCGAATGCGCAAACGCGTGCGCGCAGGAAGCTATAACAATGGTCAAGCCTGAACCGGTGGAACCTAAAAAAGTAGCTTAGCATAAACGCTTTAAATGGCGATTAATTATAAGGTTTTAGTGGTTGGATGCATTTCCAGCCGCTAAAACCTTTTTTTATGCAATTTTATCTTGTAGTCTATTTTATTAATATTTTTTGTTTTGAGGAGGGGTAAAATGAAAATATCTGCCTTTGGTGTTTTATTATTGGGATTGTTTGTAATTGCGTTAAATACCGCCGCGTTTGTTGGCAACGGCTCGGTTGCGTTTGCGGAAGACGAAAAAGTGACGGATGTAGTTTGTGGTATGAGGATAGATAAGAATACGGATAATATATCAAAGATAGAGAATAAAAGTTTCTATTTTTGTTCGGCAAAATGCAAGACCGCGTTTGATGAAGACGCCGGCAAGTATACGTGCCTCTGTTTTGTGGGATTTGACGAGGGCGACGATCCATGCGAGTGCGGCCATTGCTCGGGAGAAGCCGGCAAATGCAAATGCTCGGAAGATCATGGAGGTCATGACCATCATCATGGACATGATCACGGTCATGATGACCACGGGCACGGCCATTAAGGTTTAAGTTTTACCTAATCCGGCTAATCCGGATAAACCGAATTAAATAGAAATATTTAAATTAAAGACGAAAAAGTAAAATGAAAACCAGATTTTCAGACCGCTCCTTGCTTCCAGGCCTTTGTTTGGGAGCAAGGCGGCTTAGTGTAACCTGGGCAAGCCTGATTGGCTTGTTTTTGATTTTTGTCATAAGCTATTCCAGCTCCCTACGAATTGCCTATGCGCAGGAAATTAATGAATTAAGCTATGATGAAGATGGGCTTGCAAGTTCGAAAATAGGTTTGCGGGACAGCAAGAATGCCGAGCTTGATCTTGATTCCATAGTAAGAGAGGCAGTCGGCAATAATCCTGAGATAACGGCAGCCCGGCGTAAATGGGAGGCGTCAAAAACCAGGATTAAAAAGGTAAAGTCGCTTGCCGATCCCATGCTTAGGATCGGCGCAGTCAACTCCCCAAACCATCCATTTAATATCGGGGCCGAGGCGGTTAAAAACGCTCCTATAATGTCTCCACTGACAATCGGCATTTCACAAAAAATACCATTTCCGGGAAAGCTGCGTTTGCGCGGAAAATCCGCTTCCGAGGGAGCTGAAATGGGGAAAATGGCAATGGAGGGCAAAGCCCAGGAAGTTGTCGCAAATGTAAAACACGCCTATTATGAGCTCTATCTCATTCACAAATCAATTAAGATAAGCGGTGAAAACAGGGACCTTCTCAAAAAATTTACAAAAATTGCCGAAGCTATGTATTCAGTCGGCAAGGCATCGCAAAGGGATGTTCTTGCGTCAATGGTTGAGTTGTCAAAGATTGAAAACGGCATAATTGCGCTTTCTCAGAAAAAAAAATCCGCGGAAGCCCGCATAAACAGTTTGTTAGGCCGGACGCCGGACTCATTTCTGGGCAAACCAAGAGAGTTTGAAAAACACAAATTACGATTTCCATTGCAGGAATTGGAGAAAATGGCGATAGAAAACCGGCCCATGCTCCAAAAATCAGATCATGCAGTTAAGAAGAGCGGCATTGAGCTTGAGCTTGCCAAAAAAGACTATTTTTCCGACTTCACCGCAATGATTGAATACCGCCGAATAGGCGAGTTTCCTTCCGATACATGGGCGTCCGCGTTGTCGATCAACATTCCATGGCTATGGTCAAAACAAAAACACAAGGTAAAAGAGGCAAAAGAGGAGCTTAGCGCGTCTGTTGCCGAACGGGAGGCTATAAACAACATGACCCTTTTTCAGATTAGAGATATTGTCTCAATGGCTATATCAGCTGAAAGCACGATTGATCTATTTAAAAAGGGGGTTATACCTCAAGCCGAACAGTCTCTAAAAGCCGCGCGAGTAGGCTATGAAACAGGGGAGAATGATTTCATGACGCTAATCGACAGCCAACGAACCCTGCTTGACGCAAAACTGCAATACTATAGAGCCCTGGTTCAATACGAGCAAAATATCGCAAGGCTTGAAATGGTGGTTGGTGTCGAGTTGGCGGGATAGCGCGTGTTACGGCGTCAGGTATCCAACAAATTAAGGCAATGTTATTTATGGCAAAACTAACGCTTGATCTTCATGAAATCTGCAAAAAAGGCCGGCTGATTGAAAATGAGCTGAACCGTGTTATCGCCGAGGCGGTTGATAAACGCATCGGCATGGTTGAAATCATACACGGCAAAGGCAGCGGCCAACTCAAGAAGACGGTCTTGCGTTTTCTGAACCGTCCTGAAATAAAGAAACTTTACAGCCGTGTGGATAAGGACAGTAAAAACTTCGGCAGGCTCTTTGTCAGGTTTAAAAATTGACAATGCTTTTCCAGGTTTTCAAAGAAACCACCGGTTTAATAATTATTTTTAAGCTGTTCAATTGTTTTTACCGCAAGGTTTGGCCTCGCTTTTTTTACATTTGTTGGATGCGCGCAAGAAATGATGAAAGCAATATCCATTTTATTGACAGTTTCTGTCTTGAGTTTATTTGTTATTGAATCTATAAGGTCTAAATTTGTTTATGCGGACCCTGAAACTGACGCGATAAACCAGCCGGGGCAATTAATTGACGACCTTACGGAACTCAGCATTAAACAGCTCATGGATATTGAGATTATCTCCATGTCTAAAAGAGAGCAAAAACTTTCCGAAAGCGCTTCAGCGGTGTTTGTGATCACTCAGGAGGATATACGCCGCTCTGGATTTACCAGTATTCCCGAGATCCTCCGAATGGTTCCCGGACTGCAGGTTGCCCATATCAACTCAAATATATGGGCTGTAAGCTCGCGCGGATTTAATAATATATTTTCAAATAAGCTATTGGTGATGATTGATGGGCGTAGCGTATACAACCCACAGTTTACAGGCGTATTCTGGAACGAAATTGACACAATGCTTGAAGACGTTGAACGCATAGAGGTAGTTCGCGGCCCCGGAGCTACAGTTTGGGGTTCTAATGCGGTTAACGGCGTGATTAATATCATTAATAAGGGCGCAAAGGATACCCAGGGAGGCATTATTGTTGCCGGAGCAGGAGATGAGGAGAGGGGGTTTGGGGCTATCCGGTACGGCGGAGAACTTGGCGCCAATGCCCACTACCGCGTTTATGCAAAATATTTCAACCGGGATGACTTTGCCGCGCCGTCAGGCGGCAGGGCGTGGGACGAGTGGGAGATGCCGCAGGGAGGAGGGCGCATTGATTGGAGAATGTCGGACAAAAATTTGTTTACCTTTCAAGGTGATGTATACAATGGCCATGAAGGCACGACATTGACATCCGTGGCGACAGATCCTCCACAGAATGTCGTCCGTACTACTGAAATTGCCGGAGGAAACGCAATTGCCCGGTGGAATCACGCTTTTTCCGACGATTCTGATATTACTTCACAACTTTACTATAACAGAACTGAACGCAAAGATGAAATAAAGCATGTTGTAAACACATTCGACCTGGATTTACATCATAGATTTGCTATAGGCAATCGTCAGGATATTACATGGGGAATTGGCTACAGGTTTACTGATAGCGAACTTGATGGGTATTCCTTTGCCACATTTGGGCCGGAGTATAGAAGTGATAACCTATTTAGCCTGTTTGCTCAAGACGAGATTGATCTTGTGGCAAACAGGCTGACTTTGACGTTAGGCTCAAAATTTGAGCAAAACGATTATACCGGTTTTGAAATACAACCCAGCAGCCGTCTTTTATGGAGCATTTCCGAACAACATACTATATGGGCGTCTGTCTCACGCGCGGTAAGAAGCCCCTCGCGTTTTGAGAACGACATACGGCTTGATATAACCGCGAATGCGGAACCTTCCGTTTCTATAGACCAACGGGGCAGCCGTGATTTTGAGTCTGAAAATCTTATTGCAAGTGAAATAGGTTATCGCGCGCATCCATTTAGCCGGCTTTCCATTGATATCTCAATATTTTATAACATCTATGACGATCTTTTTACTTTTGAGCAAGGCGATCCAACCGTAGACACAGTTCCACCGCTGCAAATAACCATACCCACGCATTCCGACAACAATATGGATGGCGAGACATACGGCGCGGAAGTCTTCGTTAACTACCAGGCAACAGACGCATGGAGGATATTTGCCGGATATACATATCTCCAAATGCAGTTGCATCCAGGCGCGGCAAGTATTAACCCGTTTTCAGCTTCAAGTGATTCCGCGGATACCCTGGAAGGAGATAGCCCTCACAATCAATTTCATCTTCGTTCTTATCTCAACTTGCCTTTTAACCTGGAATTCGACGCTTCGCTTTATTATGTTGACAGTTTGCCTAACCAGGATATCTCCAGTTATTTTCGCCTGGATACACGGCTTGGCTGGAAGCCTGTTGAAAACCTTGAAATGAGTATTGTGTTTCAGAATCTGCTTGACTCTGAACATCAGGAGTTTGGTTCTGTGTTTGGGAGAGAAGCAACTGAAGTAGAACGAAGCGTGTATGGACAAATCACGTTAAAGTGGTAAGTTGCTATTATAAGGAAATTTGGTTTGCAATTTAATTAGAGGTTATTTTGAAGTTCATAAATATTACATTAATATCAATTATAATTGCGGGCTCTGTTATGTGCGGCGCGCAACGCTTGCATGCAAAGTCCATTTCTCCAACGGAATACGAGGTTAAGGCCGCCTTTATCTATAACTTCATAAAATTCATTGAATGGCCTGACAATTACTATCCTGATGGGGATATGCCTATTTGTGTTCTTGGCGGTTGTCCTTTCGGCAAATCATTGGAAAATATTTCCGGTAAAATTATTAAAAACAAAATAGTTGCGTCTAAAAATATTAAATCTCCACAGGAAGCGAAAGGCTGCTATATTGTTTTTATCAGCGGATCGGAACGTGGACATTTGGCTGAAATATTAGAAACATTTGCGGGATCAAATATATTGACCATAAGCGATACAAAAGGTTTTGCCGAGCAAGGCGTGGTTATTAACTTATTTATTGAGAATAATAAAGTGCGTTTTGAGGTTAATATTGACGCTGCCGGGCGCGCCGGATTAGAGATCAGCTCCAAACTATTGAGTTTGGCAAGGGTTGTGCATGACCAATCCAAAGAGTAGTAATAAACAAAGGGCTTTCCGCCGGCCCTTAACCGATATAAATTCATGGTTTTAGTAAAATAGTAAAATGAAAAATATAATTCTTATAATATTGATAGCTCTTAATACAAGTTTGTTAATTATTGAAACAACCGGATCAGGAGCTGTTTATGCGGAGGCGGAAATAGCTACGGCAAGCCTGCATGAGCAGTTGATTATGGACTTAACGGAACTCAATATAGAGCAACTTATGGATATAGAGATAACATCTGTGTCCAAAAGGGAACAAAAACTTTCCGAAACTGCGTCCGCTGTATTTGTAATTACTCAAGAGGATATACGCCGCTCAGGGTTTACCAGCATACCTGAGGCTCTCCGCATGGTCCCCGGCCTCCAGGTTGCCCATATCAACTCAAATGTATGGGCTGTAAGCGCGCGTGGATTCAATAATATATTTTCTAATAAGCTATTGGTGATGATTGACGGGCGTAACGTATATACTCCGCTGTTTGCGGGAGTATACTGGGAAGTGCAGGACACTCTACTTGAAGACGTTGACCGCATTGAAATTGTTGCGGCCCCGGCGCTACGGTCTGGGGCGCTAACGCGGTTAACGGTGTGATTAATATTGTAACAAAGAGTTCTAAGGAAACCACGGGAGGCCTTATAAATGTTGGAGGGGGCGATGAGGAGAAAGGATTCGGGGCGCTCAGGTACGGAGGGAAATTTGGAAACAATGCTTACTACCGTGTCTATGCAAAATATTCAACACGTGACGACGCAGTCTTTCCTTCGGGTGTCAGGGGTTGGGATGAGTGGGATATTTCCCAGGGAGGGTTTCGGTCTGATTGGGATATTTCAGACAATAACACATTGACTCTGCACGGCGATATCTATAACGGTCATGATGGGACATCTCTGGCATCTAAAACGACGGCCATCCCTGAAACCGTTAAAGGAACCACTGATGTCGCCGGCGGCAATATAATTGCCCGTTGGAATCATACTTTCTCTGAAACTTCTAATACAGTGACGCAACTGTACTACGACCGCGCTGAACGCCGTGATGAATTAAGGCAAATTGTAAATACTGTTGATCTGGATATACATCATCAATTTGCTTTAGGGCAACGTCAACGGTTTATCCTTGGGGGAGGTTATAGAATAGTGGATAATGAACTTGATAATAATGATGATTTCTTTATTGAATTTGAACCTGAAATTAGAAGCGACAACCTGTTTAATGTGTTTGCGCAAGACGAGATTGAGCTTGTTGCCGACCGTCTTAGATTGACTTTGGGTTCTAAGTTTGAAATGAATGATTATACAGGCTTTGAGTTGCAGCCAAATGCCCGTATTTTATGGACACCCAATGAACAGCATACGTTCTGGGCGGCTGTTTCAAGGGCTGTCCGCACTCCATCCCGTTTAGAGAACGATATAAATCTAGATCTACATGTTAACGAAAATCCTTCAATTCATATTCACCAGCATGGCAACCGGGATTTTATGTCTGAAAACCTTATCGCTAACGAAATCGGTTATCGAACGCAGCCGTTCAGGAATCTCTCATTTGATGTTGCGTTGTTTTATAACGTTTATGACGATCTTTATACTCTCGAACAGAGCAGCCCCTCTTTTAGGGCTACTCCGGACCCTCAGCTAATTTTTGCGCAAAGAGCGGATAATAATATGGATGGAGAAACTTATGGCGTGGAAATTGCCGTTAATTACCAGGCAACTGATACATTGAGGATATTCGCCGGATATACATATCTTCAAATGGAACTGCATCCCGGCGCATTAAGTGTTAGCCCTTTTGCGTCCGGGTCTAATGAATCGCCAAATCAGTTAGAAGGTGACAACCCTCATCATCAATTTCAGCTGCGTTCCTATCTCAACTTGCCTTTTAATCTGGAATTCGACGCCTCGCTCTATTATGTTGACAGTCTGCCAAGTCAAGATGTATCCAGTTATTTGCGCCTGGATTCAAGACTGGGCTGGAAACCGTCTGAAAAACTGGAAATGAGCATTGTGTTTCAGAATCTGCTTGATCCGGACCACCAGGAGTTTGGCTCTGTGTATGGGAAAGATGCAACCGAGGTGGAACGTGGCGTATATGGTCAAATAACATTGAAATGGTAAATTTGAAATCAACTATTTATTGGACACGGCAAAACGGCGCATGGAGTTTAATATTGATATCGCCGGCCGGGCGTGTTTGATTAAAAGCTCCGTTTTTCCCTATCCTGGGACTCGGCAAGGATGACGAATATGGGCAAAAGTAAAGACCTCTCTATAAAATACAAATTAATCATGATAGGGTTATTTACAACAGGGGCTGTTTTGCTTTTTACAGGCCTGGCGTTAATAATTAACGAATACCTCTCATTTCGGAACGCTTTGATAAATAATCTAACTATTCAAATAAAGATAATTGCGGATAATAGCACGGCCGCTCTATCCTTTGATGATGAAAAAGCGGCAAAAGAGATACTAAAGGCTTTAAAAGCTTCGCCAAATATTACATACGCCGTAACTTATTCCGGGGATGGAAGCGTGTTTGCAACTTATAAACGCGCCGATATGGAAGACGTTTTTTTTCAGCCGCCCGCGCCTGAAAGCAATGGCTATCATATAAGAAGAAATCATTTAGATATATTCCGGCAGATAGTTTTAGATAACGAGTCCATTGGCTCCGTATACATACAGTCTGATTTAAGGGTGATATATAATTCCATAAAATTCTACACGGGTATTGTGGGCGTTATTATAGTAGTCGCGCTTGTTGTCGCATTTATAATGATTTCGAAATTGCAACAAACAGTGACAAAGCCGATCTTGCTGCTGCGTCAGACAACGGAAAAAATAGCAAAAGGAAATTTTAGCGCAAAAGCTGAAATAAAATCAAAGGACGAGATTGGTTTTTTGGCGGAGTCATTTAATATGATGACCAACAAGTTGCTGGCTTCAAGGGAAGAATTAGTGAATGCCAAAGATTACGTGGACAATATTATCAAAAGTATGACCGATATGCTAATTGTGGTTAATCCGGATGCCACAATCAGAAATGTTAACCAGGCGGCTTATGACCTTTTAGGATACAAGGAAGTTGAATTTGTCGGCAAGCCTATCGGCATGATCTTTGCCGGCGATGATGCGTTTAAAGAGACGGGGATTGCGGATTTAATAAATAGAGGATTTATTAGCGGCTCGGAAAAGTTATGTATGGCAAAAGACGGCGCGGAGATACCGGTATTGTTTTCAGGCTCTGTTATGCGTGATAAAAATGGAAGAGTTCAAGGTTTTGTTTGTGTTGCTTCCGACATCACCGAGCGTAAGCGGCTTGAGGAAGAGAAGAATGATATACAGATAAAAATGGCCGCAAGCTCAAAATTAGCGTCGTTGGGAGAAATTGCCACTGGTGTTGCGCATGAAATTAATCAACCTCTGACATATATCAGCAGCTTTATTCAAGACCTTAATATGGACCTCAAAGATGACGCAATTGATAAAGCCGTGTTAAAAAAAGACCTGAATGTCTCATATAAACAAATTAAACGAATTAATGATATAATTCAACATTTAAGGACTTTCGGCAGAAGCGATGATTTGGCAAAAGATGAACTTAGCCTTGAAACTGTTTTAGATAATACATTATTGATCATGGGTGAACGGATGCGTTTAAGGAATATAGATGTTATAAGAGATATAGAGCCAAATCTTCCAATGGTTATCGGCAACGCAAACCAGCTTGAACAGGTATTTATAAATTTGTTTCAAAATGCCATAAGCGCTTTTGTCGACAAGTCTAAGAAAGCCGAGATTCGAATTGATATATTCTTGTCAAATATTAAAGATTTCGTGATTATAAATGTTGTAGATACCGGGCACGGAATGGATAAGAAGACACTCGGCAGACTGTTTGAACCGTTTTTTACTACTAAAGAGGTTGGGCAGGGCACTGGGGTTGGGCTTTCTATTGTGTATGGGATAGTTAAAGAACATAAAGGATCTATTGTCTGCGAGTCGGTAATTGGCAAAGGCTCTAAATTTACTATAAAATTGCCAACGCATCATGTTTCTAAGCGTTAAAGGACATGAAGTTGGCGGACGCATTGTAAGAGATGCTAAACAAGCCGACATTAAATAATTATTTTAATTTACACTCTTGAGGTCTTGCGCCAAATGCCTAATAACAAAATATTGGTTATAGATGATGAGGAAGTTGTAATAGCGGCTATCAAAAGATCGCTAAAAAGAGAGGGTTGCAAAATAATTTCGGCTAATAACGGCAAAGATGGCCTTGAGATGTACGCCAGGGAGCAACCTATATTGATTCTCCTGGATATTAGAATGCCGAATATGGGCGGCGTTGAATTTCTTGAGCATTTGAAATTAAGCCCTTCCGGCCCGTGTTCCGTTATTGTTTTAACAGGGCATGGGGATGATGCAATTATGGAGAAATGTTTTAAAATGGGTGTCAGCTCCTTTTTAAAAAAGCCGTACAATTTGTATGAACTCATAGGGCTGGTAAGGCACGCTATTGCATTAAAACAAACACAACGGGAAATAACGGAATATCAACGCCATCTTGAATTATTGACTGAAAATTTACAGAAAACAACTGTTTCCAAAGAGTATGTGGATAATATTGTTAACAACATGGTTGAAGCATTAATTGTTGTTAACCCTGACTCCTCAATTAAAAAGGTTAATCATTCAACGCTTAACCTTTTAGGGTATGAAGAAGATGAATTGATTAAAAAGCCAATTGCTATAATTATTGCGGACGAGGAGTTTAAAAGGGACGGCATTGAAGATCTAATAAAAAAAGGTTTTGTCGGCGGCGCTGAAAAGAACTATTTGTCAAAGCAAGGCGAAAAAATCCCTGTTCTATTTTCAAGCTCTGTTATGCGCGAGAAAGACGGCAATGTTCAGGGGGTGGTATGTATAGCAAGCGATATAACTAAACGCAAACAATCGGAAAGCGCGTTAAAAGAGAGCGAAGAGAGGTACAGGACCCTTGTGGAAGCGATACCGGATATAGTTTACAGGATTGACGTAAATGGATATTTTACATTTATAAGCCCTTCCATAAGGAATTTAGGTTATGAGCCCAATGAACTAATCGGCAAACATTTCAGCGGTATAATCAATCAAAAAGATACTGAATCTCTCAGCCGAAACAAAATTCTTCCGGAATATAACGGCAAGAATACCGGAGATGGAAACGCGCCAAAACTCTTTGACGAAAGGAGGACCGGCAAAAGGCTGACAAAAAATCTGGAGGCGCGTTTAGCTCCAAAGATTAGGGATGAGGGAAACAATGAGGAAATGGAATATGTGGGATTAATTACCGCTTTTGGAGAAGTAGGAGACTCAGAGCAATATGATTCCTCCAAAAGCAAATTTATTGGCACATTCGGTATTATTAGAGATATTACCGAAAAGACAAGATTTGAAGCGGAAACAATACGGGCGGGGCAGTTTGCCATACTTGGCGAATTGTCCGCGTCAGTGGCCCATGAGGTCAACACACCTATAAATAGTATTGCAAATTGCGCCCAGTTGCTTCTTGATGAATTTAATAATAAAAATATTGATAATGACCTTATTAAAATAATTATTAGCGAGTCTGATAGAATTGCTAATGTAACAAGAAGTCTTCTCTCGTTTGCTAGGGCTAAAGAATCGGATAAGAGTTATATTAACGTCAATGACTTGCTAATGGATGTGCTTACCTTAACAGGAATGCAGCTAAAAACATGCAATATTAATGTGGAAATAGATATAGAGCCGGCCTTGCCGGATATTGTCGCGCATCCTCAGCGGGTGCAGCAGGTCTTTTTCAATATTATAAATAACGCGCGAGACGCTTTAAATAATAAAAGCGGTGATTCCAGGGGCGGAGACAAGACCATTAAAATTATCGGCGAAAAAGCTCTTATTAATTCAAACCCATATGTGCTGATTACGTTTTACGATAACGGCGGCGGGATATCCGCGGATAAAATAAATAAAGTGATGACTCCTTTCTTTACAACAAAACCCAGGGGCAAAGGCACCGGCCTTGGATTAAGCATTAGCAATAGAATCATTAATGATCATAATGGAACAATTAAAATAGAAAGCTCCCAAGGTGAATACACAAAAGTTATAATCTCTCTTCCTGTGGTGGATTAAAGCCGTAATTGGTAATTGGTGATTATGGCTTGCTTTGCTTCGCCGTTTTTAGTCATTTGTCATTAGTCATTATGGCTTGCTTCGCCGTTATTAGTCATTCGTTATTGGTTATTTATTATAAGGGGAGGGATAAATGTTAAAATTAGAAGATTTAGAGGTTTATAATTTGTCAATGGAACTTGGTGAAAAGATTTGGGATATTGTTATTAAATGGGATTATTTCGCAAAGGATACAGTAGGAAAACAGTTAATTAAAGCTGTTGACTCTGTAGCGGCAAATATTAGTGAAGGATATGGTCGTTTTTCTTTTAAAGAAAATAAACAATTTTGTTATTATAGTCGCGGTTCGCTGATGGAAACAAAAACATGGATAATAAAGGCTAATAAAAGGAAGCTTATTAAAAATGACGCTTTACAAATTATAATAAAAGATCTTGAAGTTATTCACAAAAAACTCAACGGTTATATTAAAAGTATAGGCAATAAAATTGCCAATACCCAATGACAATTGACCAATAACCAATACCCATATAATGAAAACAAAGATTCTTCTAATAGATGACGATGAAACTCTATTAACCGTAACAAAAAAAGTTCTTGAACGGGAAGAGTATGAAACCTTAATAGCCAATAATTACAACCAAGCCCTGGAAATGCTGGATCAAGTAGATTTTGAACTTATAGTTACAGATGTTTTATTGGGCAATCATACCGGCATTGATATTTTACGCGAAGTAAAGAGACGAGATTTGATATGCCCGGTTATATTGATTACCGGATATCCTAATATTGATTCCGCGGCTGAAGCGGTTCGTTTAGGGGCTTATGATTACATACCTAAACCTGTTAAGATAGAGGATTTATTACACGCAACTAAAATGGCCTTGCACCACAAAGCGGCGCTTGAAGAAAGGGATCAATACCGGTTAAACTTTGAGGCTATCTTTAAAAGCGTTAAAGATATAATTATTACGGTGGATAAAGATCTGAATGTCATGGAGATTAATAAAGCGGCTGAAGAGATGTTTAAAGTTGCCGCCGGCGATGTTAAAACAAAGCCTTATAAGAAAATATGCAAAGAAAAACGCGTGGAGGAGGCCCTTGGGGAGACTATTAAAACGAAAAAGCCGGTGGAGATTCGGCGTTTTGAGTGCAACAGCAGCAGCCTGTCAAAACATGTTGTTAGTTTAACCACGTATCCAATACTTGACCGCCATAGAAAATTTAATGGTTGTGTCTTGGTTTTAAAAGATGACACACGCCTGGTTGAACTTGAGCGTAACCTTCATGAACGCCAACAGTTTCATAATTTAATAGGCAAAAGCTCCAAGATGCAAAATATTTACTCTTTAATAGAAGACCTTTCTGATGTTAAGACTACTGTCCTGATAACAGGAGAGAGTGGAACCGGCAAGGAGCTTGTTGCGGACGCGCTGCATTGCCGATATGGGCAATCCAACAAACCTCTGGTTAAGGTAAACTGCGCCGCCCTATCAGACGAACTGCTTGAAAGCGAGCTGTTTGGCCATGTTAAAGGCGCGTTTACAGGGGCTGTTAATGAAAGGATAGGCCGATTTCAAATGGCTAATGGAGGCTCTATCTTTTTAGATGAAATAGGAGATATTTCAAATAAAATGCAACTACGGCTATTAAGAATTCTTCAGGAGATGGAATTTGAGCGTGTCGGCGATTCTACAACCGTCAAAGTGGATGTTAGAGTTATAGCCGCCACTAATCAAAATCTTCGTGAAAAGATTCAAGAGGGAACATTCCGGGAAGACCTTTATCACAGGTTGGCGGTTATGCAATTGGATCTGCCGGCGCTTAGGGAAAAAGTTGAAGATATTCCGATGCTGGTAGAGCATTTTCTTGGAAAGTTCAACAATAAATTTAAAAAGAAGATCGACGCAATATCCGACGATGTTCAAAAAATATTTGTGGATTATGCGTGGCCGGGAAATGTCAGGGAACTGCAAAACATATTAGAACGCGCCTTTATTGTTTGCCGCAAGTCCGTTATTACCATTGACGATCTCCATTCTGATTTTGTGAGCGCTAACATGCCTCAAATTAATCATATAAAAGAAAAAAAGAACATTGATCGTGAAGTATTAGCTCAAACATTAGAAAAGACCGGCTGGAACAAGGCCAAAGCAGCACGCCTTCTGGGAATAAGCCGAAAATCAATTTACGAAAAATTGAAAAAATACAACATATCAAACGATTGAACATCCCCTGGAAGTGTAACCGTGACACAAGTGTATAGGTGACACAAGTGTGTGGGTAACACTTTTTGCCGGCACATAAAACTTAAATAATAAATATTTGCCGCCATAATTCCCTTTCATTATAGATAGCATATTATAACTATCAAATGGCAATGCTGGGAAAATAAATTATACGTAAACTGCTGAATTATTGGTAATTACCTATTCCATTCATACATACTTCATTTGTGCGCCGTTCTGATAACGCTAACTAAAAGTTAAATATTTCTCCCTGTTTCCACACTTTTCACTCTAAATGGCATACAGTATGCTTATAAGTTAAGTGAAATTTATGTGGCTATTCATTGTGTTAATTTTGTTGCGCCGCCATTTCAGTGGCATATTCTATATTGCGCATTAGCCTTGGGGCTCCTCGCCCCCGGACTATTGAATTTAAAGCCCTGAAAAGGCGGCATTATAATAACCCCAAAAGAATCCTGGGGTTAAGATAAAACAAATTATATGCCCATTATGGGCCAATATCATTGGATTACGAAAAAATGGGCTTTAGACATACCTCATTTATAATGTGCTTGATCTCGCAAGATATGTTTTTGATTTAAAAGCAGGCGGAGTAAAGCAATATTTTTTAGCCCTTTGCTTTAAAATCAAAAAGCATTAAACCTTGTTCTTTAATCGCTTTTTGTTATTTTTTACATAATTCAAAGATATTGCCTGTTTAGACGGAGCAATGTTTTCGGGGCTATTGTTATTTTGACGCTGAATAGTTACTTAAAGAGAAATGATATGCAGACTTTGCTTATTGTTGACGACGACGCTAATTTACGCCGATTGTTTTGCAAGACTTTTAAAAATAAGTATAAAGTTCTGGCGGCTAAAAACGGCTATCAAGCTTTAAATACAGTCACAACTAATAAAGTGGACATTGTCATGCTTGATTACCATATGCCTGGAATTGATGGAATTGAGACTTTAAAAGGCATAAAACAACTTGATGACAAAATACCGGTTATTATAGTTACATGCGATACTTCAAAAGGTTTGCCGGCTAAAGCAAAAAATTTGGGCGCGTCAGGGTATATTCCAAAACCTTTTGCTCCTGATGATATTGTAACTATTGTTTCCTGTGTCTTAAATGAAAAATAGTAGTCATTGCTTCATTGGCTCTTGATGAGAAAAAATTAAAGGACGTGAAACTATAGTTAATGCATTACATAAAACTGATGGAAATAAGCAACGCTGCCGGGCTTCTTCTCGGCATATGCAGAGAATCCATATACGAAAAAGTAAAAAAAGGCAACATATATGTCGATTAAACATAGCGCGAAACTGTAACGGTGACGCTTTTTGTTGTCACGCAAAAATTAAATAAAAATATTTAGAGCTATTATTGTCCCACGTTATACATAATTCCCTTCGCTGTCAAATGGCATACCTATACATATAAAACAAATCATAACTCGATGAATTCAACGGCGCTTAAACAGTCCGCTTATGTTTTTTTTCATGCCCGTTTCCTTTGGCTCTAACTAAAAGCTTAACATCTTGCCGTTGCGTCAATGCTCTTCGCTAATAATGGCATACAATATGCTTGTATGTAAACTTGATTATTTTATCAATTTTTATTAACGACTCTAAAAGAGAGACAAATTCAAAGTTTTGTTAGACATTGATCTTACAAAACAAGAGTGGTTATATTTATACGGTTTAATTAAAAATGGCGCATTGTTGCGTAACATACCAATCATAATGTGCGCGGCATCCGCCACAAAGGGAAACATACTAAAAGCTATGCAATGCGGCGTGTCTGATTTTATAAGAAAACCATTTGACAGGGATTTGTTGCTAAAAAATTAGATAAATGGATTAATAAAAAACAGATGCTACCCGCTAATTTGGCGATAAGCAATTAAAGAACGCGCTGTTATCAGTATGAAAACTTAAAAAGAGTCTGTTAAATATGAAAACAGTTCCATATACGGAAATAACTAATATTACGGAAGCGGTAAAGGTTGTTGTCGACTATATTTTTAAGGGATCTAATGTTAGATATAATCTCGCAATACAGGACAACATCAGACATGTTAGAGTTAATATAGCGCAAATAAGTAGGGTAATCATAAACATATTAAAAAATTCAGTTCAGTCTATGTCTAATGGCGGTAAAGTTACAATAGAGATAAAAAATACAACTGTTTTCGATGATAAAATAGTGGATTATGTTTCAGTTCTGGGAAAAGGAAATTACATGCAGATCTCTATTGTTGATGATGGAATCGGCATATCAATGGGAAATCTTGAAAAAGTATTTAAGCCTGGTTTTTCTACAAAGCAAAATAGCGCAGGGCTCGGTCTTGCTATTGCTAAATCTATCATAATTAATCATAACGGTTATATTGAGATAGAGTCTGAAAAGGGCTACGGCACCTCTTGCCATATCTATTTGCCTGTCTCCTGGAAAGATGCCAATTAAGACTTGGCCACTTTGTTTATAAACAATAATCATTAATATTTTAGTTAGGAGGTGTCCCATGAAAATCAGTGAATTCCTGATATCAAAGCATTGTATTACAAAACTGCACCTTAAAAACGCTTTAATGATGCAAAAACATAATAAAAGCTGAACCTGCTTTTTAGACCGTTTCTAAACGTTCTTGCTTTGCTATTACAGTTGTTTTAGGGGTAATAATTAATTTATAAATGTGATGAAGGCTATTATGAAAATAGGTGAATATTTTGTGTCTAAAAATTATATTTCACGTAAAGACCTTAACAAGGCGCTGGAGTTGCAAAAGCAGAATAAAAACCTGCGAGTTGGTGAAATTCTTGTAAAAACAGGAGCCGTTTCGCCCAGAGATTTAAGAGCTTATGTTATTGATTTTATGATCCAAAATGAACAATCCGATCTTGAAAAATTCTTAAGTCAAAATCAAATCAATGAGTTGATTGAATGTTTGACAAACACTTGAAAACTAATGGGCCGTCAATTTATCATTACAACGGCCGGTATAATTCAACGCAAAGTGATACCACAACCAAGATATCATTCGTTTGCCTTGCCATTTGTTAAGGGGATTTATTTTTCAGACTCTTTAAAAGCAATCTATAAAATAAAAATGCAAAATAAACTTAAAAAATTATACAAATGCGACCCACTTGCTATTTTTACCGATAATATTGGCAATTGTATAAACAGTAATAAAAGAAAAAACGACAATGGTAAATCAATTGCCGTAAAAGGAAGGATTCTGCTAATGGACGACGATGATGTTTTTCGAGAAACTGTCGGTCGTTATTTAGCCCGTATAGGATATGAGATACAGTTTGCTACAAATGGTATAGAAACAATAGAACTGTACAGAAACGCAATAAATATTAATCAACCGTTTGACGCTATTATTATGGATATAACAATTCCAGGCGGCATGGGAGCTAAAGAGACAATAAAACATCTTCTTAATATTGACCCTGAAGCAAAAGCTATAGTGTCTAGTGGCCTCATTACCGATCCGGCAATATCCAATTACCGGGAATACAGTTTTAGAGGAGCTCTCCCAAAACCTTATAGCACTAAAGAATTAAACAAAGTTTTGCATAATGTTATCAATGGAAGTTAGGAAACCTTATCTTCACGCGCATATTTATGGACAAAAAGATAAAAAACGCAAATTTTCCAAAACTGGAAAACTTAATCAATGAATGCATTGAAAGGCTTGCCATAGACTGGCCAAAGATAATTGGGCAAGGTGTAAACCTGATGTTCGATAAATTTGAATGCAATTCATCTAATGAGTTTATATCCCGGATAAATAATCTTACAACAGTATTAGAATATGAGATTACCGGCGAATTCGCCGGAATATTCTACTTCATGTTTCCAAGTCGAGACGCCGCAATTATTAGCGGTTCATTTTTGATGGAAGATGAAGAAGATGTAAAGAAAAATGCATCCACCGAGCTAATAACCGAGGATTATCAGGAAGCTTTCATTGAATTTGGCAACCAAACCGCGGCAAGTTTTGACAATATATTTAGGATTCAATTTCCTGAAAATGACGATACGCATGTAAAGTTTAAAAAATCACATTTTCCCCCATTCCCTTCGGATGAAATCGAAGATCTGTTTCCAGCCGTCGCTGATGACGATGTATTTATAGCAAACTCTCAGCTTTCAGTTTGGACCTTTGATAAAGGAGATGTTAGCCTGGTCTTTCCTATAGATGTCGCTGAAAGCTTTTATAATGAGAAAGTGACTCTTTTAGACATAAAATCCTTTGCGCAGATAATATTTGTGTCTAACTCCAGATCTGATATATCTTTTTTTAAAAAATACATTCGCAATACAAAAAATTATGCGCGTATTTTTTCAGATGGAAAAGCGTTAATTGCTAAATTACAAAGTGAACGGAAAGATCCCGATCTTATTTTATTAGATTTAGATTTTGAAGACTATGATGATAATGGTTTTTCATTATTAAGAAAAATTAAACGCAATTTTCTTCTTGAATCTATCCCTGTTATAACATGTTCATCCAAACCTACAAAAAACCTTATTATAGAATCGTTAAATCTGGGAGCGTCTGATTTTCTGGTAATGCCGTTTAACGAAGATCGATTATTCGAAAGATTAGAGAAATATACAAAAAAGCAAACAATAGATGATATTGATTATTAAATATAAAACATTAAGAAAAAATTAATAGATCCAATATGGATTATATAGAAATATCTAAATTATAAACGTAAAAAGAAATTAATCATTTTTGTATTTATTATTCCTGCAAATTACAGGAATGATATGCGGCGCGCCTGTTGCCGGGAGGATATCTATGAAAATCGGCGATTATCTAGTAGAAAACAGACATATTACACTAGAAGCTCTAAACAAAGCCTTAGAAATACAAAGCAGGAATAAAAATCAGCGCATAGGCGAGATACTTGTCGAAATAGGCTCTATTTCAGATGCAGGTTTACACAAACATATCAAGAATTTTTTAAAAGATGTAATAGACGCAAACCTGGGAGACTGGTTAAGCCAGGATGAAGCTGATAAATTCATGGCTGAAATCAGATCTTTAAAGAAAAACAAAGAGTGAATCTTAATCATTTGCAAATTTTCTTTCCGAGCCCTAAAAGCAAAAAAACAAAATTAAAAGCTGGAGCAGTCTTGTAGACCGCTTCAAAAAGTTTTTGCTTTGCGATCACAGTTGCCATTGAAACTTAACGAATTAATCTTTGAATATGATCGGACTTTGAAATATTTTGTCAAAAATTGTCAAAATTTAACTACTAAGGGTCGGCTCAAAAATAACTTCGGCTTTTTGGCTGTAATTTTGCGTTAGATTTGCGAGATATGATTGAGTCAAATTCGTAGCGTAGCCTTAGCTACGTGAGAATTTGACGATTGAATATCTCTCAAAGATAATGTGAAAGTACGTCCAATAAAACCGAAGTTATTTTTGAGCCGACCCTTAGATACTAAACATAAAAATGAAAAAAGAAGCCCCTAAATCTTTTAATACAAATATTAGCGCCAAAGATTCTCCGTTAATTTTAATGGGTAGAATACTAATTATGGATGATGATGAAGCTATAAGATATATCGGGAAAGAGGCTCTGGGTTTTATTGGTTATAGTGTTGAGTGCGCGATAGATGGAAATGAAGCTATTGAAATATATAAAAAAGCCCAAAAAACCGACAACCCTTTTGATGTTGTAATACTAGATTTATATGTTCCGGCAGGTATTGGTGGCGAATATACAATAAAACAATTGCGTGAAATAGACCCTGACGCAAAAGCAATAGTATTTAGCGGTAATCATAACGATCCGATTCTCGCGGATTATAAAAAATATGGTTTTGATGCTGCCATGACCAAACCATTTAAAATAGATGAAATACGTGAAATTTTGCAAAATCTGATTAATAGGTAATCTTTTGCGCGCTTTATAGGCGTCTCTTTAAATGGGGCTGAAAAGTTAAGTCAAAAGAGCGCGGAACAGTTGTCGGTTATTTATAGCTTTATATAGAAAGGACGCAATATTATGAAGTTGCGAAAAATATTAATTATTCATGGCTCCAGGTCTGTGCGCAGGCTATTGAAAACATATATTGTGTCTGAATTAACTGATGTTCTTATTTTTGAAGCCGAGACGCCTGAAGACGGCGCGCAACAACTTCAAGACCAAAAATTTGAAGTTGTTATCTGCGGCAAAATAAGCAATGAATTAGGCAAAACGTTTATCCATAAGACAATAGAGGAAACCGGAGCGAACAAAGATACTCCAATTATTATCTTAACATCAACCTGCTCAGTGGAAAACATTGATGAGCTTATAAAAGATGGCGTTAAACATTATCTGGTTATTCCTTTTAGTCAGTTTGAGTTGCGGGATAAGATCAATGAAGTTTGCGAGCCCCGAAGCTGGCGTGAGCATGACAGAGTAAGCATTCCAGATACTAAAGCGATAATTCACATGGATAACGGCGATGTTGAAGTGGATGTGATTAATTTAAGCGAGTCCGGCATTCTATGCGATATTGAGTCAACAGAACAGTATGGCGACTTATTAAACAGCGCGCATATTACTGTAAAATTCTCAGCAAAATATGGAGGCGCAATGGTAAAAATACTCTGGTGCAAACTCTTCCGGGCAATTGTTTTAAAATGGAATGAAGATTATTTTCCGAAATGCAGCCCTGGCCATATGCGCGTAGTATGGCAAATTATAAAGATCTCAGATCATGATAAAAAGGTTATAAAAGGAATATCTGAAAAGGTTAATCAAAATAACTTAAAAGAGGCTAACTGGTTAAATCAAAATGAAGTTGACAAAGTTTTGGATGATAATAAATAAACTTGAATATAAAGGCGTCTCCATTTTAAGCCTTTTAGCCGCAAGTGGTTATGCCAAATAGCCCGCCAACAATTAGGGGATGGTTGACTTTAGCCTCCCGCGCAAAAGACACGTAGTGGTCTTATTCAAAAAAAATAATTGTGAAATTTATTCTTTGTAAATTATTAAATAACCGCCAAAATGATTGAAAACCAAAAAAAAACAAAAATATTAATTGTTGAAGATCAAAAAACAACAGCAATGAAAATCCAAAAAGATTTAGTCAAGATGGGCTATGCAATTTCATCAATAGTTCATTCAGGGGAAGAAGTTGCTGGAAGTATTGAAGGAGATATGCCTGATTTGGCGCTAATGGATATTATCTTGCAGGGTAAAATGGATGGAATTGAAACCGCGGAGCAAATTCAATTAAAATTTGATATCCCGGTTGTGTTTCTCTCTGCTTTTGCCGATAAAACAAAGGTTAACAGGGCCAAATTGAGAAACACATTTGGCTATCTTGTCAAACCGTTTGATCCCCAAGAACTGCGAACAACAATAGAATCGGCTCTTTATAAGCACGGGATGGAAAGCAGATTAAAAGAGTATCAAGTTAATCTGGAAAAAAAGGTGGCTGAAAGAACGCGTGAGCTCTCGGAAGCCAATGCTAAACTTAAAGCTGAAATCGCGGAAAGGCAACTTACGGAAGAACATATACGTAAACTACATAGGGTTGTTGAGCAGAGTCCAAGTTTGGTTATGATTACTGATACTAAAGGCAACATTGAATACGTCAATCCAAAGTTTACTGAAATAACAGGATATAGTAGAGATGAAATAATAGGCGAAAACCCGCGTATTTTAAAATATGACAAAGAATCGCCGGAATTTTATAAACAAATATGGGATATGGTTGCATCGGGCAATAAATGGTTCGGTGATTTGCGTGTCAGGAAAAAGGATGGCGAACATTATTGGGAATCCGCGTCTATTTTTCCGCTCAGGAGTCCCGGAGGCTCTATTACAAATTATATTAAGGTTGCAGAGGATATTACCGCGCGTAAATTTACGGAAGAAGAGTTAATGAAATCCCAGTGTGAATTGGAAGAGCGCGTTTCAGAACGCACCGCGGAGCTTTCAGAACTCAATAAAGAGTTACAATCAGAAGTTGAAGGGCGTAAACAAGTCGAAGAACAAATAAGGAATTCGCTTAAAGAGAAAGATGTGCTTTTACGTGAAATTCATCACAGGATTAAAAATAATATGCAGATCATTATTAGCCTGATTAGACTTGTGTCAAGAGATGTCCATGATGAAGAGTGCGCGGCAATCTTTCGTGATTGTGAAAACAGGATAAAATCAATGGCTATTATTCATGAACAACTTTACCTGTCAAAGGATCTATCTAAGATTGATTTAAATGTATATATCAGGAATATAATAGATGAGTTGTTGATGTCGTACGGAATTAGCCGTGCCAAGATCAAATTTATTACCAATGTTGGATGTTTTCCAATAGGAATTGACTCTGTAATTATATGTGGGTTGATAGTAAATGAGTTGGTAACCAATAGTCTGAAATATGCTTTTCCTAAAGGGAAAGAAGGGCAAATAAAAATTAATATGTCTTTAACCGCAGACGATGAAATTGGGATGGTAATTAGCGACAACGGCATTGGAATGCCGGAAAACCTTAACATTGAGAATACAGGAACCTTAGGGTTACAATTGGTTAATGGTTTAGTAATTAGCCAACTTCAAGGAAGGCTAAAATTAATAAGAAATAACGGGACGGAATTCCACATTACGTTTAAGGAACAGGAATGAGCTCTTTTTTTATTAATTATTAACCGGAAATCCCGCAAAAGCATACGAGAATGTAAAAAGGGGCCGTATACTTTAAGGGTAATACTCTATTTGTCGTTGTCGCTATAAATTTGAGTTGCGAGTAAGAGCCGGACCTACAGCTAGACACTGCAATAAATTGGATTACGTTGAGCAGACTCATTATTTACGCATTTTACATTGAAATCTCAAAGTTTAGGTTTGAGATTTCAATGTAAAATGATAAAGAGCTCTCAGCAAAAAGCTTAAACAAAAAAGCCGGCGAGCTTTTCTTCCGGGGCGCTCATGCCGGCGCGGAAATAGACCTTTTTTGGCTGGAAGGCGGCAAAAACCGGGGCATGGAGTTTAAATTTGCCGACGCGCCTAAAAAGACAAAATCAATGGAAATAGCCCTTACAGACCTTAAACTCTCCAAATTATGGATAATATACCAGGTTAAGAGAGCTACAAACTTGACAAAAATATAGAAGTTCTCCCCCTTGCCCGCATTCCCGCAAATTGGGAGCTCTGAATATGGATGTGGACATAAAAAACTTTAAAACTCGTCTCCCTATGCCTTTGGTTGTGCCCGCCATTATTTAACTTGAACCCTTTTGAATTCCTGATAAAATTACCTGGATTGATATTTAAAATTTATGGATGTTTTATATAAGGGCTCTTTTCGAGCCCTAAAGAGAGGGGCTGATTGCTCATGGCTACTATTAAACCTTTTCAGGGGTTAAGGTATAATCCCGACAAAATTCCGGATATTTCAAAAGTTGTTACGCCGCCGTATGATGTTATTTCGCCGGAGGAGCAGGACGGGTATTATAATCTGCATAGATGTAATATTATCAGGATTGATAAAGGGAAAGATGTGGGCGGCGACAGCGAGAGCTCAAACAAATACACAAGGGCGGCGGAGTACTTTGACAGTTGGATTAGCGAGGGTATTTTACAAAGAGAGGCGGAGCCTGCTATTTACGTTTATGAGCAGGTGTTCGATGTTGAAGGGGAAACATTTTCACGAAAAGGGTTTATATCCAACGTTAAGCTGGATGAGTTCAGCACGGGCGATATTTATCCACATGAGCAGACCCTTTCAGGGCCGAAAGTTGACAGGTTTAAGCTTATAACGGAGTGCGCGGCAAATTTTAGCTGTATTTTCTCGCTTTTTCCAGATGAGCCGTCCGGGGCGGAGTCGGTAAACGAGTTGCTTGAATCATGCGCCATAGCCGCGCCGGATGTTGACTTTATAGATGATCAGGGCGTGAAGAACATGCTTTGGGTGGTAAAAGATAAAGCGTTTATTGACAAAATATCAACTCTGATGAAAGACCGGCCATTGTTTATTGCCGACGGGCATCACCGGTACGAAACATCGCTTAAATATAGAAACGAAAACAACGGAGGCAAAGAAGGCTCTGAGTCGCCTGTTGATTATATTATGATGATGTGCGTTTCAATGAACAATTCCGGGTTAAAGATATTGCCCACTCACAGAGCGGTACGGAACGTTAACGGTTTAAGCGCGGATGATGTCAAGAGCAGGATTGGGGAGATGTTTGAAACTCGCGAGCTTGATTCCGGGTTTTCAAGCGATTCGATAGCGGTGGAGTTGGCAAAAAATAGCGCCGGCCACTCTTTTGTACTTTATGTGGGCGCGGAAAAAAAGTATTACATGCTGACTTTAAAGGAAGATAAATTGGAGGCGGCGGGCTTTGATTTTGAATACTCCACATGGAAGCGTTTTGCCGTTGGCATATTGCATGGGCTTATTTTTGACAAATTGCTGGGCATAAGGGATGTTGCCGATGCAAATGAGAAGCAAATCGAGTATGTAAAAAAGGAGTCTGACACTATAACGATGGTTGACGCTAAAGGGTTTAAATTTGCGTTTTTTCTAAACCCGACAAAGATTACGGATGTTCAGATGGTGGCAAAGGAGCGGCAGATTATGCCGCCTAAATCGACATACTTTTGCCCAAAACTTGTCACCGGCATGGTTGTAAGCAAGTTGTAAACAAACTAGACATGGCTGGAGCTGATTACTGATCACCGATTACTGTTTTTTACGCGCCGCCGTTTCCAGCTCAGAGGCTGCCTGTTTAAACACCGTGGCCCAATCATGGGGGCTTGGTTGCCTGAACAGCCGCATGGTTGGGTACCATACGCAGTCATTGCGTTTAAGCTGCAAATGCCACGCAGGGCAATAACACGCAAGCGTCCAGACCGGTTTGCCTAACGCGCCGGCTAAATGCGCAACCGAGGTGTCAATGGATATAATCAGGTCAAGGCATGAAATAACCGCTGCAGTTTCCTGGAAATTGTCAACATCTTTATCCAGATCTATAATCGGCAACCCTTTTGGCGGGTCAGCCGCTTGCAGCGCCGGCTCGCCTTTTTGCAGGCTGAAAAATATTACGCCGGGAATATGCCCTAATTCCGCAAAATCATTTAAAGAGCACGCTCTATGCTTGTTATGAGGCTGCTTTGGGTTGCCTGACCATACAATGCCTACTCTGAAACTCTCTTTATGTCCGATTTTGCTGTCAAGCTCGTCTTTCAAATCAGAGTCAACATAAATGTAAGGCGTTTTATTCGGCACGGTATCCGGCGTTATGTTAAATATTCCCGCCAGACTTAACAACGGCGCATGGACGTCAAACACGGCCGCCGGCGCTCCGTCATCAGCATATTCAATAATTTCATCAATCCCTGAACACCGTTTCATCAAATCAACAAGGTTTTTTTGGCATTCAAATACGACTCTGCCTCCGCGCTCCTTGACATAAGGCAAAAATCGGGCAAACTGGAATGTGTCGCCAAGGCCTTGTTCGGTGTGAATAAGGATGGTTTTGCCGTTAAGCGGCTCGCCGTTCCATTTGGGATGCGGAAATGCGCGCCTGGGGTAATTCTTATTTAAAAGCCTGTGCTCATATTCAGGCCAACCTTTGTTGTAATCGCCAATAAGCAGCAATGTAAGCGCCCTGTTCATGCGCGCGATGTCATAGCCGGGCTCGTCCTTAACCGCCATGCTCAGGTACTCTATGGCCTTGTCCATTTTAAGCAGGCTTTTGTGCGCGTTGCCAAGGTAAAGGCACGCGTCCTTATAATCGGGTTTAAGTTCAAGCGAGCGTTTAAAGCATAGGATGGCTTCGTGGGTCTTTTCCTGAGCAAAAAGGGCAATTCCCAGGTTGTAATGAACTTGCGGCAGGTTTGGGTTGATGGCGATTGAGCGGCTGTAATTTACAACCGCTTCGCTATATTTTTCGATTTTAAAGAGGCAGACCCCCTTGTTAAGATAAGCGTCAACATAATTCGGATCGTACTCAATCGCCAGGTCAAAACTTCTTATCGCGGCTTCAAATTTGGACTGTTTCAGGAGTATATTCCCTAGATAGTAGTAATATTTTGCGCAATCCGGTTTTAGGCTGATGGCTTTTTTGTAATTTAAAACAGCTTCGTTGAGGTTGCCGGCCCGTTGGCGGGCCAAAGCAAGATTGAAAAACAGCTCTTCATGGTTTGGGATAATGTTGGCGGCGCGATTGTACGCCTCTATCGCTCCGTCAAATGCCCCCAGCTCCTGAAGCGCGTTGCCGAGGCTAAAGCATGCTTCAAAGTGATCGGGACGCAAGTCCGCGGCGCGTTTAAAACTTGCGGCTGATTTGCGCAGCTCTCCCTGCTCAAAATAGATGTTTCCGAGGTTGTAGTAAGCTTCAACAAAGTCGGCCTTTAACTCTATAGCCCTGCAATAACATGATTCGGCTTCGATTTTATTGCCTAGTTGTTGGAGCGCTATTGCCATGTTGAAATATGCGTCCGGATAATTCGGCTTGAGATTAACTGCGTGTTTAAAATTGGTTAACGCGGCGTCATAATTTTGTTGCGATAAATAGGCAACCGCCATATTGTTATAAATATCAGCGTCGTCAGGGTTTATCTCTATCGCCTCTTTATGCAGGCTGATAGCCTGCTCAAATTCGCCGCGTTCGAAATGCATGCCGGCCAGGAAAAATATGGAATCAAAATGTTTTGGGTCTTTTGAGTAAATTTTACGGTATAACCGTTCAGCCCCGGCCAGGTCTCCTTGCTGTTGAAGCTTAACCGCTTCTTTAATCAAAGTGTCAATGTTTTCCATCTTTATAAGGCTGAAAAGTAGAAATACGCCGCTATTTAAAGTAAAAAAAGTGGTTTTAAATACTATAATTGTAAGGATATAATGTCAAGCAAAACAAACTGCGCAAAATTAAAATCACGGAAGAAGAAAAAACGCTTGATTTTGTCAATCCAACTGGGTAAATTTAATACTTTAAAATTTGGAATATAAAGATTTGAGCAGTGGATTTAGAACTTTTATTTGTAATAATCTGTGTATTTTAAATAACTTTTTTCAATGTCTAGGAGGAGAAAATGCCTAAAGTTCTTATTGTTGACGATTCAGGTGTAATGAGGAAAATTATTCAGAAGAATATAAAAGCGGCCAACCTTGTGGTTGATGAATTTGTTGAAGCCGGCGACGGCAAAGAGGCTCTTGAAAAGTTAAAGGCCGGGCCGGTTGATTTGATACTTTGCGATTGGAATATGCCTAATATGACAGGCATTGAGTTCGCAAAAACATTGCAAAGTTCAGGCGAGTATTGCGGCATACCTATTGTTATGATAACAACTGAAGGCAGCGACAGCATGAGGGCGGAAGCAAGCAGCGCCGGAGTTAAAGGCTATATAACCAAACCATTTACGCCTGAGCAATTAACAAACGAACTTGGCAAATTCCTGATGCTCTCGTAAACCTCGATTATTGTTTAACGGCGTAGACGCGCTATTTCAGAACCATTTTTCGGCTATAGCCAAATTTACGTTAATGTTTTAACTCTTATGCGGCAATAGACTCACGCCCCATTTAAATTTGCGGCATTTGTAGAAAGTTTCACAAGATTATCCAGGCAATTTTGCTTATAATCTTCAGTAAAATTGCCTGTTTGTAAACTTTTGCGGGCCGCGACTTGCTTTTTCAACATATTACGCGTTTTAAGTTTTGCCTTCAAATGCGCGTAATATGAATCGGATATCTTGTTGGTTGCATTTAGAAGCCTGATTAATTGCTGTTTACATCGGCGATCCTGTTTCAATAAATATGCGGCGCCGTTAAACATCGCGGCTAATTTCAAAGCCGGCAAAATATTTAAAAACAGTTTTTTTTGATTTTGTATGTTAACATAGGCTGATTTTTTAAGAATATAAGAATGCCGGCGCGTAAAAATGTATAAATAAACCGTTTATTTGAAATATTGTATGGCAACGAATTGTTGTTTTATTAAATGGCAAAAGATAAAGAATTACAAAAATCTAATTTCCCCAAAACCGACGTTTTGCTTCAGGATTGCGTTGACAGGCTGGGGACTGACTGGCCAAAAATAATCGGCCAGGGCGCAAACATAATTTTCGACAAATATAACAGCGATTTATTTGAGAAAATCGTGCCCACCATTAATGACAAAGCGGTGTTTTTGGAATTTGAGATCACCGGATCGATAGAGGGCAAATTTCACATTATGTTTCCGTTTCGCGACGCCACAATTATTGCCGGCTCGGTTTTGATGGAGGAAGAGGATGATATCAAGAAAAACTTTTCCGTTCCTGAAATGAGCGAGGATTATCAGGACGCGTTTAATGAGTTCGGCAATCAGACATCTTCGAGTTTTGAAACTATTTTCAGGAACCATTTTCCTGAAGATGATGACATGCACGTGAGATTTACAAAATCATTCTTCCCTCCGGTTGATAAAGAAAAAGTGCTTGAAATGTTCAAAGCGGCTATGGACGATGAAGTCTTTATCACAAGCACACAGTGCTCAATCATGACGTTTGATAAAGGCCCGATTGATATAATGCTGACAGTTGACGTTGGCGAGAGTATTTTTAATGAAATACTGAGCTATTCTACTAAAAAAGCTTTTGCCCATATCTTGTACGTGGAAGACGTTAAAAAGGACATATCGTACGTAAAAAAGATGTTGCGTAATTCCGGTTATTTTGCGCATGTGTGCAATGACGGCGACGCCGCTATTTCAAAATTGCAACATGAAAAAATGGATATGGTTGTAATATCGGTTGAATTGGCCGAGGGCACGGACGAGGATGACGGCCTCCAGTTGTGCGTCAGGATCAAGCGTAACATGTTGCTTGATACGATACCGGTGGTTATGTGCTCGGGAAACGCCACTAAAAAAACTGTGTTGGATTGCGTCAGGTTAGGCGCGTCGGACTTTATGGTAAAGCCGTTTAACAAGGATCTTTTCTTTGCAAAACTTAGCAAGCATGTAAAGAGCAAAAGGTTGTCAAAATAACCGGTTTAAGCCTGTTGTTAATCATGTTTATATGTTTTACCGGCTCTCAAAATTTTATCTAGTAGTTAAAAAACTAAGGCAATGATTATCAAATAATTGATGGCCGTTGCCTAAACAACGAAAACAAAATGCTATGAGCGAAAATCAGGAAGACTGCGGCTCTTTTGAAGAACCGGCTAATGATAAAATTGCTGAAGATGTTGAGCTTTACTCTGAATTTATTTCAGAGTCTTGCGAGCATTTGCTGGACACTGAGGCCAATATCCTGTCTCTTGAGGATAATCCGAAGGATTTGGAGATCCTTAACAGCATCTTCAGATGCGTGCATAGCATTAAAGGAAGCGCGGGATTTTTGGGGCTTGAGAAAATTCAGAAATTAAGCCATGAGCTTGAGACTATTCTCGATAAGGCCAGAAAATCAGAATTGGATATAACGCCTTCCATCACAGACGTTCTTCTCAATTCTATAGACACCTTAGGCAAGCTAATTGATACACTTGCTATAAAAGTGACCGAAGTAACCGGTTCCGAATGCGAAAGAATCGGCAAGGACGTATCAGGCGAATCAATAGATATTAGCTCTGAGTTAAAGGATATAGGGAATATTCTAAGCGGCGAGGGCGGCTCAGAAAAGGATGAAGTCCCAAAGCCGGCTGAAAACGTTGTTGAAGAGCCAAAATCCAGCGAGGATATATTGCCTTTAGATGACGAGCCCGCCGCGAAAGAGACGGAAGAAGTCGAGCTGTATGCCGAGGACGAAAAGGGCGCCGCCGCTGAAGCCGCGCAAGAAGGCCCGCTCTCTTTCTATGAACCGTCTGAAGAGAAGATGATTGAAGACCTCGGACTCTATAAAGAGTTTATTTCCGAATCAATTGAACATCTGCAGGATATTGAGACAAATATACTCTCCCTTGAAGACAGCCCTAAGGATCAGGAAATACTTAACACCATTTTCAGATGCGTGCACAGTATTAAAGGCAGCACCGGATGCCTTGGGCTTGAAAAGATACAAAAGTTAAGCCACGAGCTTGAGACGATTCTTGACAAAGCCAGAAAATACGAGCTTGATATAACTCCCGCGATAACCGATACGCTCCTTAAATCAAAAGACACCCTCGGCAAACTAATAGACGCAGTTTCTATAAAAGTATCGGCCGCTTCAGGAACTGAGTGCGAAAGAATAGGCACGGCGAATCCAGGCGAAGTGATTGATATAGGCCCTGATTTAAGCGATATATACAAGATACTGAGTCCTGAAAAAGCTGCCGCAGCCGGCCCTAAACCGGAAACAAATGATATATTCCCTTTAGATGATGATTTTGAGACTGATAATCAGGGTGGCAAGATAGGCGATTTATTGGTAAAATCCGGCGTTGTCAGCAAGGAGCAGGTTGACGAGGCTGTCGCAATAAAGAGTAAAAAAATCGGCGAGATTCTGGTTGAAAAAGGCGTAGCCACTGAAGAGGAAGTTGCCGATGCCGCGCGTGAAAAAGATAAAAAGATCGGCGAGATCCTGGTTGAAAAAGGGGCTACAACGCCGAAAAAGGTGGAAGAGGTTGTAAAAAAACAGGCCGCAATCAGAAAAGACACGGCAAAAACCACTTTAAAAGTAGACACCACAAAACTGGACAGCCTTTTTGACCTTGTTGGAGAGTTGGTGGTTACCCACTCCCTTATAAATGAAGAATTTATTTCATTGCAAAATCAAAATCAAAACAGCGGCACCAATCGCAATTTATCGCAGCTGGGCAAGATTGTGAAAGATCTTCAGGATCAGACAATGTCCCTAAGAATGGTGCCGTTAAAACAGACATTTCAGAAGATGACGCGCCTTGTAAGGGACGTATCTTCCGGCGCTGGAAAAGATGTCAAATTAGACATTTCAGGAGAAGACACCGAGCTGGATAAAAATGTGATAGAAAAAGTGGCCGACCCTCTCGTGCACATTCTTAGAAACGCAGTTGATCATGGCGTTGAGTCTACGGAGGATCGTGTTAAAGCAAACAAATCGAAAACCGGTCATGTGCATCTGGACGCTTTTCACCGCGGGGGTAACATTGTCATTAAGATCACGGACGACGGCAAAGGCTTGTCAAAAGACAGGATATTAAAAAAGGGTATTGAAAAAGGCATTGTAAGCGACGCTTCTTCCTTAACCGACGAGCAAATTTATAACCTTATTTTCGCGCCCGGCTTTTCAACCGCCGAAAAGATCACCAACATTTCAGGCAGAGGTGTCGGTATGGATGTTGTTAAAAGGAATATTGACAATCTACAGGGGAAAGTTGAAATAACTTCAGAGGAAGGCAAGGGCTCGGTCTTTACCATAAGGCTTCCCTTAACGTTGGCTATAATAGACGGCATTGTTATCAAAGTCGGCACAACCAGGTATATTGTCCCTATAATATCAGTGGAAGAGTCGTTGCAACCTGAAAAAGAGATGTTCTCCACCATTCGCAAGAAGGAAGAGATCTTAAATATCCGGGGCGAAGTTATTCCTCTTGTCAGACTGCACAAAATTCTTAATTTGCCGGCCACCCACCAAAATCCCTGGGACGCTATTGTTGTTATTGTGCAAACCGAAAATTTTAAGCTTGGCTTAATGGCTGACGATATCGTAGGGCAACAGCAGGTTGTAATAAAAAGTTTAGGTAAAAGGTTTGTAAATTCAAAAGGCATATCCGGCGGCGCGATTATGGGCAATGGCGAAGTAGGGTTGATTATGGATATTAACGGCATTAAGGAGCTTGCGGCAGAGCAGTAAAACCTCTAACCTATATTGTTGTTTTGGGGGTTTCTTGCTGTTTTGCGCAAGATTTAATAAATTAAATGGAAAATATCTCATTAGATAATAAAAATAATCTGGCGGACAACGCTGATAGGTATCTAACGTTCTTCCTCGGGGACGAGGAGTATGGATTTGATATAAAATGCGTGCGCGAGATTATTGAAGTTTTGCATATCACGTCGGTTCCTCATTGCCCTGGTTATTTATTAGGGGTAATTAATCTGCGCGGCAAGGTTGTTCCTGTTATAGACCTGCGGTTAAAGTTTGGTTTGCCGAAGTGCGAGCCTGATGAGAAATCCTGCATAATTGTTGTTGAGTTTGAACGCGAGTTTGTGGGAGTGCTTGTGGACGCCGTGTCTGAAGTTATAGACATTACCCAGGAAGAGTTTGACGACACAAAATTTTTAGATCAGAATGTTAACGATAGGTTTATACGAGGGGTTGGGAAGATAGACGGTCAAATAAAAATACTCCTGGATATAAAAAACATATTAGCCGTTGATGAAGCCGTCAGCGTATGATGAAGAACAAGTTATATTATTACCCGTCTAACATTTTTAATTTCTAGCGATAAACATGCCTGTCTACATACCAAAAACCGCGTCACGTTGCAACTTATGTCTGGATGACTGCCATTCCGGCGGCATGGGCTCCGGCCAGGACATAATAACGGTCGGCATTGGAGGGTGCAGTGTCGCAAAGGCCCCAAGCGTCCTGAGGACAACTTTAGGGTCTTGCATAGGCATTACTTTGTATGATAGGACCAACAAAATCGGCGGATTAATCCACGTTATGCTCCCTGACAACTCTAAATCTAAAGGAAGGCTGACCAAGTTTGCGAATTCCGGCATCCCGAATTTAGTTAAGTGTATGGTTTACGAGCACGCCGCGTCGCGCGCGTCGCTGGTGGCCAAGATATTTGGCGGAGCAAGAATGTTTAATGTGTATAGCAAAGCGTTGGATATCGGCAATAACAATGTAGTTGCGACGCTTAATGCCCTTAAACTGTGCGGTATAAGGGTTGAAAACGGGAAGACTGGAGGGACTAAAGGGTCGCAAATAGCCTTCCATACCAACGACGGCAGGATAACATATAAAACGATAGGGGGGCCCCCGGAGGTTTTCTGATAATTATGAAGCTTACAAATAAACATATCAACAGATTGAACGTTATTATTGAGATGAGCATTGACAGGGCGTCTCGCACCCTCTCTAAAACTCTAAAAACCGCGTCTGTTATAAAAATATCGTATACGTCGGTTCGCGACTCATGCTCTGTGACTGAAAGGCTGAACAGCGACGAACGCGAAATGATCGGCACATTGCTGGCGATGGAGGGCGTGGACAACGGCAAAATACTGTTTATGGTTGAAAAAGAGGACGCGTACGTGTTAAAGGACCTGTATTTGCGTGAGCCTGTCGGCACAACTACAGAGTACGATCTGTATGTTGAAAGCGCTGTTAAAGAAATAGGGAATATTTTGAGCGGGTCAATCTGCAACTCAATTGCGTCGGACTTGGGCCTGACAATTTTGCCTTTGCCGCCTCTTGTTACTTGTGACTACGCCGGGACTATATTTTCAGCGATGATCATGGATGAGTTGTTTGAAGATGACGACTTGCTTTTAATGGACACCCTGTTTGAAATAATGCATTATAACTTTAAGTGTTTTCTTTACTTTATACCCGGCAAAGAGATTATCGCTTGCCTGGATAAAGATCATTTAGGGTAAATCTGGAAACATGTATACGGTAAACCTTTGGATTTAAAGCAAAACTCAGGCGCAATTTCGCATTTTTATCATTACGGAATACGGGTGGCGCATTTTAAGGTTGGCAAATTATTAAACGAAACGAAAATATTATGAGAAAAATATTAATAGTAGACGATGCTATAGTCGCGCGGATGGTTTTAAAGAAAATACTTGCGCAGTCTGGGTATGAAGTTGTTGGCGAGGCTGAGGACGGGCTCCAGGCCATAGAAAAATTTAAAGAGTTAAAGCCGGACATAGTGACTATGGATATTGTTATGCCGGAAATGGACGGCATTGAAGCCACAAAAAATATCACAGGGTTTGATCCCTCCGCAAAAGTGATTATTACGTCAACAATGCACCAAAAAGAGTTGTCGTTAAGAGCGCTTGAAGCAGGGGCTTGTTCATATATTGTAAAGCCTTATGAGGCGGATCGTATTTTGCGCACACTTGATCAACTTTTTGAAAACGACGATGATGATTCTCAATGATTTTTACGTAGTTTATTTATTATAAAAACATGCGTGTCGTTCCGGGCTTTTTTGAAGACTCTGGTTTGCGGCATTTCCTAAATATCAAATTTAAATTATGGGTCCAACGTTAACTCAAAAAGAATTTGAGCTCTTTCGCGAGCTTATCTATTCGGAAAGCGGCATTTCATTAAATTTATCAAAAAAGAATTTAGTGCAATCCAGATTGCAAAAACGGCTTAGAGAAAAATCTCTAAATTCTTTCTCTGACTACTACAAATTTGTAATAAACGATCAATCTCGCACTGAATTAGTGCACATGATTGATTGTATATCCACAAATAAAACCCATTTTTTTAGGGAATCAAAACATTTTGATCTTTTAGAGAGCAGGATACTCCCTGAATTGATAGCGGCCAAAAAAGAGACCGCCGACAAAACTATTCGCATATGGAGCGCCGCCTCTTCTTCCGGTGAAGAGCCGTACACACTGGCTATGATCCTAAACAACCACCTTGAAGGGCAAAAAAACATTGAAGGTAAAATCCTTGCAACCGATATTTCAACAAATGTGTTAAACAAGGCTCTTATAGGGGTTTATGGCGCGGAGCAGATGGCTGAGATGCCTCAGGCGTACATAAAGAAGTATCTGACGTCTGTGCGGGGCGAAGCCCAGGCAATGTATAAAGTAAAAGATGCCGTCAAAAAACTGGTCACTTTTCGCAGGTTGAATCTTTTGGAACTGAACGCGTCTTGCAACAACAGGTTTGATGTTATATTCTGCCGCAATGTGATGATCTATTTTGATCAACAGACACGGCAGGAATTGGTGAGGAAATATTACCAGATGTTGACGGATAAAGGGTACCTATTCCTTAGCCATTCAGAGACGTTATCAGGCCGAAACCTGGGTTTCAAGTTTGTGCAGCCTGCCGTGTACCAAAAATAAGAGTGTTTTTTTATATTAGATTAACAACAAACTTTCTGCCAAAACATGAAAACCAGAGTATTGATAGTTGACGACTCGGCGGTTGTGCGTAAATTATTATCAACCTATTTGCAACGGTACGATGATGTTGAAGTAATTGACACCGCGACCGACCCGTATGACGCCAGAGATAAAATAGTCAAACTAAAACCGGACGTTATAACGCTTGATATAGAAATGCCGAAAATGGACGGCATAAGCTTCTTAAAAAAGCTTGTCGCGCATTATCCAATACCAACGATAATGGTTAGTTCGTTGACAAAAGACGGCAGTTCCGCCACTTTGCAAGCCCTTGAAATAGGAGCTGTTGATTTTGTGGGCAAACCAAGCGCAGGTTCTCTGGGCGACGCTGACGCATTTGTGAAAGATTTGCATCAAAAGGTTATCGCCGCTTCCTCAATAAATATAAAACGTTTCCTGGAACGGTCCAAAACTAACAGATCAGCCGTGGCTAAGCCGGTAAATCCTTTGCCGGTTTCTTTAGGCGGCAATAAAATAATCGCTATAGGGTCGTCAACCGGTGGCACTGAAGCCCTTAAAAAAGTCTTTGAATTAATGCCGCAAAACTCTCCGGGTGTTGTGGTGGTGCAGCATATGCCCGAGGTTTTTACGAAATATTTTGCCGAGCGGCTGGATAAAATCTCAGCTTTGCAAGTCTCTGAGGCTACTGACGGCGCGATTGTAAAACCAGGTACGGCCTTGATTGCTCCGGGCAATTTTCAGATGGAAATAACTAAAAACGGCCCGTCTTATCAGGCGCGGGTTTTTCAGGGGGAGCGGGTAAACAGGCACAGGCCTTCAGTTGAGGTTCTTTTTAACTCAGTGGCGAAACACGCCGGGGCAAACGCGGTTGGCGTTATAATGACCGGGATGGGCGGCGACGGCGCGCAAGGCCTGCTAAATATGAAAAACGCCGGGGCTAATACAATAGCGCAAGACGAGGCAAGTTGCGTTGTGTTCGGCATGCCGAAAGAGGCCATAAAGGTTGGCGCCGCTAACAAAGTTGTAAGCCTGTTGGACATACCAAAAACAATCTTTTCTTTCTAAACTGGGAATTCGCCGACGAGCGATTTTGATCCTGACACGGGGATATTTGAGCAGGTATTTTAATTGGGTTAAATCGGATTTTACATGTATTGTTTTGAACTGGAATTTAATAACGACAAATTTTGCTATATAGACGTGCGCGAAAAAATCGTGTTGGCTTTAGATAACATTCCTCAGATCTATTTTGACATTATGACGGATGTTAAAACCGATTTAGAGACGTCGCGCGTCAACCTCGGTAAAAATTATGTTATCCAGTTGCTGTCTTACAATGAAACCCGTCAGAAAAATCTGGTTGCTAACTTTCTAAGCGCGTTTACAAAAACAACCGGCAACATAATAAAAACCGCCGCGGTGTTTGATCGAAACCATTTGATAATGACTGCGTTAAACAGCTTTACTAAAATGCAGCGTTTTTTTATGTGCACTTTAAAGCCGGAACAATATAAAGGTCTAAAAGATTTTGAGTTTTCTGAAGATTTTAAACTTTTAAAAAAATATGATCCTTACTCTAATGTGAGTCTGTTTAGCTCTGAACCCGAGCCTGCAAACGACATTCTTGAATGGGTGGCGGAGGCCAGGTACGGCTTGTTAAACCGGGCAAGAAATGTGACCCGCGTGGCAAGGGTTGCGCTGGTGGTTAAATTTGTGAACAAAAAAGCCAACATCATACCTGTAATCACAAACCTTTCATTAGAAAAAGAGCCGGATATAGCAAAAGTGGCAATGAAATACTTTAAAACGGCAAATTATAAAAGCAATGTTTTTGCGAATCTGTCTGATTCTTTAAAATTTGATGAAAAGATAACTCCTGACATTGTTGTCGCAAGCAAAGGCCGGTTTAAAAGGGTATTGGATACTCAAGGCAAAAAAGGCGTGTCGATTAGGCCCGCGCAGGATAATGAGTCTGTAGTTCCTCCATTCTCAGGTGTTCGGACTATGGCGGATGATGTTGGCAAAAAAACCCCCAAATAGGCCGACAGTGAAAACTCCGTTTATTAAAACTTAAAAACAGTCGTAATTGTAATTTGAGATGAGCTTCAATAAAATACTTGACAACTTTAGAATATAGCGTACACTTAGTTACTTTTTTTTATATTGACTGGAATGTTTGTTGGGTAAAATAGAGCTTGGCGGTAATCTGTGTTGCTATAGTTTATCGCGGAATTTTGAAATGTAACGCAACCATAATTATATGAAAGAAGAGATAACAAACGAGTTAAAGATACTGGAATTTCAGGTTGACAACGAGCAGGCTGACGGAAAAATTTCAAACGGCTTTTACGGGATTAATGTGTTAAAAGTGCAACGCATTATAAATATGCCGGAAGATGTTGTCCAGATACCTGAATCTCATCCGGCAATTCTAGGCATTATTACCATTCAGGATGTTTCCATACCGGTAATTGACCTCACCAAATCATTGCAAAGGTCGGTGCCCGATCTTTCTCCCGCAAAAGTTATAATAACCGAATTTTGCGGCCAGTTGCACGGTTTTGCGGTTCATACGGTAAATCGAATACACAATCTTAATTGGAAAGATGTTGAACACCCGCCTGATCTTGTTGATGATAATAAAGTCTATTCAACAGGCATTATCAGGTTGGAGGGGAAAGTGGCGTTGCTCCTTGATTTTGAAAAAATTGTGTCTGACATAAATCCGGAAATGGGTGTTAAGGAAGAGATTATTGAAGATGAAAAACCCGACCGCTCAACCAAATTTATTCTAGTTTCAGAAGATTCATCGTTTATACGCACTTCTCTTAAACACACGCTGGTTAGGGCGGGATATAATGTTCATCTTACTGCCGACGGCAGAGAGGCTATTGACAAGCTTGAGGAGTTTGTTATTGAGTCGAAAACTTCAGAAAGGCCTCTTGGCGATTTTGTCAATCTGATGATAGCTGACCTTGAGATGCCTCAGGTTGACGGCAGGGAGTTGGTCAGAATGGTAAAGGCGAATCCTGAACTGCAACATTTGCCGATTGTTATCTTTTCGTCCCTGATAAATGAAGATTATGACAAAAAAGCCGTTGAAATGGACGTAAACGCTGTTATTGGAAAACCGGATATTATAAAGCTTGTTGGCATTATTGATAAAATTTTACTGTAAATACCATGGAAGAGATACATTTAGTGACATTTAGACTTGGCCCTGAAGAGTATGGGATAAAGATTAATTTAGTCCGCGAGATTATAAAGGTGATTGAAGTCACAACCGTGCCTAAATCTCAATACTTTGTCCAGGGGTTGATAAATTTAAGAGGCGTTATCATCCCCGTTATAGAGCTTAGGAAGCTGTTTGGCATAGAGCCTCTGGGCGATGTAAGCCATAATCGCATTATTGTGGTTGAAGTTAATGATAGAACTATGGGCATATTGGTTGACAGCGTCTCGGAAGTGCGAAAATTAAACACGGCGGAAATAGAGGCCGTGCCGTCGACCGTTTCGGTGATTGACAATAAATATTTAGGCGGGGTCGGCAAAATTGGCGACCACATTTTAATACTGCTTAAACTTGATGTCGTTCTAAATATTGAAAATTTTATGGCAGAAAAAGATTTCGAGCTATTACAGCAGGCGTAATTTTATTGTTAAGATGCGTTGAGCTTTTTTTTTAATATAACTATTTAGGATCATTTTTACCCTTTTAAAATTGAAGGAAAGGAGATTTAAGTGAAGTTAATTAGCATGTTTTCAAACAGTTTAAAGGCGAAGGTTAGCGCGGCGGTGGTAGGGATGCTTATATTGGCGTTGTCAATAACGTGCGTTTTGATTTTTAGCGCATTGCACAAAGCCACGGTGAATGATTCAAAGACTATTATGACGGGCATTGCCACGGGCAGAAAAAAAGCCTTGGATGACTGGTTTAAAAGTTGTTGGACTTCTCTCCATATTACAAGCGAAGAGATTGGCGACAGGTTGGAAAATAACGTCTCAAATGAAAATATCATGGCAACATTGGTGTATGTGCATGAAGATTTGCATGATTTCTCGGAATTGTTTGTTGTTAATAAGGAAGGCGTTGTGACTGCGTCAACTTATGATCGCCAATTGGGAAAGGATCTTTCTAAGACAAGATATATTGATGCCTCTTTGGACGGCGACCGTTTCCTTGAAGGGCCTTATGTTGATGATGTGACAAAAGAGATCGGGAAATCATCCAGCGATTTTCTTGATGAAGTGACTTTAATGTTTTCATTGCCGATCAGGTCAAAAAATGGAGAGATACTTTCTGTCTTGTGCGGCAGGGTTCCAAACGACGTAATGGCCGATGTTTTGCAGCATGAATCAAGCCACATTTATAAAGGCTCCGGCGACAACTATCTGTTTTTGGTTGAATCCAGAACCGGAACTCCGGGCTCGGCTATTTCCAGGAGTAGGTTTGAAGATGATAGCGTTGTCAAAGGCCACAACCTTAAAGACGGGATTCCGACCGGCGATTGGGGCGTTGTTCAGATTGAAAAACACACTGAATTTGAGCTTAGGTTTGTTGATCCGGCCACCGGCGATTTCACGGAAGGCATTGAAAACTCAATCAGAAAAGGCCAGTACATAAACACGTGGCCCGGCTACCATGACTATCGTCACCAATTTGTGGCGGGCAAATCAGTTATAATAAAGCCTCCTTATTCTCCTGATGTCTGGGGGTTAATGTGCGAGGCCGACATTGAGGAATTATTTAGAAACCTCATGATAGCAAAGAGATTTGCAGTAATAATAGGGACGTCTCTGGTATGTTTGTTTGGACTGTTGAACTTCGTCCTGATTAACAAGCTTGTTATTAAACCTATACAGACTGTTAATGATATGGTTCAGGAGATCGCAAAAGGGGAAGGCGACCTTACCAAACGAATTGATGTTAAATCAAAAGACGAACTTGGCGTGTTGTCGGAAGGATTTAATGAATTCCTTGAAAAACTTGACCATATTATCGCGTTTGTGATAAAGACAATAAGCGAAATGGCTGTTACCAGGCAGGCTCTTGCGGATGTGGCCAGCCAGACTAATGAGAGTTCCGAGGGGCTTGAAGTTGAAGTTACCGAGGCGTCAAGCGCGATTGAGGAGATAAGCAGAAATATTCAGGAAGTGGCTAAAAATGTAGAAGTGCAATCAGCCGCCGTCAATGAAACAAGCGCGGCTGCCAACCAGATGTCGGCTTCTATTAAAGAAGTTGCCGGCCATGCTGAAAAAGCCAATGAGTCTTCTCAGCAGGCTACTCAGGTTGCCAGAGAGGGCAGCGATACTATTAAAGAGACGTTGACCGCTATGGAAGCTATTTCAGAAAGCTCAAACAAAGCGAATGAAATAATAGACGTGATAACAAATATTGCCGACCAGACGAATCTTTTGGCCTTAAACGCCGCAATTGAAGCCGCAAGGGCGGGCGAAGCCGGAAAAGGATTTGCCGTTGTCGCCGAAGAGGTTAGAAATCTTGCCGAACAGAGCGGTCAGGCCGCAAAAGAGATTACAGGGCTGATAAAGGATAGCACCGTCAGGGCGGAAAAAGGCGTGCAGTTAACAAACAAACTTGCTGAAGTTATTCAAAAAGCCCTTGATTCCATTGAAATTATAGCTTCTTTGAATCAAAATATCGGCACTGCCACTGTTGAGCAAACCACTGCCGCCGACGAGGTGGCCAAGGCAATGGAGAATGTAAACCAGATTACGCATGAAATAACTGCCGCCACTGAAGAGCAAAGCACGGCTACAGGCAAGCTGGCGCAGTCAATTGAGCACGCTTTGTCGGTTGCTCAACAAAACAAACAAGGCTCGACGGATGCTATTGATGACGTAAAGGTACTTGTTTCGCATGGCGAGAAATTAATGGAGCTTATGGGCAAATTCAAGGTGGATGAATTTAAAGAGCTTTCTTCTTCCCAACTGGAGACAAAAAAGACTGCGGGATTGATAGACTCCGGCTCTAAATAAATATAGCCTTGAAATCAGGGGCTATGCATGATTAATAAGTAAACGCGCTCTATACATTTAAGCGCGTGTGGATTGTAAAGGCCACAGGTTTTTTCCTGTGGCCTCAATTTTGTAATAAACTCAATACATATTTTCCAAAATTTAGAAACTAAAGCGCTTAAATGGAAAAGAAGATAAAGGTTCTGGTTGTTGATGATTCTGCTTTTATGCGTAAAACAATAACCGGCATATTAAGCATTGATCCTGAAATAGAGGTTATCGGGGCCGCGCCTGACGGCAATTTTGCCTTAAAGTTTATTGAAGGCACAAAACCCGACGTTATCACTATGGATGTTGAGATGTCCGGCATGGACGGCATTACAACGCTTAAGCATGTAATGGAGAGGTTTCCAACCCCGGTAATAATGTTAAGCGCTTTAACGGAAAAAGGGGCTGAAGTAACTCTAAACGCCTTAAGTATAGGCGCCGTGGATTTTTTGCAGAAACCGTCAGGGACAATATCTCTTGATTTAAAAAAACAGGCTAAAGTCCTGATTGAGAAAGTTAAAGGCGCGGCAAAAGTTGATCCGCGAAGTTTAAAGGCCCGGAAATTTACGCCTGTTAAGAAAACAGAGCCTCCGGCAGAGAAAAAACTTCCCGGCTTGGGCTTGGCGTCAAAATCCGCCGAAAAGCAGCCGTTGGTTTCATGCAGGACGGTGGTGGCGATTGGCGTGTCAACAGGCGGGCCTCAAACTCTTTTAAATATGATGCCCAAGATTCCAGAGTCTATACCGGCGGGTATTTTGATTGTGCAGCATATGCCGCCCACTTTTACCGCAATATTCTCTAAACGCCTTGACGGTGTTAGCAAGATAAGGGTGAAGGAGGGTAAAGAAGGCGATATTGTGGAAGCCGGAACGGCCTATATTGCCCCCGGCGATTTCCATATGACTGTTGAAAAAGGGTTTAACAAAAAATTTGTTATCAAAATACGCAGAGAGCCGTTCGACACATTGCATAGACCTTCGGTGGATGTAATGATGGAATCAGTGGCAAAACTGTTTACCGGAAAAAATGTTCTTGGCGTTATACTCACCGGCATGGGACATGACGGCGTTGAAGGCATGAAAAAGATCAAGGCTTCAGGGGGAAAGACAATAGCTGAAGACGAATCGACGGCGGTAATTTTCGGCATGCCTAAAGCGGCTATAAACAGCAAATGCGTTGATCACATTTTGCCGTACCCCGATATTCCACAAAAAATTTCAGAGTTGTTGACAAGATTTTAAAAGATGTTTTTATGTTTTAAATAAACCCGGTGGAAAAGCGAAATTGTAGTTTGTAACGGAGTTTTGATTTTGAAAAAGAAAAACAGGTTAAAGATATTTTATAAAATTTTACCCAAATTTTCATAGTTAGTAAAATGACGGATAAATATAACGAAGGCCAAATTGATATTCTTGTCGTAGACGACGAAGAGCATATAAGACGCGATTTGAAAGGTGTTTTGACGGGCATGGGCTATAATGCCGTGTTTGCCGAAACCGGCGAAGAGGCTGTTGAGATTTGCGGGAATAATAATTTCCGGCTGGCCATAATGGATTTGATTATGCCGGGGGGGCTGCATGGGCTGGAGTTGCTGCAAGAGATTAAAAACACGAGCGACGATATTTGTATAATCGTGTTAACCCGCAGCAACAATATAAAAAGCGCGGTTCAGGCTATGAAGATTGGAGCCTATGATTACATAACAAAGCCTTGCGATAACGACGAAATTGAAATAGTTGTGAAGAAAGCGATTGAAAGATGCGAGCTTCTTCGTGAACTTGGCGAAAAACATCACTATAAAAACCTTTTAATTTCAAAATCTTTGGAAGATCTTCAGTCTCCTGATGAAACAGTCAGACGATTGGCCGCCGAGGATTTAGGGGAATTTGGAAGTGAAAGCGCCGTGGACGCGTTGCTGGAGCTTTTTCAGGACACTAGCATTGCCGTGCAAGAGGCGGCTGAGCATGCGTTGATTCAGATTGGCGGCGAAAATACCGTGCGGAAGATAATACCCATGCTGCAATCAAACCAGGCTAACATCCGCAATTTTGCGAATGAAATGCTTGAAAGCATGGGTGAAAAAGCCGTGCCTATACTTGCAGAGCTTCTTGCTGATGACGACCATGATATCCGTAAATTCTCAGTGGACTTGTTGGGTTTGATAGGTTGCGAAGCCGGTGTAGAGTCGCTTGTTAAAGCCCTTAATGATAAGCATATCAATGTCTCCTCAGGCGCGGCGGAGGCCTTGGGCAATATTGGAAGCGATGAGGCTCTGGAACCACTGCTGGAAAAACTTAACGACGATCCATGGCTAGCGTATGCGATTGTTGAAAGTCTAGGCAAAATCGGAAACAAAAAAGCGGTTGAGCCTTTAATAAATCTTGATCATGGAGATGACGAGGTGTTGCTTGCCTCTAAAGTGCGGGCATTAGGCACTATTGGAGATGCCGGCGCCACAAAGTTCCTGTTCTCGTTGTTTGACTCGCCTGATGATTTTCTAAAAGGCCAGGTCATTGAAGCTTTGGAACAAATAAGGGCGAAATCTCATGAAAACATATTTAAAGACCTTGATCAAAGCAAAATTCTAAAGCAAGCCATACCAATGCTTGAAGACACGGACGAGGACCTGAAATTAAGCATTATCAAGATGATACGGGAAATGGAATGCGATAATAAAATAGAAGCCCTTTTGCCTTGTTTATCAGACTCAAGCGAACAGATTCAGGAAGCTACTTATGAGGCTATTGTAACTGCCGGCTTAAGCGGGAAAACCGCGGGTCTTGCCTTGGAGTACGTGAAAAAATGCGATGACGGGTTAACGCAAACCATTGTTAAAATATTTGGCGAAACGGAATGCGAAGAAACCGGCGACACTGTCGCGGATTTGTTAAAAAATCACTCAAATTTGGCGATTAGGGAAGAAGCGGCGAATACTATCGGGATATTGCCGAATAATAACAAGTATGTTGATAATCTTGTGGAAGCTTTGCAGGACAGTTCGCTGGAAGTCAAAAAAGCCTCTACTCGTTCTTTAGGAGTTATTGGCGATCCAAAAGCTATTGATCCGCTTGTCTCTTTGTTGAAATATGACGACCTTAATAAAGACGCGACCGACGGTCTCCTGCTTATTGGCAATAAGAGTTCCGTAGACTGTTTGTTGCCGCTTCTAAATGACGAACACCCTTTATGCAGGGCGGCGGCTATAACCATCTTTGGAAATCTTAACCCTGATAAAATAAATGATAAAATTTCCGACGCCTTGAGAGATGGAAACGCAAAGGTGCGAAAAGCCGCTATTGATATAATAGCAAAAACAGGAGATAAGTCGTATCTGGATGATTTGATTACAGCTCTACATGACGGAGACAAGTTTGTGCAGATCTCCGCCGCAAACGCTTTGTCCAAATTTTACGATCCAAAGATTATTGATCCTTTTATTGCTTTATTGCACGATCCGGACGAAAGGATTAGGTATAACGCAATACAGGGTTTGATGAAATTCAAGGATGAGCGCATTGTGTACGCCCTTGTTTCCCTTTTGTCTGATAAATCAAGCATGGTAAAAATTGTCGCGCTTGACGCTTTGGGAGAAATGGGCGACGAAAGCGCGGTTTGCCATATTGAAAACATGCTGGAAACGGTTGAAGATGACGACCTCTTTGAAGCGGCAAATAACGCTTTGGAGAAGTTGCAGAATTAGGATTGCTTTGTATTGCATTGTTGTTTAAATAGTTAATAAAAAAATATTGACCCCAAATAAATATTATGATTTTAGCTTCAGAAGACTTCATTAAGTTTAGAGATCTTATTCACGAAAAGTGCGGAATTTACTTTGAGGAGAAGAAACAGTATCTCCTGAAAAAGCGCATTGAAGATCGTATGAAAGTGACTAACACCAAAGAGCATAAGGATTATTACCGCTTAATAAAGTACGATCCAAGGGGGAACGAGCTAAATATTTTCATAGACTCGCTGACAACCAACGAAACTTACTTCTTTAGAGAAATGACGCAATTAAACGGTTTTGTAAATGACGTCCTGCCTCTGGTGCTGGAAGAGAAAAAGAAGGCGATCGTGCCGATGAAGAAATTAAAAATTTGGAGCGCGGCTTGTTCTTCCGGTTGCGAGCCATACACCCTTGCCGTGCTTCTGCGAGAGAAACTTACTAACCCTCTGGAATGGACTGTTCAGATTTCAGGCACTGATATCAGCAGCCACATTTTGCAGGTTTGCCGAAACGGCATTTACACTGAACGGGATGTGAAAGACGTTCCGCCGGCTTTAAAGCGTAAATATTTTGAGAATTCAGATGGGCAATATAAAATAAGCAAGACTCTTAAAGACATAGTAAAGTTTAGTCAATTAAATTTTCTTGATAAAATGATGATGCGGAGCATGAGGGATTTTGATTTTATATTTTGCAGAAATGTTCTGATATATTTCACTGATGATATTCGCAAAAAGATAGTGAGTATGCTTTACGATAGCTTAAGGCCCGGAGGGTATATTTTTCTGGGGCATGCGGATTCTATGTCGCGAATAAGCGCTGCTTTTAAGCTGGAAAAAATTAATAACACAATAACGTATAAAAAAGAATAAAATCAAGCATTATAAATCTTTAATTTTTTTATAAAAAAAATGGCAAAAATATTAACAGTTGACGACTCATCGGTTATTAGAAACATTATAAGCTCAATCCTGAAGTCAGGAGGATTTAAGGTCGATACCGCAATTAACGGCATTGACGGTCTTGAAAAGATTTACACTAACGACTACGACGTTGTTATTAGCGACATTAATATGCCGAAGATGGACGGCCTGACTATGATTAAGACTTTAAGGGAAAACGCTGATTATAAAGACCTCAAAATAATTGTGTTGTCAACTGAAGAAGAGGATGAAGATAAAGAGAGAGGGATTGCCGCCGGCGCAAATATTTATCTCATAAAGCCGGTGAAACCCAAGGATTTAATTACAAATGTAAAGATGCTGTTAGGTTAGTTTTTTTACAAGTATCATACACTCAATTTTGCTGTAATTTGTTTTATTTGGAGACTCCTAAATGTTCGAAAATATGGATGGCGATGGCGAAATCCTCGCCGAATTTATTACCGAATCAATGGAAAATCTTGATGATCTGGACACGCAATTGCTTACTCTGGAGAAAGATCCTGGAGACAAAGACGTCTTAAATCACGTTTTCAGGGCAATACATACGGTAAAAGGCGGTTCCGGATTCCTGTCTGTAGATGAAATTACAACTTTAAGCCACAAGTTGGAAAATGTTTTGGACGATTTGCGTAACGATGTCCTTGTCTGCACGCCTGGAATACTTGATGTGCTGCTGGAAGGCATTGACACCCTTAAAAAACTGATGGATATTTTGCAGGAAGAGTGCGAAGAGCCGGGGAGCACTAAAGACACTGTTTTTGATCTGCAACCTGTTCTTGACAAAATTGAAAAGATTAAGGATGACAAACCGCCTGAAAGCGGGGAAACTGAAGCTGCGAGCTCCGAAGCTCCTGCGCCTGAAAGCGACACTACGGATGAAGACGAGGCCTTTCAGAATATTATTGAAGAAAATAAAAAAACGTTTGTAGAAGAGACAAAAGAGTATGTTGGGACAATAGATAATGAGCTGATTAAATTGGAAAAGGGCGACGACGTCCTTGAGATTACAGAGCAGGTTTTTAGAATTGTCCATAATATTAAAGGAAATTCAGCGTACCTCGGTTTTGCAAAAATGGAGCAGCTTACTCATAATTTTGAAAACATTCTGGATGAGCTGCGTAAAGGCAATATTAAAATCTCCCCTGAAATCTGCAAACTCCTGTTTAAAACATTTGACAAGTTCAAAGCCTTATTTGAAGTAGTGGTAAATGAGGGCAACGATTCCGGCGACGAGGATATTGATGGAATCGTTCAGGAAATAAATACCGTTCTTGCCGGCAACATATCCGCTCCGGCGGAAACCGCCGTCGCAGACGAAAGTGGGCTTGATCAGGAAACAAAGGATATCTTTGTCAAAAACGCTGAAATCCATCTGGCAACTATTAACAATAGCATTGATCAAATTAAATCCGGCGATAAGAATGAAATGACAATGGATAATCTGTTGAGAGGTTTCAGCAGCCTGACCAATGCCGCTAATTATGTTAATAGCTCGGATCTAAAGCGATTAATGGAATCAAACGTTAATTTAGCGACTATAATAAAAGCAGCTAATAAAGATATCACTGAAGAGGTTATTGACGTTTTTGTCAAAAGTTCCGCAAATGCCTTGCAAATGGTTAACGCCGTGGAAACCGGCGGCGCCGGCGCTTTGGATTCCTCTATTATTGACGCATTAAACAAGCTTTGCGCTGAAATAAAAACCAAACCTGCTGAAACAGCGGCAAAAACAGCGCCACCGGCGGCTCCTGTTGTGCCTGCAAAACCGCCGGTTGAGTCTAAAAAACCGGAACCTCCAAAGAAGGAAGAGCCTAAAGCAAAGGACGCGGGCGGAGATAAGAAAAAAGATAAAAAAGGCAAAGTCGAGCAAACTATCCGTGTAGAGCATTCAAAACTGGATATACTTATGAATCTGATCGGCGAGCTTATTATAAGCAGGAACCAGTTGGATATGTTAAGTGAAAAGATAGGGACTAACTACAACCTTCCTGAAATATCTAAAGAGCTAAACAGGGCTTCCGTATCTCTTGGCAAAATATCCGACGATTTGCAGGAATCTATAATGTCGGTAAGGATGATTCCCGTCGGCACGGTGTTCAACAAGTTCCCAAGAGTTGTCCGTGACCTGGCTAAAACTAAAGAGAAAAGCATAGAGCTGAATATTTCCGGCGAAGAGACAAATCTTGACAAGACAATTATTGAGCAGATCGGCGACCCTTTGGTTCATCTTATCAGAAACGGCGTTGACCATGGCGTTGAAAGCCCTGAAGATAGAAAACTAGCCAATAAACCTCCCACCGGCACTATTGACCTTAGAGCATATCAAAAAGCGGATAATGTCATTATTGAAATAGAAGATAACGGAAAAGGCATGGACCCGAATGTGATACGCGACAAAGCTGTGGAAAAAGGCATAATTGACAAAGAAGACGCCGATAAGTTGACCAGTATTGAGGCGTTGAATCTGATTTTTGAGGCCGGCTTCAGCACGGCTGAAAAGATCACGGATATTTCAGGCCGCGGCGTTGGAATGGATGTTGTTAGAAATAATATCAGAAAATTGGGCGGCCATGTCTATATCACTTCAGAAAAAGGCGTTGGAAGCAAATTTACACTCACTCTGCCGTTAACCCTGGCTATAATTCGCGCAATTATGATTAAATTGGGCGACAGCACGTTTGCTATACCTCTAAATACTATAGTGGAGACTGTAAAGGTGCCCAAGGAGCAGATTAAGACTATGAAAAATAAAAAGGTCATCAATCTGCGCGGAGAAGTTATCGGCATAGTTGACCTTGTAGCATTAATGGAAATACCGGTGAATGGACGGGATGAGGACTGCAATCTTGTTCCCATTGTTATAATGGCGACTGAGTCAAAGAAGATAGGGTTTGTGGTGGACGACCTTTTAAAGCAGCAGGAAATTGTAATAAAACCGTTAGTGGACTTCCTCTCTATAATCCCGGGCCTTTCAGGCGCGACCATTTTAGGAGATGGAAAGATCGTCCTTATAATAGACCCCGCCGAAATAGTCGAGCTTGCCACTTCGTCTGAAAATACCGAAATAACCGCTGCTTAAAAAAAAAGCGGCGCAAATCTATGTTAAAGAATAAATTTGCGCCGCTTTTTCATATAATTTAAACGAACTTACATCCTGAACGGCATTATAAACGACAACGCCTCGATTGCTTTTCGAAATGGAGAGTGTCTTACATATTGCCACTGAGGCGCGTCTTCACTATTGTCCAGCCCTTTTTCGCCCTTCAAACCTTTAAGTTTTGAGGCGACGAACGACTTCATTCTGGTGGAAGCTTCACCGCCCGGCATAATATCCGTAGCAAAATCCATTGCCACCTGCGCATTATCAAACACCTTTGTTGTGGCTTTTCTTCCTAATTCAGTGTTCCCAATAGTCGCGTCCGGTATTGTTTCAATTAGATTGAGTCCGGCGAAAAGAGCGTCCTCTCCAACATTTATTACGCTCTGTGGAACACCCATGGATATGTCTTTAACTATTGCCTGCACAAAAACCTTGTTGAAGAAATGTTTAACCCTGCCGGCTACTCCCGCCGGAACCTCTTCGTTTTTAGGGGTGTAGGCTCCAAAGCTTAATCCACTGGCCATATTTTTAAAGAAGTTGCCCACCGTCTTTAGCAAACCTCGTTTTTTGTGCGTTTTGACATTTCCGTTATTGTCAAAATATTTTATTTCGCTTCCGCCGCCCAGGTCCTTAATCATATTTTTAAAATTGCTAAATGCGTCGTCTAAATCTTTTCCAACTCTGTTAGCCAGCTTGGAATGATCAAAATTATTGTCTATAACGCCGGTTTTCCTGTTTAAAAAGACGTTGTCCCCGCCGGGATTTGACAACAATTGATCCTCCTTGTAGCTCTGTATCTGTTTTGCCAGATTGCTCTCGCTAACAGGTTGCGCCGGTTTTTGCGCTATGCTGTAATCAAAGCTGTTTGTGTCTACTTTCTCAAATGCTGGTTTGGCGATGTTGTTAACAGGTTTTGCAATATTGCTCTCCGGTTTTACATATGCCGCGGCAATTTTTTTGCCTGTTGGAACCGGGTTAAAACTCCTTAGCGCCCTTTTATTTGAGCGCGCGACTGATACCCGTGGCCTGTTCATTGATTTGTTTACAAAGCTTTTATACTCTAGATTTTCAACTTCATCGCTTTTTGCTTTGGTTTGCGTTTGTGAGGCCCGGCTTTGTGTTCCGCCAAGACTCTCAAATTGGCGCAATCCCAGCTCGCGATTAATCAGGCTGCTGAAATTTGTGTCGTTATAAGCCACATAAGTCGGCTTATTTGCGGCGTTTGCAGGCTGATTTAAAATAGGTTTTGACTCTAAATTAGATGCAACATTTATAGAATCCATAATTAAACCCTCTTTGCTAAATTTTTTTCGTTTATCTTATGTGTTTGAAAAATATGTTTTAATTTTTGCTGGAACAGTCTTGTAGACTGCCTTCACACGTTTTAGCCAAAACATTAAAACGCGCGTCAAACTCACCGTTATCAATAATGCCAGTGGTTCTAAGAAACATTTGGAGCAATCTACAAGATTGCGCCGGCCAGGATGTTCTTAAATTAAAGACTATTTTTTTAACGCCGCCAGGGACGCGTCAAGGTTTGTCTTTGCGTCGTTATTGTCCGGGTCTAATTTTAAGACGTTCTGGTAGCCGACAATCGCAGACTCATACGCGCCTTTTTTGAAATAGCAATTTGACAGCAATAAAAGCGATTCCGTATCATTGTCCAGCGCAGTCAATATCTCTTCATAAAGTGTGATAGCATCATCAAACCGTTCAGACTTGTAGTATAGCCCGGCCAGGTTTGAAGTTGCGTCGATATTGTCCTCGTCAAGTTCAAGGGCTTTTTTACAGGCGTCGATAGCCTTGTATATGTCGTCTTTTAAAGCGTAACAGCAAGCCAGGTTATTTAGAGCAATTGAAGACGGCTTTAAAACTATAACCTTTTCAAATACCTCAATTGCCTTTGAATGGTTTGAATTGTCGCATAACATTAAAGCGTACTTCATTAAAATGTCTGAAAACACTTCAATTATATTCTCAAAAGCCTGCTCTTTGTCTTCCAGCCCGCCGCTGTTTACTAAAGACTGCAATTTCTCCATAGTTTGAGAAATTTCATTAAATTTGTCGCCGCTATTTTCTCCAGGACCGCTATTTTCCATAAAAGTCTCCAATAATAAAGATTAAAAATGCTAAATCCTGGTATTAAAAATACTTTGATTTAGATACAGAGCAAATTCAATACCAATTAATAATAAATATAATGTTTTTAAAAGGGTAACTGCCCGTTAGGCCTGTCTACTCACTATTTTGTTATCTCATCCTTATTCAAATATCATAAATGAAAAAATTTCCTCATGTAGAAAACTTTTCCCATAAATGTGTGTTTAAAAAATGAACACTGGAAGTTTTGATAACAAATGTTGAATATTTCAACGTTATTGTCTCCTGATATTATCCATTAATATTTTTGCTTCATCATTTTCCGGATCAATTTCAATAACGCGGTTCAGCAGCTTCAAAGCCTCATCATCCCTCTTATTTTTAATGTAAAGTTTGCTCAAACTTATCAGGGTTAAAATATCGCCTGGTGACATTTTTAATATATTTACAAATATCCGTATCCCGTTTTTGTAATCACCCATTGCGAGCAATACCTCGCCAAGGTTGCGGCCCGCGTCAATATTTGCGGGGCGCTTCTCTATCGCAATTATTAAGAATGTTTTTGCCGTTTCCAAATCATTTGATTCGAACGCAACTATGCCCATTTGGTTGTAAGCTTCAGAGTGATTCGGATTAATCTCCAATAATCGGCTCAAATAATTAACGGTTTTTCTTGAATCTTTTTTTTGCCTGGCGCAAAAAGACAAACCCAACAAAGCCGCTTCTGAAGAGTTGTTTAATTCCAGAGCCTCATTAAAACGCTCGCCGGCCAAGTCAAATTGTCCATTTTCAATACATTCATGCCCAATGTCAAGCAACTTCGTCTCTTTTGCAAATTTTTCAGTCCGGCCTACAATTTCCCCTTTTTTAAAAGCCTCATTATAGACCTGTAGAATTTCATGGTTTTCAGACGCCTGCCTCTCAAGGTTGAGGTGCTCAAGGCTGCCGGGCGACTCCAGATACAACCCTAACGTCTCTTTTATATGGAACAGTTTATTCGTTTGAGATATTCGCAACCAGAACTCATAATCGCCCGACGAAACATATGCGTCGTGAAAATACCCGTATTCGTCATGAACCGCCTTGCGCCACATTGGTTGAGGCCCTATATAACACTTGCCGTCCAGCAATATTTTTCTGTCAAAATCATGCCATTTATATTTACCGAACGCAGTATGGTTGGCAAACGTTTCATTCTCGCCGCGAGTCTGGTATACATCCGCGTAAACTAGTGAAATATCAGGGTTTTTATCCAGCATATTCGCCATTATTTCATAGGCGTCGTTTCTATGCCTGTCGTCGGTGTTTGCGTTGGTAATGTATCTGCCGCTTGCCGCCTTAACCCCTCTGTTCCAGGCAGCGTAAACGGTTTCGCGTTCCGTGCGTATATACTTTATATTGTGGTATTGCCGCTGAAATTCTTCCACAATAGCCTTTTCATTTTGCGGAGAACCGCTGTCAATAACAACAATTTCCAGATCTTTTGCCATAGTTTGCGCTTCTAAATCCTCTAGGCATCCCCTTATAAACTGTTCGGAATTATATGTTGACACAATAGCGGTTACAATCGTCCCCAAAGCTTTTGTCGGCCCTGAATATTCAGCCCTGATAAACGGTTCGGTTTTTATGACGTCTGGAATATCAAACAGATTAATGCGTTTAGCAATTTTGTGCGATCCGTTAAACTCATCAAGCCTGCGATAATACAACCTTTCATACTGTTCCGTTATCAGCTTATGGTCAAATTTGGCGCATGCAATCTCTCTTGCGTTGCGGCCAAATTCTAGTCGCAACTCTTTGTCCTTTGCCAATTTGCAAAGGGATTGCCCTGCTTTTTCAGCGTCTTTATAATCCGTCACAAAACCGTCAACTCCGTTGCGAACAAGCTCCGGCACGCCGCCGGTTTTAAATGCTACTATAGGCAATCCGCACGACAATGCCTCAAGAACCACCAAAGGGCAATTGTCGGCAAGCGAAGTGTACAAAAATATATCAAGAGTGGAATATGCCTGAGCAAGCTCGGTTTCATTGTCGATATTTGGAATGCTAAGGATCCTTGGGTCGTCAATTCGGCAATCAGACCCAACATTTACAAATATAGCGTTAGGCTCAATTTGCCAAAGCCCTTTTAACGCCTCTATTGTAAAGACCCCGCCTTTCCAGACATTACCCAGCGCGCTTCCGCTTGCCACCGCGCCGATAATTAGCCTGTTTTCCGGAATGCCAAACTTTCTCCTTGCCTCTTTTTTGTCAAACGGTCGGAAAATTGTAGTGTCTACACCGTTATAAATTAATTCAACATTGAAATTCCTTAATACACTTTGTTCCACTTTTGCTTTCAGCCATTGCGACGGCGCAACCAATTGCAGACTGGAATGATTGTAAATCAACTCCTTATCTTTCCAAAGACGGGCCGTTGTATCGGTTCTGATCTCAGGGTAAACCTCAAGGTCGGGGCACTCCCCACAACCGGTTTTCCATTTTTCGCAACTAAAAGAGTGCGCGCAATGCCCTGTAAACGATTGCATATCATGCAATGTCCAGACAATTGGCTTTAACCTTGCAAGCGCCGGTATTGAGAAAGGGTTAAAATAGTCGTCATGCAGATTATGAAGATGCAGAATATCAGCGGATTGAACAACTGGATTGTTTATTAATTTATGGCTCCCCTGAAATTCATAATATAACAATCCCGATTGCCCGCACAATGCCCTAAGGTCTTTAACTGCCTCAAAAGGAAAAAGTGAAGTATGGTCGGACGATCCAAGTTTATGCCCAACCACCAGGCTTGAACAATGGCCGGCGTTTCGTTGCGATTCCGCAAGCCTCCCCGCAACCTTTGCCGCGCCCCCAGGCATGTCGTGCGAATTGATATGGACTATTGATAAACTATGTTTATTGTTCATTGCGGAAAATGGTTAATGGATGCTTGATTCCCAGGGTGGCGTTTCGCTAACTCTGGATTAAAATATTTTAAGCCCTTCAGGCTATTTTGGTAATTTCTATTTAAGCCAATTTCATAATTGATGCTTTAATCCGCGTTCAAAGGCTTTTTGCTTTTACGCTTTGCTTTCCGCGCCACGCGCTATACGCTTGCTCTTTTATGCTGAGCACGATTTATCTTTTCCGCATAGCGCTCAAAAACTTCCAGCCAGGTACAATGGATAATTATAAAAATTTGATCTCTTTATAAAAGGTTTTGCTGATATTTTTATCTGTTTTACCGGTTTATATTTATTTGTGTATACAGTAAAACTCTTTGCCTTTGTGCGATTTCCAGATTTAACCTCTACGGGAATAACATTTCCGTCAATTATTCGTAAAAATTCTATTTCAGCAGTTCTATTGACCCAAGAGTATAAATTTAGTTTCCCGCGGCATACAAATTCCTGTGCTACAAAATTTTCCGCAAAGCAACCTTTATATGATCCATAATCCTGATTTAACAGAGATTCAAATGGCAGTTCTTGAATACAACCTAATATTCCCACATCGAAAAGGAACAGTTTAAAACTGTTTTCTTTAAGATAGTTTTTCAGTGGAATTTGAGGAGTTTCAATAATATGATTTTTAACAACCAGGCCTGCTTTAACTAACCAGTCAACAGTCCCTTCCAGTTGTGAATATTTCATTACGTTTGGAATAATTTCTTTAAACCGGAACTTTTTTGCAGAGGAATATATCTCTTTCCAGGCTAACAATTTCACATATATTTCTCTTTTCATATGAACAATATAAATCCAAGCGCCTTTTTTTGCTATGAAAAAAAGGCAAAAATATCTTTTTTTACAATGAATAAAAGTGTGATTTGCTTTTTTTGCAACAAAACTTGATTTTGTAATAAGTTAATTTTAAATCTCTTGCAACTATTCAGCGAGTTTGAGGTTTTCTGTTTAAAATGATTAATCAAAACGATTTATCCCCTTTGAGGATAACAATGAGTAGAACAGGAGGAACCTTCTGCTTTTACTCATTGTTATCGGCGCAGGAAAACGAGAGTCTCTTGCTGAAGATATAATCGCTATAAAGAGACGCAAAAACTTTTATAGGTAAGGTCAATACGTAGGTTGGGTAGAGTGAAACGAAACCCAACATTTTGTTTATAGATAAGGTTTTGGTTGGCGTGAGGCAATTTTGTGCTTTGTTTCATTTTGTCTTGGTCTTAAATCGTCAAATATTTGACGTAAATCAAAATCAAATTTTCTATCGTCTTTTCCTTACTTCTTCTACAATAGGATTAGTATTCATAATTATTCCCCCATAAGTTCTTCCGGCCCCCAAATAACTGGGCATTCATAACCCTGCTCTCTTACTGTGGATTCGATTTACGCGTTCCCAACCTTTTTTGGGCCGTCGCAGGAGCGCCATTGGTTGATCTTGGGCTTGCCAATTACAGGAGCTTATTCAACAGGTTTAAAACCGTAAATGCCTCCGGATATCGTGGGAATGTATACATAACCGTTTGAAGAAATACTTGTGCCTACTGTAATTTGCGCAACATCAGATATAGGCTCAAAATCCAGAGTCTCTCCTGTCTCTGCGTTTAAAACCCAAAGGTCTAGACCTGCAAGGCTTCCATTTTTTGCGGCAACCACATAAGCTATATCATTTTCCGTTTGCGCGGCAATGGATCTAGAGTGTATATCTGGTCTTTGCCAAAGTACCTCAGCGTGGTCTCCCATGTCTGTTATCGCGATTGTATCTGAATTCAGGTTGCCTGCGGGTATGATCCTGCCTGAATCCGAGACCGAAAGGCTTCCCAACGGTACAAAACCAATATCCAACTTCCATATTACTTTGCCGGTAAGCGCGCTTAAAGCAACAATATTGTTTGAATAATCGGCCAAATATATACGCTTTCCATTGTTGGAAATAACAGGGCTTGAGGCGCTTCCGCCTACAAGAGTTGAATTATTCCAAAGTGGTATAACAGTCGGAGACCTGCCCCCGATATATCTGAACCCTGCAACTATTCCTTCAGACTCGCTGGGTTTAAGTAAAGTGAAAAAGAATCTTCCACTCTCAAGATCAATAGCCAATGTGTTAGCGGAAAAGCATGCGCTTCCCAATAAACCGAACAGGCACTCCTGATAATCCTTAAAGCGGGCATCATAGTCTTGGCCGGGCACAAGCTCATAAACCGGAACAACCAGTTCGCCGGTATTGCGATCCATTACATATATTCGGCCGATATGAGTAATAAATATGACACGTCCGTCGGGTGTAAATTGAGAACTAATTGGAAACCCGATAATATCTTCGCGCCAGCGAGGTTTCCCATTGGAAGTAAATGACGCCATAGACTCATTATCGCCAATAAAGATATTGCCGTCGATATCTATCAATGGAGACGATGTTACTAAATGATCATTCAAACTATTTTTGCACCAAAGCATCTCTCCTGTATCGCCATCAAACGCAAAGAGATGGCAATTCCTTTTAAAAGAACCAATGTCGCCAAGCCCTGCGCCTACATAAAGGTTTCCTTCCGGGCCTATAGTGGCCCCGGCCCCTATACCATGGTTATCAAGAATATGAAATGCCGGGGTTAAATCGCTTGAGCCGTTAACCATGGCAAAATCACTGTTCCTGCTGTTTGCGTGAATTGTCGGCCAGCTACTTTTCGCATAAAAGCTAAAACCTGCATTATGGCCCTTTTTAAAAGAATCGCCTTCACAATTTTTGCAGAATTCAGTTATCAATAAAGAAAAAATAGCTATAACTATCCGCAAAAATCCCGCAATTGTGTTATGTTTCCCCATAATATAATTTAGATATTTCATAAATTCGATAAAAAACATCTTATTGGCAATATCGCCGTTTAAAATGTTTTTTGTTAAAACAAGGATATTGCCATGCTCATTTATATTCTATCCATATAAGAAGCATGATTTTAATTAACAATTTTTGTTAAAAAGGAATACAAGAGGTGGCAAGCCCTATAACATATAACGACACACTGATTTCTGTATTTAAGGATAGTATAAATAAAACTATTAGTCAATAGCATTGAGCCGGGAAAACGATGAAGAGCGTGGATAAAAGCGCAAGCTAAACCACAGATTTCGCTGATTACACAGATTAATAAGCAAGAGCAAAAACGTGCCCACGAAAGAACACTGAAATTCACGAAATTAAAAGCAAAAACGGTACCACAGATTTCACAGATGACGCAGATTTAAAAGCAAAAGCATATAGACTGGATAACTGGATTGATGGGATTAAAACAAAAGCAAAAGCTATTAACCAAAAATCTCTTAATCTTTAAGGTAACAGTTAAACTGCCTACGCTAATCTTTAATGCGGCTTAGGCTACGCCTCCGGCTCGCCTCAATCTGATTAGCGTAGGCAGCTTAACTGTTACCCTTATCATTAAAATTCATATAATAATTGATTATAGTGGTTGAAGTAATGTCTATTGTTTTGCCATTTCAAAACAGTTATAATTGCCCTTCTCTTTGATTTGGGAGAGTATAGCGTCTGTTCGCAGATATGTTTTCTTTTGTTTTTTGCAACCTCTTAGCCGTTAGTATGATTAAAAAAACGGCAACATAGTCTCATATCGAATTGGAATCCTCTATGAAGCGTAATACAAAATCGCGCCGCCCGTTAAGTTACTCTATACTCAATGTGGCCGGCAAAGTTTTAATAGGAAGCTGTTTAATAAAAAAGTTTCTGGATGTAGATTTGTTGTTAAAAAAGGCGTGTGAAAAGAGTGATCTAAACGATTTTGGGCCGGATTCGTTTCGTGAAGGGCTCGGGCTGCTTGTAGAATCTTTAAATAGAGAGGCAAAACTAAATCCAATAGGCCAGTATTCTTTATACCTCATACTGCTTAATTCATTAATTGTTAGACTGAAGACACAGGATTGGTTAAAGAGTAACCCTGAAGTTGTAACTGATAGAGTGGAAAGTCCATTTATAATATTAGGCATGCCGCGCACAGGCACAACATTGTTGAGTTTTTTATTGGAGATGGATCCTGAAAACAGGTCGTTATTGATGTGGGAATCCGAGGATCCCGCGCCGCCTCCACAAATTGGAGGAGAGGAAGATCTGCTGAGAATCAGGGCGTATAGCGATAAAGTAAAAATGTTTAAAAAAAACATACCCGGTTTTGAGGCAATACACCCAATTGGGGCCACACTGCCGACAGAGTGTATTATGTTGCTGGGGCACGAATTTAAAAACGTGTTTTTCACATTATTTGCAAATATCCCCACATACAGAGAGTGGTTTATGGGCGCGGATGCATTATCCGCCTACAAATACCATAAGTTGATTTTGCAAATATTACAATCTTCTACACCCGCGCAGTCATGGTCGCTAAAATCGCCGGCCCATTTATTTAATCTACAGACGTTATTGGATGTTTATCCGGATGCAAAGCTGATTTTCACACACAGAGATCCGCGTAAAGTAATATCTTCTTTCTGTAGTTTAACGGCTGTAACCCGGCGAGGGTTTAGCGACGAAGTTGATCCAATCGGCATAGGCAGTGAAGCGCTGAATACGATCAGTGAAGGTGTGAAACGCGCTATGGATTTTGAAAAAAAGGGAGCTGATAACAGATTCTTTCATTTAGAGTTTGCCAAATTTATGAGTAATCCTATTGATGCGGTGAAGGAGTTGTACAGGCGCTTTGGCAAAGAGGTTAGGCCCTTGCATGAGAAGAGAATGCGCGCCTGGATAAAGTTTTATCCGCGAAATAAATATGGCAGCCATTCGTACTCATTATCTGATTATGGTTTAACAACGGAAAAGGTCGAGGAAGCATTTGGAGAATACAGAGCGCAATATAATATCCCATTTTCAAACAATTACGAGCATTAACAACGTTTTATTCTTGCGCAACACCTTAACCGTATTACTGAACAGTAATCGCTAGCGTTATTCAACGCATTGATGGGCACGCTATCGCTTTGCCCATCCTACAACCTATTTATTTTCAAACCCTATAGGATAATTAATTATGGAACGAACTGTGCCTGATATAACTTTTCAGCGTCTGGAATCGCCAACCTCACATATGGCATTTGGGTCAATATTTACACTTGATAGAAATATTGACTTTAAATTGTTTTGCCGGAAAATGGATGAAATCACATCGCATTTCCCTATGTTAAGAAAAAAGCTAACAAAATTTTGTTCTAATAATTGGGTGGATGACACTGATTTTGTCATTAGCCGGCACATGTTTTATCAACACATGCCACATCTTACCACCGAAAAAGAGTTAATTAGAGAAGCGGGAAAAGCGCTTAGTAACGCGCTTGACTTAACTATTCCACTTTGGAGAATTGTTCTGATCTCTAATCACGATGAAACATTGCAGGAAAGTGATGACAACAAGGGAAATATTGTCACCGGTATTATTTTTATGGTGCATCATGCCATTACTGATGGTGTAGGGGCGTTACAGATTATAGAGTTTATAGAAAAACATAATCAGGGACAAAATCTATTAGACAAAAGAGAGACATATACCGGCAGCTTAACGTTTACAAAGGATTCAGAGGATAGACGTCCTCTATATCAGATTGTGACAAATTGTTTTCGCAAGATATTTCGAGACGCAAAACGCAAAGCTACAAACACGCCTTTAAAAGGGATAGGATCAAAGAACAGGTCTATACTTGCCTTTGATATACCGCGATTAGAACTAAAAAAGATAAAAAACATTACAAAACATTCTATAACAAACATATTGCTTTGTGTCATGTGTGGCGCGGTTAAAAAATATTCACAATCCATGGGGATAGAAGCGGAAGATACTCAAGTAATTATGCCGTTAAGCTTTCGCGCGCGCCATTCAGAATCTATTACAGGAAATGCGCATACTACATTTCCCATAGATCTGCCAATATCAGTTGACGATCCATTGGAGAGGCTTTTAATAATAGGCAATAATTTTGAAACAATGAATAGCGAAGGAACAATTGAGTTAAACATTATTCTAGCCGCTATTTTAAACAAATTCCCAAAGTTTATGGCTTTAAAAATGTTTAATTCCTGCCTTAAATCAGTCTCTCTTTTTAGCTCTGTAATACCATGGAGATTAAAACCTTTTTACTTTTTAGGAGCCGAAGTTAAAGGTAATTATGCATACGCTCCCCTTCTTAAGGGGTTTGGATTGGCAATTGAATTCATAATTTATGGTGATAAGATATGCTCAAGTATTGTTACCGACCCTGAAATTGTTAAAGATCCTGAAAAATTCGGGCAATATTTTCATGAGTCATTTGAGGAGCTTAAATCAACTGTTTTAAATACAAATAAAGGGTAAGGGCTTGGAAAGAAATACTACTCGTTACAAGGCTCCTGCCTTGTAACGCGCTGTCCTTGGAGGCTCTGCCTCCAGTTTAAAGGTGCGATAAATCTTATCACAGCGATTTAATTAAAGACAATAAGGCGTAGGATTTATTGTCAAAAAGTCGAGGCAGAGCCTCTAGGAACAGTGTGTTACAAGGCAGGAGCCTTGTAACAAGCTCGTGTTTTTTCTTAATTTTCTCTGAAATCAGTTTAAACTTACACCTCTTGTTTGTGTTTTACATTATGCAAGTAACATGCTATGTTGTTTGTAAGTTTAACTCTTTTTTTATTTTAAGGAGCTTATATTATTATGAATAAATCGCACTTTCTAAAAACGATTGTAACGTTCCATGTTTTTGTATGTTTAATCACATTTGCGCATTATGCTTCAGCTCAATGCCGGACTGATGTTGTGACGACAGGAAGCGGGCCTGTTTGCGGGACTGTTGTTAAAACAAGCACGGGAAAAAGCGCGGAGGCTTTTTTGGCAGTGCCTTTTGGGCAATCAACAGCAGGCGACAATAGATTTCGCCCGCCGGTTCCGGTTGAGCCATGGACCGAACTCTTTGTTGCCGATACATATGGCGCGAGCTGCCCTCAGCCCGCATCCATTGGTTTTGATCAGAGTGAAGATTGCCTCCATCTTTATTTGTGGAGACCTGAGAAAAAGAATATAAAGGCTGATCTTCCTGTTATGGTATTTATATATGGCGGGGCATTTATTGAAGGAGGCGCTGAACTTCCTCTCTACGACGGCTCATACCTGGCAGCTAACCAGGATGTCATTGTAATAAATATCAATTATAGAATCGGCGCCTTAGGTTTCCTTGCCACTAATGAACTTGAAGGCAACTATGGTTTTATGGATCAGCAGCTTGGATTAAAATGGATACATGATAATGTAAAGAGCTTTGGAGGAGATCTGGATAAAATCACCATTTTTGGAGAAAGCGCCGGAGCAATGTCCGTGGGGCTGCACCTTCTTTCCGCCCCGGATAGCAAAGATCTTTTTCGGGCAGGCATAATGCAAAGCAACCCTTTTGGTTTGCCTTTTAAGACTATACAGGAAGCTCGAAATCTTGGGAACGTTTTCCAGGCTATGCTGAATTGCAAGGATGCGGATTGTCTTAGAAAACTAACATTCGCTGAAATAGTTAGTGAAGAGTTATTTTTAGAACAGGAAAGACCTCGGGTTTTTACAGGACTGCATTATTACCTGTCCTGGGTGCCTGTAATAGACGGCACGGTAATAACAAAAGACCCTTTCCATGCTTTTACAGATGGAGAGCTTGAGAAACCGGTAATTATGGGCACTAATAAGGATGAAGGAGAACTCTTTGAAGGGATCGCAAGGCTTGTTTTAGGCACAAAAGCAAGACTTATGTTTAGTTTTGATGGTTATGTTAGTTATCTGGCTTCTATATTTGGACTTGATTTTGAAAAAGTGGAAAATAAATACCCTGCTATTGATGGCGACAATGAAACTATGCTGGCAAACGTCCTTACGGATTTTGCCTTTTTATGCGCTAATCATAATGCCGCCCGGCTATCAACAGCGAAGGGTGATTTACCTGTCTATATTTATAGATTTGACCACCTCACATCTTTTAATATTTTGTGTTTGCCGGAGTGTGACGATTTTGTGTGTCATATGGCTGAACTCCCTTTTATATTTCATACCGATGAACGATCCTTTGTATGTAAAAAATCTCCTTTCCGGAAAAAAACAAATAAATTTACAAAGGAAGAAGAGGCGCTCTCTTTATCAATGATTGAATATTGGACAAATTTCGCAAAACATTTAAGCCCCAACGGGCCTGATAACAATAGCGTTGGCGTAAAATGGCCGCCATTTGCCATTGATGACCCGCAATACATGATCTTTGATACGCCGGCTATAAAAACCGTAAAAGATCCATTTTCGCATATTTGCGACTTTTGGGATAACCTGGGTTACTTTGTTAAAACACCCTGGGGTGATGATAATGATGAATAAATCAATATCAAAAGAACCTATAGCTATTATAGGCATTGGATGTAGATTTCCCGGAGATGTTAATAATCCTCACGATTTCTGGGAATTGTTAAAAAACGGTCGTAACGTCATCACTGAAGCGCCTGCGGACAGATGGAACAATGACGCCTTTTATGATGAAGAAAAAGAGTCGCCCGGTAAAATGTATACACGCTATGGCGGTTTTCTAAAAAGTATTGATCAGTTTGATCCCGTTTTTTTTGGCATATCACCAAGAGAAGCAGCGTCTATGGATCCTCAACAACGTTTACTATTGGAAACTGCATGGGAAGCGTTTGAGGATGGGGGTGTAGAGCCTAAAAAAGTAAACGGCGCTAACGTTGGAGTCTTTGTAGGCATTGCAAGTCATGATTATTACGATATTCAATTAGACTCCAACGCAAGGGATATTATTAATTCTTACACCCATCTTGGAGGCCAATTAAGCATTGCCGCCAATCGTCTCTCTTATTTTTTTAATTTTAAAGGCCCCAGCATATCGATTGACACAGCCTGCTCGTCGGCGCTTGTCGCCGCGCACCTTGCCTGTGCCGGCATTTGGAATAATGAGTCTCAAATGGCGTTGGTCGGAGCTGCGTCGGTTATCATCAAACCGGAAGGTTCTATAGGCTTTTGCAAGGCTTCAATGCTCTCGCCTGACGGTAAATGCAAAACCTTTGACGCCAAAGCCAATGGGTATGTAAGGTCTGAAGGGGCCGGAGCTATCCTGTTAAAACCTTTGTCAAAAGCGATTGAAGACGGCAATTTAATATATGCGACGGTTTTAGGGACGGCTATTAATCAGGATGGCGCAACATCCGGCATCACCGTGCCAAGTGGAGCTGCGCAAGAACGAGCAATAATTGACGCCTGTGCAAGAGCCGGTGTCGACCCTACAACAAGGATAGATTACGTGGAAGCGCATGGCACGGGAACGCCTGTTGGCGATCCCATTGAAGCCAACGCTATAGGCTCTGTTGTTGGGAAAAACAGACCGCCTGATGAAAAATGTTTTGTTGGTTCAGTCAAGAGCAACATAGGCCATATGGAGCCCGCCGCCGGCATTGCCGGCATTATAAAGGTTGCTCTATCATTAAAAAACGGATTGATTCCGGCTAGTTTACACTTTGAAACGCCAAACCCAGCAATAGACTTTGATTCTTTAAATCTGAAAGTACCCACCTGCCTGGAACAATGGCCCGCAAAACCGGATAAGACGGAACGAATTGCCGGTGTCAACGCCTTTGGATTTGGCGGCTCTAACGCGCATATTTTATTGAGCAAAATTGTAAATGAAAAAGATGACCGGTTTCATAAAGAGAACTATTCCGTTTCCGGCGCGCGCCCCATAAGCGGTAAAGACCAAATAACTGTTTTACCCTTGTCTGCAAAAAGTCCTGAAGCGTTAAAAGATTTGGCTATATCTTATTTAAAGTATGTTGAAGATGAAGCAATTCCCAACAATGTTTTATTACAGGATATTTGTTACAGCGCAGCTTTACATAGAACCCACCATAGTCATAGACTGACTATAAGCTCATCAACTATCGACTACCTTAAAGAGTACCTGCAAGCCTTTATTGATGGAGAGAACCGCAATGAAATCGCCGTGGGGAAAAACCTGTCTGATTCAGATATAAAGCAGGCCTTTGTATTTTCTGGAATGGGCCAGCAGTGGCATGGCATGGGGCGCGGCTTGTTAAAGACTCAGCCCGTTTTTCGAAAAACAATTGAAGAGTGCGCTCAACTGTTCCAAAAACATATAAAATGGTCGCTCTTGAATGATGTTTTTGCCGGTGATGACGCAACAATCATCAATAAAACCGAAGTTGTGCAACCTGCTATATTTTCGCTTCAAATTGCAATTACAGCCTTATTGCGGCATTGGGGCGTTAAACCCGATGCTGTTGTGGGGCACAGTATTGGCGATGTTGCCGTTGCGCAAATTTCAGGGGCTATCTCTTTGGAAGAAGCTGTTCTGATAACATATCATAGGAGTCGTTTACAATCAAAAGCTATCGGTCAGGGAACCATGTTGGCTGTAAATCTATCTATTGAAGATTTTGAGAACAGATTTAAAACAACGAAAGATTTAATATCCATTGCAGCCGTCAACAGCCCTTCATCAATAACCCTTTCAGGGAACGAAGCGATATTAAATCAAATAAGCTCCGTGTTAACAGTGGCTCAGATATTTAATAAATTACTGGCCGTTGAATTGCCGTATCATAGCGTAGCGTTGGAGCCTTTTAAAAATGAGCTGAAAGAGAGCCTGAATGCCATAAAACCACGTGAGGAATTAATCCCGTTTTATTCTACTGTTTTTGGCGATAAATTATCAGATTTCAAACCTGACGGCAGTTATTGGGCAAGTAATATGCGGAATACAGTGCTCTTTTCTTCTGCAATTAATAAAATGATAGAAGATGGTTATACCTCTTTTGTAGAAATAGGGGCGCACCCTGTGCTTTCATACTATATAAAAGAGTGTCTGACTTACGCTAACAGCAACGGCAAGGTAATCCCATCATTGAGAAGAGAGAAAGATGATAACCGAATGCTGAACGCCACAATTTGCCAACTATATGCCAATGGGCATTCAATTAATTGGAGAAATATTCTTGCCTATGAGGGAAGGTTTGTCAAACTCCCTCTATACCCGTGGCAACGTGAAAAGTGTTGGAACGAAACTGAAGCGTCAAAGCAGGCGAGGATCCAAGGTAAAAACTCATTTCATGGTTTAGTTGGTCAAGAGACACACCCGCTTTTAGGCGGCAAATTAAAGTCGCAGGCCGATATCTGGAATGCAGAGATTGATCAGCGAAAGAGTAAATACCTGAAAGATCATACTGTTCAGGGCTCGGTTGTTTATCCCAGCTCCGCCTATATTGAGATGGCCTTAAAAGCGTCAATGGAAACTTTTGGAGATAAAACAGTAGGGCTGGAACAGGTTCGAATTCAAAAGGCCTTTGTCCTTCCTTCAAAAGCCGGCTCTCTTGTTCAGTTGGCTTTGGAGTCTGACGGCATCTCATTTAAAATTAGCTCCAGACCTCAAAAGCTTGAAAATGATTGGGAGCAAAATGTAGAGGGTATGTTAACTCATCTGGAAAAAGAGGAAGATGTAACGAAGGTTGCAATAGACGAAATAAAGTCCCGCTGCTTAAACCACTTTTCTAAAGATGAAATTTATAAACAATTTGAAAGGGTGGGCCTCCAATACGGGCCGGCTTTTAGAGGTATAGAGGATGTTTGGGCAAATGAGAATGAAGCTATCGGAGAATTAATATGGCCCGAGGAATTGCTTAAAGAAAAAGATGTTTACATCACTCATCCAGCTCTCCTGGATGCCGCGTTTCAGGTGTTGATAGTGTTTGCATTTGATGTGAAAACTGTTCACTTGCCCGTTAAGATTGAATCCGTTCGTGTCTATAGGCCTATGCCGGCTAACAAAATTTGGAGTTATGTCCGGCTTGCCGGCAAGAACAAGAATAATCTGATAGCGGATATACAAATTGTTGACAATAACGGAGATTTACTCGCCTCAATAAAGGGATTTAAATGCCGCTCCCTAAACATTAATAACGAAGATGACGTTGCGGACGATAAACTCCTTTACGAATACCGCTGGTTGCGTAAAAACAGAGCTAACAGTCGTTTTATTAAATATCAGGACTTTTTACTATCCCCGCTGCAAATTCAGGAAAGTATGGAGGATTGCGCCTTTCAATTAAAAAAAGCGAGCGGTCGTTACGACTATTATGAGACCATGAAGGAGCAGATTAATGATCTGTCAGTCTCATATATAGTTTCATGTTTAAATAAATTAGGGGTGGAATTATGCCGTGGAAATGAGATTTATTTCACAAAAGTTGTTAACGATTTAGGCATAAGCAGCGCTTATCACAGTTTTTTCAAACTCACACTTGAGTTGCTTCAACGCCATGGGATCCTTAAAGAGAGTGGCGATCATTGGGTTGTTTGCTCCCTTTCCGTAATAAGCGATCCTGAAATACTTTGGAGGAGTTTAATAAAGCAATACCCCGGATACCTTGCGGAGCTTTCACTTATCAGTCGTTGTGGCCGAAATATGGATTCTGTGTTAAAGAATGAAATAGATCCACTGGAGCTTATTTTCCCGCAAGGCTCCCTTACAAATTCTGATCATTTATACCAGGACTCGCCGTCTTTCCGCAACTATAACATGATAATATCAAAAGCTGTCAGCTGCTTAACCGCTAAAATGCCGGCAAATGAAACCTTGCGTATATTGGAAATAGGCGCCGGAACCGGCGGGGCTACATCTTATCTGCTCTCGGAACTGCCGCATTTACAGACCGAATATGTGTTCACCGATCTCTCTGAACAGTTTTTAAATCATGCAAAGCAAAAATTCCGCCAATACAAATTTGTAGAGTACTCTATTCTAGATATAGAAAATGACCCTTCTAAGCAAGGTTTTTTATCTCATTCTTTTGATATTGTTTTGGCGTCAAATGTTATTCATGCAACATCCGATCTATGTAAGAGTCTTGACAATGTAAAAAAACTACTCACACCTAAAGGTATGCTTATTCTCTTGGAGGGAACTGATCCTTCATTCGCCTTTCATCTAACTTTGGGTATGCTTAAAGGCTGGTGGCTCTTTTCTGATTTTGATATAAGGCCGACCCAGCCATTGCTTGCCGCTGAAGAGTGGAAGAACCTGTTGTTAAAACAGCAATTTGATCAGGTTATTGTTATCCCGGAAGGCAATGACGCTCTTAACTCGGAACAGTCTGTTATTATTGCTGGAGCGCCTGAAAAGATAGTAGATGAAAAGGAAGAGGCCTATAGTAACAAACCCCCTAAAACAAGAACCTCCTATCTCATATTTGCGGATAAAAAAGGTGTATGGGAGAAAACTGTTGGAGCTTTGCCGGAACAGGAGTGGACGCCGATTCTTGTGTTTGCCGGAGATAGCTTTAAAAAGATTGATGATAATAGATATCAAGTTGACCTGGAAGATCACAATTCATATAGGCTGTTAATTGAGTCTGTTGGAAATGATTCAGATAATTTACAAGGTGTATTACATTTTTGGAGTCTGGATTCTCTGCCAATTAACCAATCTACATCTACGACTCTAAAAAACGATCAACTGCTTGGATCATTAAGTCTTTTAAACATAGTAAAAGAGATTGAAAAGGCGCAATGGGCCGCTACTCCCCGATTGTTTGTAATAACAGAAGGGGCCTTTATAGTTTCAGGAAATAAACTACACTCTATTTCACAAACAACTATGTATGGTCTGGCGCGTGTGATTGCCAATGAGCAGGCGGGGTTCCGCATTAAATCTATTGACATCTCTCCCGTCCCAACTGAAATCGAGATAAAAAATTTTGCGGAAGAGTTATGTTCGGATGATATAGAAGATGAAGTTGCGCTGCGTAATGAAGCCAGATATGTCCATCGCCTAATGCAGGTAACTATGAACGATATCGTTGATCATTCAGAAACAGAGATAGAGAAAAAAACTGATCCGTTTAATCTTATAATAGATAAGCCGGGCCTTTTGGATTCATTAAAAGAGGTCTCTATCACACGGCAAAAACCAAAGCCCGGCGAGGTGGAAATTCTTGTTAAGGCTAGCGCGTTAAATTTCAAGGATGTAGTGGTTGCCATGAATATGCTTAACGAGGAGGCGTTTGAAGTCGGATATTCAGGCGCAAATTTAGGGATGGAATGCGCTGGTGAAATTACGGCTGTAAATGAGACGGAAAAGGTTTTCAAACCAGGCGACAAAGTGATTGCAACCGGACGCAACACCCTTGGCACTCATTTTATCACAGACAGCCGTTTTGTAATTCACAAGCCTGAAAAGTTAAGTTTTGAAGAGGGCTCCACTATTGCCTCCGTATATACAACAGTTCTCTACTCTCTTAGTAAATTAGCCCACATGGAGAAAGGCTCGCGCATCTTAATCCACTCGGCTGCCGGCGGGGTCGGTCTGGCTGCGGTACAGGCCGCTCAAACGATTGGCGCCCAGGTGTTTGCAACCGCGGGCAGTAATGAAAAACGTGAATTCCTAAACGCTCTTGGCGTTGAACATGTTATGGATTCCAGAACAACAAAGTTTGCGGACCAAATCATGGAGATAACATCCGGCGAGGGTGTGGATATAGTTTTGAACTCATTGATAGGCGAAGCTATGATCAAAAGCTTTTATCTCTTGCGACCATATGGCTGTTTTGTGGAGATAGGGAAACGTGATATCTATGACAATAGCAAAATAGGCCTTCGTCCATTTGCCGGAAACATATCGTACTTTGCCGTTGACATAGATTCTTTAATGCAGGATCGCCCTGACTTTGTAAATACCCTGCTAAGACAAGTAATAGCAAACGTGAATAACGGAGCTTACACACCGATTCCATTTAGGTCGTTTCCTGTTTCAAAAACAGTTGACGCCTTTCGTTACATGGCAGGGGGGAAACATATGGGCAAAATTGTAATATCCATGGATGACCGGAAAAAGGGTGAAGCGTGTGAAGGACGTGATAAATTAATATTTAGCGCGGATGCAACCTATTTGATTACAGGCGGGTTGGGCGGCTTTGGACTAGCCTTAACACAATGGATGATAAATAAAGGCGCAAAAAATCTTGTTCTAATAGGGAGAAGCAAACCACCGGAAACAGCTAAAACCGTTATTGAATCATTAAATAATTCCGGCGCTGCTATAACTACTGTGCAATGCGATATATCAATTGAACATGAAGTTAAAGGGATGTTTACGTTAATAACAGATACAATGCCGCCGTTAAAGGGAATAATTCATGCCGCAATGGTTCTGGACGATGCAGTGATACAACAGCAAAATGCCGAAAGTTTCGAGACTGCATTAGCTCCAAAGGCGTATGGCGCCTGGAATCTACATTTGCAAACATTGACGATGGAACTGGACTTCTTTGCGCTGTTCTCTTCAATAGCAGTTACGGTGGGCAATCCCGGGCAGGCAAATTACACTGCGGCCAATGCCTTTTTAGACGCCTTAGCCCATTATCGGCGCTCCATAGGACGTCCGGGTTTAAGTATTAATTGGGGTGGCATTAGTGATGTGGGATATGTGTCGCAAAACGATAAAATAATAGAACATCTAATTAAAATAGGCCTGCAACCTATCAGCTCTAACCAGGCGCTGGAGATGATGGGGCGATTAATAACGGAAAATGTAACGCAGGCGGGAGTCACAAGTATAGATTGGAAGACCTGGGCGGGCAAGCACGTTGCCGGCAACTCCCCTCGTTTTTCATATCTGGTGGAAGCAGCGCAATCTCCATCGGAAGATTCATCATCAGGCCTGCGACTTGTTGAATCTATAAAGCTTATGGAGCCGGTGGAGAGAAAGCCGCAAATAGAATTATGCCTGAAAGAAAATCTGGCAAATGTGATAGGAACTTCCCTCAATAAAATTGACATTGAACTTTCAATAAATAAATTTGGCCTTGATTCATTAACAACAGTGGAGTATAGCAATAAATTAAAAAATGCTCTGGGCGCTGACGTACCTGTTATGAAATTGATGGGCGGCCCAACTATTGAACAACTGGCAATAGATATTTTAGAATTGATGAACCTGGATTCCGGTGAAGAGCCACAGGCAAAACACATCTTGCCCGGCGGTCAAATGCAATTTCATAAGGACGCCTCATTAGCCTCTTCAATCTCTATGGGAAATCTTTCGTGCCGGCATAATGATAACCCAAAGTCTATCCTGCTAACAGGCTCTACCGGATTTCTAGGGGCATTTCTCCTCTATGAACTTCTAAACCAAACAGAAGCGGATATATATTGTCTGGTTCGCGCATCTGATAAAGACAAGGCTAAAGAGAGAATCATAAAAAATTTTCACAGTTACTCTTTAGAAATCGACAATATAGAGTCAAGGATAACGCCGATAATAGGCGATATAGCCTTGCCGATGCTGGGGCTTACAGCGGCTGAAATCGAGGAACTGTCAACAAAAATCGACTCTATATATCATAACGCCGCTTATCTGAACTTCATTTACCCATATTATAAATTAAGAGATTCAAATGTGCTGGGTACATTAGGGTTACTTAAATTAGCTTGTCAAAACAAAATAAAACCGTTCCACTATGTTTCATCCATTGCCGTATTTGAATCCCCGTTTTATGAAAAGAAAGTTGTAACGGAAAAGGATGAGCCTATAGAATATAGCGGAATGATAATGGGATATTCTCAGAGCAAATGGGCGTCCGAACGCTTAGTAAGCGCCGCCGGCAACAATGGTTTGCCTATAACCATTTACAGATCCCCGTTAATCTCAGGCCATACACTAACAGGCGCTTGGAACACTGATGATTTTGCGTGCCGATTGATAAAAGGCGGCGCTCTGATGGGTGTTATACCCGATCTTGATGCGGCGCTGGATTTAGCTCCGGTAGATTTTGTAAGCAGCTCTATTGTGCGTTTATCAAGAGAAGAAAAAAATCTTGGCGCAACATTTCATCTCGTCAACCCATATCCATATCATTGGAAACAGTTATGGAAGTGGGTCAACAAAAATTACTGCCAAGTTAATGAAATCCCATTTGTAGATTGGCAGAATTATATCCACAATAATGATGCAATTAAAAACAATCCAATGTATTCACTAGTGCCATTTTTCCTGGATAAGAAAGGGGATGATCAAATAACCATTGCAGAGTTATATGAACAGTCCCGCAAGCCGACATTTAACTGTCGGTTAACAACTGAGGCCCTTAACTCTGTTAATATAGTTTGCCCGCCCGTTAATGACAAATTACTGGAAAAGTATTTCACCTGTTTCATATCAAACGGTTTTATGGAACGGACTACGAAAATGAGTTTTTTAAATCACTGATTGTTTACAAACCCTAAAGGTATTTTAATGAAACGTAAACTACTTCTCGTATTGCCAAAAACTTCTCAAATTGAGTATGGAAATATGAAATTTATAAGTTCGTTAACTCGCCGAAAAGGAGGAATGTTAAGTTCTTCGTTAGCTGTAGTTGCCGGCCTGACACCTGATGAATTTGACGTTAGAATCATAGATGAAAACCTTGAGACAATCAATTTCGATGAGAACTTTGACATTGTAGGCATTACAGGTTTTCCTGATCAAATAGATATGGCTGGGGGAATAGCTGAAAAGTTTCGAAAACGAGGGGCGCTAATAGTTTGCGGAGGGCCTTCGGTCTCCATTAGCCCTGAAAGATGGAGCGCTTTTGCGGATGTTCTTATTAGAGGTGAAGCTGAACGAATTTGGCCTCGGTTTATAGCGGATTATTTAACAGGCTCTTATAAAACTGAATATTGGGAAAAAGAGAAATTTGAACTTAACAATATGCCGGTTCCTGATTACAGCAGTATTCCCACTGAAATTATAAATCAATATATGGTCGGACTTGTGCAAACCAGCCGTGGTTGTCCATTTAATTGCGAATTTTGCAGTGTAATAGTTTATCTTGGGCGTAAAATGCGGTATAAACCAGTGGACACAGCGCTTAGAGAAGTAGATCAATTATATAAAATGGGTTTTAGATTGGTTTTTCTGGCTGACGATAATTTTGCGGCCAATAGGGAAACCGCAAAAAACATTTTAAGAGCATTGAGAGATTGGAACAGGAAACTCAAAAACCCTATGGGTTTTATTACGCAGGTTTCAATTGACACGGCAAAAGATGATGAATTCCTTGAACTTGCGGTTGAAGCCGGCATGAGGTCTGTTTTTATCGGCATTGAAACGCCAAATACTGATAGCCTTAAAGAGAGCGGCAAACTGCACAATATTAATGCTAATGTTTTAAATGATGTAAAAAAGTTTCAAGAGCATGGCATTTTTGTGCAGAGTGGCTGTATTGTTGGATTTGACAGTGATGATCTGTCAATATTTCAAAGACAATTTGATTTTTTCTCAAAAACCGGCGTCGCAATGATCTCCGTCTATCCATTACAAGCGGCTGACGGCACACGTTTAAAAGAACGTGTAATTAAAGAAGGACGCTATATTGATCAAAATGAATCATCTATTAAAGGATCTGAAAATAAAAGTATTTTTAACACGGTTACAATTAAACCTAAGCAAATGACGGTTTCTCAGCTTCAACAAGGAGTTTTCTGGCTGCTTTGGAAATTATATAACCCTTTAAATTTTACAAACAGAGTTAAAATATTTTTTGAAACTTTTGAGAACTCGCCTAAAAAAAACAGGCTAAACATTCCTAAACCGCGTTTAAGCATAGAAGTTATAGGAATGATTTGGCGAATTTTCAAATATTACATTTTCAGCGCCGGCAGGGATGAAAAAACTGCTCTTAGTCAAATGCTGGGTTATGCTCGAAGATCATGCCTTCCAAACAGATATAATCTTGTTATAAGCGCTTTCCTCACCATGAAAAATACGCAGAAAATGATTCTTGAAGAAGAACCGCTGGTTGATAAAATTACCTATCCAATTAAAAAGGAATAACTTTTCCCCGAGTTCCTAATGCGCTAACAATCAAGAATTGCCCCCAAGCGAAGCCTAACATCCTTTCCTGCAACGACTTACAACGGTTTTTGCGGTTTTGTCAATATTTTGAAATGACCGCGCGTAAAATCAGTATTCGTAGGTTGGGTGGAGTGTAACGAAACCCAACATTTTGAAAAAAACAAAAGCGAAACCACAGATTTCACTGATTACACAGATGAAAAAGCAAAGGCAATTAACGCCACTAAGACACAAAGGCACGAAATTAAAAGCAAATTCCATAATAGCCTGAAAGGCTTAAGTTATTATAGCCCAGGGTTTTTACCCTGGGAACGAAACCCAACATTTTGATAAACCACGGATTCAAAGATTAAAAAATAAAAACAAAAGCGTGCCCACGAAAAGACACAAAAACACACGAAATTAAAAGCAAGACAAAAGCAATAGCGTTTAAACCACAGATTGCACGGATGACACAGATTAAAAAGAATTCGTAGGTTGGGTAGAGTGCAACGAAACCCAACATTTTGATAAAAGCAAAAGCGAAACCACGTGTTTCACGGATTACACAGATTAAAAAGCAAAAAAACTTATGTTTTTGACTGGGGGCTAAGGGCCTGCGTAAAAATAACTTAGTCTAGACGGGCTCAAATTTAGGTTAAATTTGGACAATCTGATTGAGCCGAACCGGATGCGCAGCCTTAGCTGCGTTGAGGATTCGGCGATTGAAGATAGTTCAAAGTTGGCCTGAAGATGTGGGTGGCTAGACTAAGTTATTTTTACGCAGGCCCTAAATAGCCTATTTCATTTTTATACGCGTTAAAAGCGAATGGGGAAGGATATCTGTTTATTTTAATTAATTCTTCACGTTCCAAAATACGGTTGCTGTTATTAATATCTAAAATTTGAATCGTAACCTCTCCGATTTCAGTGGTAGGAATAATAGTTGCCGCCTCTAATCTGAAATGGCCGGACCATTGATCTTGCCTTGGATTAAAAAATCTAAAAAACTTGCCGGTATTGTTTAATTTAGAGCCTACATCACTCCCTTTTTACGATTACATAACACACATGCATAAGCTAAATTTGCAGCATCTGTGTCACCACCATGTTTTAGGCTTATAATGTGGTCAATTTCAAATCCAAAATAAGTGTCGTCTTCATGAATCAAACAATACTCGCAAATATGATTAGCTTGGTCAGCTATTTGAAACCGAAGATTTTTACTAATGTAGCTGCTCATTCGGTAACGTGCCGGCGCGCGCGCGCTTTTGCCAGCCTCATAATATGTTCTAGTTGCATGTAATGGTCTAATTCTGATTTCTCATCAGACGAAATCGTTGAACTTTTTTCTCTTAAAATCAAGTCGGCAACATGATCTTTTGCGGCTAAAGACGGGTGGAAGTTGATAATATCATTCGGGGCTGTGCCGGCCGCAATAAAATCTATAACTTCTTCATATGCTTTTACAGTGCTCATTATCATACCCCCTATAAATAAAAGAGATTTCAATGATTTATTAATAACATTAATTTCCCGGCATTTCAACAATTTTTATAATTAACCTCGGCAAACAGCCCAAGTTGAAATATCAAACAGCAAGTAGGTTGGGTACAGTGAAACAAAACCCAACATTTTGATAAACCACAAATTCATGGATTAATAAGCAAAAGCATGCCCACGGAAAAACACGGAAATCCACGAAATTAAAAGCAAAAGCCTAAACCACAGATTTCACTGATTACACAGATTAAAAAAGCAAAACAAAAGCAAAAGCTATTAACCACAAATTTTCACTTATCCGCGCTAATCTATAACCATCATACCAATTCAACACGCAGGCGCTTTCCTACGGCGGAAGCAGCTTTATAAAGAGTATTTAATTGTATTTTATCGTTTTCAGGATCAAGCAAACGATCAAGGTACGCCCGGCTCGTGTTCATACGGCGCGCCATTTCTGATTTGCTGATTTTTTGATTATCCATAGCGTCTTTCAATTGCCAGGCAACAACCCTTTTAATTGCAACTGCCTGCGCATCTTCATAAATATCCTCTTCTTTAAGAAAACTTTCCAAAGTGGAGCCAATATTTCTTTCTTTAATCATCATCTTCGCCTTTCATGCGTTTTAGCGCTATTAAAATATCATGCCGTGGAGTTTTACGCGTCTTTTTTATAAAACCGTGTAGAATTATTAACTGATCATTTTTCACACAAAAAATCAATAAAGAACAAATCCGATTTTATCCGCGCAATCTTGAATTTGCGGTAATACAGGGGGGGGATAAGAGGAAGTATACAATAAATTTGGCGGCGTTCAATTTTGACTATTAAAGCGTTATTAAACGCATTTTGAATTATCCCAAAGTGTTTCAGGCGCAATATCAATATTGCCGGGCCATACAACAGTGCCATAGGCCACCATTGCCTGCATAAATAGAGGAGAATTTTTGAGTTTTATAAAAGGCTCTTTATCTAAATACGGCGTCATATCAAACAACCGTTTCTCCTGATTTTCAAAAAGAAGCAACAGGGTGTTGTCCTCCTGCGGTTCAGCGCTTATAACATCTAATAACATTTCCATAAATTTCTCCGTATGTTTCATACGTTTAAGCTCAAATCAAAGAATTTGCATAATTTCTCAGAAAAAATTTCCATAAAATCATTTGACAATTCACCTAATTCCCGGCGAATAATGTTTTTTGGGATGGTCATTAATCTATGCAACCTGACTGTTGATTGGGTATGTAATCCTGTTGAGGGAAAATCTGAATCAGTTTCGTTTAAAACTATATCGGTTTCTAATCTATCGTCAGGGATGCGGCTTGTTATAAAAGCCACAACAATATGCCCGTATTTGCCAACTGGATTTGTCAAGCAAACCGCCGGGCGTACTTTTTCAGTTTTAAGATTGTCAAATGGAAATGAAACAAGCGTGACTTTACCTTTAACCATTGAACTTTTTTTCGTCGTTAATAGAGTAAATATCCTCTTCCTTATCTTTCAGGAAATCAAAAGCAGGATTGTCGCAACTCGCTTTAAGCCACTCTTTATCTTCCCAATCAGAAACAGGCAAATCCATTTCAGAAATCCGTTGAGTAACAGGTGTGGAATTGTTTTTAGGTTTTATAAGAAGCCCGTTGTCTTTCAATTCAAGAAAGGCCTCAGTTTCAGGAAACAAACCGGATTCTTTTAAAGCCTTTTTAGGGAGTTTAATCTTTCCATCTTTATCAATTTTACATGTCACGCTTAACATATTTTCATCTCCATAAATATCGCATACATTTTGTTTACAACGTTTCTAAGTTGTCTAGAAGCATAATATCATAAAAATACAAATATTTCAGGGGTAAAACCGTAAAAGCAGTGCAAAAACAAAAGCATGCCCACGAAAAGACACAAAAACGCACGAAATTAAATGCAAAAGCATATTGACGGGATAACAGGATCAACAGGATTAAAGCAGAACAAAAGCAACCACAGATTTCGCAGATTGCACAGATTAAAAATAAAAAAACAAAAGCAAAAGCAAAACCACGGATTTCACAGATTAAGACAAAAGCAAAAGCGTGCCCACGAAAAGACACAAAAATTCACAAAATTAAATGCAAAAGCATATTGACGGGATAACAGGATTGACAGGATTAAAGCAGAACAAAAGCAACCACAGATTTAAAAGCATTTTGTAGGTTGGGTAGAGTGAAACGAAACCCAACATTTTGATAAACCAAGGATTTAAAAAAGCAAAAACAAATGCGAGCCCACGAAAAGACACAAAAACACACGAAATTAGAAGCAAAGGCATAGTAGACGGGATAACAGGATCAACAGGGTTAAAGCAAAACAAAAGAAAGGGCTATTAACCAAAAATCCACACAAAGCAAGTCTAACTGCTTATATATAGCCATGTTACAACTTATGTGTAAATTGGTGTTTTAACCCTGTCCCCTAATTGTCACCTTACGGGTTGCCGGCGAATGGGAAATCATGGAATTTATTTGTTGATATTAAAGGATTTACGTGGGAAATGGCAGAACTTGCTATTTTTGGATAGATTGTGAAGATTTGATTCTAAATCGCATTTCCAATGCGGCGTGGGCCGATTAACAGGCGCCGGAATGATGACAGTTTCTCATCAGAATTCTATTTCTCATTACCTGATGAATCTTTAGCTTTTTGAACAAAACTTAATAGTTCAATTAGTTTTTCCTCTATTTTATTCCATCCTAATCTATTTCCATATGTCATTAAGTTCAGCAAACTATTATTAATCTCTTTTAAAGCTTCAGAGTCTAAATAATCTAACAATTCCTCATCTTCCTTTGAAAGAGTTTCCCTGTTTTGTAATCTCTTAATTGTCTCAAGTACTGTGCTAAACATTTTTCCACATCCTTATATTAATTGACAAAAATCAACAATCTTGTTTTTACAACTACCTTTAATTGTGCCGGTTAGAGAGGATATTATCACTTGTTATTATATCAACGTCAACAATAAAAATTCACATCTTATACGTTATTTAACTTAACTTCTTAGATTGAATACGATATCAACTAATATATAAATCAACCATATTAAACATTTCCTTAGGTTTTTATTTATCCGCGTAAATCTGCGTAATCAGTGTCATCCGCGTTCTATTCGCTTTTTGTCTTTGCGCCACGCTCTCCGGCCACGCCCTCTGTGCATTTTGCTTTTACTTCATCATTCGATATTCGGAGTTCATCATTCATCATTCGCTTTTAACGGTGGAATCCCGCACAACTATCGAAACGCCTACCAAGTCGATGTCCCTTATAGGTAAGGTCAATACTGGTTTACCCTTCGGTTGAAAATGCGTATCAGGCGGCGTCTCAATCCCTTATAGGTAAGGTCAATACTAAAAAATGCAAAGTAGAGACACGGGTTTTAAATGAGTCTCAATCCCTTATAGGTAAGGTCAATACCCGGAATTTTATCAAAAAATGGGACGTAAATAAAGGAGTTACGTCTGTTTTCCGGTAATTTCCCGAAATATTTTTCTGTCGACCTCCAATAGCTGAAAAACACTAAAGGATCGACAGAATTCTAATCACTTCCAATCAATTTTCAAAGAACGGTTTCGTATATCCACCTCAAAGCAAGCAGCCTAAGATTGGATATTGAAGTATTAAAAGCAAAAGCGTAAAACCACAAATCTTCACTTATCTACACTAATCTTAAAAGAAAAAGCGAAACCACATATTTTACAGATGACACAGATTAGAAAGCCAAAAGCAAAAGCATTTTAGACAGGATCAACAGGATTAAAGCAGAATAAAAGCAAGCAATCTAAGATTGAATTCAGTTTCTTATCAATTTGAACTAAGTCGTTTAACGTTTACTTTTAAAACTCCGGCAATGCGTTTTGCCATGCTTTGCGTCAATCTTCGCTTTCCTCTCTCGTACTCGCTAATCATATTCTGATGTATCTTAAGTTTTGCCGCCAACTGTGCTTGTGTAAGGCCAGCCTTTAGCCTTGCCGCAACTAACAGGTTGCCAATGCGGTTAGATTGCATCTCTTTCCAGAAATCTGTTTCCTCAATAGGCAAACTATCACCACTGGCGGCAGAAAGCACTTTTATTTCAAATTTCTTATTAATCCAGGCAATAAGCTCGTCAACATGTTCACCGTTTATAGATAATTCAATATGGGGCTTTTTCACGAGAGCCAACATAATACACCTCTATTTCTATTTCAGTTTTGCGGCAAGTCCAACATGCCACATATTTATAATTAAGATGGCAATGAAACCCGTTTTCTTTTAAAGCAGAAAAATTTTTCCAGCTTTTTTGTATCGGGCCATCTGCTTTAAGATCTTCGACCAATAAGAAAAAAAGCTTTCGCGCATTTAAAGGCAGCTTTACCAGAGCCCGGTCAGCTTTCTTTTTTATTGTGACCTTATATTTCATAAAGTAATAATATAACCATATAAAGTAATAATCAAGTCTCTTTTTTCAGGATATCGCTTTTAAAGGTTGAATCACTTTCAACTATAGAAAAGCCAACCAAGTCAAACCATCAAAGCAAGCATCCTAAGTTTGAATAAAGAACCGTAGAGCGCCGAAGTCTGAATCATGAAGCATTCGTATGTTGGGTAGAGCGCAACGAAATCCAACATTTTCATCAACCTCGTATTTCATAGATGGCACAGGTTAATAAGCAAAAGCATATCCACGGAAATCCACGAAATTAAAAGCAAAAACATATTGACGGGATAACAAGATAAAAAGGATTAATTCAAAAGCTATTAACCGCAAATTTTCACTTATCCGCGCTAATCTAAAGCGCATCAGAAAGTTTGATTTTTAGCCACATTGCTAAACTATTTTATAATTGTCAACATAAAGACTTCCCCCAAGCTCTTTTATAAGTTTTTATATAGTCTCTTAATCTACAGCAAAATCTACACCACTGCCAACCTCTCGGCTGGCCCTTGCAAAGCCGGTCCTCCTTGCATAAGCTGCCGCGGCATCTATTTCCGATACTGCTGTTGCCCAAGAAACCCCATTGGTTGAAACCCAACTTGCCGGCGCTGTCGTAGGAAATGTCAAGGTAGCGCCTGTTGATACGACGGCAGAGATGTTATTGCCCGTGTGTCCGCCTTCAACCGGGGCAGAACCAACGGTGGGATTATTAGACGAAATACCAGCAGTGTCATAAGTGATGCTTCGTTTTCTAATAAAAGTTGTAGATCTGCGCCCGCCGGCATTATTGCCTGAACAGCGCAAGACCCAATGGGCTGTGACCATGTAAAGGCTAGAGCCATAAGTTCCGCCTGTTCTGGTTGTTATAAATACGACTCTTTGATTAGGCATTTTCATCCTTTAATAAGGTGTTAATAATAAGCTAACTTACAAATGGTTAAAACTTTCCTTGTCCGTATTCTAATTTTCGCCAGCTGGAATATATTTGTTTGATTTTCAAAGATCAATTACATTTTTATCCGCGCAAATTCGCTCAAATCCGCGCCATCCGTGTTCAATTGCTTTTACTTCAGCCTTCGTCATTCGTCATTCGTTATTCGACATTCATGATTCGCTTTTAACGGTAGCGGCTCTTACAACTACAGAGACGCCTACCAAGTCGATGTCCCTTATAGGTAAGGTCAATACCCTGGTGTTTTACGACGAAGACACTTTGCTGACTAAGTCTCAATCCTTTATAGGTAAGGTCAATACTATCTAACACAATCCCGCTTGCCACAACAACTCTGGAGTCTCAATCCCTTATAGGTAAGGTCAATACAAGGTAAAACATGGCTGTTCAAAAAGTAGCAATAATGTCTCAATCCCTTATAGGTAAGGTCAACTTCCAGTTTGCAATAGGCAATTTGCAGTTTGCAACTGTTAAGCTTTTTTTGCCAACTGCCAATTGATAACTGCCAATTGATAACTGCCAACTGCATTATGTCCCTTATAGGTAAGGTCAATACTTTGAAATTATAAATTTTGTATTTTAAATTTTGAATTTCTCTCCTTTATAGGTGGTGTTACAACATTGGCTTATTGCTTATGGTTTAAAGCAAAATCTTTTAAAATCAGGTCTATGCTTCTGTATTTAAAATTTAAAATCCAACATTCAAAATTTCCTTCCCGTCAATGTCCCTTATTCATTAGGTCTATGTTTGATATGGAAGGATGCAGTTGTCCAATTACTGTCATTTAAAACGTCTCAATCCCTTATTCATTAGGGGTAATTCAGTTATTCGTGACCGTTATCCGTATTCCGTTTGCTAGTATTTTCGTGATTTAATTTTCAAAGAACTCATATTTGAGAACCCGTGTTGTCTATGGCATCTGCGCATCTGCTTTCTATTCGTTTTTTTTTAACTTCTTAACGTCTCACCCTCTCATCTTCTGCACTTGCTGTCCCTTATTCATTAGGTCAATGGTTCCTACCGTAGTTTGATCGCAAATAATCCTCATCTTCCAGGAATGGAGTCGCAATCCCTTATTCATTAGGTCAATGTTTCCTATGGCTATGTTGTCTCTTATGCGCCCGGGGGCAAGGTGTCCGCGTCGTAATCCCTTATTCATCAGGGGTAGTTCCGTTGTCCGTGTCCGATATCCGTTTTCCGTTGGATGGTATTTCTCTTGTTTGATTTTCAAAGAGCACCTTGTATCTATAATTTATCGCAACCCGATTTTAACGGCTCCCGGCTTTTATTTTTCAACGGACAACGCTAAACGGATTACTGGTACAGGCTTCACTCTAAATTTCCCTTATTCATAAGGTCAATGATTTCTACTGTGCGGAAAATTTTCCGCCGGAGGTTATGGAATGGCTGAAGATGTCGCAATCCCTTATTCACCAGGTCAATGTTTCCTACCAATTAATGATGGTTTGGTGTTGGTTTGGGTAGAACAGCCGTAATCCCTTATTCATAAGGTCAATGTTTCCTACGAAGTTACCCACGCCAGCGTACTTTCATTTTTGTCAGATGATAAGTCGTAATCCCTTATTCATCAGGTCATAAAAAAGCAAGAGGCTAAGAAGATCAGAAATAATATACTGTTACCGCTATGCTACATGCCTTAACTTCTAAACCTCTTATCATCTTATCTTCTGCTCCTGCTGTCCCTTATTCATCAGGTCAATGTTTCCTACGGCGCTTTAGTGCGATGGATCATTAAATATTTGCAAACGTGTGTCGTAATCCCTTATTCATTAGGTCAATGTTTCCTACATAGTATGCAGAAATTGCCTGGATTTTTATGCATCCCAAGTCGCAATCCCTTATTCATTAGGTCAATGGTTCCTACAAATAACTGGGAAGGAATGGTTTGCTATGCCAATGATTTTGGTCGCAATCCCTTATTCATTAGGGGCATAAAATACAGACGTTATCCGACGTCCGTAGTCCGTTTTCCGTTTGGTAGAATTTTCGTTATTCAATTTTCAAAGATCAAAAACAAATCCATTTTCCGATTAGTGTTTAATTGATTCAGCTTTTAACGGCTTTTGCTTTTCAACGGACTACGCTAAACGGATAACGTAACACGGCTTCACTTTAAATTTCCCTTATTCAATAGGTCAATGGTTCTTACGACTATTCTGGTGGAGTGCTCTTTCGCGGGTAATGCGGGTCGCAATCCCTTATTTATCAGGAGTAATTCCGTTGCCCGTGCTCGTTTTTCGCTTTCCGTTTGTTAGAATTTTTTTATTCAATTGTCAAAGAACAATTATTTTTTATCCGCACAAATCCAAGTTATATAGTTGTTGTTTTTGTGCGAGACACACAGTGCTATTCGCTATCAACAGTAACCCGCACCCATCCCATGGGATACTTCATTTCTGCGATGTTTCTGGTTGTGCCCCAGGTTGATTTGTTTCCGGGTGGTCTTGGGTTGCGGTAGTTGTCAATTGTTACGCTTTCAACGCCTGAGAAGCGGCCAAGTCTTATGATGAAAGAGTCTTTATCTGTCTTTGCGTTATCAATGAGCATCGTTGAAAATTGTTCGGCTTCTGTGTTTTTGTAAAACTTTTGGTGTTCGTCTTCAAGTTTGTCTTTATAAAAGCTGTTGCACGATTCTATAACCTGTTCTATGGTTATTTTTTTGCTTAGAAAATTTGTTGAAAAGAGGGCGTCGTCAAACGAGATATCTGTTTCAAAATTAACTGTGGTTCCGGTAATCAATGAGTTTGACACTTCACAAATAATTTGTATATTGTTTGATTGTAAATCCCCTTCATTTCGTCGTGATACGTTTTTTACTTCGCGTATTATTGCGGCATCCTCTTTTAAATGGGCGTCAGCTATCTTTATGCCTCTGAATGGGTCATTTTTTGCATCTTTGCATTCTAAAACTTTTGACTCAAACTCATATTCCTCTTTAGGGTATTTAGGTTTTGGCAAGCTGCTATTGCCGGCAAGGTTGTTGATAATAGCTGTTCTTATAGAGCCTTTTATTGAACTGCCGGGCACAAAAGGCGTGGCGCCACCTTGTGTTCTGATGAATGGGCTAATCAACAATTGGTTATCTATATCGTCTATTTTTGATTTGTAAACGGCCACCGCATCAGGTGAAACCGAAGAGGAATATATGGAACCTGTCTCTATGTCGATATTTTCAGACACGTATCTTCTAAGTTTGATCAGGTTGCCTTTTTCAATCAGTTTTTCAAACTTTTCTCTATCAATGTCGGACATGGCGGCAACAAACCGCTCAAACGATATTTTGTGAAAACGGTCTTCTTTTATAATGTAATTTAAAGGGTCTATTTCATCGCCGGTTCCTATATGAATAGGGGACAATAACTCGCATTTAAGTCTATATTTCTTCATTTTACCTCCTCAAGTTCTATGCCGAGCGGGAAGGCATAAGCATAATGCCTGATTTTGCTGTTTTTATGCACATCTTTTAACAATGTTCCATAGATTTTATCCTTATCATACTCTTTGTCATAAAACGTTGATCCGGCGGCAAACATAATAAGAGGTTTTTTAAAAGGATTCATGTTAACTTCAGGAGTGCCTTTTGCGTAATCACCGCCTAATTTGCCATACTTTAACAAAGTGTTATAAAATCCTTTCTTTGGATCGCCGGCTTTTGGCGCAAACGATGAAAGTGACATAAAAGCGTTTGGATTTTCAGCTTCGGGCAGATCAATGCCTTCGTTAACAACAAAATCAAATGAGCCTTTGCCTGTTGATTTGTCTTTTCCAAACCCGCCTTCCTTTATAAACGTAAATATTCTATCAATATCATCTTTTGTAAAATAATTGGTCTTTAAATAGATTTCAAAGTCACCGCCGTTTTCGTCAAAAAATATCTCATTTTGCGCATACAATCCCTTTTTCACTCTGTTTTCCCACCTGTTAACGGTGTTGTGTTGCACTACCATGCTTTTTCCATTACTGTTTAAAGTATTAATGTCTGCATTTTCTGGATTTTTTTTATAATCATCATAAAAAAGCTTTAATAGTTTTACAGGCGTTATCTTTTCCTGGATAAGTTCATTAAGCTTCTCTTTTGAAATAATTCCAAATTTCTTAATTGATTTAATAATGAAAGACACTTTTATTCTTTCCTCTATTCCAACAATTTCATCCAAATCTTTTTGGGTTACAGGCGGTATAGCCGGTTTAGGCAAAGTGTTTTTTAGAAAACCGTTACTTATTAAAAGCGGGGGATGTTGTGCTGTTTCAAAAAGATTAAGAAATTTTAAGAGCTTGTCTTTTTGATCCCATTTTAGATACTTAATAGCCCAACATATGTGCCCAAACAAGGTGTCTGATTGAAAAGGGGACACAATGGGTGATTGCAATTTAAGCTCGATAGTGTAATTACTATATTTATCCATAAAGATTTAACCTTATAAAGTTGGAAAATCAGTGGCCTTAACATCGTTAATTGATTTTTTAGAGCCATTATTAAGAGTAATTTCAAATTGGATTTGTCCGCACCCTCTGCTACCGGCTCCGCCAAGAGTATCGTTTTCAACAAGCTTTAAAGCGTCTATTACATTTTCAAATAGAGCTTCATCTTTAATATCAGCGTTGCCCTTAAAAACCCTGTAGCTAATGTTAAATGAGAATCTTGCCCCTGAAACAACTCTTTCAAAGTTCCGTGGGTTTGCCCTTGCGGTAATACGATTTATAGTGTTTTCATATTTATCTTCACTCAAATCTATTGGCGTCCAATTAGGGTTTTTCTTTTTTAAATTTGTTTTATAATCATTATCAAGCACTGCGTCTCGCACTATTAACCTTGTAGGCCCAGCAGTCGATTCATCAGCGGAGGTTCCAAAAATTGTGCATATAGGGCACCCAGCTTTGTCACATTGGTGAACTTCCCCGAAAGTTCTTTTATTATCAGGATTTGTGTCTATTTTCCCAAGTTTCCACTCTAAAAGCGATCTCATCTTGCCTTTAATTGATGAGCCGGGTATGTAAGGCTCATTTGTTATTGGATGTTTAATAATCGGGTTGTCCCTGCCACCTATTTCAATAATTGTAGCGCTGCCTCCAACATGCAAACCTGTGACAACTTCAATAATGCCTTCTATTTTCTTGTATCCTTCTAGTTCCATATTTATCTCCCTCCTTGTCCATAAAAGAATCCTACAACAGATTCAAAACACAAGGCAAAAGCCTTAAAATCTTTAATATCCTCAACATTGTCAACCATCTTCTCAATATATACCCTAAACTCTTCAGGTACTTTTCTATCCCTGCCTGTATTTGGACAAGCGTATGCAACCTTTGACTTTAACATCTTTACAATAGGCCTGAGTTTTAGAAACTCTTTATTAGGGTCATCCATATCTTCAACTTGTTTAATGCGCTCTTCTAACGTTTTAGCTTCAATATGAAATCTTCGCAATTGAGCAGATGTCAATTTTGGATTTCTTTGACGTTTATCTTTTGGCCATTGCGGATGTATAAAACTATCCGCCCAAGTTTTTGCTTCGGCTGTTAAAAGACTTTCTTTTATTTCTTCTTTTGCAACATCGTTATAAAAATAGCTAGACATTGTTCTCCTCCTTTTGGTTTCTCAAAACACAATGAATTAAAGATTGAGGTAGTAAGAATATACTTTTATTTTTTTTTATCAACTTTAAAGCCTCGTGACTTTTTAATTTTTTTTCATATACGCCTTTCCACAAAAAATACAAATCAGCAGTAGTCATCATTGAAATTTGTAGAGCATTTAAAGCTCCTACAACTTTTTCGGCAAAACTATCATATATCAACCTATCATGTAAATCTAAATTAGTAAATGTATTCGCTAACAGAATTACATTTTTATCTGGATTATTAGCTTTAAACTGCATAACTTGATTTATTTTTCTATCTTTCATATTCACAGAATAATTACTGCCCGTAATCTCTATAAAAAATTCAAAGAATAACTCATTAGATGTACAAATTAAATCAACAGATTCTCGACTCCCTGTTTTCAATACTTTCATACCTAAATCCTCAAATACTAGTTTAATTTCATCTTCTAATCGAACATGTTTGCCATATAGTAGAAAGCTTATCCTGTTGAAATATTCTTCTTCATTATGCAGTTTATTAATTTCACCGGGTATTGCTTTATGTCGATTTGTTTTATACTTGCTAACCCATTCAGGTATTATTCGTTCTGGGCGTTCATTTTCAAAAAATTTATTTTGTTGTTTCAAAAAATATAGATTAGATATTTTCATAAGTTCGCTATAAGACTTAAATCTGTTTTCTGGTTTGTAAGCAGGCAAAAAAACAATAAAACCATTTCCACTATTAATGGCAAAAGATATACATTTGTCTCCAACGCCTGCGGCTTTTGATATTGAAGATACATTTTCATCTGATTCATCATGTGGGATAGTTAAAAAAAAACGATCTACATTCTTAAAATAAGATTGAAAAGTAGAATTAGTTGGGAGTGTAAATCTTTTCCCTTTAGTAACGAAGTCTATTTTCTTATAAATTTGCATGTTCAATCTGGCTAAAAAATTGTATGTCTTTTTCTCCTTTTCTTCTGAATGAGAACCGGGGTATTTATCATCCTCTGTAAGCATTTCATCAAAATAACTGAAAATTCCTTTATTTTCATAACCGCAAATTATGACAAGAACAATTCCATCTTTTTCAATCAGATCAATTGTTAATTTATTTTCTAAATCTAAATATGTATCCTTTATTGAGTTAAGGTTGTTTTTATCTTCAGGAAAACTTATATCAATGATGACAATATGAAATTCGTTTAACGAGGTTTTAATTTCTCCATCACTCCAGTTAATAAATTCTATATTTTCATCTTTCACAACCTCTTTAAAATAATCAGAAATCACCAAAATATTCATCTTTTAATGACCTCCTATTCCTATACAAAGCCCAAAAAAGCGGAATTTTAACATTTAATATCAATGAATCATTGCCAGGTTTATCTAAAAAGAGCGCATTTAAACCTTTTTGATCTTCTTTGCCATTTTTGATTTTTCCATCTTTAGTCCAGTCAACTATGTTTCGCCCTATATCATAACTAAGCATAGAAAGGTACTTTAATCCTTCAATTTTGCCTTTATTTACAAAGTTTAAAGCCATACAGTGGTATTCATTTATCCGATATAAAAAAGCAGGAGAAATCTTTGAATTTTTATCATTAGTTTTTTCGTTTAAAAACAAAAAGAAATCTATCAATTTGGGCAATTTTTCCCACTTAATTGTTGTGCCAAACAAAGTTACATTGTTTTTCCCTTTGCTTTTAGACCTCTCAAGCAATTCGTCCGCTTGTTTTATTGCGGAAGCAATAGGATGTTTTGGCTTTACAAATGCCAGTCCTGCTGAGATTGTAATATATTTGTTATTGCTGGTATATTTTCTGAACTGTAAATTAAAAAATATTGAGAATATGATCATTGTCTCCCAGGGGCCAACCAGAATCATGTCATCGCCGCCGGAATATACTGTGTAAATATGGCTAAAATCTATATCTTTGGCTTTTAAATAACTCTTAATGCCGGCTTTGTTAATACCGTCAATGCCTGTTAACTCCTCAATAATAAATTCTTTACCACTTTTTTCCATTATGTCTTTCATCCAGCCGGAAAAGAATAGCTCAATCATGCGCCCCAATGTTAGAAAACGTGACACAGTTTTTCTGTCAATATCATCCGCAGTATCAGCCCTTTTGGGGTTCTCAAAACCTTTGCTAAATATAAGCCCTAAATTATCAATGTCAGCTTTCATAACGCCAAGAAGGTCGCTTCCAAACTCATTTTTTGTTTCAGAATCATTTTTGTCTTCATCTTTTTTCCACCTTGACCATGTCGTAATGTATTCAAAACTGTAACAATTTCCTTTATTGTCCGCCGGAACATGATTAGCGTAATATTTATTTAGAGGTTTTATAGCGCTGAATTTAGAGCTGTTCTTGCTTGATTGGCTAAGGTCGTAAATTAAATAATAATCTTTATGTGTTTTAGCTTCATTTAAAAGGTCAATATAGTAGGTAATGGAGTTGTCTTTATCATCTTTACAATCACTAAATATGATGATTTTTTTGTTCTTTTCATCATCAGTTAATATTCCTTTGGCAAATGCCACATATTTGGCTTTTGTCAATGGTTGACCAATAAGAAATTTGTCCCTATAACATAAAAAACAGGTGTTTGTTTCTTCTGATTGTTCATCCTTTTCCGTTAAATAATGGATTCCTTTATAGAGTTCAGGTATTGCCGGACCTTTGCCGCAAATTTTGCAATCGCCATGTTCATTGTATTGGGAGTAAATATCGTTAGCTTTAAACGCTTCGGTATTCCATTCGCCGGAATTGTCATCTATTAATACGTTTGTTAGCTTTTGCGATTTAGCGATTTCCAAACGATGGAACATATCATCCGCTATCTTGTAAAAATTGTAAATTTTAAGGGCTGGGCCGGAATATTTCTCGTTATCCATGTGGATATTATCCCATGACATTAAAAATGCAAACTGGTTAAAATATGCGCTATGAATTGATTCTTCAATCTCTTTCTTTAACGATGTAAGTTTGCCATCATCAGTATTAGGCGCAAAAAGCAGGAATTTGCCGCCAGCTGAAAACATATTACAAACTATAGGAAGGTCAAGCTCATAAAGAATCCTTTGAATAATAGTTTCCATAAATATATAGACAAAGAACGATCTGGCCCTAAGTCTTTTTGATACTCCGCCTGAGCCTAAATTTGTAATATCAAAAATATAGTCCTGTATACCGGAAAAAGCGCCGCCAATTAATGTTAATTCGTATTGATTATTAAAGTTTTTGCCTTCATCTAAAGATGTTTTATGCCTTTTATATAGGCATGCCGCAATTGCGGCTGACGACCTTAAATGATCATAAAGTGAGACATCGGAGGTCTCATAACGCGTGTCGCTTGGAACAGCCCAGATATACTTTTCTAATAAATTTATCCATGCATTAAGAACATCTGAAAAGTGATTAATTTCCGAGAAATCTGGAATGTTATTTTCAAATTCAATAATCAAATCCGGGATTTCATTTTGTGACAATTTTTTAATTGTTTCAGGGAAAGTTGTCAGAGTGTCGATTGCTTTAACGTGATACCTATAATTATCACCCTCTTGTTTATCCTTAAGGTCCAAGTTTATATTAGAAAATATAGAGTCAAGAGGAACTTGTTTACTACCAACCTCTTTTTTACGCTGTTCATGAATATCTCTTTCAGCGCAGGAGTAACTATCTGCTTTTTTTACAATTGTTATCAGTCTCCATACCCTTTCCACATTATCATCCGATAAATCATTGAAATATGAATCTTTTAATGCATTTTCTTTTGTAGAGTGATGATGTTGAATTAGAACACGCAGTAGTTCGAAATCATAAAAATTATCATTCGCTAAAGTTTTTGAATGTTTTTCAATGAATATTTTCGACGCATTTTCATGCGAACCCTCATATTCGCCGCCGCCTCTATGCAAGAACTTCCCCACATCGTGCAGCAATGCAGCGAGTATTACTGTCTGGTACTCTTTTTTGTCGTTTTCAGTCATTTTTGTCCCTTTTTTTATTTGTGTAAATCCGCGTAATCAGCATCATTTTGCTTTTAATCTGTGCAATCAATGAAATCTGTGGTTTATTCGTTTTTGCTTTTAATCCGTGTAAATCCACGTTCCATGCTTTTATTTTTAATCTGTTGTTTATAAAAATGTTGGGTTTCGTTTCCCTCTACCCAACCTACAAATGCTTTTGCTCTAATCTGTGTAATCTAAGGTTTATCGCTTTTGCTTTTTATTCCCAGGGTAAAAACCCTGGGCTATAATAACTTAAGCCTTTCAGGCTACTATGGAATTTGCCTTAATTTTGTGTCCTTTCGTGGTCACGCTTTTGCTCTTGCTTTTCTACCGATCACCGATAACTGATTACCGCTTACCCGCCTTTCCCTTGCTTTTAATCCGTGTAAATCCGCGTCATCAGTGTAATCCGTGTTCTATCCGCTTTTGCTTTCTGTTTTTAATCCCGTCGATCCTGTGTATCCTGTCTAAAATGCTTTTGCTTTTAATTAGAAAATGTTGGGTTTCGTTCCCAGGGTAAAAACCCTGGGCTATAATAACTTAAGCCTTTCAGGCTATTATGGAATTTGTTTTAATTTTGTGTCCTTTCGTGAATTTTCGTGGGCACGCTTTTGCTCTTTTTTTTCTACCGATCACAGATAACAGATTACCGCTTACCCGCCTTTTGCCTTTCATCTGTGTAATCTAAGGTTTATCGCTTTTGCTTTGCTTCTGCTTTTTGCTCTTGTATCTCTGTGTAATCGGTGAAATCTGTGGTTTATTTGTTTTTTGCTTTTAATCCGTGTAAATCCGCGTCATCAGTGTAATCCGTGTTCTATCCGCTTTTGCTTTCTGTTTTTAATCCCGTCGATCCTGTGTATCCTGTCTAAAATACATTTGCTTTTTATTAGTGTATATTAGTGAAAATTAGTGGTTAATTCGCTTTTCGCTTTTAATTCAGATATTTGTCCTTATTGCATTTATTTTGTGTCTTTTCGTGAACTTTCGTGGTCACGCTTTTGCTCTTTGTGCTTTATTGCTTTTTGTTTTTAATCCGTGTAAATCCGCGTTCCATGCTCTTGCTCTTCTACCGATCACCGATAACTAATTACCAATTACCGTCCTTCAACTCTACCCAACCTACAAATGTTATAAAATGACGTACCTCCCCAGTCCGAAACTTGTGCCTTTGCCCACATGCAGGTATTCTCCAAGTCTTAACAGTTGTAAAAAGGGTTTTAGGTCGCCCTGAAAAGTTATGTTTCCTATTAATCCGCCCAGGCTCATCTTCTGTTTTTGGCGGGTGGAGTACCGTTCCCAGTCTTGCCATTTGAGGTCTGCTTTTTTAATTGTTATATCTTTGGCTTTGTCTATTATGGCGTTAAAGTTGCATTCAAGTTCTTTGTTGCAATGGAAGTATGATATGGATGAGACTCGCCTTAAGAGGTTGCGTATTAATATGTGAAATGCCATTGTGCCGCCGATTTTGCCGTCAAATTTTATTCGGCAGGGGGTTATGAAGTTTAGGGTTATCTCTTTGGCGTTTACGTCGTTATCGTCTATATGGTTAAGATTGGCGGCTTCAAGGATGGGATAGTTGTTGTCTATTGTTTGTTGTTCGTAATTGAAAATTGAGTTTGTTTTGCCTTCCAGGTCAATGCATTGGGCGTCTTTAAGGATATATTTGCCGCGAGGGGGGCGTTTTCCATTGTTGTTGTGTGTTACGGCGGCGGCGCCTATGCCTGTTGCGCCGAGTTTTATAAATGTGAATACGATGTATGGGAGGTAATCTACGGCTTTGCCTATAAGCGCTATGTTAAATGCAAACATTTCACCCTTTTTAATAAGACGGCGGCTGTCCTGTGGCGGTTCAAGCACAAATGGATGGGGGACTGTTTTGTATAGGCGCAGTTTTTCCGTGTCTTGGGGGGGCGGTGTTTCAAAGATGTAGCTGTAAACGCATTGTTCCTTAAGCATGCAGTTGTTGCAATCTTTATTCAGACTTTGGGCGCACACTGTTTTCCTGAATGTGTAGCCAAACCCGCCTCGTAGCGCGGCTCCTTTGTATTCAGGGAGCCGTATGTTGTCAACGGCTTCGAGGATGAATTTGAATTTTGTGAATTTTATATGGTCGAGCATGTTAATTTGACTGCAAAAGCAAACCACAGATTAAAAAGCAAAGGCAATTAACGCCACTAAGACACAAAGGCACGAAATTAAAAAGCAAAAACAAAAGCTAAGCCGCAGATTGCACAGATTAAAAAGCAAAAGCGATTAACCACAGATTACACAGGTTTCACAGATTAAAAGCAAAAAGCAAAAGCGCGCTCACGAAAAGGCACGAAAAGGCACGAAATTAAGAGCAAACTGCGGATTACACAGATAAAAAAGCAAACCACAGATTTGACAGATTAAAAATCAAAAGCGTGCCCACGAAAAGGCACGAAATTAAAAAGCAAAAACAAAGGCTAAACCACAGATTACATAGATTACACAGATTAAAAGCGAAAAAGCAAAAGCATAGAACGCGGATTACGCTGATGACACGGATTTACGCGGATTAAAAGCAAAAGCGATTAACCACGGATTTTACAGATTAAAAGCAAAAAGCAAAAGCGCGCCCACGAAAGGACACGAAAAGGCACGAAATTAAAAGCAAAAACAAAAGCTAAACCGCAGATTGCACAGATTAAAAAGCAAAAACATTAACCACAGATTGCACGGATTAAAAGCAAAAGCAATTAATGCCACTAAGACACAAAGGCACGAAATTAACAACAAAGGCAAAAACGAAAAGCAGAAGCGAATTAACCACTAATTTTCACTAATCTTCACTAATAAAAAAATAAGAGCAATAAAGACAAAATCTCAGATTAACAAGCAAAATCAAAAGCGTACCCACGAAAGGACACGAAATTAAAGACAAAAGCAAACCACAGATTTCACAGATTTCATAGATTGCACAGATTAAACATCAAAAGCGTTGCCCACGAAAGGCACGAAAAGGCACGAAATTAAAGACAAAAACAAAATCTAACCACAGATTTCACAGATTACACAGATTAAAAATCAAAATCAAAAACATTAAGCACGGATTGCACAGATTAAAAGCAAAAGCGTGCCTACGAAAGGACACGGAAATTCACGAAATTAAGAGCAAAGGCAAAACATTAAGCACAGATTTCATAGATTACACAGAGATACAAGGGTAAAAAGCATTTGGAGCTGTTTAGAAGGGCGTTCCAGCTAAAGAAATAGCTATATCTTGTAACATATTGATATAAAGTGGTTTATAAAATGTCTAAGAGATAAATTTTAAAGTGTGCTCAAAAAATAAACATGTTAATTTTGATTGTTTTGATGATTATAGCACGGAATATATAAGTAAAAAAGAACTGTTAATATTATATAAATATACTTAATATTTGGGTGATTATTACAAAATGAGAATTGTTTGTCAATAAAACAATAAAATATTATTCTGCTAATAGTATATGCTGCGGGGGCTTCATTACACAAAAACAGAGGGGTTTAGGTCGGATGGGGGAAGTTGGCCGTATAGAATACTGCATATTGATTAAGCTAGACATGATTTGCGTAGATTAATGATAAAATAAAAAGCAGATAGGGCGCGTTGCAATTATACAGTAGGATACAACTGGTAATTGTGTGTGGCTATGTGTATGGAGATCGGTTACCGGTTATCAGTTATCGGTGATAGGTGGTCAGTAATTGGTGATTGGTGATTGTCTGTATTTGATGGCAAGGGAGGGGTGGCTTCTCGGATTATTGGTTAACAAGCAGGGGCTTTGTAACCAGAGCTATGTTGTGATATGGTTGTTGTAATTAGAGGCAGAGCCTCTAAGGACAGTGCGTTACAAGGCGGGAGCCTTGTAACGAGTAAAATAAACCGATTACCGATTACCGATTACCGATTACCGATTACCGATTACCGATTACCGATTACCGATTACCGATTACCGATTACCGATTACCGATTACCGATTACCGATTACCGATTACCGATTACCGATTACAGATTAC
>JAIQZQ010000099.1 GCA_021777105.1 Candidatus Anammoxibacter sp.
CCCAGGGTTTTTACCCTGGGACTAAAGTTTCGGTAAAAATCAGAGATTTTTGTTTTTATAATCCGAGGTTAATGCTTTTTGCTTTTCTTTGTGCCCTTTGTGTCTTCGTGGCATTAATTGCTTTTACTGAATACTGATAACTGAATAGAAAGGAGTAACAATGAATACCATTCATAAACCCCGTTTTTTAAATGTTTTAAAAGGCTTAATTCTCTTGCTGATTATAGCGTTAAACATCTCATATATCGGACAAAGCGACGCAGAAGCGGCCCTGCAAACAGAAAATCCACGCACCGCGCTGGTTATTGAAAATTCCACAAACGAAGCGATAGAAACCGCTGTTGTATTAGCCGCTCTTGGAGGAGCATGCGGCGCCGGCAATCCGCCGGTAACCGCCAACCAACTTGAAACTCTTGGTTTTTGTTCAAATGTCATAAATTCAGCAAATCCCCCGTACTCCGGAAAGTGCAAGCTGACAATTGAAAGCGGGGCGTTTGTGACTTTTCCGGATATCCCCAATACCTGTATTAGCGGAAACGTGACATTCGGCGATTATCCAGGTTGCCCAAATACGGCATATCCAACCGGATTCACAACCGCCGAGTTTACGCTTAATACAGACGGTGGAGACGAAGTCATTGATATCAGCCTTGTGAATGGACACAATTATAAAGTATCGATTTCCACGCACAGCGGAGGAGCCTGGACTTATGGTCAAAACCCGGCTACGGTAATTAGCCAAATCATATCAAAGCCTTTGGGGGAAAACATAGGCAACCCCGGCGTTTATCCTGAAGGATGCACGGACTGCATACAACTAATCGGCGGCATAGTATGCCCTAATTTCAGTCTTAACCCTGATTGTCAATCATCCCGAATATGCAATGTTTCCCGCTCTGTTTCAAACAGAGGCGGAACCGTTACAGTGAGTTATATGGGTAAATAAGCTCAAGCTAAAGTGGCTAAAGTGATCTAAAGTTAAAAGTGAACTAAAGTTTTGGTAAAAGTCAGAATAATGGGTGACCCCCATTTTTGACCCCCATTTTAATATATGCCGTTTTCTGTTTTCAAGGTTTGACCTTGAAGTTTTCTTATAAATTTTAGATTAAATAAAACTAATAAGTAAAGGAGGGTTTGTTTAGATGTCAAATGAAATAGCATGGGGATTGGCTAATGCTTGCAATGCTGCATATGAAGCAAAAATAGCGTTTAACAAAGGCGGCTATGAAAATGTAACAAGCAAAAACTGCCCATCACTAAAGAATGTTTTCTACGAAACGTCATTATGTGAAAACTTGCGTTATTTTCAAGTGGCAGACGTGCTAGATGCGGCCCTACTTGGAATGGGAAGCAAATCTATTTTTGGAAATTATAAATCTCTTGTGTTGTCTATTACCGGCACGGCAACCGAATTTAAAACAAATCCGATTCAATCAATACTTGATTGGATAATTAATTTTCTCTCAATACAAATGCCTTACTCAATTTTGCCGTTTCAGGCAAAAGTTCATTCTGGCTTTATGGTCTCCACTGAAAATCTACTTATAACAAAATATAAATCAGATGAGAGCAACAATAACGGTAATTCGTTACTTGACGATATTGTAAACACAATAAGCAGCAACAAATATAACAACATTTATATAACAGGCCAAAGCCAAGGTGGAGCAATGGCGACTTTAGCGGCCCCAATAATACATGAAAATATACAAGGGAAAGCAAACGAACATACGGATATAAAAGTTTATACATTTAGCTCCCCAATAGCCGGCAATAGAGATTTTGCCTCTTATTTCTCTCAATATATCGGCTCTTCTTACCGTTATAAATATGCGGGAGATATTGTGACGCTTTTGCCTCCAAGCAAATGCGGCTTTTGGTTTTCCTTGTACGAATCACTAAAAGAAAATAAAAATTCAGACAAGGGCATAGAGAATATCAGAAGTTCGATAAAGTTGAAACCTTATCAACTCGCTCAATTTAATGGCATGTTTAACAAATTAAGTGATTACTTAAAATCAATTAATTCTACTAACGACAGAAAGCTTGATTTTGTTTCGTTATTACAAAAGTTTCAAGACAAACTTGAACTTTATGGCCTAAGAAATCTATCAGTAGACCTATTAAAAAACGACGATGCAGTTGACAAACTTTATAATACAATCAAGAAAGATCCTTTAAAATTCATAAGTGATTTGATAAATAGGTCTGAGAGTGTAAATATTGATGATATAAACAATAACTTAGAAAAAAATGGCCACAAAATATTAGACATTTTGCCAAAGGATATTGTTGAGCGGATAGAAAAACATTTATCTGACAATGATATACAAATTGATTCTAAATCAATTATAGAAATTATAGAGTACGTTTTTATAGGCATTTTGTTCATAATGATTCTTATCTCTGAAATTATTAGTAATGAAAAGAACTTGAACTTGAATACGCTTGCTGATTCACTTCTTTATTTCCTGTGCCTTATTATAAAACTGTTTAATTTAGATGGTGAAAATACGCTTTTTGTGGGATTTTTTAAATGGATTGATGAAGTTATTTTCAACAGCGACTCACCTTTATCTAAATGGATCGGAAATGGAGACTACATGCATGTAGGAGCTTTGAGGTATATCTTGCCTAATAATCAAGATTGGACCAATGACTTTTTTAGCCGGTTTGGAGACAAAGGCGCGTGTGATTTTTCACAATTAGAAGAGATGCTGGCTCCAATTTTTACGATTATTGGCCTAATTCCTCCGGACATTTATAATAACCATGTATTAGTTTCGGGTCACAGCACCATGAAGTATTTAGATAACTTTAAACCGGATTTAGGTTGGTTTTAGCTGTAAAAACAGTGAGATTAAACTGTTTTTAAGAAATTATACTCAAAAGTGTTCGCCATTTGCCGGCTTGTTACGAGTTCTGGTTTCTGGGGTTACCCATTTTGTGCCAAGAACAAGCAATTAAGTAGGAGAGAAAATAAAAATTGTTTGATGCTGTATAAAAGATGAAGGAAGGTCCTTCGAGATCAATTTTTAGGAATAGGTCTCAAACCGCCCTGATCTGCTGTAATAAAGAGTCCTGGTAGTAAGCTTGCAGGGAAAAGGCATAGAAGATATGTCAGGTAAGTTTTAAGGAGATGAACGCAAGTGAACTATTGAAGAAGAGTCGAAAGACCCATAGACGTTGTCAAAACTGAGATTTAGCGGGAAGATCAGGATAAGTTTGGAGGGAACCTAATTACTGTCCAGACGGCAACCGGCATTTAGATAGCATGAACTTAAAACAGGCTTTTATATGGAACTTGGGAATCTGTCATTTTGGTGTTAAGGGAGAAATTCAAGTAAAGAACTTGCAAGAATGAGAGTACCGAAACAAAATACAGAGGCGGATTACTCCATAGTAGTGATGAAACTTTTGTAATGAAAGTGGAGCAAAGGGAGTAGAGTAGTCAGTTTTATGAAGGAAGTCAACGTAAATCGGAGGAACTTTTTTTGAGTAAAACAAAATCGTATATAATTTCTAAAAGAAGCGTTGTGAATGCTTGGGAGAAAGTCAAGGCGAATAAGGGTTCCTATGGAACAGATGAGGAATCTATCCAGGACTTTAACAAGGAACTTAAGGGCAATCTCTATAAGATATGAAATAGAATGTCATCAGGCACGTATTTTCCGCCGGCGGTAAAAGCAGTGGAGATACCAAAATCTGAGACGCAAACGCGCTTATTGGGAATACCAACAGTATCGGATCGAGTGGCTCAAGCAGTGGCAAAACAGCAATTGGAGCCAATAGTAGAGCCAAAATTCAATGAGGACTCTTATGGATACCGTCCCGGTAAATCTGTATGTGAAGCTGTAGGTGTAGCAAGGAAGCGATGTTGGCGTTATGACTGGGTGATAGATTTGGATATCAAAGGATTCTTTGATAATCTGGATCATGACCTGGTGATGAAGGCAGTCCGTTTTCATACCGAAGAGAAGTGGATACATCTCTATGTTGAGAGGTGGCTTAGAGCCCCGCTACAGCAGGAAGATGGACAACTTGTCGAGAGAGGTTGGGTAGCGCTTGGTATTGAGCATTCCAAGTTAACAATGAAGCTAAGGTCTAAACCGTAAATACGTAAAACAGTTATGGAAAAAGGTCAAATAAATCGTCAGTATGTGATCTACACCCCCATTTTAAGCTATTAATTAAGGCTGAACAATAACGCAAGCAAAAACCTTGCTTGCTGTGCATTGCCTTCCGTTGCGCCACGGAAGTTGTATGTCTGTTTCCGGGCGCAGGTATGGACGGCTTTAGCCGTCCTATGTTAATTGTTTTTGGTCTGATCCGGGCAACAGTTTTTCATCTTGTCTGCTGTTGCCGATCATCTTTTGTCCGGCATCGTTACCGCTTCCACCGACAAGGCTGTTAAGATTCTCAACAATGTGCTTTAAGCCCTGCGCCTGGGCTGACAGCTCCTCGCTTGTGGCCGCGCTCTCTTCAGCGTTGGCGGCGCTTTGTTGTGTAATCTGGTCAATATCCGTGACCGCCTGGTTTACTTTGTTAACGCCCTTGGCTTGCTCGTCGGATGCGGTCGCTATTTCATTGATGTGGGCGCTGACCTCGCGTATATTATTAACAATCTTTTCCAACGCTTCCGCTGATTTGCCGGATATTTCAGCTCCGTCCTGAACTTTTTTAACGTTATCCTCAATTAACACTGATGTCTCCCTGGCTGCGGACGCGCTCCTTTGCGCCAGATTTCTAACCTCCTCCGCGACCACCGCAAACCCTTTGCCGTGGTCGCCGGCTCTTGCGGCCTCAACTGCCGCGTTTAACGCCAGAAGATTTGTTTGAAACGCGATTTCATCTATTACCTTTATTATATTTGATATTTTTCCGCTACTTTCATTAACACTATCCATTGCTTTTGACATCGTGCCTATAGCCGCCGACCCCTCTTCAGCGTTGGCCCTGGAAATGCCGGCCAGCTCTTTGGCTTTGTTGGCCCTTTCAGCGTTCTGTTTGGCCATTGTTGATATAGATTCCAACGACACTGTTGTCTTCTCCAGTGACGCCGCCTGTTGACTTGCCCCTTCGGCAAGCTGTTGACTTGCTGAAGAGATCTCATTAGAAGCTGCGGCTTGTTGATCGGCCCCATATGACAGGTTGGTTACAATCTTTGACAACGGGCCTACAATGCTCCTGGTTATAAGAAAGGTCAAAACAATGCCCGCAACCACGCCGACAATCACGCATATTAAAACAATCCTTTTTGAGCTGTTTGCGTTGCGAGTCGCGTTATTTGATTGAATCTTTGCTTTGGCTACCTTTGCGGCCATTTGCTTGCTTGAATCCGCAAAGAGATTCATTTTACCCTCAACCATTGAAACCCCGTCGCCGACTTTTTCCGATGTGTTTATACTCTCTTTAAGCGTCGCGACCGTGGCCTTTACCGAGGGCAGTATCTCGTTGCCGGTCTTCGCGGAAAAATCTATCATCTTCTTTTCAGCATTGGAGACGGCTTTACCAACCTCTTCAGAAGTGTTTATACTCTCTTTAAGCGTCGCGACCGTGGCTTTTACCGACGGCAATATCTCGCTGTTGGTTTTCTTTGCAAAGCCATCCATTGTCTTCTCTACTTTTGAGACTTCATTGCCCACATTCTGGGAAATCTCAACACTATTCAATAAAGCGCCGACTATGCGTCTGACTGAAGGCAATATCTCTTTTCTTGTCCTGTCAGAGGAGTCTTCAATATCAAATATCATATCCTCAAACAAACCTTCCATATCCTCATTTAACAGGCCGCTGTCCAGCTCTTCTTCCAATGTCTCTATAATAGCCACAAAGCTGTTTCCTATTGCGGACACGTTCTTTTCAAGTATCTTTAAATCCAGCGCCCTGTTCTTCATATCATTGACTAATTTCTCATTAACAAACCCTTTTAAATCCGAGAGTTCATTTGAAACAGAGCTGTAACTTTTTGCCATGGATGACACGTTATTTTCAAGCGCCTGCAAATCCACGGCCCTGCTTTTCATGTTTTCAACCAGTTTCTCGTCAACGAAAGTCTTTAAATTAGACATCTCGTTTGAAATTACATTGCAACTCTCGGCGACTGAAGAGACATTATTCTCAAGCGTTTGCAAATCAACAGCTCTACTCTTCATATTCTCAACTAATTTTTCGTCAACAAAAACCTTTAGTTCCGATGTGTTTTCCTTAGACTGCAAAGACTCTTTATTTATATCTAAAGTAAGTTTGTTTATTGAGTTTATTTCGGATGAGATTTCTGTTTGAGAGGTTGAAAGCGATGAGAAATTGAAATAAGCTATGGTGACTACTGTAATTAAAATTGCAATAATTACTCCAAACCCGCTATATAGAAGCGTATTTACGCGCCACTGTTTTTTCATTGTAAATGTCTCTCCATTCAATAAAATTTACGAATAACAAAATGTTGCTGTTAAGTGTGGTTTGACTATCACGATTTACACACCCCGTCCGCCGCGCGGCCACCCCTCTTTTTAGAAGGGACTAAAGCAATTTTCCGGGACTCAAAAGTCCCCTCTAATAAGAGGGGATTTAGGGGTGTGTAGTGTCTATTTTGCCAATCCCTCATACATTTTAACGGCTTTATTCATGTTCTTTAAAAGCGGCAAATTCAACTCGGCCACTTTTTTCGCGTCGTCTAAAGATATCTCCGTAACTGAAACATCCGCCGCTTTTTCAACCACACTCTTAAACGGCCCCCATAATCCCTGCACGATATGCAGTTGAGCTGTTATACCGGCGTCGGTAGTCGGTGGAAGATCCAAATCGCTATCGCCTTTTTCCAGGCCTGTTAATGTCTTGTCGAACAGAGCAACAGTCTCTCTTAACGCCATTTTATTATCTTCCAAAGCTATGCCAAGTTTAATAAATAGAAACTCTTTAGACATCTTTTGCGTTAACATCCTCTGTTTGCCGGCCAAATTAATAATTACATTAAGAGAAGCGTCGCCTCCAAGGACTTTTTTGGATTTTCTTTCATACATTTTTACTGCCTTATTCATTGACACCAGCAATGGAACGTTTTTATCTTTTAAAAGATTAAGCTCATCCGTAGACGGTTTTTCTCCGTTAGCTACCTTTGTAAATATAGGAGCCAATTCATCAAACTGCGACTTAACTTTATCCAACTGTTTTCTAATGCGGTCATTATCCGTTGCCGGCAATCCGAATGCGCTATCGCCGTATTTAAGGCCGGCCAGAGTCTTGATAAACAAATCAATGTTTTTTTTCAGGTTTGTCCTGTTTTCATCTTCATTAATACTCGCGACAACCAACAACGTCTCTTTGCTCATCTTTTGTGTCAACATCCTCTGTTTACCGGAAAGATTAAGGATAACCCCATACTCCTTTGCGGATATCTCAATCTTTGGCGGCTCAGCCGGGGCTTCGCTCGCAGGCGCGGCAGGCGCAGCTTCTTGCGCCCTTATTTCCAAAGACGTAAAAAAAACGCTTAACGCAATAAAAGTATACAAAACAAATGTTAACGCTTTTCCGCCACTAAACATATAATTAAACATAATTCCTCCTTTATAAAATAAAATAAAATAAAATAAAATCTATATTGCAATATTTATTGAAACTAAAAAGATCTAATTTAAATTCTTCAGAGTTTTTTAGTTCTTTTTCTTTTGCTGAGAGTTTGGCTTTTTTAGGCAAATATAGTTTTGGTAATTTTACTTACAATGTTTCCTTGTTGTCAACACTATAATAGCATTCATTAAAGCTGCAACTTGATACTTTAGGAAATTCCTTTAACGTTTCTTCAACTAACAATACCGAAACTTTATCATTGGTCTCCTTTTCCATAACATGATGAGAAAGGATGAATACGCGTATACAAACCAATCAAGTCAATGCCGGTTCGATTATTTTCTTAGATGCCGTTGTCCTGCTCGGCGAGCATAATGCCAACAAGACTGAAGAATCTGCCCGCCTCGTTGGTTATCGATCAGATTGCAAATAATATTAGATAGCAACAGACCGTTAAAAGCTCGCTGCGGAAGAGATTGCTTATATCTATAAACTTAGATGGAATATCAAAATATTCTTCGACCGGCGGAAACGCCATTTTAAAGGCTGCCGGCTCATTGCAAGGTCGAAATACAGGCTTATGGCGCAAATACTTGCGGGTTTAATTACATACTTGCTGACTGCAATATATTGCCACAACAATTTTAACGAAAAAGTGCCTATCAAAAGAGTCTGAGAGTTAAGGAACAAGATTATAAATGAGCTCAGATATTCTAACACGGATTTGGCATTTCTAAACACAAAATAAACGTATGCGCTTAAGCAAGGGATTTGCTCCCTTTTGATTGCGCTTTTATTCTTGGCAAGGGTGGGGAAATATGATAACCGCATTTGCCGTTTCACTTATTTGTTAAAAAAATGTGTTTTTTGTTGATATATTTGTAATATTATGTAAAATTCTTAGAAATAATAATGTTTTAAATTGTAAAGAATAAAATTACACTAAATATATCAACATCTAAAATGATATTTTGGTTGGCATTTTTTTAATTATTATAATTTGGAGACGCTGATATGACAAAACCTGACATGAAAGAACAACCACTGCCCGGCCTTGAGGTGGTGGGGCGAGGGATTTTTTTAAGACCCTATCAAGCTTATGAATTAAAAGATATTCTTTTCAAACATCAAAGTTACCAAACCTGTTCTTTTAGGGAAACAGGCGAAACCTACTACATTCCAGCCGGTTATGAGGTAAATGATAGCCCGCCAATGCCGCCCAAGCAAGCTTTTAATCAAACGATTATTGAGGAGTCCCGTGAACGTCTGGACAAACAGATGAATCTGGATGCCAACGTTGCCTCCAGCAATGCTCTTTTTACTGTTGACGCAAGCGGAAGCATGGCTAGCCAACAAAACAGCAACGAAGAGAGCTATTACGCGCTAAGGGTCTCCTTCATACCCCTGTGGTCGGTTTATATTCCAAATGCAACTAAATTCGATGAAAAGAAAATAGAACTCAACATACCAACTCCTTTTAAGCATGCCAATAGAAGAGATTATGAAAAAATTTTTGAACGATATGGAACCCATTATGTTAGAAGGGCTTGGGTTGGCGGGAAATCTACCCTTGTCATTTCCGTTGCAAAGTCCAGCGACATGACAAAGGAAGAGATAAAGTCAAGTCTCCAGGTTAGCCATTCAGGGGTAAAGGGCGGAGTAACTTCAGACAAAAAAAGCGGGAGTGAAAAATTAAAAAGCAATTCTGAATGCACCGTTTTTGGAAAAGGGGGGGATGAATTAAAACTTGCTACCCTTAGTTCGCTTGACAATGAGGTATATAACGACTGGTTGCTTAGTATCAAAAAAAATCCCCAGGTGATAGAGCTTGAAGTAATGGGAATTTGGACTCTGCTTGATGACGAGGAGAAAGCAAAAGCTTTAATGGACGCTTATAAGGCGGCAACCACTTTCACGCCCATTTCTGCTATTTTTAATTACAACAATGAGATACATTTTATAAGAGGAAGCAAGTATTGCAAATACGATATAGAAAAAGGGCTAAGTGAAAAATCAAAACCCCTGAAGGAAATATGGCCCGCATTGGAGAAAACCGGTTTTGACCGGATAGACGCCGCATTCAATGGAGATGATTGGACCATGGAAGGTGGTGAAGATATGAGCGGCAAGTTATTCATTTTCAGGAGAAACAAGTATCTCTGCCTGGATTTAGTTACTAATAAGATTGAAAAAGGATACCCTAAATTGATTAAAGACGGCTGGCCGGGCGTGCCTTTTGACAATATAGACGCTGCTCTAAATGCCGGGCAGGATTCAATCTATTTTTTTGCCGGTAGTGATTATATTCGTTACAATATGATCAAAAACAGAGCGGATGAAGGCTATCCGGAACCCATAGCTAAGCGGTGGGCAGGCGTTACATTCGACAGAATAGACGCTGCAATATATTGGGGAAACAGTAAAGTCTATTTTTTCAGGGATGACCTCCATCTGAGATTCGATACCATCACGTACAATACTGATCCCGGCTATCCCAGACCTATTGTGGGAAGTTACGTGGATGATTGGAAATTTTTTGACTAATATAATAAGAAAAGGAGTTATATGAAAAATACAGAAGATCAGACAAAAAAAGCGGAAAAAATTGTAAAAAACCATATGCTTGGAACCTTGGCTGGAGGACTGATACCATTTCGGATTTTTAGCGCGGCGGCAGTTGCGGGAATTCAAATAAAAATGATTCACTCCCTTTCCAGGCTGTATGAAGTGGAATTTAGCCAAAATCGTTGTAAATCTCTTATCGCGGCCCTGGCCGGAGCAGGGACATCCTTCTCTTTTACACAAAACTTAGCGCCTTTATTAAAAATTATACCCGTTATCGGACCCGCGACCGGCATGATTACAATGTCCGTCTTTAGCGCGGCTTCCACATTCGCCGTGGGAAAAGTCTTTATTCTGCATTTTGAATCCGGTGGAACGCTACTGGCTTTTGATGCTGAAAAAATGAGGGAATATTACACCAAGGCATTAAAAAGTGGAAAAGAAGAGATTAGAAAAAGTTACATCGGTGTAAAACCGTAAGAGAGTTTAAAGTATTAATGGTTTTAAAAAAATAACAGAGCGGGCTGAATTATAATTCCAAGAGTTTGAATATTTCCGGCAAGCGCGCACAATGCCACGTGCCTTTGTATTTAATAAGAGTAAAATCCGTTACCAATGTTTTCATGTTCATCATAAATTTCATGTATAAGAGGCGGCAAAACAACAGATTCTAAGATCATTTCTTTGTTGCAGATATAACAATAAAGTGGATCTTTATTAAAAGTATTTATCATCAGTTCTTTCCATGTGATATAGACGTCCGTAATAATTCTTTCATATTAAGGAAAGTGTATACGATTGGTAAAAGAGCCCCTCTGAGTCTATTAGACAAAAATCCGTAATATCGAAAAACTCTAAAAGTTTTGTCATGTATATGACATATTAGACGAGCAATAAAATCATGCCACGGATTACACAGATTTAAAATCAAAAAGCAGATAAACCACAAATCCTCATAAATCAGCGCAAATTTAAAAGCAAAGCGCCGATTTCACAGATAAAGGCAAAAAGCAAACCACAGATTACACAGATTTCACAGATAAAGGCAAAAAAAAGCAAACCACAGATTACACAGATTTCACAGATAAAGGCAAAAGCGGAAAATAAGGTAATAGGTGGTCAGTGATCAGCCCGTAGGTTGGGTAGAGCTTTGCGAAACCCAACATTCAATGAACAAAATCAAAAGCGTGCCCACGAAAAGACACGAAAATACACGAAATTTAAAAGCAAACCACGGATTACATAGATTTAAAATCAAAAAGCAGATAAACCACAAATCCTCACAAATCAGCGCAAATTTAAAAGCAAAGCATAGATTTCACAGATAAAAGCAAAAGCAAACCACAGATTACACCGATTTCACAGATAAAGGCAAAAGCGAAAAATAAGGTAATAGGTGGTCAGTGATCGGTAAAAGTAAAAAGCGTACCTCAGCCCGTAGGTTGGGTAGAGCTTTGCGAAACCCAACATTCAATTAACAAAATCAAAAGCGTGCCCACGAAAAAACACAAAAAACACGAAATTTAAAAGCTCGTAGGTTGGGTAGAGCTTTGCGAAACCCAACATTCAATTAACAAAATTAAAAGCGTTCCCACGAAACCCAACATTTAATTAACAAAATCAAAAGCGTGCCCACGAAAAAACACGAAAATACACGAAATATAAAAGCAAACCACAGATTTCACAGATAATGGCAAAAAACAAAGCACAGATTTCACAGATTTAAAATCAAAAGCAGATAAACCTCAAATCCTCACAAATCAGCGCAAATTTAAAAGCAAACCACAGATTACACCGATTTCACAGATAAAGGCAAAAAAAGCAAACCACAGATTACACCGATTTCACAGATAAAGGCAAAAAGCGGAAAATATGGTAATAGGTGGTCGGTGATCAGCCCGTAGGTTGGGTAGAACATTGCGAAACCCAACATTTAATTAGGGGCTCGGTAAATTTTAGCTTCTCTTTCCTGCCCCTTACTCATCAATGTTCATGTCATGAGACATGAACCAACCGTGGTTATTTATTTTCAGCTCCTTAAATGGCGCTAAATAATAGACATGTATGTATATTTATTTTATAATTTGCGCATTAAGGGTTCGGCAAGAAATAACTTGGAGTTTTTTGTTTGTATATTTAGGTTGTATTTGTACAATCCGATTGAGGTGAACCGGAAGCGCAGCCATAGCTGCGTTGAGGATTCGCCGATTGAGAATTGCGCAAAGACGGCCTGAAGATGCAAGCAAAAAACTCCAAGTTATTTCTTGCCGAACCCTAATCATTAAATCTAATAAATAGTGGCACAGGCATCCTTTGCAAGCTTGTTACAAGGCTCTGCGTTGGAATGCCCGGTTTGACGCTCTGCGTCAAGCAAGGGGACGCAGAGTGCTGAAACTAGCGAGAAAGTGGCTTTTTTTAGAGTTAATTACCCGTGTTAATTTTATAAATAAACAAGGACTTTACAATGAAAGAACAAAATGATAATGACTTAAATGTATCGGAATATGCAAAGCGTTTGAAAGATTATGCAACCCCTCCCGATCCTCAAAAAGCGAATGAAGCCTTTACTGATGGTCAGCTAAACTCTTTAACTATGTCAATAACTCATGTTATAGATAAACATAATAGAGGCACAATACTGGATATCGGGTGCGGCTCCGGAATAGTTTTAACTAGAATTGCAGGTATTACAGAATTTAAAGATAAGGACGGATGGGGCTATTTGGGCGTGGGAAATGTCAAAGATCGATCAGCGACCAAAAAAACAGCTGTCGATCTGGAGGAAGAATTTGATTTTGACATTGATAAACGTTTCAAGTGCCGATTGCTTGATGAATTCTATAGTGACTGGATTTCAAATGCAGCGCAACCTCTATTGGTAATTATTCGCAATGTTTTTCATGAACTTGATATATTTAAAACAGCTAAACTTATTTATACGCTTACTTCAAATTTAACCGACAAAGATACGTTGTTTATTCAGGATCTTGAACTTTTCCCAAAGCAGGAACGGGATAACGCCTGCTGGATACCAGACATGTTTAAAGTATTGCTGGAATCATGCGGATTTAGTTCGAAAGTAACACCCTGTGAAACCTCCAGTGGTAATAAGTATTTCAATGTTGAAGCTGAAAGAGATATATCCATCTCTTTATCTTACGACGAAATAGTAGAAAATGTTACAAAGAGACGTCAAGGTCAATTTAGCTATATGACTACTGTAAATGATAACCTGGGAAAGATTAAAGGAAATAGAGACGAGAAAATTGCCATACTTGATTTTGATTTACAGTACAAAGCGCTCGCAGTTCAACTTGAGCAAATTAAAAATAAAGTTAAATCCGGCGCTGCTAAACAGCTTCATATACCGGCCTCATACAAAACATGGCTGAAAACCCGTTGTTTGGAAATGGATATTGGACAATTAGTAGGAGATGCCACCGAAAAAGGTCTGTTCACTATTAATATGCCGGAAATCTATATACCTCTTTATGCTGCAAATTATGCCACTATAACTAGTCATTCCGATGGCTCTTCAAACATTGAGAAAAATATAAATATTGAAAAGTTTGCAGTGCAAAAAGATTGTCTGGTGGTTGCAGGGCAGCCAGGTTCAGGCAAGACCACTTTGATTAAACATTTGGCGTATACAATACTTCAGCAAAAAAACGATTGTGGTTTTAAAGATTATCTACCTCTCTTTATAATATTGAACGATTTGCAGATTGCAATAAAGAATATGGAACAAGCCGACCGTGATAAGATAATTCCCGGAGTTCCATTTGCGAAGAAAATTATGAGTAAATATTTTGAAGAGACAGGCAATGGTTTGAATTTAGAGATAGTTGAATCATATGCCGAGAGAGGTAAATTAATACTGCTTGTTGACGGTTTGGATGAAATGGAAAATGAGGTAAGAGCACAGGTAATATTATCATTAGTTGATTTTAGAAATAAATATAAAGATAATATTAAAATAGTACTTACAGGACGCCCGGCGGGAATTGATTATCAGGTTAGAGAAAAATATAAAAATGATAATCATGTCACTATAGACAACCTGAACAACTCACAAATAAACGAGTTCCTGACAAAATGGTTTGACCATATTCCTGCAATGGCGGAAAAAGGGCTTACAGTTAAAGGTATTGAAGAGGAGATTCAAAGCCATGAACATATAAAAGCGTTGATTGAAACGCCTTTAATGTTAACTGCTATTTGCGTCCTTTATTATAACGGTGGCAAAATACCTGATCAACGAGCGGAACTGTATGAAAAGTTCATTAATAATCTTTTGTTTAAAAGGTTTGAAAAAGAAGATGCTAAAAATGTTCAAAAATTCCTGATGAGACTTGCATATAAAGTACACCGCCGGAGTAATCATGAAGAGAGAAACAGATATTTTGACAAAAACATTGGAATTAAGGCGTTATCAGAGGTCCATCCCGAGGATAAACCTGAAGAGTTGGAAGAGAAATTTAACATGATAGTACAAAGATGCGGGCTGCTCAAAGAAGAGGATCATAAATATCTGTTCTGGCATTTATCGTTTCAGGAGTTCTTAACCGCCAGACATCTTAATACATTAAGCGCAATCAAAGAAGAATCAGTCGCTAATTATTGGCAAAACAGCTGGTACAAAGAGGTAATACGGCTGTTTATAGGATATCTTTATTGTAATAATGATGGTAGCTCTGCCAACGCAGTTGTTAAAAGTGGGGTGAGTCTGGAAGAGAGCTCTCCTTACAGCGGCTGGTTATTGGCTTCACAATCTCTATCGGACATTCCGGTGGATGATAGAGATATCGGGGTGTTGAAATTAGTTAGAAAAAAACTTAATCACATTATTGGAAAAGTGGCAGACCTCAAGATAATGGTAGAAGCAGGTGAAACCCTGGGCTGGCTTGGCGATCCGCGTGATTTGAAAGAGTTTATACCTGTTGAAGGTGGTGATTATTACTTAATAAGCTTTGGAAGATATGTGCCTATAGATCCATTTAATATTTCAAAATATCCGGTTACTAATAGCTGGTATGAAGAGTTTATGAATGATGATGGATATACAACTAAAGAAAATTGGAGCGAAGAGGGAATAAAATGGCTTGAAGATACAAAGACAAAACATCCAAAATATTGGAATGGTCATAAATGGATATGCCCGAATTCACCTGTTGTAGGGGTATGCTGGTATGAAGCAGAAGCATTTACAAAATGGTTAAATTCAGAACAAAATTCTGGTAATTCATACAGATTACCAAATGAAAAAGAGTTTGAGGCTGCCGCAGGGGGAAAAAAAGGCAGAAAATATCCCTGGGGAGATGAATGGGACAAATATAAATGTAATAACAAGACTGGTATTCATAGAACTTCACCTGTGGGGATATTTAACAGTGGTAATACATCTGGAAGCGTTTCAGATTTAAGTGGAAATGTATGGGAATTGTGTATTGACAGGTATGATAAAAATGCTTCGCACCGTGTGTTGCGCGGTGGCGGCTGGGACCGCGATGACCAGGGGTGTAGTTCTGCTTTTCGTATCAGCTGCAGTCCAGGTTATCGCTCCGACGCTATTGGCTTCCGCCTTGTGTTCGTCCCGTAGTCAGTTGGTAGTCTTTGCTCTTTACCTATGAGCAGGAAAGACCAAGTTGTTTGAACGTAGAGAGCGGGCCGCTATGGATATAGCGGCAAGCGAATGAAGAGAAAACAACGAGTGTCTCGGCGGGGGGGCTTACTCGCGCAGATGTTGCTCGTTCCAATGCTCCGCGTTGGGAATGCCCGGTTTGACGATCTGCGTCAAGTGACGGGACGCAGAGCGTCCGTAATACATTCCAACGCGGAGCATTGGAACGAGCGTAAAGCAAAATCAAAAGCGAATTTCGAACCGCAGAGCGCCGAATACCGAATAATGAAGGAAAAACAAAAGCAAACCACGTCAGTTTGTAGGTTGGGTAGAGCCCGCCGAAACCCAACATCAAATTACCAAAACCATATATGATTTGAGTTTTGCGAGCGCGATGAATCTTTGCTCGTTCCAATGCTTCGCGTTGGAATGCTTGGTTTGGCGCTCTGCGTCAAGTGGCAGGCGCAGAGTGTTGTAACGAGCGTAACAGTGGCTTTTTTTAGGATTAAATTAACCGTGTTAATTTAATAATATCGGTGATGTTTGAGCAATATAGTTGTATATATTGTCGAGGTGTTCTTCCGCGGTTTCAGTCCATTTAACTTTCATATTTTTGAAAGCCCATACTTTTCACGCAGATCATTAACGTCTTTAGTTCGTCCTGCTTTGCTGTTTTCTAAACCCGACTCTATTGCTTGAGGCGCATATATTTCGTGCATTAGGTCTTCCCAGGTAGAATCATCAGAAAGATTATCTATTAATTTCTTTGCATTCTCTTTTACATTTGTAACCGCCATCATTCGTCTCCTTATATTTCAATCATGGTAATCTTTTGAACGCTTGTCAATTTCAATACATTCCTTAATAACACGGCCGCATATTACAAAATTTCAGTCTCCGGCTCTAAACCGCCTGTTTTCATGTTACGGTATTCGACTTTTTCTGGTGAAAATACAATAACTATTAATTCAGGATCGTCAACTCCGCCCGGGAAATATTTATTGAGGTGGTCTTCCCACACAGATAGCCTGGATTCATGGTCGTCAAAAGTTTCAACTTTACCGAAAAGCCTGATATCAATCATTGTATCTGCGTTGTGTGAAACTATGCATGCGTCTTTGCATTTATTTATTTGTTCCATTTTTGGAGCGCTTTTACGGGCCACGAATGAAATTTTTAGATTAGGATCAACTTTTTGAATCTCCATAATGCGGCAAGATGGTTTGCCGTTATTGCATGTGGCGACCGAGACTGTTTTTACTGTTGATAAATAGTCAATTGTTTTCTTTGTTATTTCAGACATTTGTTGCTCCTTAGAATAATGTTTTAGATATGCTTAAATTCTTCCGGTTGCTATAAAGTTACTTTAAATTCACTTGGCGCTTCTTCCAGAAGTAGAAATCTTATGCTTTTTTATTTATTAACTATTATATAAATAAGTCGTCACTTGATCATAGGGTAAATTTAATTTTATATGGCCGCGGGCAAATACGCTTATGGCGCTACTTTTGTATATATATCCAAGAGGATCATGTTTTTGAGATTTGTAAATGAATAGAAGGCTAAAGCCTGAAATGCGTATTTTTACTTTTTGTAATTTTTACCGCCGTATCATATGATTAAATTTAAAAAATTCGAGTCATCAGAAAAGTAGGGGGTCTTTTGCGCAAAACATCTTAATATGCAGAAGTTTGGCAAAAAAAATGTTGCGCAACGAATTTGTTGCGCGTATAATGTGTGCAACAATGTTTTTGCGCAACGAATTTGTTGCGCGCCTCCTTTTTCTATAGAGGGATTGATATGAGCAATAAATCAAAAATGAATTTTAAGATTGGCCCTCCCGCGACCAAATCAAACTATTTCCCTCGACCTGATGTGACAAATGAGTTGAAAGATGCAATGGAACAGGGGCATGCGCTTTTTCTTTCTCCACGTAGAACCGGCAAGACGAGCATATTGTTGGATATGCAATCCGAGATTGACAATGAAAGAGACATATTCTTTATAAATCTAGAAAAATATACAACCCCTGAACAGTGGGTGGCTGCTATGATTGAATGCCTGTTAAAACATAGGAAATTTCATTCAACAATAAAATCAATGGGCAGGGCATATGGCAAGATAGCTGATCTGCTTAATAGGGTTGAGTCTATTAACTATACTGAACTGGGCGTCACTATTAGAGAGTCAGTGGCAAAGGATTGGCAAAAGACGGCCGAGGATTTCCTTAGAAAACTTATAAAAACAGAACATTCAGTATGGTTTCTGCTTGACGAGTTTCCCATCCTTGTTAAACAGGTTGGGAAACATGGCGGAGATGTTGAAAATATGCTGCGGTGGTTCAGAGATTGGAGGCTGGATTGCGGGACGGAACGCATAAAGTTTCTTGTAACCGGGTCTATCGGTCTGGATGGAGTTGTGAAAAAGATGGGATTGGCCGACACAGTTAATGATTTCGATTCAATCATATTGCCGCCACTTTCTGAAAAACAGGCGTTTGAATTTATGGACAGGCTTTCGAAAGATAATGAATTTAACCTTCCGTTAAAAATAAGAAAACGGATTGTTGAACTTCTTGGCCCGCCCTGGCCTTATTTTTTGCAAATATTTCTTTCAGAGATCAAAGCCTGGCTGAAACGCGAAAAGCGCGGTTTAACAATAAAAACTTTGGACCAAATATATCATGAACGAATGGTTGCGGGCGCAAAAAACAAATACCCCTCGCACATGTATGGCCGCCTGAAAGAGATATTTTCCACGGATGAGCTAAGGTTTGCCCGCGCGCTTTTAAAGGAGTGTGCTAAACGCGCTGACGGATTAATGAATAGTGACATTCTTAATGTTTACCATGGCGTTGTAAAAGATGAACTTTTACGCGATGAGGAAGATATGAGTTATGTGCTGGATGTTTTAAAACATGACGGTTATCTTGCGCAGGATTTTCATGGTGACCAGAAAACACGGTTTTTCTCAAATCTGCTTCGAGATTACTGGAAAAGGAGGGCGGTTTGATGGATGCAAGTGTTATTGAACCAATGGACTTAGATTGTGACGGCTTGCTTGATTTTACGGTTTATAATCCGGGCGCAATTTCAAAAGAAACCCTTTTAGAGGAGTTTACCGCCCGGCATGATATGCTTAACGAAATCCTGGATATTATAAAGAAGAACAGGCCCAATGAGCCTCAACAGCATATTCTTATAATCGGCCCTCGAGGAATGGGCAAGACGTTTACCCTCTGGGCTGTTGCTTACAACGCCGGAGACATCCCCGAACTCGACAATGAGTGGATACCCGTCATTTTCAGCGAGGAGAATTACGGCATGGGCGACCTTGCGGACTTCTGGCTCGAATCGCTTCGCCGCCTTCAGGAAACTATCGGCTCTTTTGAAGATAGGGCGGAAGCGTTGCTCATTGAAAACCCTGCTGATCTTGCTGAAAAGGCAAAAAATGCCTTTCTTGAACTCATATCAAAACATAACAAGCGGGCCATAATGTTGCTTGACAATATTAACGAAATATTTCAGGCCATTACAAACGAAACAGAGCTTCACAACCTTAGGGCCTTTTTAATGGAAGACCCGCGCGTCATGATCATAGGAAGCTCCCCGACATATTTTAGCCAGACCACGGATGTCGATAAACCGTTTTTTGATTTTTTCAGGGTATTCATACTCGAACGGTTCCAAAGGGATGAGATGGAAGACGTTCTAAGAAAAATAGCCGAAGCAAGAAATGATGAGAATGTTATTTACGCCCTGGAAAACCAACCTGAAAGGGGGCATTCGCTCCGCATCTTCACCGGCGGCAACCCCAGGCTTGTAAAAATGGCTTACAGGCTGCTTGCCGAAGGGGCGGACGGTGATGTGCGGAAAGATCTTCAACGCATGCTTGACGACTGCACTCCATACTTTAAACACCGCATCGAAACTCTAAAAACCCAGGCGCGCCGTGTGTTTGACGCTATCGCCCGCAAGTGGGATCCCGTAACCGTTAGCGAGATATCCCTTGCCCTTCGCAAACCATCCAATTACATCAGCGCGCAAATCAAACGCCTTGTTGACGAAGGCTTTATTGAAGAGGCCGGAGGCGGTGAGAAGAAAAAGATGTACCAGGTTGCAGAACGATTTTACAACATCTATTACCTCATGCGTTTTTCCCGTTCCGGACGCCAACGCCTTAGCTGGCTTGTGGGATTTATGCGCGTGTTCTACAAAGCTTCCGATTACCGCAAATGGTGCGATAAAACAGTTGAGGAGCTTAAAGGAATAGAAAACCTCTATTTGCAAGAGGAGCGCCTCGCTTTTCTTTCAAGCATGGCTTCGGCCGCGGAAGAACCTGCATTAAAAAGAGAACTGTTTCACAAAACTGTTCGCGCAGTTATTGACACAGCCGGCATTAAGGCTTTGTCAAATATCATAGACGGCAATTTGAAAAAAGCCGGATTTGCAGCTGATTTTTCCATTCTTGAATTTTTAAGTGGGTTGCCGGAAACGCAGCAAAAAGAAATTGGATACAGGCCTGAAGACTGTGGATGGTGGTATAGTGTTGCACGTGTTTTGAGGCAAAACAAACTTTTGAATCTAGCGGAACAGGCAAATAAGAAATCAATTGAACTTGATTCTGGAAACGCTTTTTACTTGAACTGTTTGGGGGACTTGCTTTGCGATCTGAAACGTTTTGAAGAAGCAGAAGATGCGTATCGCAAGGCTATTAAACTTGATAATGAAGACGCTTATTCATGGAACTCTCTGGGGTATTTGCTTCGAAATCATCTGAAACGTTTTGAAGAAGCAGAAGAAGCGCATCGCAATGCTATTAAACTTGATCCTGAATATGTATTTTCCTGGGACAGTCTGGGAAATTTGCTTCGCAATCTAAAACGTTTTGATGAAGCGGAAGAAGCGTACCGTAAAGCCATTAGGCTTGATCCTGAAAACGTTTTTTCATGGATATGTCTTGGTAGATTGCTTTGCGATCTGAAACGTTTTGATGAAGCGGAAAAAGCGCACCGTAAAGCCATTAAACTTGATCCTGAATACAGTAATACATATTTATATCTTGCTATCTTATTTATTAAAAAGGGCAGAGCTAGCGAAGCTTTGGGATATGCCGTTAAAAGCATCTGCCTACGTCCTAATGTAAAGCTTGCACGTTACATTTTTCTTAAAGCCTGCCCTGATTCGGCTGAACCATGGTTGGAAGTAATGCCAAATGTGATGTTGTTTCTTAAAAATAACCTGAAAAATAACGCCGTTTATGAGTTTGCGCTGGAAGGATTTATCAGGCTTGCGCGGTTTAAAAAAGAGGATGCGGTGGCGAAACTCATAAAAGAGCATGGAATGGATGAGAGGTTTGAGCCTCTCATATTAGCCTTAAAGACCCGTGAAAATATTGAAACTCTTAAATCTGTCTCCCCTGAACGCCGCGCTTTGGTTAGGGATGTTATGGCGAGGATTGATGGAAGCGCATAGAGCAAAGCGCGATGCAAAGCAACGATGTTGTTGGCTGATGGACGCGCTCACACTTGGCAGTTGCGCAACTTCCGGCTGTATGTTGTTTGTTTTGCCAACAGCCAATTGCAATGTGGATTCCTGGCGGGGCCTAGACATAATATCTTCCTGTGTTTTTCCATAACTCAAACCATATGATGTTTGCATTGCCATTTTGTATGTGATAAACTGCGTAATATTGATTTTCTTAACTTTTGTATTAGATTATTTACACAATATATGCATTAAAAATGAACACTTTGGAAGAAACCCTGAATCAAATTAAGAATAATTTGGAGCGTGAGTTTAAACCTGAGAGTATTTTTCTTTTTGGCTCTTACGCTTGGGGAAATCCTGACAAGAATAGCGATCTGGACTTGCTTGTAATAGTTGAGGAGAGTCAACTGCCGCCTGCAAGAAGGGCGTCTATTGCTTATCGTTGCCTGCGCAACATCCCTTATCCTTTGGATGTGTTGGTAAAAACACGCAAAGAAGTTGACAAGTATTCAAATGTGCCGGCGTCTCTGGAATATAAGATTCTTAATAAAGGCAAACTGATTTATGGACGCTAAAATGAATCTTGTAAAAAGTTGGCTTATTAAAGCTCGTCATGATTTGGCTGCGGCAAAGAAATTAGATGATAGTGAATATTTTGATGTTGCTATATATCATTGCCAACAAGCGGCGGAGAAAGCGTTAAAATCTTTCTTGACTATGCATGATGTTGAGTTTCCTAAAACCCATGATATCAGGCTGCTTGTCCAGATGGCAATGAATATTAATCATGACATTGAGAAGCTCGAAAATGCCGCTGAGTTGTTAACCCCATACGCTACGGAGTTTCGTTACCCTGGAGATGTAATGTCTCCTTCAGATGAAGAAATGCTGGAAGCGCTAACAAAAGCGAAAGAGGTTCTGGATTTTATCACATTGCTATTGAAGGAAGAACTTAAATAGAATAATCTTTTTACTTGCCGTCCTTCCCTCTTTGTAGCCAAACTTACCGCAAAATCAACTACTGATTCTGGCGTGCCGCTATTCTCCCTTTCGAGAGTAACAGTGTCCCCTCTGCTTCAGCCTTTTTCCTTTTGTCTCTTTACTCCGTCAATTATGATTGCTTCTATTACTCTACTTCAACAAACATGCCCCAGGCGCGTCCGGAGTTATATGCTTTTTTGTTAAATTCAAATTTGCCTTTATCGTTTTTCACCGCCCAAGCAATCCAGTCTACTCCTTTTTTAACGGCTGTAATATTGAACTTTATTTCGCCGTTTGAGTCTGTTGCTCCATTAGCGGGGTCTACGTTGATTGACGACTTGAAACCTGTTCGCTGTTTTGTTGCCACGTCTATAAAGACGCCGGGTTGAAGGTTTGTAAGCGTTAACGCGCAGGACTCTGTTTCGCCTAATTGCAGAACAAGTTTTTCAGCGCCGGGAAAGCGGGCTTCCTGGAAATTGTTTATACATTTAAATGTAAAAGATTTTTTTTCAGGCGGTTGCGTTGGTTTAGTTGGCTCTGGAGTTGGTTTTGCCTCTTCAGGCGGTGTTTGCTCTTCGCCGCTTCCAAGCTTAACAGTTATCTCTTTAAAGTCTTTGGTTGCTCCTGCCGCGTCAAATACTTTAACAATTGTTTTAACGATTCCAGGCGCTTCAAAATCAAAATGAGCAGGCGCTGAAATAATAAGCAACCCATCGCCGTTGTGGAAATCAGGCGCGTTGGGACTTGTTGTCGCAACGGCGTTGTTGCCGGACACTGCCGACCATGCAAGCGCGCCTTCTCCACTGTTTGTGATGGAAACCGTTGCAACGCGTTTTTCATTTGTAATACCCACTTCTGTTTTATCAACCGCCACCTCCGGTTCTCCAATAATATCTTCAGCCTTGGGTTTTTCGGTTGCGCCGCCATCGACAGGCTGCCCGTCGGAACTGTCTGATGCGCCGTCATTATCCGTGTCCGCATTAAGCGGATTAGTAACAAATCCGTCGGCGCCTCCAGTTGTCTCTTCTTCATCTGAGAGACCGTCGCCGTCAGTATCCTTTTTCTGCGGATCGGAACCCAGTTCAAACTCTTTCAGGTTTATAAGGCCGTCGTTGTCTTTGTCTTCACGGGCATCGTCTTTTGTTGTATCAAGTCCGTTTGCTTTCTCCCAATCATCTGGCATAAAATCTAAATCCTTATCAGACACGGAAGGATCTACAATAAGCGCATTTTGCGTCTCATTTGTTACAAAAGATAAAGGTTCGTCTCCTTCTTCCAGAATATTTACAGAAAAGAATATAGATTCTGCTCCTAAATCTCCTTCATATGTAACTTTCCATTCAATGTCGGTTTCGTCAGGGCCTGAGCCGGCTGCGCCGTCGTCTCCATCTAAAGTTCCAATGTTAATGGGTGTGTCCAAAGTGGGCGATATTGTTACGGAATCATTTGGCGAAATTGCCGTTAACTCAGCGGACAAACCTAAGACAGGAACTGCGCTGATATTTTTAATATGAGCCCTAAGTGTAAAATCTTCCGGTGAAAGAGTAATGGCATCACTGCCTGTTTTAGCGGATATTATCTCCAATGACTGAATAGCAATAGCCGGCAGGAGATCAGTATCTCCAATTACAGTGTTAAGATTATTGAATGATTGTTCAAACCTGGTTATCCTGCTTATTACAAAATCAATTGAAGATAGCGCGCTGTTTCTCTCCGCTGCATATAAAGGATCCTCCGGCCCTTCATACGCCAATGTCATGACGTTAAAATACAGGTTTGCAATTTTTTGCTCTAAATCTACCAGAAACATCTTTAATTCAACATCATTTGCTAATATGGCCGATAAATCGTTGTTTACTGTATTATCAGAGACACTTGTGCCTGATGCTTGTGTAAGGAAGAGCAAAATAGAGAGTTCCCACTCCGTTAGATTATTAATATAACCATCCGGGCTATCACCGCCTGTTAATTCAAGGGCGGCTCCTATATTGTTATCCGCCAAATTGCCGGACAATTGATTAAGCGATTCAATCAGTTTATTGCCGGACTCGGAAATGTTAGTGAACAGCCTTGGGTTAATGCTTGATTTTCTAAAAGACGCGTTTCTTAAATTGTTTTGATTAAGTGTTTGCGCTACGCCTATTTTTGACGCGGAGGAAGGAACATCTTGGCCAAACGCTTTTAAAGTCCCTTCCTGAACACCAGGCTCAATAGTGTTGAAAACAATGTTAAATGGAATACGGGCGCTTTCCGCGTTGCCGATGTACTTCATTGCCTGCGCGATTTTTTCTAAAACTTTAAGATAAGGTTGCTTAGTAAAAGTAGCCGCGGTCTCTAATGCGTCCTGCACAAAGTCGAGAGCCCCCGAAGCGGCCTGTAATTTTATAATATCAATTATCGCGTCATTTGCGGCCTTGTTTATTCGTAATCTGACCTCGGACACTGCTGTATTGTCCGTTGAAAATTTTTCCGGATTGGCGCCGTCCCATGGTTTAATTGATTTATCCTTGTTGCCAATAAATAGATTTACGGAATTTTGAAGAAACGGCGCTGTGTTTTTGGCGTAAGAGGGCAAGACAATATCATCAAACACAAAAGGGAAAGAGGCGTTTACACCCTCTTCAATAGCAATCTTAACCAATCCCTGTGCTCCACCCAACGCGGCGCTCTTGCCTGATCCCTGAGAAAGCACAAATGATTTTACTGTCCTGAAAACAATGTTCAACCCTTTATTTACGAGTTCAAAGAACTCCTTATCATCTTTTTTTACTAATTCCGCTGTTGCTGCGACAAGCAATTTAATGTTCTTGCTCAAAGCGTCAATCTTATCCGCTACCTTTTTGAACTCTTCAAGCTTTTTTTGGTGTTGTTCAAACTGTTTCAAAGCCTTTGCCGGATCACTAATTTTCCATTTTCCTTTGTTTATTTCTTCAATCTTTGTCTTTGTAAATTTAATGTCCTTTTCAATTGCGGTTTTTCCATCTTTTTTTGAATTCGCCAGGTCGTCAAAAACATCCGCCAATACCGTCCCCAAACCTTTTAACATAAGCTTTAACAGACTATCGGCAAACATGGCTCCATCCAAAACTACGGTTTCAGCCAATATTGCGCGTTGAAGGCCTTCAGCAAGTTCCGGGGTTATCTCCTGCTTGCCTTCTTTTATCTTTTCAAGAAATCTTTCAACTTCCGCTTCAACAGGTTTATAGTTATTGGGGCTCATTGTGCTTGTGCCAAGTGCGATAACGAGTTCCATTTTTTTGTCTATCCCGTCTAAAGGCGTAAGTAATATTTTGTGTTCAACCGGCTCTTTTGTGTCCGGCTTCGTATTTACCTTAACATTATTGCTAAAATGCACGGTTTCCGTGCCCTCAACACTTACCTTGCCGTCCTTTAATTTTACACAATCCGTGCACGCGACGGTCTTGCCTCCGGTGACTTCCACAGTATAGTACGCAGGCCTGAATGCAGTTGCCCCGTTTAGCGAAAACGGCGTAATTAGCGGAAGGTCTTTAAATGAAAATTTGCCTTTATCATCGGGCTCAATCTTTTTTATATCGCCAACTTGTTTTCTGCCCAGCTTTTTCAAAGATTCCTGAAAATTGCTAAACAGTTCATTTGGTTTTTTGTCGCTAACAAAACCCTCTTGCCTAAATAATGCGACAGTCGCATTTTGCACATCATTATCATCCGGTGTGCTTATTTCCAAAGATGACTTTAATTGCCCTTTGATTTCGCCTTTCGGCAAATCTAAAGTGTTAAATTTGTCTTGCAGATCAAATGCGAGCTCAAATATTACACTGCCGATACCGCTAAGCTGGTCGCCTTTCTCAATACAACCTGCCTCTAACTGTTTTCTGCTTTCATCCGTCAATACAATATTTATTCCTCCTACAATCGGATCTAGGCCATCCACCCACAGGTAACCGCAAGCATGGTAGTTATCTGATTTTTTTACTCCAAGGCCTCCGACTGGACGGGTAGCTATATTAATTTTAGGATTTGTTGACGCTGATATAGTTCCGTTATTTGAAATGTCGCCAACTAATTGAGCCTCCATTAAACAACCGTCCATGCAATTTAATTCCCAGGAATCCTTCTCTTCTCTGAAAAACCATTGTAAATCAGCCTTGATTGAATACTGGATATTAACAGGCGGCAAGGCGACTGTTACAGTTGGGACTTTTCCAAACTGTGTAAACGTTTCACATCCGCCTATTGGTTGTGTTGCCATTGTAAGCAAGCTTGAATACTTTTGCGATAAACCAAGAAATGTGTCAAAAGATCCCTTAATGCTTTCTGTCTCTTTTAACTTAAGCGTGAGTGTGCTCAACCTGCCGGGGCTCAAATATGTCCCGGATAAATCTTTCGGCGCGGATGTGGAAAGCGACATTTCTATACATTCAATTGCATAGACTACCTTTGAACTGTAAATATTAAGAGTAACGGCGCATATAACGAATAGCAGCAACGGCATAAAGTTGTACAATATCTTATTCTTAATATTTTTTGTCTTTAATGTATTGCTGAAATAAATATTCATCGTATTAAACCTCCGTATGATAGAAATTTACGCTAACCTAAATTGGATAAACCGCAAAAGTGACTAAAGTGATCTAAAGTTAAAAGTGAACTAAAGTTTTGGTAAAAATATTTAATTTTTGAATTCCACATCGTTCCCAAATCCCAGTTTGGGAACGAAATAATTCAAGAAGCCCCAGCTTCGAGTTTGGAGCATATTTGACTCCTTTTTGCGTGCGAAACAGGGGCTTGGTAACCAGAGCAAAGTCTGCGTAGTCTTTCAAAATATCTTCTCAAAAATTGTCACAATAAAAACATGTTTTATCAAGCAATAAGCGAGGTTGTCATTATGAGAAAAACATTGTATTAAAGCAATAGCAATATTGACAAAACAGAAGAATGCCGCGCTTTGTTCGGGATGTTATAGCGGCTCTGGATGCGGGCACACTTGTCAGTTGCGTTTTTGTGTTTTGGCTTTTTTTGCTAACTGCCCATTGCAAATTGCCAACTGGATTCTATATGCGCACACACTTGTAAGTTGCATGGTCGCTGCGGGTAGGGGACGGCTTTAGCCTCCATTTTTAAGGATTCATTTTAAAAATAATGCAAAGTTATTTCTTGCGAATCCTAAGTCCATAAAGCTTGCAGTGGGAGGACTCCACCCGGAAGGTTTCGCCAGGCGGCAGGGGCGTCGCCACTTCCACAGTGGGCACACCGCTAACATGATGACCTGCTATCGGCATGGATTTAACGGGGTAAATATGAGCATGCCCGGAAGTTGCTGTTCCACCGTGGTTGCTAAAATTAATTTCAGCAACACATCTGCCCCCGTTATCAAAGATCAGATTTCGTGGAGCATTGTTGGCTGCGTTCACTTCTGTAATTAAGTGGTTTGCGAGGGTGAGGTCTATAGCTGTTTGATTAACGGTATTTGGAGCCTGTTGAATGTGATACGCCGGGTTTACGTTGTCAACCACTCTTAAAAGGTTTTTTATCCACTCGGCATTAACTTCTCTTAACGATGCTAAAGTTGGCGCAGTCAACCCTGCCGTCCTTTGTAATTCCGTTAATGATAGGCCGATATTTAAAGAACGAACCTGATCCGGATACAAACCATTGACCAGCTGCGTAAATAGCGCCTGCCCCAGTTTTTGAAACAGCATATAAAGATTATCCTTACCCCCAATCTTCTTTTCATAATCAGCATAGGGTTTAGCGGCATTCACAAATAATGCTTGAAAAACTATATCATTTAAAGGTATTTTCAGTATCTTTCTGTTTGTTATTATTAAGAAAAATTATTCAGTAATAGATAAAAGATTGAAAAAAAGTCTCTATTCAGTATCGTCGAATTAAGGGTTACAAAAAATCCAGGTTATTTCTTCTCAAGCCCTAAGCTAAAATATTTGAAACACAAAGATGTTCTTAGTAAACAATCCATAGCTATCAAGTTACGAAAGGTTGTGAATTATTTGAAATTAAAATCATATATTTGAAGATTGCATCACGCATATATCGCAGTTACATTGATTCCTCGGGATTTGTTTTTTGATTTAGGATGCACAACAATATCAATATCCTGATCCAGCGCTCTTAAAAAAGAAAACAAACGTTCAATTGAAAATCCCTCTAACCTACCATTCTTAAGGGCAGAGACTTTTGGCTGATTAATCCCAAGGATAGAGCCTGCCGTTTGTTGGGTTAATTTTCGTTTCTCAATAATGTCGTATATCATTGAAGCAAGTTTAGCTTTTGCGAGTTCTTCTTCCGGGTTTTCAAATCCTAAATCCTCAAACACATTCCCGGAACCTTTTGAATATCCTATATCTTCAGTCATTGCAATCCTCCTTTGCCAATTCTTTTGCTTTCATTAATCGTTTCTTTATAATTTCTAATTCAGATTTAGGTGTTTTTATCCCTTGTTTAGATTTTTTCATAAATGAATGAAGCACAAATATATTTTCCCCGATTTTTACCGCATATACGGTTCTATAAGTATTTGTCTGGTACGAGCTGACGATCTCCATTACTCCTCTAAATCCTTTTAAATTTTTAGTGTTATGATGTTTCTTTCCTAACTCTGCCCTGTATAAGGCAAAACCTACATCTCTTTGGACTTTTTTAGGAAATTTCTTCAAATCCTCATTTGATGATCCTACCCAAACGAGTGATTTGCGATGTATTGGTTCCATATCAATAACATCCCATATTTGGGATATATTTGCAAACCTTTTTTTGTTTGAAATTTGTCAATAAAATCTGTTGCCTAATTATTTTTTGGCGGTTAAATGTTTTTTTATGATTTTTAGCGTAAATGCAAAAGCGGTATTAACCACAGATTGCTGAGATTGACAAAGATTAAAAAAACGAAAAGCGGAATAGCCACTAGGCTACGAAGGTGGGTAAAACAGTGACAAAAATGATCTAAAGTTGCGGTAAAAATTATGGGTTTATGTGGATTGTTATTATGCAGCGTCGTAAGATTATCAAGCAAAGGATTGAACGTTAGATGATTATTCCGTTCTTTTTACTTGCCCGGTTTACCTCTTCCATATTTCCTTTTAGCGCCCTTTTTTAAAATGTAGTTATTATCAATCTGCTCAAACACGGATTTTAATATGCGGTAGGACATTTTTGCGTCATCCGGCTTCTTTGTCCTCAGGAAAGCGACAATTTTAGCGATCTCATTTTCAAACGACACTGTCCTTGTTTTTGGCGGCAGGGGTTGTTGCTCAAAGTCAAAAAGGTCTTTTAGCGTGGTATGCAGGGCATGGCTTATCTTTTCCAAGGTCTTTATGGACGGAATTGACACCCCGCGCTCCAGCCGGGAGATAGTTTCAACCGTCACATCCACTAAATTCGCCAGTTGTTCTTGCGTTATATCGCGCCTTTTTCGAAATTTGTATATCTGCAACCCAATTGACTTTTCAACACTATTTAACATCATACGACTCCTTTTGTTGAATTAAGTATAGACAAATTTGCTCTAGTTTAGCAGGGTGTAATATGATGATTTTTGATACTTGACAAATAGGTTCTATATGGATATAGTTTTAGTTTGAAAACTTAAAATTACAATTTTGCTGTTTTTGTCGGAGCAATCTTGCCGCCCTAGGCTGGAGCAATCTTGCCGCCCTAGGCTGGAGCAGTCTTGTAGAGTGCTCCAAATGTTTTTTGATCACGCAAAACCATGCGTCTCAAACAAGCATAAATACTGTTAAAACGTTTCGGAGCAATCTGCAAGATTGCTCCAGCCGGGAGCGGCTTATAAAACTGTGTTGACAAAAGTATTCAATTATCAAAAAAGGAGGAATATCATGGAAATAAGCGCTAGACGTAAATTGTGGTTAATCCTGTTTGTGGGTTTTCTTTTTTTTGCAATGCAGGATTTGCGCGCTAATGCGCAAGGGATTATTACTACCGTGGTTGGGAATGGTACACAGGGATTTAGTGGAGATGGTGGACTTGCAATTGATGCATCTATTGCAGGCCCTATTGGTGTTTCTAGTGATAATTTGGGAAACATAATTTTTGCAGATCAAGCAAATCATAGAATTCGTAAAGTTGATTCTTCAGGCATAATTACTACAATAGCGGGAAATGGAACAGCTGGATTTAATGGCAATGGGAGTCCTGCAACTAATATGTCTCTATTTGTTCCTTATCGAATTTCGACAGATGAATCAAACAACATCTTTTTTGCAGATAAATTAAATCACAGAATACGCAAAGTAGATACATCAGGTAATCTTACCACTGTAGCGGGAAATGGTATAGCTGGGTTTAGTGGTGACGGCACGAATGCAATTAACGCTTCTTTAAATATACCTGAAAGTGTTTTTGTTGATACACGAGGCAATATATTTATTGCAGATTCCGGCAATAATCGTGTTAGAAAGGTGGACACTTCTGGTATTATTACTACCTTTGCAGGAAATGGAGAAAATCGCTTTAATGGTGCCGACGGCTTAGCTATTAATAGACCTATTAACCCCACAGATATTCATGGTGATGAGGAAGGGAATCTTTTTATTGCAGATCAAAGCCATCACCGTATAAAAAAGGTAGATAGTGACGGTAATATGACAACGTTAGCAGGAAACAGCACACCAGATTTTAAAGGGGATGGAGGCCTAGCCAAAAACGCATCATTTCGCCACCCAGCGAGTGTATTTGTAGATAAGGCAGGCAATATATTTATTGGTGACTCTGGTAATGTTCGTATTAGAAAAATAGATACATCTGGTATTATCACTACGGTAGCAGGAAATGGAAATAACTTTTTTAGTGGTGATAATGGCCTAGCCACAGAAGCATCATTTTCAAGTGTTACTGACGTTTCTTTAGACGCATCAGGGAATATATTCATTGTCGAACATGGAAGTCACCGTATTCGAAAAATAACACCATTCCAACCATCTGTAGCCTCTTTTTTAGCTACTCCAACTACCGGAACTACCCCATTAACTGTTCAATTTACAGATAATTCCACAGGTACAATTGACAGTCGACAATGGAATTTTGGGGATGATAGTGCTGATACACAGCAAAATCCATCGCACACTTATACCATAGCTGGAAATTATACGGTTTCTTTAACCGTAACCGGGCCAGGCGGATCAGATACCGAAACAAAAACAAATTTTATAACAGTAAGCGATCCAATACCTGCCCCAGTTGCTGTGTTCTCCGCCAATCCAACAATCGGCGCATCTCCGTTAACAGTCAATTTCATAGACCAATCCACGGGAAATGTAGATACATGGTCATGGGATTTTGGAGATGGAAGCGCGGACACACAGCAAAATCCATCGCACACTTATAATTCAGCCGGAATTTTCACTGTTTCATTGACCGTCACAGGCGCGGGAGGCTCGGACACGGAGACCAAGGCCGAATTTATCAACGTAACCGCGCCTGTTGTTAACACTACGCCAACGCCCGCGTCAACACCGACTCCAAATTCAACGGTTACACCCACACCCGCGCCTACGCCAACCCCGAGTCCAACTCCAACGCTAACACTAACGCCTACACCGACTCCAACTTTGACGCCGATACCTACGCCAACGGCTACTCCAACACCATGCATAAAACCTGAAGCTGAGTTTAATGCGGATAAGATATCAATACTGGAAGATGATTTTGTGCAATTTACCGACCTTTCCTCGGAAAACCCTACAAGCTGGATATGGGATTTTGGGGACGGTTCATTGCCGGACAATTCTCAAAATCCTGCGCATACATTTACAAAAGAGGGGAGATACTCTATTACGCTTACCGCAGGCAACTCGTGCGGAACCGATATTGAGGAGAAAATAGACTTTATTGAGGTGGCGTCAACCGCTGTAAAACCAGCGGCTGATTTTACGGTAAACAAGACTTCAGGTGTTGAGCCTTTAACAGTGGTATTTCAGGACAAATCAAAAGGCGGGCCAACTAGCTGGTTCTGGGAGTTTGGAGACAACAATACAAGCGCTGAACGCAATCCTGTTCATACCTATCTGAATTGTAACGCATACTCGCCGTCCTTGACGGTAAGCAATGAAAAAGGTGAAAACAGGCTGGAAAAGACAAATCTGATCAATGTTAAATGCCTTGACGAGCCGGACGCTGAATTCTTGGTTGACAAGACATCGGGGTTCGCGCCTATGGAAGTTCAATTTGTCGACAAATCCACCGCCGATCCTTCAAGTTGGGGCTGGGAATTTGGCGACGGCGCAAACTCTTCTAACCAAAATCCGCGGCATACTTATCAACGGGCAGGCATATTTACCGTGGGATTGATGGCGGGCAACTCTAAAGGCGCTGATTGGGAGATCAAGACCAACCTTATCAATGTTCTGCCGGAAAACGAGCCAACCGCAGCGTTTAAGGCGTCGCCTCAGGCGGGCATTGCGCCAATGGATGTTCAGTTTACAGACGCTTCGCAAGGCAATCCTGACTCATGGATATGGGAATTTGGCGACGGAGCTATAAGCAGTCTTCAAAATCCCGCGCATACGTATAAATCAGCGGGTTTTTACAGTGTAACTCTTATTGCAGGAAATTCAAACGGGATTGACAGGGAGCAGCAGATCAATCTGGTTAATGTGATTGATCAGGGCGAGCCCGTGGCGGAGTTTATTGCGACTCCTTTAACAGGATTCTTTCCAATGAGTGTAAACTTTACGGATCTCTCAAACGGCAATATAGACAATCGGCTGTGGGAATTTGGCGACGGCGCAACAGGTTCAGGCAAAAATCCGGTTCAT
>JAIQZQ010000100.1 GCA_021777105.1 Candidatus Anammoxibacter sp.
TATAAGTTGTTATACCTCCATTGCCGTCAATAAACGATCCGATATTTTCGCTCGTTATTATTGGCTTGGCGGGATTGATTTTTGTCCCTTTGCCTGATAATGGGTCAATTAGGCCGATCAAGTCGCTTGGTATGATTTGCCTGGTTGAGCCGTCGGCTCGTGTTACCATTGTGTTTTGGCCTGCAAAGTTGTAGTGTATTGTGCTTGCAAAACCCCGTTTGGAGAGTTTCAATACCATTCTGTGGCGTTCGTCATAGATAAAGTCTCGCGAGCTGTTGTCCGGGTCGATTATTCGGATGAGATTTCCTAAACCGTCATGCTCAAAGATTGTCACGCGGTTGGCCGGATCGGTAACGCTTGAGAGTTTGCCGTTTGTGTAGCTTAGTGTTGTGACAAGGCCAACCGGGTCGGTTATGGATGTTAATAGTCCGTCCGGGTCATAAGCGTATGTGGTTCTGTTGCCGTTTCTGTCAACAACCTCGGACTGTTGCCCTTGTGAGTTAAAGTGTATATCTGTTCCGTTTTTTAACTTTTGAAAGAATGTGCCGTCATGGAAGCCTGTAAGTTCTGAAAAGTCCCCGGCCGGCGAAGTGTAATTAATTGTTGCATGTATAGCTGAATCAGGCGGATTATACCCAAACACCTTTAGGTCTCCATTGCCTTTGACCAGGCTAATTGAGAGGTCTCTGTTTGTTATTATTTGAGATAATCCGTCAAGCGCCCAACCGGCGCCGAATGGGCTATTTTTTTGGTTGTTTACCTGTGTTGTTCCGAATATGTTTGACGCAAATGATGAAATCAGGTAGTTGTTGCGCACTTGGAGTCTATATTGATAAATACCTGTCTCAAATTGAGAGGCGTCAAACTGGATCGCTTGTATCATTGTGTCGTTGACCGCGCTTCTATATTCAAGCCCTTGCTCAATTCCGGCGACTGTTAATCTGGATGATACGGTCAGGGGCAATGCCACTCCCGAACCGGTGAGCGTTTTTGATTTTATTATCGGCCTGGGGGCTGCGGTTTTACTGTTGTATACAAAGCGCAGGCCTTTTGACACGCCCAAAGAGCGGTATATTACCAGGTTGTGCTCTTCAGTGTAATTTCCGGTTTTTACGGAAGTCGAAAAATCTGTTTTCTGCTCTTTACATTTTTAAGACATTATAAGCCTGTTCCATAATTTTCGATGATTTTCATTTAGCAATGGATGTGATCAGAATTACGATGGGCAACATCAATTTCCTATAGCTTTTATTAATAAGTTACATTAATTTTGATATTCACCTATTGAGGCGTTAATGTCTCCTTCTAAGTTTGCTGCTATATGCGATATTAATCTGCATCCATTGCATTTAAAATCAAACTTTTCTATGCCTTTTGCTCTTGGTTTTTTCTTTATTCTCCACTTGTTTCCGCAAGAAGGACATAGACGGTCTTTTTCTCCTTTTTGCCGTCCCCAATAGCGCATTAAATAATAATAGGTTGGCAACCCTGTTTTGTTTTCAAGCATTCTGCATAACTTAATCCCTTCTATGGCCAGTTCACTTTTATGGGTTGCCAATTGTTTATACATTGGAATTTCCAAGGAATCCACGCCTAACCACACTTTATCATATTCAATGTATGAGCATTGCCAGGCCCACAAACGCTGTTTTTGCCGTTGATTTAAGGGCAACTCATATAGCGGAATAGCCATTCCACTTTTGCCGGCGCAAACAGGAGAGCTGTCGTCAAAGGCGTTGGTAAAGAAATATAAATATTTCTCTCTTTCAAGAATAGGGAATTCACAATTCAGATTTTCTTTATTTAATATAGAAATTAATGCTTTTTCGGCGAAATTTTCTTTAATTATCTTCCAATCATTTTTTGACCATTTAGTAAAGTATCTATTTTCTAATGAATCAGGACGTGGAATCTTTACAACTGCCTTTAATTTATTCTTTTCCCACCAAAATATTTCGTTTCCAAGGATTTGTCCATTTCTTAACAGATTAGCAAAAAAATCTTGAACAAAACTTTCAAATTGATTTTTTCCTTTATCATTTTTTTCTGTTATCGTAAATATAATTTCAGCTACAAACACTATTAATCACCTCTATATTAAGTCCCTTTTTAGATAATAAAATTAAAACTTCTTTTCTAAATTAATAGAGCATACTTGTCTAGTAAAGCTCCATTCTATTTATTTTTTCTCATTTTTCTAAAAGGCACAGTTAGTCTTCTCTTAGTTTTTTCATTTTTTTAGCTTTCGTAACACAATCTCCTTTTCATTTAGATATGTTAATAAATTCTTAATATGTCTTATCCGCTAACTCTGAAAAATATGATTTTTACTTTTTCAAACTTCCTGGAATTAATTCAAGAGCTTTTTTTGTAAGCTTTTATGCCCACTTACATTCACCTACGCCAGGAAAAAGGAGTAAATCATTAACGTCTTCAGGTTTCATTCCATCCGGTAATTTTATTGATATTAAACCATGATGTTTTTACATTTTTTATATCAACTAATTTGGAATGAAAAGTCTCTGTTGGATGAACGGTAAGTGGTTTTACCATTTATACCACTTATAAAAATAAAGGGCATAAACAATTTTAGATCGTCATTATCTTTGACTAAACTAATTGTTTTGTCCCAGGTGTTGTATATTATTTAGAATATTTGGGACAGACTAAATATACTTACAACAATTTAAGATGTAACTTAATAACATTATTTATAGTCTTGATTTTATGGATACTTTATGCTTTAATAAGAATTTAATAAATCGCAATAGGCGAAGCCGAAAATTGGCGTACCTATGCTCTGACAATATAAGAGATAAGGCCATTGGAAATTACTGAAATTCAAAAAAAGTGGAAAATATTTCGAGTTTTTAGAATGCTGGGTGTAATTTCATTCTCATCAGGGTGTTTAATGATATTCCTCATTCGTAGTGTATTTAATGACCAACACAATTCTTTTTTAAGGAGCGCCACTTTTGTATTGTTAATATTGCTAGGTATTGCATTCGTAGCAAGCGTGATTTACACTTCGTATTGGCGATGCCCTAAATGTGGAAAGTTGTTTGCTACAAAGACCTCTTTTTCACAAGGTTATTCAAACTGGCCATTTGTTAACAGCTGCAGACATTGTGGATATAGACCGGCGATGGGTGTTATCAATGATAATAAGCAATAATAATTTACACACTAACTAAACAAATTCAACCTGCAGGTAACACGCCGACTAATTTATGATATTATAAGAAACAAAAATGAATAAAACAAGACAATCATAATTGAAAGCAGCCGACAACCAGCTAGGAGAAGAGAAAATAATAGAGACAGGTAAATTATATAATTTCTATGGCAAGCCTCCTAAAAATCAAAACCTCTAACTGATACGCCGCGCACAATACTTGCAAATTTGCGAGCCATCTCAAGTTTTGCGGCCTCTTTTGCATGCATCTCTCTCAGCCTTGGTCCAAAAAGAGCCTCGTAGTACATTTCAACAGCTTTATCTTTATCTTTTGTCGATTTAAATAACCCGCGCATTTGTTCAAGCTCTCCATAATCCAACCAATACCCGCCACACTCAGGGCATTCATCTACTTCAACTTCGCGCTTTACGCTCGAAAAATGCCGCATTAAAATTACGTCTTTACACCTTGGGCAATTAATTCGCGCCTTATAGTCAACTTCACGCCTTAGACCAAGATCCATAT